>NZ_CP028487.1:1246500-1869750 GCF_003048255.1 Yersinia massiliensis
TACTGGTGATCTTTTGAAAGTCAGACTTATTGTAATAAAAAATGGAATATAAAAAACACTCCCTTATTCGCTAGACTAATTAAGTTTCTGGTAATCTTTATTTCCATAAAGATATATCCCTTAACTAACGATAGGGTGGGCTTTAATGATGAAAAATAAGTACCAACTATTATTTATCTCATTGCTAATGGTTTTAAGCTATGACGTTTTAGCCGAAAAAGATAAGGTCTGCTTTTATGCGGATTCAAATTATACAGGGGAGTCCATCTGCGCTGCAGAGGGTGATGAAGTTAAGCGTATAATGAAGAGTTGGAATGACAGAATATCATCCATTAATGTTCCGGAGGGAATGGTCGTTTCAATCTATGAGAATGATAACTTCTCAGGTCGTTCAACAACACTAAAGAATAACATTGATTTTTTATCTCATCCTGATTTTAATTATTTCAACGATATTATAAGTTCTTTCAAAATAAGGTATTCTGCTTGTTTTTATGAGTATGATCGTTTCGAGGGTGAGGCGATTTGTCTCTCTGATAATGAACAAATTGACCTATATAATGAAAAGAAACATAATATTTCGGACTCATTGAATGATAGAATTAGCTCGATTAGTGTCCCTTCAGCTATGCAAGTGACTCTCTACAAAGATGACCGTTACAATGGCGATAGATTTGTGTTAACGGAGAATTTTTTGTTAGACACTTTAAAAGAACTGGGTATGGCTTTTAATATTTCAAGTATTACGGCATCGCAAATAGATAATTTTGTTTGTGATCGTTCTTGTGTTGTCAATAACAAGATGGTCATCCCGATAAAGAGTATTTTTGGTCAATATTGGAATGATGAACGGATAGGTTCAAAGCAAGTATTAATCAGTCTTAAATTGACAGGTAATGATGATTATTTAATTTGGTTGTCTGATAATGGGCTTATCAGAGTTAAAGATAGAGTTATATATTATATTCATGATTACATTAGTAATGCTGCTTATTATGAAATGAGTAGTAATAGTAATCGGTTGTCAATATTGTCACGTTTCAATGGTGGGTATTTTGAATCGCAATTTATAGAATCTTTTGATCATGAAATGCTCTATTTATCACCCATAATTGGATACTTATTCAATCCCAATAAAGATGACATTCACTTTTCTATTTTGAACTTCAACTTAAATGGAAACAAGTCAGTTATCATAGATAAAATTGTGATGGCCGCTGAAAAAGCCGTTCAAAGAACCGAGCGTAGTATCCCAGGGAAAACATCTTGTTGGCTAATACCAATTCTCAATATGTACAACTATATTGTGCAAGGAGAATGTAATCAGGTCGATCGGTTTGTGAGGAATATATCTGATTTCTTTAATGGTAGTAGTGATAAAATATTACAAATTTCTGGCTCATCGAAACCCTTACCAAAAGTTAGTTCCAATAGTGAGCCTACTTCTAAACTTCCTTTAACAGAACCTCATGGAACACTCACCTACATTAAGGCTGGTCTGGATAAGCAATCATTAACGATGCTTGCAACTGCCTTAGCCTGTAAAGTTTCGATGAAGGAACAATTACTCCCAAATATCCGAACCCGACGTGATGATTCTCCGGCATGTATTAATTGGACATTGGATATTCTGACTACCTTTACTTTATTATTTGGTGATAGCCTATCAGGCTGGAATGCAGAAAATTTTGGACGAGTCATTGAGCGTATTCTTCATCATCAGGATACAGGGTATGCTGTAATAGATGTTGAAGCCGAAAAGCGCCTGGTGCGCAGTGTGGGGGCTTTTATTGCCGAAAATGTCGATGAAGATTTGATTCGCTTAAAAACTGCATTCGACTTCTCTCAACTCAGTTATGCCAATTATCTGAGTCATAATAATACTGAATCCCCAGTACTCCCACCACAGCGGTCACAGGAATTGCTGCTTGGCCGTTATGAATTGGTATTAGAAAACTTCAGCTATACAGAAACTATTCCCAGAATAAGACAGGCTGGGCAGTGGGTTGAACATCCTGAACTGAATTTTGAGATTGAAATAATTACGGGGGCTCCCAATGTGACATTGCCTGCCCGACAAAATGTGAGTCCAACAGTAGAAGAATGGCACCGGCTATACCGTCAGCCTCTTCTACTTATTGAGGACAGCAGTGATGATTCTTCTGATATTGAACCCAATGTAGTTCATGCCAGAGATTCGATTATTCCAGCTTCACGTATTGTCAGTGATGTTATTCAGAGTTGGTTAAGAACCAGCCGCGAAGATTATATTTATGTCATTGTTCGGCTATCAGGGAAGATAGTGAGTATCACATTGGCTGTTGATATTAATGATACAGATTTAGGGATTGGGGGGTCACTGTCCGATCCCGCATATGTGCTGCACCCGCTAAATGAAGGGGCGATCAGGGGGGCCGGCACCGCAGCTATCAAAGCACTTGCTCATTTTGCCGCTAAAAAAGGGAAAAGGGCTTTAGTTTCAGATGTGATTAGCCAACCTTCAGCGATTGTTAAAAAGAAGGTCGGCTTTAAATTTATTGATGAATTGTAAGTGGAGCCAGATAAATGTGATTTGTGCATAAATTTGAGCAATTAAGATAAATATTTTTTAATAAAATGTTGTGATTCCCATATGCAAGCGCTTATCACACCCCTATAATCTGCGACCACTGTACAGGTCGGCATCATTTTGTCGTTAAAGGAACCGTCCCCACCGTGTTTATCGGCTGATTAAGTGGATGGCGGTTCTGAGTCTGACTGATATTAAAAATCCAATAGAGGTTATCATGGCTTTAGAACGTACTTTCTCCATCATCAAACCCAATGCTGTTGCTAATAACGATATTGGTGCCATCTATGCACGTTTTGAAAGTGCTGGCTTCAAAATTATTGCGGCAAAAATGCTGCACCTGTCTAAAGAACAAGCCGAAGGTTTTTACGCTGAACATAAAGGCCGTCCATTCTTTGATGGTTTGGTCGAATTTATGACATCAGGCCCAATCATGGTTCAAGTGTTGGAAGGTGAAAATGCCGTTCAGCGTCACCGTGATATCATGGGCGCAACTAACCCAGATAACGCTTTGGCTGGGACTTTGCGTGCTGATTTTGCTGATAGCTTCACTGCTAACGCGGTACACGGTTCGGATGCTGTTGAATCTGCTCAGCGTGAAATCGCTTATTTTTTCGCCGCGGATGAGATTTTTCCTCGCAGCTAATTAATTGATTCAGTTTGGAAATAGCCGGTATTTAACCAACAGAAACAATAAAGTTGGTCCGGCACCTTTCCAATCATGGAATCCATGCCTTAAAATTCGTACAATGCCGCGCCTCGGTAGAGCTATCTCTTCTGGGGCGTTTTATTATTTATATTTATTCATATATCGCCGTTTCTGAAGCCATACCTGGTTTATAGCGCAGCGCCGTAAAGTGTAACAACGAGGCCACGACAACTCATGTCCGAACAATTATTAACTGCATCAGCGTCAATTGATGCTGCCCTTCAGCCTGACAATGCGGTTGAAACTTCAACCCCTGTCACTGGCAAAATCAATCTACTCGATTTAAATCGCCAACAGATGCGTGAGTTTTTCGCCAATATGGGTGAAAAACCTTTCCGAGCAGATCAGGTCATGAAGTGGATGTATCACTATTGCTACGACGATTTCGAGCAAATGACCGACATCAATAAAGTGCTACGCGCGAAGTTACAACGTGTGGCAGAAATCCGCGCACCTGAAGTGGCGGAAGAGCAACGTTCTACAGATGGCACCATTAAATGGGCCATCAAAGTGGGTGATCAGCAAGTCGAAACCGTGTATATCCCGGAAGGCGACCGCGCCACTTTGTGTGTTTCATCGCAGGTAGGCTGTGCGTTAGAGTGCAAGTTCTGCTCAACAGCGCAGCAAGGCTTTAACCGCAACTTACGCGTATCTGAAATCATTGGTCAAGTATGGCGCGCGGCGCAGGTTATCGGCTCACTGAAATCAACGGGGACTCGTCCTATCACAAACGTGGTGATGATGGGCATGGGTGAACCCTTACTGAACCTGAATAACGTCGTACCCGCCATGGATATCATGATGGATGACTTTGGTTTTGGTCTGTCCAAGCGCCGAGTGACGCTGTCCACTTCTGGTGTTGTTCCGGCGCTGGATAAGTTGGGCGATATGATTGATGTGGCACTGGCCATTTCCTTGCATGCACCGACTGACGATATTCGCGATGAAATCGTCCCTATTAATCGTAAATACAATATTGAAACCTTCCTCGCTGCGGTTCGTCGCTATTTGGCAAAATCCAACGCTAATGGTGGGCGGGTTACGGTTGAATACGTTATGCTGGATCACATCAATGACAGTACCGATCAAGCGCATCAATTAGCTGAGTGCTTAAAAGATACGCCATGCAAGATTAACTTGATTCCATGGAACCCGTTCCCTGGTGCACCATATGGTCGTAGCTCTAACAGCCGCGTAGATCGTTTTTCTAAGGTACTGATGGATTATGGTTTTACCACCATTGTTCGTAAGACTCGTGGTGATGATATCGATGCCGCATGTGGTCAGTTGGCTGGTGAAGTGATTGACCGCACTAAGCGCACGTTGAAAAAGAAAATGGCAGGTGAACCTATTGCCATTAAGACAGTCTGATTCATAAGTTTGGATTGGCTAGGATAACTGATTGTTATTTAACTTATAATTTGTAAGTTCCTCGACAATGAAAAAGTTATTCAAATGCCAGTAATGGGACTAAAATGAGTGTCTGAATTTAGCACTCATCTTCACAAATAAGGACAATTGAGAAAGCATGAAGCTGATAAGACTGTGGAGAGTTTGCCTGCTAGCGATGGTATTGGCTGGGTGTTCCGGTTCATCGCCGGAAAAAATCAGCCAGCCAGCGGCAGGGCAGACGCGTTTACAACTGGGTTTAGAGTATTTGGCGCAAGGTGATCTTAATGCTGCGCGGCTGAATCTTGAGAAGGCTGTAGAGGCGGATCCGCAGGATTATCGCGCTCAATTGGGCATGGCATTTTATGAGCAGCGTATCGGCGAAAATAATGCGGCAGAGCAGCGTTATCAGCAGGCGATGAAACTGGCACCTGGAAATGGCACTGTACTGAATAATTACGGTGCGTTTCTGTGTAGTTTAGGGCAGTATGTACCGGCCCAACAACAGTTTAGCGCAGCAGCGCTGTTACCAGATTACGGGCAGGTTGCCGATAGTCTGGAAAACGCCGGATATTGCTTTTTACGGGCCAACCAAAATGATCAGGCAAAAGTATTGTTGAGCCGAGCATTGAAGTATGACCCAGATAAAGGTGAGTCGCTGCTTGCAGAAGCTGAAAGGCATTTTGGAGAAGGGAATCGCGCTCAGGCGCAACTATTACTGGATGTTTACCAACATACGCTACCAGCCAGTGCTGAAAGTTTATGGTTACAAATTCGTTTCGCCGCGCTAGCAGGCCGTCAAGATAGTGTTCAACGCTATGGCAAGCAGCTTGCGCGAAGTTTTCCACAATCCAAACAGTACCAGCATTTTCTAGCTAATGAATACTGAAGCCTCCCAAGATCAAACTGTTCCAGAGACGACAGGTGTGCGCCTGCGTCAAGCCCGTGAAGCACTCGGGTTCACTCAGCAGACAGTTGCAGAACGTCTGTGTCTGAAAGTATCCACAATCCGTGATATTGAGGAGGATAAAGCACAAGCTAATCTCGCCTCGACATTCCACCGTGGTTACATTCGTTCTTACGCCAAACTGGTTCATCTTCCTGAAGATGAGCTGTTGCCAATGCTAGAAAAACAAGCGCCTGTCCGAGCGACGAAAGTCGCCCCAATGCAGAGTTTTTCATTGGGTAAAAAGCATAAAAAACGTGATGGCTGGTTGATGACGTTCACCTGGCTAATTGTGTTGGTTGTGTTAGGGCTGACTGGTGCATGGTGGTGGCAAAATCATCAAGCACAACAAGCTGAAATTGCGACTATGGCAGATCAGTCGTCTGCCCAACTGTCGCAAAATGGTGGGCAAAGTGTGCCGTTGGCTGATGAGAATAGTGATCCTACAGCGTCCTCGGATGCTCAGGCACCTATTAGCAGCGAGCCAACTTCTACAGCAACGAATTCTGCGCCTACGGTAAACAGTACAGCACCAACCGATATGGCTAATAACAGTGTCGAGACTCCTCCTCAGGGAACCGCACCAGCAGATTCCGTTGTTGTTTCCCCAAGTCAGGCTCCGCTGCCTGATGTTTCTACTGCGCAATCACCATTACCGACAGCAGATGCTGGCGTAAATGGTGCCGCATTGTCGGCGGGTTCATTAGTCATGAACTTTACCGCTGACTGCTGGTTACAGGTTGTTGATGCCAGTGGAAAAACGCTGTTTAGCGGTATCCAGAAAGGAGGGGCTACCCTCAATCTATCGGGTAAATCGCCTTATAAGCTGACCATTGGTGCACCAAGTGCGCTGACGATTACTTATCAGGGGAATCCAGTAGATTTAAGTAAATTTATTAAGGCTAATCGCGTAGCCCGCCTGACTGTCGGTGTAGAGTAATATTGTGGTCTTGACAAGCTACAGGGTGGTTCAAACAGACAACCCCTGTAGTTTTGCAAGACTGCTCTGTTGTATAAACTACACGACTGTAAAGGAGAGTGTGTAATGCATAACGAATCCCCAATTATTCGACGTAAATCGACTCGGATTTACGTCGGTAAAGTGCCGATTGGTGATGGTGCGCCGATTGCTGTGCAATCGATGACCAATACTAAAACCACAGATGTTGATGCAACCGTTGCCCAAATCAGAGCCTTGGAACGTGTTGGTGTGGATATCGTACGTGTCTCAGTCCCGACAATGGATGCGGCTGAAGCATTTAAGTTGATCAAACAGCAGTCTAATGTGCCGCTGGTTGCTGATATTCATTTTGACTACCGTATTGCCCTTAAAGTCGCTGAATACGGTGTTGATTGCTTGCGAATTAACCCCGGTAATATTGGTAACGAATCCCGTATTCGGGAGGTGGTTGCCAGCGCTCGTGATCACAATATCCCTATTCGTATTGGTATCAACGGTGGCTCGCTGGAGAAAGATATTCAGGAGAAATACGGAGAGCCTACAGCGGAAGCACTGCTTGAATCCGCGATGCGCCATGTCGATATTCTCGACCGCCTTAATTTTGATCAGTTTAAGGTCAGTGTGAAAGCCTCCGATGTTTTCTTGGCCGTAAACTCTTATCGCCTGTTAGCGAAGCAAATTAACAACCCGCTGCATTTAGGGATCACTGAAGCCGGTGGTGCGCGTAGTGGTTCTGTGAAATCGGCGATTGGGTTAGGTTTACTGTTGTCAGAAGGGATTGGAGATACATTGCGTATCTCATTGGCGGCGGACCCTGTCGAGGAAGTCAAAGTTGGTTTCGATATTCTGAAATCACTGCGCATTCGTGCCCGCGGGATTAATTTTATTGCTTGTCCAACCTGCTCTCGTCAGGAGTTCGATGTTATCGGCACGGTGAATGCGCTGGAACAACGGCTGGAAGATCTAATTACCCCTATGGACGTTTCTATCATTGGCTGTGTCGTCAACGGGCCGGGTGAGGCATTAGTATCGACTATTGGTGTGACCGGTGCTCGTAATCAAAGTGGTTTCTACGAAGACGGTGTTCGGCAAAGAGAACGCTTTGATAACAAAGAGATGATTGACCAGTTGGAAGCAAAGATTCGCGCCAAAGCTTCAATACTTGATGCTAATAATCGTATTGCTATCAATCAACTGGATGATAAATAAGCGTTATAAGCTATGCAATATTAGCCAGTCAGTAAAAGTGGGCTAGCCTCACTTTATTATTGCGCCGGTAGAGGCAACAAATTGTCGCCATTGAATAAATAGGTGGCAAGCCTCTATAATCGACTTTATTTTTTGCACTATGCCCAGTCTTACTGGGGTTGCTGCTGATGATGCAGCCACTTCATGTTAGATAGGGACAAAACTACAGAGAACAGACGTGGCAAAGAACATTCAAGCCATTCGTGGTATGAACGACTACCTGCCAGCCGATACGGCGATATGGCAGCGCATTGAAAGCATCTTGAAACAAGTGCTTGCAGGCTACGGTTACAGCGAAATTCGCATGCCGATTGTAGAGCAGACCCCGTTATTCAAACGCGCTATTGGTGAAGTCACCGACGTGGTTGAAAAAGAGATGTATACCTTTGACGATCGCAATGGCGAAAGTCTGACTCTGCGTCCGGAAGGCACCGCAGGGTGTGTGCGTGCTGGGATTGAACATGGTCTGCTGTACAATCAGGAACAACGTTTGTGGTACATCGGCCCCATGTTCCGCTACGAGCGCCCGCAAAAAGGACGCTATCGCCAGTTCCATCAATTAGGCGCTGAAGTTTTTGGTCTGCAAGGGCCAGATATTGATGCAGAATTGATTTTGCTGACAGCCCGTTGGTGGCGTGCGTTGGGTATATCAGAACATGTACAGCTTGAACTCAACTCCATTGGATCCTTAGATGCTCGGGCAGATTACCGCGAAGCATTAGTGACGTTTTTGGAGCAACACATTGAGGTGTTGGACGAGGATTGTAAGCGCCGTATGTACAGCAACCCATTGCGCGTATTGGACTCCAAAAATCCTGACGTGCAACAACTGCTCAATGACGCGCCTAAGCTATCTGACTATTTAGATGAAGAGTCAAAACAACATTTTGCCGGTTTGTGTGAACTTTTAGACAAGGCCAGCATCCCATATACCGTTAATGAACGTTTAGTGCGTGGCTTGGATTATTACAACCGCACAGTATTTGAGTGGGTGACGAGCAGCTTAGGCGCACAAGGCACCGTCTGTGCCGGTGGGCGTTACGATGGTTTGGTTGAACAATTAGGTGGTCGTGCTACGCCTGCTGTAGGGTTTGCTATGGGGCTAGAGCGTTTAGTCCTACTGGTACAGGCAGTCAACGCTGATTTCCAAGTACCTGCAACGGTTGATGTGTATGTCATCTCGTCAGGGCAAAATACGCAAAGTGCCGCGATGCTGCTTGCTGAAGATTTGCGTGATGCTATGCCAGCGCTGAAGTTAATGACCAATTACGGCGGTGGTAATGTCAAAAAGCAATTTACCCGTGCTGATAAGTGGGGAGCCCGTGTTGCATTAATGCTTGGCGAAAGCGAAGTAGCCGCACAGAAAGTAGTGGTAAAAGATTTGCGGAATGGTGAACAAGAAACGCTGGCGCAAGCAGATGTAGCTGCGCGTCTGGCTTTGATGCTGGGTTAAGGAGAGAGACACCGTGGAAGTCTATACCACTGAAAATGAGCAGGTTGATGCAGTGCGCCGTTTCTTTATTGAGAACGGTAAAGCGCTGGCTGTGGGTGTAGTGCTCGGGATTGGTGCATTAGTAGGTTGGCGTTACTGGCAGGGTCATGAGACCACTGCGATGGCTGACGCTGCCTCTGCTTATCAGCAAGCCAGTGATGCGTTGTCAGCCAATAGCGCTGATGGTGTTGCACTTGCTGAAAAGTTTGTACAGAGCAATACCAATAACTATGGCGTACTTGCCGGACTCGAACTGGCGCATCATTTCGTTGAGCAAAATCAATTTGATAAGGCAGCACAGCAACTGACTCAGGCACTGGGTCAGACCAAAGATGAAAACCTGCTGTCACTGATTAATTTGCGTCTTGCTCGTTTGCAACTGCAATTGAAAAAACCAGACGAAGCGCTGAAAACTTTGGATGCAGTCCAAGGTGATGGCTGGTCTGCAATGGCTCAAGATGTTCGTGGCGATGCGTTATTAAGTAAAGGTGACATCCCTGGTGCTCGGGCTGCTTACACTAAAGGCATCGAATCCAATGCTTCTCAGGCGCTGCAAGCTTTGCTGCGCATGAAATTGAATAATTTGTCCAGCTAAGGGGTATTCCCATGCAATTGCGTAAAACACTCTTAGTAGGACTTGTCTCTGTTGCCCTATTGAGCGGTTGTTCGCTGTTTAACAGTGAAGAAGATGTGGTGACCATGTCGCCATTGCCAAAAGTTGAGAACCAATTCACGCCAACTAAAGTATGGAGTACGTCAGTTGGTGGTGGTGTTGGTGATTATTACTCTCATTTGCGCCCAGCTTGGCAGGGGACAACCGTCTTCGCCGCTGACCGTAAAGGCTTGGTGAAAGCCATGGATGCAGACACCGGTAAGCAAATCTGGCAAACCGATCTGTCGGAGAAAACCAACTTCCTCACCAGTAATCGATCAGCAATGCTCTCGGGTGGCGTAACAGCCTCTGGCGCACATGTGTATGTCGGTAGCGAGAAAGCGGTGGTTTATGCCCTTAATTCTGACGATGGTCAGGTTGCTTGGCAAACCGTGGTGGCGGGTGAAGCTTTATCCCGTCCAGTTGTCAGCGATGGTGTGGTACTGATTCACACTTCAAATGGTATGCTGCAAGCGCTAAATGAGTCTGACGGTGCGATTAAGTGGACACTCAATCTTGATACGCCGGCATTGTCTCTGCGGGGCGAATCTGCACCGGCTGTGGCATTTGGTGCAGCGATTGTTGGTGGTGATAATGGCCGCGTCAGTGCAGTGATGATGGAACAAGGCCAATTGATCTGGCAGCAGCGTATTTCTCAAGTGACAGGCACCACTGAAATTGACCGTCTAAATGATGTCGATACGACACCGGTTGTGGTTGATGGTGTGGTCTATGCACTAGCCTACAACGGCAACTTGACCGCACTGGATCTGCGTTCTGGCCAGATTATATGGAAACGTGAAATGGGGTCAGTCAACGACATTATTGTTGATGGCGGCCGTATTTATCTGGTCGATCAGAATGACCGAATTGTTGCACTGAAGACTGATGGTGGCATAACCCTTTGGAGCCAAAGCGATTTATTACATCGTAACTTGACTGCTCCAGTGATGTATAATGGCTATCTGGTGGTCGGTGATGCTGAAGGTTATCTGCACTGGGTGAATACGGATGATGGTCGTTTCGTCGCTCAGCAAAGTGTGGACAGCTCTGGTTTCTTAAGTGCGCCAGTGGTTGCCAGCGATAAGCTGTTGGTTCAGGCTAGAGGCGGCACGGTTTACGCGTTTACCCGTTAATTATGATTCAGAGCCTGTTTAACAGGCCAATACCCGAATTCATTGGCGTTACAGCAAAGCAGCAAATGAATGAATGCCGCTAAATCGTTGTAACGTCGAGGACGAAGGATTCAAAGCGGCTCCTGATGATCAGGGGCCGTTTGTATTCTATAAACTGTGCTGTTGAAGGTTTTGTTCAGCGCGGTAACGCTTTGAAAATTAAGTAATGAGGCTTCAACAATGATACCTATCATCGCGCTGGTCGGGCGCCCGAATGTGGGTAAATCCACTTTATTTAACCGCTTAACGCACACCCGTGATGCGTTAGTTGCGGACTTTCCCGGACTTACGCGTGACCGCAAATATGGTCGTGCCGAAGTCGAAGGGCATGAATTTATTGTTATCGATACCGGTGGTATTGATGGCACAGAAGACGGTGTAGAAACCAAAATGGCCGGTCAATCGTTATTGGCGATTGAAGAGGCTGATATTGTGCTGTTTATGGTTGATGCGCGTGCAGGCCTGATGCCTGCGGATCAGGGCATCGCCCAGCATTTACGTAGCCGTGAGAAAGCCACTTTTCTGGTTGCTAACAAAACTGATGGTATTGACCCAGATACCGCTACCGCTGATTTCTATTCATTAGGCTTGGGTGAAGTTCATGCGATCGCAGCTTCCCATGGCCGTGGTGTGACTCAACTGATTGAAGATGTCATGGCACCTTATATGGATGCCGAAGAGCCTGAAGTTGAGTTGACCGATGAAGAGGCAAACGCTGCCTATTGGGCTGCGCAGGAAGCGGATGAAGACGAAATTCCTGAAGACGACGAAGAGGATGATTTTGATCCGCGCAGTCTGCCAATCAAACTGGCTATTGTTGGGCGTCCTAATGTAGGTAAGTCCACACTAACTAACCGTATCCTCGGTGAAGACCGTGTGGTGGTGTATGACTTACCGGGCACCACCCGTGACAGTATTTACATCCCGATGACACGTGATGAGCGTGAATATGTCTTGATCGACACGGCTGGCGTGCGTAAACGCGGTAAAGTCACTGAAACTGTTGAGAAATTCTCGGTTATCAAAACCTTGCAGGCCATCGAGGACTCCAACGTAGTGCTGCTGGTTATTGATGCCCGTGATGGCATATCAGATCAGGATCTGTCGTTGCTAGGCTTCATTCTCAATAGTGGGCGCTCACTTGTTATTGCGGTCAATAAATGGGATGGCATGACAGAAGAAGCACGTACGCAAGTGAAAGATATGCTGGACCTGCGTCTTGGCTTTGTTGACTTTGCCCGTATTCACTTTATTTCTGCATTACACGGCAGTGGCGTTGGCAACCTGTTTGAATCCATCCAAGAAGCTTATGATTGTTCGACTAAGCGAGTCGGGACTTCATTACTGACCCGTATTATGCAAATGGCGGAAGAAGACCATCAGCCACCTTTAGTTCGTGGTCGCCGCGTTAAGCTGAAGTATGCTCATGCGGGTGGTTATAACCCACCGATTGTGGTTATCCACGGCAATCAGGTTACGGATCTAGCTGATTCTTACAAACGCTACCTGATGAATTACTTCCGTCGTTCACTGAAAGTGATGGGTACGCCAATTCGCATTCAGTTTAAAGAGGGTGAGAACCCGTTTGCAGGTAAGCGCAATACCTTAACGCCGAATCAGATGCGTAAGCGTAAACGCTTAATGTCGCACCTGAAAAAAGGTAAGTAACGACAGCAAAGCGCGGATATTCCGCGCTTTTTGTCTATTTAGCGTTGTGTCTTTAATCACCCGCATGGGCGAGCCCCAAAATTAGATTGTGTCACGGTAAACAAAAGGAGTTGAGAGCCAGCTATGTCTTGGGAAACTTGGAGCTTCGCATTTGGTGTCACGGTACCGAACCTACTAATGATGTTACTCGGTGTGCTGTTACGGCGCGGTAGTCTGTTGGATGACCGTTTTTGTGATGGCGCAACTCGCCTGGTTTTCAATCTCGCTCTCCCTTGTCTGCTGTTTTTCAGTATTGCCACCAACAATGTCAGTCTGATGGATAACTTGCCATTGGTTATCTATGGTGCAATTGGAACGCTAGCGACCTTCCTACTGCTTGAATTCTCAGCCAAATGGTTAGTCAAAGACCCAAAAGAGCGCGGGGTTTTCGTGCAGGGTGGTTTTCGGGCGAATACTGCCATTGTCGGCTTAGCTTTCGCGATGACAGCCTATGGCGCCGAAGGTGTTGCTCTGGGTTCAATGTACCTAACGGTCACGGTGATATTGTTTAATATGTTATCGGTGATAACGCTCACCCGCAGCCTACAGTCTGGGCAGGGTGGTAAAATTAGCAAATTATCGTTGCTGCGTAGCATCGTCACTAATCCTTTGATCATTGGGCTATTATGCGGTTTGGCCTATGCCCAGACTCGATTACCGATCCCGACAGTGATTGTGCAGACTGGCGGCTATATTTCCGCATTAGCCCTCCCATTGGCTCTGCTATGTACAGGGGCGAGCCTCGATTGGCAGGCAATGTTCCGTTCGTCTAACGTGGCGGCATTATCATCGGTAGCCAAATTATTCGTGGTCCCTTTTTTGATGACGTTTGGCGGGATACTGATGGGCTTTCGCGGGGCGACGCTTGGGATTATTTTCCTCTTTTCTGCCACGCCAACCGCCGCGGGTAGTTATGTTATGACCCGTGCAATGGGAGGCAATGCCACCTTAGCCGCGAATATCATTGCGCTGACGACTGTCGGATCTTTCTTCACCACGGCACTGGGGATTTATTTCTTACGGTCGATGGGTGTGATGTGATTTTTTAATGCAAGTGCAGGAGTGA
This sequence comes from Yersinia massiliensis, assembly GCF_003048255.1. Taxonomy (NCBI): domain Bacteria; kingdom Pseudomonadati; phylum Pseudomonadota; class Gammaproteobacteria; order Enterobacterales; family Yersiniaceae; genus Yersinia; species Yersinia massiliensis. The sequence continues at coordinate 1,260,415 of NZ_CP028487.1, forward strand.
AATGATGGAAGCGTTATGTCCGGTTTGCCAAAAAGTGATGGGTGAAGTCAGTGGTCACTTTCATTGCAGTCACTGCCAGGGCAACTATCAGCAGCAGGCAGAGTGCCCTGAATGCGGCAAGCCTCTGCAAGTGCTGAAAGCCTGCGGTGCGGTAGATTATTTTTGCCAGCAGGGCCACGGGCTGATTTCGAAAAGCCGTGTTCGTTTTAGTTATCTGCCAATACCCTAATGGCATGGCGATAGGTTAATGATTCAGCACTAATTTTCTGTTGTCTTACGCTGACGGGGCTTTTTCGCCACATTGATTTGGGTGATTTCACTTTCCACCCAACCATCCTGTAGCCGAGTAGTCAGCTTGTCACCGGTATGAACTTGCTTGGTGGTCTTGAGCAGTGCACCTGCAGGGGTTTGTGTCACGCTGTAGCCGCGAGCCAAAGTCGCTAATGGGCTAACTGTCTCCAGTTGCGAACAGGCGATACCAAAGCGCTGACGATAGTCATTGAGTTGGCGCTCCAATGCTTGACGCAAACGGTATTCCTGTTGTTGTACCCGCTGACTATAACGGTGAATTTGTCCTTGCGGTTGAGCTTGAACCAAACGCTGTTGGAGCCGTTCGGTACGTTTGCCCAATAAACGAATTTGTGTCTGCGCACTCTCTGCTAGGCGACGTTGCAGCTTCAGCAGCAGCGTTTGCTGACGTGCTAAACGCAAATGGGGATGTTGTTGCTGCAAACGATGTTCGAGGCGAGTGAATTGCTGGCTACGTTGTGCCAGATAGTAATCCATCGCCATTTCCATTCTTTGTTGCTGCCCTTGTATTTGCCTGACCAGTTCAAGCTGGTTACGGCTGACTAACTCAGCAGCGGCAGAAGGGGTTGGGGCGCGTAAGTCGGCAACAAAATCAGCGATAGTGACATCGGTTTCATGGCCGACTGCGCTGACAATAGGAATGCGACTGCTAAAGATGGCGCGAGCAACTCGCTCATCGTTAAAACTCCACAAATCCTCCAGAGAGCCACCACCACGCCCGACAATCAAGACATCGCATTCGCCCCGCAGGTTAGCGAGTTGAATGGCGCGGACTATCTGCATTGGCGCATCAGCACCTTGTACCGCTGTTGGGTAAATAATCACCGGCAGTGAAGGGTCACGGCGTTGCAACACCTGTAACACGTCGTGTAACGCCGCGCCACTGGATGAGGTAATGACCCCGACTTGTTTGGCAGGGCTGGGGAGGGGGTGCTTAATGCTAGGGTCAAATAGCCCTTCTGCGGCCAGTTTTTGCTTCAACTGCTCAAATTGCTGTTGCAACAATCCGTCACCGGCAGGCTGCATACTTTCGGCAATTAACTGATAGTCACCACGGGGCTCATAAAGCGTAATCGATGCCCTGACCAAAACTTGTTGGCCATTTTGTGGGTGAAAAGTGGTACGGCGGTTGGTATTGCGAAACATCGCACAACGCACCTGTGCCCGATCATCTTTCAGGGTGAAATACCAGTGGCCGGAAGAGGGCTGAGAGAAATTAGAAATCTCAGCAGTGAGCCAAATCTGGCCCATTTCCATTTCCAGCAGCTGTCGCACCGTCTGATTTAGGCGGCTGACGGTAAAAATTGTTGAGGCAGAGGATTGTGACATGTGACCTAGATCAAATTTTAAAACAAGCACTTAATTGATCGATATTACCTACCTGAAACCGGTTGGCAAGAAATATTCTGAAAAAGTACTGGAGGCAAACGGTTACGCTCTGTAGAATGCCACGGCAATATTTTATCTTTTCACATTCACCTTGGTGAGATATTGCCCATGCTACGTATCGCGAAAGAAGCTCTAACGTTTGACGACGTCCTCTTGGTTCCAGCCCACTCCACAGTACTGCCTAATACGGCGGAACTTGGCACTCAACTGACTGCAACTATCCGCCTAAATATTCCTATGCTCTCTGCAGCCATGGATACCGTTACCGAAGCTCGCTTGGCCATTGCATTGGCACAAGAAGGCGGTTTAGGTTTCATCCACAAAAATATGTCCATTGAGCGCCAGGCTGAAGAAGTTAGCCGGGTCAAAAAGCACGAAAGTGGTGTTGTGACCGAACCACAAACGGTGACACCAACGACGACGCTACGCCAAGTTAAGGAACTGACCGCCCGTAATGGTTTCGCCGGTTATCCGGTCGTGACCGAAGATTATGAGTTGGTTGGGATCATCACTGGCCGTGACGTTCGTTTCGTCACCGATTTGGATCAACCCGTGACGGCGGTGATGACACCAAAAGAGCGGTTGGTTACTGTCAGGGAAGGCGAAGCGCGCGAAGTTGTGCTGCAAAAAATGCATGAAAAACGCGTAGAAAAAGCATTGGTGGTTGATGATAGCTTCCACTTACGCGGCATGATCACCGTGAAAGACTTCCAAAAAGCAGAACGCAAGCCAAACGCCTGTAAAGACGAACATGGTCGCTTACGTGTTGGCGCTGCAGTCGGGGCCGGTGCAGGTAACGAAGAGCGTGTAGATGCTTTAGTGGCTGCGGGTGTTGATGTCTTGCTGATTGACTCATCTCATGGTCACTCCGAAGGCGTGTTACAGCGTATACGTGAAACGCGAGCTAAATATCCAAACCTACAAATCGTCGGCGGTAACGTTGCGACAGGTGCTGGTGCGAAGGCGCTGGCTGATGCTGGCGTGAGCGCGGTTAAAGTGGGTATCGGCCCTGGTTCTATCTGTACTACCCGTATTGTGACCGGTGTTGGTGTGCCACAGATCACGGCGATTGCCGATGCAGTCGAAGCCTTGGAAGGCACCGGTATTCCGGTGATTGCTGATGGCGGTATTCGTTTCTCTGGTGATATCGCGAAAGCCATCGCGGCTGGCGCGGCATGTGTCATGGTCGGATCTATGTTGGCCGGAACCGAAGAGTCTCCAGGCGAAATCGAACTGTATCAAGGCCGTTCGTTTAAATCTTACCGTGGTATGGGGTCACTGGGCGCGATGTCCAAAGGCTCTTCAGACCGTTACTTCCAGACCGATAATGCTGCCGATAAATTAGTGCCGGAAGGCATTGAAGGGCGTGTGGCTTACAAAGGTCTGCTTAAAGAGATTGTGCATCAACAAATGGGTGGCCTGCGTTCATGTATGGGGCTGACTGGCTGTGGCACTATCAATGAATTGCGTACCAAAGCTGAGTTTGTTCGTATCAGTGGCGCAGGTATTCAAGAAAGCCATGTGCATGATGTGACCATTACTAAAGAGTCACCGAACTACCGTATGGGCTAATGCCTAAGGTTGAACCGGTGAGTTTGATTTTCGTCCGCTGTGCATGCTATACAGCGGGCGTTAATTCAATTCTTGGTCCCGCCGACTGGAATGCTATCAGTTATTTATTTTTATTAAAAACCCTTGGAATACGCCGCACATGACAAAAAATATCCATAAACATCGCATTCTTATTCTTGATTTCGGCTCGCAATACACCCAACTGGTGGCACGCCGCGTTCGTGAAATTGGTGTCTATTGTGAATTATGGGCGTGGGACGTAACCGAAGCCCAAATCCGTGACTTTAATCCAAGCGGTATTATCCTCTCCGGCGGCCCTGAAAGCACCACAGAACACGACAGCCCACGAGCGCCTGATTATGTGTTCACTGCGGGTGTGCCAGTATTGGGTGTGTGTTACGGCATGCAAACCATGGCCATGCAGTTGGGCGGCAAAGTTGAAGGGTCAAATCAGCGTGAATTTGGTTATGCGCAGGTTGAAATTAAAACGGATAGTGCACTTATCCGTGATATTAAAGATGCCATCAATCCGGCTGGTGAAGCTGTTCTCGATGTGTGGATGAGCCATGGTGATAAAGTCACTGCTATTCCATCCGATTTCGTGACGGTTGCCAGTACCGATACTTGCCCGTTTGCCATTATGGCCAACGAAGAAAAGCATTTTTATGGCGTGCAGTTCCACCCAGAAGTCACGCATACCAAGCAAGGCCAACGTCTGCTTGAGCGCTTTGTTCTCGATATCTGTGCCTGCGAAGCACTGTGGACGCCGGCAACGATTATCGAAGATGCGATTGTCCGCTTGCGTGAACAAATCGGTGAAGACCATGTGATCCTCGGCTTGTCCGGCGGTGTTGATTCATCTGTGACCGCAATGCTGCTGCACCGTGCGATCGGTAAGCGCCTGACTTGTGTGTTTGTCGATAACGGCCTGCTGCGCTTAAACGAAGCGGATCAAGTGCTGGAAATGTTCGGCGATAAATTTGGCCTGAATATTGTTCATGTTGCAGCAGAAGATCGTTTCCTTGCCGCACTGGCGGGCGTGGACGAGCCTGAAGCAAAACGCAAAATCATTGGTCGCGTGTTTGTTGAGCTTTTCGACGAAGAAGCTTGCAAGCAAGAGCAAGTTAAGTGGTTGGCACAGGGTACGATTTATCCAGACGTGATTGAATCAGCTGCATCTGCTACCGGTAAGGCGCATGTGATTAAGTCGCACCACAATGTGGGCGGCTTGCCGAAAGAAATGAAACTTGGGCTGGTAGAGCCACTGAAAGAATTATTTAAAGATGAAGTGCGTAAAATCGGTCTGGAATTGGGCTTGCCGTATGACATGCTGTACCGTCATCCATTCCCAGGTCCTGGCTTAGGTGTCCGCGTCCTTGGCGAAGTGAAAAAAGAGTATTGCGATTTACTGCGCCGCGCCGATGCTATCTTTATCGAAGAGCTGCACAAAGCGGACCTCTACAATAAGGTCAGCCAAGCCTTTACCGTGTTCCTGCCTGTTCGTTCTGTCGGCGTGATGGGTGATGGCCGTAAATATGATTGGGTTGTTTCGCTGCGTGCGGTTGAAACCATTGATTTTATGACAGCTCATTGGGCGCACCTGCCTTATGACTTCTTAGGGCGTGTTTCAAATCGTATCATCAATGAAGTGAATGGCATTTCACGTGTCGTTTACGATATCAGTGGAAAACCCCCTGCGACTATCGAGTGGGAATGATTTCGCGTCTGGCAACAGCCTGCACGTAAAAGTACTAAATATCGCTAAGCCCGCGTAACTGCGGGCTTTTTTGTTTCTTAGCCAAATAATTGGTATCCGCAGGAAATTTGTTAGAGGAGCCCCCTTGAGCTTATTAGAGCTTTTCATTATGCCAATGCATTAAAACGTAGTCGCCGTCGTTGCTCCTGCCAGTAGCAATTGCCACCCACCCCTGTTTTTGATAAAACGCCAACGCTCGCTGGTTTTTTGCCAGACATTTGAGTGAACCGTGGCTGGTAAATAACGCTTGTGCTGCTTGTAATAGGGCTTTGCCTGCCCCGAGATGCTGAGTTTGCGGATCCACAAAGAGGTTATGCAGAAAACTCTCCTGCATAAAAATTGAAGCGAAACCCACGTGCCGATCACCGTCAATGGCGACCAAAATTGTTTCACCTAGCGTAGAACGGTCAAAATCTTCCAAACGAAACTGCTCACCATCCAGCCAACTAAAAGCTTCTTGCCGCGATGCCAGATATAAGGTACGCAGAAAAGGGCGGTCACTTTCCTGATACTGACGAATCTTAATGCTCATGGTTCGATTATACCTCTAAGACACAGCCTGTTAGCGGTCCTGCTTTGCGGTTGTATGAATGCATCATTGATCTTCACGGCCGGAAAAAGCAAATTACGTTCTCGAAAAAAGAGGAAGGCTATTATGGAATATCTACAAAATTAACCCTTGGTAGATTTGCCGTCGCAATGTTCTCTTTTATTGATTATTATTGCTGGCTATCTATAATAAATTTTTGATACGTATCATTGGAAATAATTGGCATGAGTAAATGTTATACTATAAATGATAATATTTCATTTTACCCAGAAAGTGGTACCCTCTTATCCTCTTTGGGTGGTGCTCGCATTAAACTCAACGTGCCAACAGCACAATTACTAGAGGCGTTTGTTAATAGAGTTGGTGTGATAATATCGCAAAGTGATTTGTATTTAATTGCTTGGGGTGATAATGGTGTGAATGTCACACCGAATACTCTGTATCAAAACATTTCATTATTACGTAAAGCATTGCAGGATATCGGGTTGTCTGGTGAAACTATCACGACTGTAAGAGGAAAAGGGTTTATCTTTACAGTCACTAAAGTTGCAGAATGCGAAGTTGAGATTGACCCAACCCCTGAAGATGATGAAATTATTGTCGAGAATATTGCCCCTCAGCAACAAGATAAGAAAATAGTAACCAAAAACAGATATAATATAGTATTGCTATCCGCATCTGTTTTGATTTTATTTAGTGCTGTACTTTATTTTATCCATAAAAGTATTCCTAAGCGTATAATCGACTACCCTAAAAACTTCACATTTTTATCAAAAATTGATGGGTGCAGTATATTCACCAGCACTGATTTGCATAACTTGGAAAGTCAGGAGAAAATTAACACGTTCCTAAGTGGTCAATCATTAGAGTGTAATACTTACCCTTATATTTACTTAAACTATACAATAAGACATCCTACAATATCAGTCATTTCTTGTCAGTTTGAAGTTAATTATAGTAAGAAGAATAATTGTAGAACTGAAATATTCGTCAATCATGGTGGTTTTAATGAAATTAAATACTAAATACATATTACTGATTTTTATATCAGTCATCATGATTGTTTCCGCTATTGCCTATGCTTATTTTTTAGTGGACAATAACAATAAAAAACTAAATTGCCATGGTGTACATTATACGTATAGTAAAAATTTTAACATCAAGTCTAATGTTGAAATAAATCTATATAGCAAAAATGGCTATATGATAATAAATGGAGTTGTTACTAATAATAATATACCCTATCAATTAACTAGGAAGACACTATTTAATATCTCTGATATTGATAATAAAACGGTTCTGACTTTTACTGGCATTGAGATCAGTCTTTCAGACGAAGTGAGCCGAACTGACCTTGAGCAGATGCTACCTAGTTTTATGTCCCAAGTAGGGAGTAATCTCTTGATTTCTATTTATAGGATTAACAATAATAATTATATTATTGAGTCTAATAATGTGGCGAGTTTTCTATGTAATAAGGATTAATTTATTGGGTGTATTGCTTAAATGTCAGCATGTTCTTGACTATTTTAATTAGAGATGTTTAAGCATTTTTATTATACCCTATATCGTTATTGCTTATTTTAAAGGTGATATTCATTATTCTGAATATTAACCAAGTCTTAATTAAGTCTTAACTGGGCTAGATTCTGCTCAACTAAAGCCCACCTTTCACCTACAGTTGTAGTGAAACTTCCATGTAATAAAATCAAATAATTTTCATATATTTCAATGTGTTATTTTTAGTCTGTGACGCTTTGGTATGGGGTTCTCTGCATGATTTCATTAATAAATTTTAATTAAGACCTTATGATTTATATTATTTTATAGCTTATGTTTTAATTGCTGCTCTGATTTTTTAATTCAAATAAAGAGTACATTTTTATGCGCTGCATAATAACTATATCTGATCACAATAATTTTTTCTCGTATGGGCTGTATCATTTATTTAAGAGCCATCTTAAAAATTGTTTATTGGTTAAGACTACGAGTCTTGGCAATGAAACTGATGATAGCTTTATCGCTATATCCTTTTGTGAGAATGTCAGCGTTACTCTTGAAATTAGAGATAAAAAACATATGGCAAGAGAACTTACTTCGGAAGTGGTTATTTTTAGAGATGACAGTGTTAATCAATTAAGCCATAAAGTTGAATCTACAATCGCTAATATGCTAAAGCATGGCCACGGGCATGATGTTATCTGTAATAATCGTGGAGTTATTAAATTAACGTCAACTCAAATAAAAATTTGCGAATTTTTTTATAATGGTATTACCACTAAGACTGCTTCTATTTTACTGAATCTAAGTGAGAAAACCATTAGCACTCATAAGCGAAATGTTATGAAAAAGATAAATGTTATTAATAATCAAGGGCTATATCTTTGGATTGAAAAAAATAAGAATAACTATTTTTAAGTGTCCATAAAAACAAATAAATTAAAATGATAAGGTTTTTTTGATGAACGACATTGCTCTTGTGAATAAAACTTATTTCATATTTAAAATAATTATGTCTATCGTGTTTGTCTATTTTGTTTCATTTTTACTGCTAAAGGTTAGATATTGTAAAAGTGATGTAATTAATTGTAATGCGAATCTGACCATTCATAGAAAAGAACTGGGTCTAATGACAAAACTTATGGTCGAATTTTCTATGAATAATAATAATGGAATTGTCTATATTGATGGCGTTGTTTATAAAAATAATGAGAAGATAGGCACGATAAGTCGTAGAACCTTTTTTGATGTAACAGCAATTAATGATGATTTGTTACTAATATCGAAAAGAAATTGGGTGACAGAAACTAATAATGTGAATGAATCTTTATTTTCAGAGCTGATGCTATCGAAGTTTTATTTAGTTGATGATCATCCGATGGCTGCTTTCTTCACTAAAAATCGTAACGGAAGTTATTATATTTCGACTAAAACCATGCCCTATGTGTACTGCTCTAAGGTTTTAGGAGATCGCTAGAGTTATCCTTTTAGAAATAGTGGTCTATTAACATACTGAGGATATTATTGCTGCTCAGCCTCCTGTAAGTAACCCGTCAACGCGAATCATTCATTCCTTCATACAGATTATGTCCCTTGGAGGAGATCGTCATGTGCAAGCTCCATTATCTGTTAATTGCCTTTATGCTGTCTATTTGGGTTAGGGAACCTGAAAAGATAGCAGTCACAAAGCTGGGCTATCTCAGGTAACTGACTTCAGCATATAACCCCAATTGATGGATTTAACTGTCATGTTTCAAACATATTCGGACTGATATTCTGTATTGTCTGTATTAAACAATACATTTAAGAGTGAAGTTAAATATATTTAAAATCAACAAATTACAAGTTTATTTTTATTGAAGATAAACCTGAAGAGTCTTAACTCCACCTTAATTAGACTAAATCACTAAATGGTTAGCTTTCTCTAGAACATACTCAAATCCCTAATCAACGTGTCACTAGAGGAATAAATACATGCGTACAACACTTTTAACTTTATCACCTGCCGCATTGTTATTGTTGGCTTCGACTGGAACGGCTTTTGCCGCAGAATCTGGTCGTAATGCCATGATAACAATAGAGGCTAGCATCGTAACTGCAACCTGTGATGTCTCGGTCACTGACCGATTGAATTTGAATAACCACACAGCAGCCGTTTTCACTGCCGCTGATACTTTTATTGATACGACGGCACAAAATTTTGATGTGAGACTGATGAATTGTGGGAAACCGTCGGCGGAGGATGATACTGCGAGCTTGCGTATTTCGGGTTCAACACTGAGCGGTGGCAGTAACAATATCTTTAACAGCGATAATAGCTCTAGTGTTGGTGTCATGGTCAAACATGAAGGCACCATCCTACAAAGTGGAGACTCTATTCTTGTTGGGACTGCGGGTAGTACGCCGGCACCTGGAGATTTTGAAAAATCGATTTCCTTAAGTGCCGCGTTGGCTACCACTAATATATCGGCCATCGAAAATACAAAGATTAGTGCGCCAATTACATTTAGCTTCGTTTATAACTAACCATTTCTGATGGCAGGCGATGATAACTCCCTGCCATCAGGCAAGAGGAGTTTGAGTAATGAAATTTTTATTTCGCACACTGTCTTTAATATTTGTTGGTTTGACTGCCAGTCAAACCGTTCAGGCTGGCGGATTTGGTATTAGTGCCACTCGGCTAATTTACCCACAGGGTGCATCGAGTGTTTCACTGACCTTGCGCAATACGCAACCAGATGCTCCTTATTTGGTACAGACCACTGTCAGCACTTCTATTGATGGGAAAGGAGTTGCCCCTTTTTTGGTTACTCCTCCTTTATTTCGACTCGAACCAAATAGTAGCAACCAAATTCGGATTTCTGCTAAAGGCGGGGCTTTGCCCAGTGATCGTGAATCGGTTTTCTATATTAATGCTCGGGCTATACCCAGTAGTGTTGCAGGAACAGGAGAAGATCAGCAACAAAGCGTTGGTGGTGAAGTAAAACTGGGCGTTGCGAACGTCATCAAGCTATTTTATCGCCCTGCTGGATTAGCCCCGACAGTCGCCAATGCCCATAAGAACCTACAAATTACCCGAGTGAAAGAGGGATTACAGGTTTATAACGCCTCACCCTATTTTATTAATTTTGCTGGCATCAGTTTTGCCGGAGAGGCGCTATCTTTGGCACGCCCCGAAGCCAGTATGATTGCCCCTTTCAGTAGCCATATCTTCCCGACCAAAGTTAAACAAGGGGAGATCCGCTGGCGGGTGATCAACGATCTTGGAGGTATCGATGCCTTTACTAAAGTGGTGCCGTAATGCGGGTTCTGCGAGCCTTTTCATCGGTATAGTCGCTCTGCCGGTACAAGCTGCTGAAACAGTGGATTTCCGTGCCACCATTGTCCCTGGAACTTGCGAAATTAAGCTAGATCAAGAGGTTTTGCATTTGGGGAGTGTCCAGACAAGCTCGTTGTTATCGGGAACCGTGGCTGAATCCAATACTTTCTCTCTGGAAGTACAAAATTGCAGCGGGACAGCACCTAGTAGCCAAAAACCTGTTATCCAGGTCACTGGGAAGGGTGATGGTAATGATGGTAAATGGCTGTTTCGTGACGCTGATTCAGACGCTCAAGGGGTTGGTGTGCTGCTAACTCAAAACATGAATACCGTTAGCCATGGTGACAAGCTCCAATTTCAAGGAATAGTTCCGCCAGCCACAGGAGCCGCTATGGCATTTTCCGCTGGGGTATCCTGTATTGATTCGGGGGGCTGTAACCCAACCGCCGGTAAGCTCATTGCTCGAGTTACCTTCAATTTTCTTTACGATTAAGAGCGCATTATGATTCGAGCCTTTCGTTTCCGAGGCCTGCAACTGATTAGTTGCTTACTCCTTGGCTTCTGGGGAAATTTCGTTTTTGCTGCTGATGGCGGAATAAGCCTTGGACAAACGCGGGTCGTATTTAATGAAACTGATCAGGCGCGCACTGTTCTGGTTAAAAATGATGGCGATAAAACTTATTTAATTCAGTCTCTGGTTCAACTGGATCCAGATAATAAGCAAGCAGCACCTTTTATCGTGACACCACCATTATTTCGGCTGGAGCCTAATAGCCGTAATTTGCTGCGTATTATACGCCAGAATGAAGGAACATTATCGCAGCAAAATGAATCGGTATTTTATTTATCTGTTCTGGCGATTCCTGCTCAAGCCTCTGAGTTAACAGAGCAGGCTCAGCTATCAATGGGAGTTCGTTTTTTGATTAAGCTGTTCTATCGCCCCGATGGGTTGAATATGACCCCGGAAGACGCTTATTGCAAATTACAATTTACCCAAGTCGCTGAGGGTATCCGTGTAGAAAATCCTACACCTTATTATTTAACGCTGGGGCAATTGAATATTAATCATCGCGCCGTTAGTTTCGAGAAGCACCCAGCAATGATTGCTCCTCATAGTAATCAAGTTTATCCAGCTATTTCACCATTGGTAATGGCTGACTGGCGAGTGATTACCGATTACGGGATCCTCTCGTCGAAATGCGAATATTTACCGCCATAATTCCTGGAGAGTAAATGAAAATTTTCTGGACTCGCCTGTCATTAATAATGATAGGGAGCTTACTGATGCTCAATAGTTTATCGGTGAGCGCAAATCAGGCTGAACTTAAGGGTATTTCCTTTTATGTGATGCGGGTTATTTACCCGGAAAATGCCAGTCAGGGTGTTGCATTAACCGTCTATAACAAAAGTGATCAGCCTTTTTTAATGCAATCTTGGATTCGGAATATGGATCCTCAAACTGGCGGCGTTGCACCGCAGGGCAAAGCCGTTACTCCGATGCCCTTTATTGTCACTCCGCCGCTGCAACGACTAGAGCCTAATAGTGATTTGACCTTGCGTATTCGGCGTACCGGAGGGGAGTTAGCACAGGATAGGGAGTCAGTATTTTATATTGCTACCAAGGCTATCCCATCGACACCTGCGAATATGGCGCAAAACGGCGGTCAATTAACGTTAGCTGTTGTCAGTAATCTTAAACTCTTTTACCGCCCCTCCAGTCTGCCGGACAGTGGGGTGGCAGGTGCTGCCTCACAACTACGCTTCCATCTGGAAGGTAATACGCTGGTTGCTGAAAACCCAACGCCGTTTTGGTTGACATTTTCTCGGTTAAAAGTGGGTAACTATTTGTTTGATAATGCGGCTATGCGTCTGATGGTTCCACCAAAAGGACAGCAACGCTATAACTTGCCTGCGGGTACAAAGGGGCCAGTTGAGTGGCAATTGCTTGATGAGTCAGCATGGAATACGCCGTTACAACAACAAAAATCACTTACTGGCTCATCTCGATATTGATATCCAGTTTACCGACAAACTTATTTTAACTGCTGGTTAATCATATGTTTTTAATTCCAATTTTGTGTATTGGCAAAACAGATAAACCAGATTGAGCTAAATATTATGAAACGGCACGTTAATGGGATAAAAATCTCACCCATATTGACGGGTGCGATATTACTTACGTCTGTTCTGCCTGCTTGGGGCCGGGATTATTTTGATGCCGGGCTGCTAATGCTTGATCAAGAGCAGTCTGAAAAAGTGGATTTGACTCAGTTTGAGGCTGCCGATCAGGTGCCTGAAGGGGCTTATCTGGTGACGATATTTGTTAATCAGATTGAGCACGGTGAGCAAACAATTACTTTCCAAAAAGGTTCTCGGAATAAGGTTGAGCCACTTCTCACGCCTGCGTTACTGAATGAGTTAGGCGTGAATACCAGTGCACTGCCGACATTCTCAAATTTACCACTGGATAAGCCAGTGGAGGATTTGCCCGCCCTGATTCCTCATGCGCAGGTGCAATTATCGCTGGCCAAGTTGCGGCTGGATATCAGTATCCCTCAAGTCGCAATGCAGCCAAATAGTAGCAATCAGGTTGACCCCTCGTTGTGGAATCAAGGGATTCCGGCATTTTTGCTGAATTATAACTTGAACGGCAGCCGCAGCCGGCGTTCTTCCCAATCAGAGTTGGGAACATCAGAGCAAACAAGCCTCTTTGCCAACTTACGGGCGGGATTGAACTTTGATGCTTGGCGTTTACGCAGCCTGATTACCCATAGCCGGAATACGACGAATGGCGATAATCGTGCAGGTGAAAGTACGCAGGACACCCAGTTTATCAATAGCTATCTGCAGCGGGATATCCAGCCCTGGCATTCTGAAATATTGGCAGGTGAAAGTAGCAGTGGTGGGGATGTTTTTGACAGCATTCCGTTCCGTGGCGTCAAACTTAACTCAACCGAAGAGATGCTGCCTAACAATCTGCGTGGTTTTGCTCCGGTTATCTCTGGTGTTGCACAAAGTAATGCGAGGGTAACCGTGAGGCAGAATGGCAACATTGTGTATCAAACCTATGTTGCACCAGGCCCGTTTACGCTAAATGACTTGGGGCAGAGTGGTTCTTCAGGTGATTTGACAGTAACGATAACGGAAGCTGATGGCTCCGTTCGCACCCAGACTGTCGCCTATTCAACACTGCCGGTAATGTTACGTCCTGGAGCATTTAAGTATGAGCTGACCAGTGGGAAATACAATGGCAGTACCACTGTGGGTTCTCAGGAGTCAACCTTTGGACTCGGCACGCTGGTTTATGGCCTGCCCTATAATCTCACGCTGTACGGTGGTGGACTGGTTGCAGATGATTACTTCTCAAGCGTGGTGGGGAGCGGGTTGTCTTTAGGGAACTTTGGTGCATTGTCTGCGGATGTCACTCAGTCGAACGCTAAGCTGAAGGACGTGGATGAGCGGCAAAAAGGGGAGTCATATCGGTTGCGCTATGCCAAAAATATTGCCAGTACCGGCACATCAATTGATGTCGCGACTATGCGCTACTCGACCCGTAATTATTACAGTTTTTCCGATGTTAACAACAATGGCTACCAATTACGCGACGATCAGTTGCCTTGGTCACAAGACCGTAAGCGCAATAGTTACCAGTTACGTTTGTCTCAGAATATGGGGGACTTCGGGTCGCTATATGTCTCTGGGATGCGGGATAACTATTGGGACAACGGTAAGGTCAATAACAACCTTACTGCGGGCTATAGCAACAGCTATCACGGGGTGACTTACGGCATGAATTACAGTATTGACCGCATTAAAGGGGACAATAGCTGGCCGGAAAACAGGCAGTTATCCATGAACGTTCAAGTTCCATTAAGTTTGTTGAGTGGCTCATCACTGGCTAACCGTAGCTTCGCCAGTTATCAGATGACAAATAACAACCAAGGTAGTGTTCAGAATCAGGCGGGTATTAACGGAACATCGATGGATGACCGTCTTTCTTACAATGTGACACAAGGCTGGTCTAACGACGGCAGCAGTGACATGGGGTCTGTGAATACCGGTTACCGTGGCAGCAAGGGCATGGCGAATATGGGATATAGCTATGGTAGTGGCTATCGCGCGGTGAATATGAATGCTAGCGGCGGGGTGGTGGCACATGCCGACGGGGTCACATTGAGCCAACCTTTGGGCGATACCGTTGCATTAGTCAGTGCGCCAGGCGCCAGAGGAAGTAAGGTGATGAGCGGCAATAATCAGGTGGACAGTCGTGGTTATGCGGTTGTGCCTTATCTCTCAAACTATCAGCGTAATAATATTAGCCTGGATCCGGCAACCCTACCTGAGGGGGTTGACATAACGCAGTCAAGCCAAAATCTCTACCCAACTAAAGGTGCAGTGGTTAAGGCTAACTTTGCAACACGTGTCGGTTATCAAGTATTGGTTACTTTGAGTAAAAGCGGCGGATTAATACCTTTTGGTGCCGTGGTTTCCGTTGAAGGGAGCGCGGGTGAAGAGCCGAATACCAGCATTGTTGGAGATGCTGGGCAGGTCTATCTCAGCGGGCTACCAGAAAGTGGTCGTCTAAAAGTGAAGTGGGGAGGGGATACTAGCCAGCAATGCAATGTATCGTTCAGTTTGGCGAACACCCCTGCCCCATCAGCGGCTAATCCGATACGTCATTTGCCATTACGTTGTGAGGTTTAACATGTTGAGCACCGAGAATTCACCCAATAGAGGGGTAAACACAGTGACAGATAAAATAAGTACCACGGGTTTTACGCGGTTACGAATAGGGCTTTGTCTGCTGTCATTGGGCGTTATTATGCCATTACAGGCAACTATCATTGAAATTGGTAGTGGTAGCCAACAATGGGCAGGTCCAGCCTTTAATCAGAGTATTTCCGCCAGTTTTGATGGCTACTATATTATGCTCAATCCAAATTACGGTCTTGTTGCCATCACGGGCGCGGGAATTCCTGAAACCACGGGTTGCGTTAATAACACCGCCCTAAGTGATGTTGGTGGAGTACAAGGGTATAAGATTGCTCAAGGAATTTTTTTGGTACCGCAGGCATCTTTCACTATGACTTATAAGTTAAATAGTGGCTCATCAGAAACCATGAGTGGAACTTTTGGCAATTCGGGCGTTCAGGGGATAATCTCAGGATCTGGAAATGCAGCGGCAACGCCGCCAAATTCTGCCTGGTGTTTATCACCTCGGGGAGTCCCGGCATCACCTTTTTTCGAGGAATATAGCGTCCGCAATGGAACAATAACGGGCCATTGGGTCATTATCACCGATGGGACCCAGCAAGATGGAATATACCCCATTCCTGAGATGTATTTTAGTAGCAGTGCATTATCGAGTGCTACGAAGGATAGTATTCTTACTGGCCATCAGGTTAAAGTTTCCACACGGCAATGCTCGATCAGTATTAATAAGTCGATCAACTTTGGCGAAGTAGAACATAATTCGACTTTTGGGGCTGAACTAGAACTAGTGAAGGATAATCTGGAGGTGGGATGCACCCAAAATAGCGCGAATCCTGCTGCTAATATTAATATAAAATTTCAGGCTAATTCAGGGCTTTATGGCAGTGAAGCAACCCGTTTATCTCTCAATGAGGGAGGAGGGTATATCACAGGTGAAATAACGGGAGTGACAGGCGCTGGAACATGTAATCTCACGCAAGGTCTGAAGTTTAATGGCGAACCATTAAAATTAGGTTCAATCAATGCGGGTGAATCTAGCGAAACTTTCTCAAATGAACTCATTTGGCGACTATGTTCCGGTGGCGACACATTACCTGTTGGTAACGTTACCGCCTCTGCAACTGCCGATATTATCTTTAACTGATCGTCGAATAACTCTAGTGAACATATATTATTATATTTAATCTACAGTATTAAAAATATTCTAATTTATAGATAAACAAACAAGTCACTGGAGTGATGGCGTGTTAGGAACAGAATTCCAGTTGGATTTTACACACTGATGAATGTTGATTTAATCAATTAAAACAAAAGATTAACTCTTAATTAAGTTTGGTTAAGACTATGTTTCTTTCTTTTGAAAACAATTGATATTAAATTCATATCAGGTTTTAGATATCGGAAAGTTGAGGCGCTAACAATGAGCGAAATTATTATGGATAGGAAGGTGAGACGATGTTTTTTATGTAAAGTTATTAATTCGGCCACCAGAGGTAAACTGATTTTAGGCATTGTACTTATTTTTATTGGTGCAATGGGAATGCTATTTGCCATTACTCAATAGTTTCTTCAAAAGCCCTGAGCTAAATCGCCAAGGGTTTAACTTATACCTCAGCGTTATTTAAGATGACTTAAAAGAGAGGTGCCCATGAGCGGTAATCGTTATTCCGAAGAGTCCTAAATTGAAGCGGGTGACTGTCGAGAGAGGCATGCTAAAAAAGCCGCGGCTTTTTGGCATCTGTTCTGCCCCGCTTAATTAATCACTTGGGATACAAACTGGGGCACATTGTGGGACTCGTACAGACTTTAGAGCTTGTTTGTTGGACTTCCCGCTGGCATTATCCTGAGCAGGGATTAACGGAACGTTAATCGCAACTATTTGATTTTATTTGACTCGGGGTGCCTGCCGCAAAAGTGGCTTGGCTGAGAAATACCCGTATAACCTGATCTGGATAATGCCAGCGTAGGGAAGTCACGGTACCAAAAGGTTCCGCCTTCTTGACCGCCGGTTAGGAGGAATATGAACGTCCAACCTGCCGCTTTTGTTTCACTTATCGCTATTAACCCGTCGTCGATCAGCTTGAGTATGGAGACATATTCATGACGCGCATTAATGCACTGACCATTGCTGGAACAGACCCCAGTGGCGGCGCGGGTATTCAAGCTGACCTAAAAACCTTCTCGGCATTGCAAGCGTATGGCACCAGTGTTATCACCGCGTTGGTGGCGCAAAATACCACTGGTGTGCAATCGGTCTATCCTATCGAACCGGCATTTGTCGCGGCTCAGTTGGATTCTGTACTGAACGATGTCCGCATTGATAGCGCCAAAATCGGCATGTTAGCCAATGCTGAAATCGTCGACATCGTTGCTGCGCAGTTACGCCGATATCCAATTGCGTTTGTCGTATTAGATACCGTCATGGTGGCGAAGAGTGGTGATCCGTTACTGGCCTCCGACGCGGTGGCCGCACTGCGCGAGCAATTGCTGCCACAGGTTGACTTGATTACGCCTAACTTGCCAGAAGCCGCGGCGTTACTGAACTGCCAGCCAGCAAGCGATGAACAACAGATGCGTGAACAAGGGCGGGCATTATTAGCGTTGGGCTGCCAAAGCGTATTAATGAAAGGGGGGCATCTATGTGGCGAAGATAGCCCAGATTGGCTATTTACCGCACAAGGTGAACAGCGTTTTGTCAGCCGTAGAATCAACACTCGGCACACTCACGGCACAGGTTGCACCTTATCAGCCGCGCTCGCCGCATTACGGCCACGGTATGGGAATTGGGCTGAAACTGTCGAAGCAGCCAAAAGTTATCTGCAAGGGGCATTGGAGCAGGCTGATTCTCTAGAGGTGGGGAGTGGGGTGGGGCCGGTTCACCATTTTCATGAGTGGTGGTGATCCCCTTCGTCCTTGAAGCCGCAGGGTTGTTAGCTGCACTCACGCGCCCGAATCACTGACTTGAGTCAGCTCATCGGGACTTATTCGCTGGCTGCCTACCTGCGGCTCCAATGACTTTGGGGATAATTTTGTTTTGAAGCCGCAGGGTTGTTAGCTGCACTCACGCGCCCGAATCACTGACTTGAGTCAGCTCATCGGGACTTATTCGCTGGCTGCCTACCTGCGGCTCCAATGACTTTGGGGATAATTTTGTTTTGAAGCCGTAGGGTTGTTAGCTGCACTCACGCGCCCGAATCACTGACTTGAGTCAGCTCATCGGGACTTATTCGCTGGCTGCCTATCCGGTGGCAGCCAATGGATCACGCTAATAAATAGCGCTGCATCATCGCAAACATCGCGATGGCGCGTTGTAGATGATGTGCATCAAAACGATTTAGCAGGTAACTGTCTGCACCTTTACGCGGGCGGATACACAGTAAGAATTTTGCATTCCCTGCTTCATCGTTTATCTGATCAAACTGATAACTGCCGATGTCTTTTTCATCTTCACGCCAAGAAATCTGTATTGCAGGGAACGGATTTGTGGCGGTGGGTTGCCTAACAGCCAAGAAATACTCACCAGCCCAAAAACCAGCATAATCCCCATCAGCCTGCAAAGATTTAGTGCGGAAAATTTTGGCTGAAGCTAGCTGGCTAATGGCATCTGAGGTTATTTCTTGCTGCGCTTGCCGCCAAAGCGGTGCACCGTTTTCTAGCTGCCAACAAGCAGCCCCGAGATAATCATTCAGATCACGCCAATCAGCATCTAATTGTTCGCGCAGTGCTTCATCGAGGATATTACGGTATTGCTGCATACCGCTGGGTTCATCGCCCAATGTTTCGTAGGTAATCAGCTCCATGGTGCGTGGCTTGCGGCGAAAACTCATCCACAGCACCACTTTAGGAATGCGAAACTCAATCGATTGAATACTCAACCGGTATCGGTCACTTTTATTCACCAGAAAACCGTTGGAGGTACCGCGCTTATTCTGATAATTTCGCACCACCACCACGTTGTTTAGCCCCATCCAACCAGAAATGTAGTGCTCATTGTCTGAGTTGGCGATATCCAGATCGAGGACCATCTGGATGATTTTATCGCTCTCAAGTTTGCTCAGTGGATGGGCATCCGCAGCAGAGTAATAGAGCTTCTTGGGTGCTTCGGGTAACTCATAGGTTAGCATGGTGCGGCCTTCTAATAATCATCTGGTTCATAGCTTAACTCAAGCTGTCATACAGATTATGGTATAACTGGAATTAGGATGAAAATTCGTGCTATGGATCAACTTTTCCCTCCATTGGTGGTCATAGACAGGCAAACACACTCTACACCTGCAAATCAGTAACACAGGGCGAGCATTCAATACCCTGACGAGTAGATAATCAGATCATAAGGATTTCGATAATGAAAGGTCGTAAAACCCGCCATTGTCTTGTTGCTGCGGCGATACTCAGTGTCCATTCCTGGGCCTTCGCGCAGCCAGTCAGTGCAACACCTGCTGTTTCCACTCCACCTGATGTCTCCGCGCCATCCGCCGTGACTTCACCTACGCCAGCCCCGGTTAAACCGCTGCCGACGACGGCAGATCTGTTGCAGCAGCCTGTTTATAAGAATAGCTGGCAGAAAATGACCAAGAGCCAGAAAAACCTCCCAGCATGGGCGCGCAAAGGCATCGGGACATCAGGGCCATATGAGATCATCCATTGGGAAGGGAAGCCGTATAAGGTCGGTAGAATTTGCAAACCTCATGACTGCAGCAACAATTTTATGTGGGTAGCATTTAGCCAGAATAAAAAGCAAGTCTGGCAAGCTTGGGGAATGCGAATCACGGTGGACAACAAACCGCAAGCGATGGACAACCCCAGCCAGTTTGCGACCTACCAATGGCTGGGCCACCCTGATGAGGTGATTCAGGCCATGCTGAAGAATCAGTTACAGCAAGACCCTAATTGGCGCTGATTTGGCGAGAATAGGCTCCAAGATGCAGGTGAATAGCTAACTGCAGATAAATAGCAAACAAATGCTGTCCCTCTGCATCTTGAAAAGGGTAGGTATCAGCTGATGCCTGCCTGATGTAAATCATGCAGATTAATCGCACCGACCAGTTTTCCTTCCAGATTAACCACTGGCGCAGCACTGATATGATGCTGATGCAGGGCTTCCAGAGCCTCACCGGCACGCCATTGCTCAGGTAATCGGAAACCGGGCCGAGTAATGGCACCAGCTAACGGTTGTTGCAAGGTACCACCCTTTACTAGCCAGCGGCGTAAGTCACCATCGGTGAACACCCCGACCACTCGCTGGTTATCATCGCACACTGCCACAAGTCCCAACCCAGTACGGCTCAACTCCAACATAGCTTCCATTACGCTGTCGGTTTCATTAACACTTGGCAGGCGATCGCCAGTTCGCATCAAATGATGGACGCGGTTGAGTAAGCGTGCACCCAAGCTGCCGCCTGGGTGCGAGCGCGCAAAATCTTCCGCGTTAAAGCCACGATAACGCATTAATGCCATCGCCAGTGCATCCCCCATCATCAGGGTATTGACCGCACTGGAGGTTGGGGCTAATCCCATCGGGCAGGCTTCGTGCTCAACGCTAATATCCAATACGCAGGCAGCATTTAACGCTAATGGCGAGGCTTTACCGCCGGTAATAGCGATCACCGGAATGTGGCTGTCAGCCAGCAGCGGCAGAATCAAATCTAACTCTTTAGCTCGGCCAGAATAGGAGATAAAAATCAGCACATCTTGCGGACCAATCATGCCTAAATCGCCGTGTAATGCTTCGGCGGGGTGAACGAAAAATGAGGGAGTGCCGGTACTGGCCAATGAAGCGGCAATTTTTTTGCCAATATGACCGGATTTGCCGATACCGGAGACGATAGCTTTACCGGTACACGCCAGCAATAGCTCACAGGCACGGACAAAATTATCATCTAAGCGAGATAACAGACGTTGTGCTTCAGTGAGCTCAATTTCCAGTGTTTCACGGGCATAGGTCAGTAATGGGTTAGTCATTTTTATCTACCAAAATGATATTGATGCCCATATCTTGCAGCGCCTGCAGATATTCAGCACTGATCCCTTTATCGGTAATCAGGGTATCAACGGCACTGAGCGGGCAGACGACATTAGGGCTTTTACGGCCAAATTTGGAGGAATCGACCAGTAGAATGATGTGGCTGGCGGCGCGGCACATCGCGGTGCTGACATGATAAACCTCGTTAAAGGTGGTCACACCGCCTTTTAAATCAACGCCATCGGCACCGATAAAGAGCTTATCGAAACTAAAATTATCAAATGCAGACTCGGCCAAACTGCCATGAAAAGACGCCGATCCTTTACGATACGTGCCACCGGGCATCAGAATAGTTTGATCGTTATTCAACTCGACCAGCTCATTGACGATATGCAGGCTGTTCGTCATCACCGTAATATTGTTGAATTTGGTCAGGTGCGGGACCATTTGTAACACGGTGCTCCCCGCATCAAAAACTAAACTGTCACCATCTTTGATGAGCTTACTGGCCGCTTGAGCGATTTGCTTTTTCTTGTCGGTATTAATATGGGTTTTACGATCAATCGGCTGTTCGACATCATCGCGGTTTAGCACTACCCCGCCATAGGTACGGATAACCGCCCCTTCTTTTTCAAGGCTGGTTAAATCCTTACGGATAGTCGTGCCGGTGGTTGAAAAGTGGGAGGCGAGTTCATCGACTGCCGTCTTGCCGTGTTGCTGGAGATATTCCAGTATTGCAACTTGCCGCTGCTTTGGTTTCATAGCGATTCCTGCTCAAGTATTTCCATTGCCTCTTTTTCAGGCACAACTTTCACATGAAAAAGAATAACTTTCATTATGAAAATATCATGATTTCGGTTTAATCGCTAACGATAGTGCAGTTTGGCATGCGGTATCCGTAGGGAAGATCACATTTGGGATTAAATCCTGTTGATGCAATCCGTGGAGGTGCGTTAGTGGGCGTGGTCGAGCAAAAACACTGATACCCCGCATGATCATGCTGTCACGCACCCGCATATTCTCATCAAAAGCTAAAGCCATCACCACTCTGGGTTTAAAGCGTCCACCTGAGCGGCCCACCCCGACGGAGCGGTTGTTCTGGCACAAGCGATCAAATGCGCGGTTGAACTGAGTAATTTGCCACCAACCGAGTAAAATTTGTAGAACCCAAGCGATGATGACAACGCTGATTAGTGCTGAAGTGGGAGTCATATTTTCGTTACTCTTCGCCCTTGACGCCGCAGCGGTGTTAGCTGCTCTCATTCACCCGAATCACTGACTGATGTCAGCTCATCGGGATTCATTCATTTGCTGCCTTGCTGCAACGCCAATGGCTTTGAGTAACCCTTTACGTTGCCCTTGACGCCGCAGCGGTGTTAGCTGCTCTCATTCACCCGAATCACTGACTGATGTCAGCTCATCGGGATTCATTCATTTGCTGCCTTGCTGCAACGCCAATGGCTTTGAGTAACCCTTTACGTTGCCCTTGACGCCGCAGCGGTGTTAGCTGCTCTCATTCACCCGAATCACTGACTGATGTCAGCTCATCGGGATTCATTCATTTGCTGCCTTGCTGCAACGCCAATGGCTTTGAGTAATCCTTTACGTTGCCCTTGACGCCGCAGCGGTGTTAGCTGCACTTATTGACCTAAATCACATATTGAAATTCCCGAATCACCGGTGCGAGTCAGTGATTCGGGTTTCTCTTTTACTACCTTAAAACATCACTTGACCACCGGTAATATTGATGGATTGACCGGTGCAATAGCTGGCCTTATCACTGGCGTAAAACAGCAGGGTATTCAACACATCTTGATAATCGCACCCGCGTTTTAGTGGCACTTTATCGGTATAGTACTTCTCAACTTCTTCTGGCTTAATACCCAACTTGGCAGCGTACTGAGGCAACAGTGACTGGAACATCGGCGATTTCAGCAAATTACCTAACATCAGTGAATGCACGGTAATACCGTAATCAGCCAAATCTAATGCTAAGGATTGCGTCAGACCCACACCGCCAAACTTCGCTGCACTGTAACCGGAGTTGTGTTTGCTGCCCACTTTACCTGATTTGGAATTGATTTGGATAATACGTCCGCCATGACCATCACGAATCATTAACCGAGAGAATTCACGAGCGCATAAGAAATAACCGACCAAATTCACCTGCAACGAACGGTCGAAATCACCCAGCGGGAAATCAGTGATCGGCGCGGCTTTCGCGATACCTGCACTGTAGACTAACAAATCGCTCCGATGGAAACTTTGATCCACCGCTTTTGCCAGCATCTCTACGCTGCTTTCATTGGTTGCATCAACCTGAAAACCACGGGCGCTATCAGCACCATACTCTGCATTAATCTGTTCGGCGACCAACTGAGCGTTATCAGAATTTAAATCTGCTACCGCGACTTTATAACCCGCTTCGGCAAGACCGTGGCACAAAAATGCGCCCAGAGTTTGTCCACCACCAATCACTACTGCTACTTGTTGTGACATATACACCTCCACATTTACCCGCGGTTCTTGACGCTGCAGCAGTGTTAGCCGCAGCGTCAATGGCGTTGGGTATAAATTAATAAATCAATTAACGAATAAATTTCAGTGAGCTGCCGATAGGAATATCACTGGGTGTCGGGCCGTTCACATGAATGGAACCGGGGAACTCAGGTTGTTCATCTCCGTTGAAACGGATGGTGACATGACCCAATTCGCGTAAATTTTGGGTCGCAACCTCGCCAACCGCCGTGATGACATAGCGCTGTTGTGCCAATTCCATAATGTTGCCTGCCTGTAATTCCCCATCAGTGGTGCTGTGCTGGTGGATAAAACAGAACTCTTCAATATCTTTAGGTGCCCCTTCGCGGAAGGTGATGAGCATGTCATCAAGCAGCGCCTCACGGGCGCTGTCGCCGATATTGGTAATGGTTGTCTGATAAATAGTATTCATACGTACATCCTTAACCGTTGAATTTTTTACAGAAATCTTTACGTTACGGTTTTACCGATTCAATAAATCTGGCTGACCTAGCACCTGTTACTGATAGATAAAGGCGGACACAGCCCAAGCAATTAACACTGTTGGTGCACCGGTCAGGAAGCGGCCAACTAATACGGATGGCACACCAACCCGCACCGTATCTTGCTTCGCTTCAGCCAATGACAGACCCACAGGGATGAAGTCACATGCCGCTTGAGCATTTATCGCAAACAACGCGGGTAGGGCTAATTGTGGTGGGATATTCCCCAAACCAATTTGTACCCCAACCAATACGCCGATAACTTGTGCAATAACGGCTCCTGGGCCTAAGAACGGTGACAACAGTGGGAAGGAACAAATCAGTGCCAAGAGCACGAGCCCTATTGGACTACTGGCCAATGGCGTGAGGCCGTGGGCAATAAAATCACCCAAACCAGATGCCATAATGATGCCGATTAATGCCGATACGAAGGCCATAAACGGCAGGATAGTTTTCAATACGGTGTCAATGGTGTCGCGGCCTGACTGGAAGAACACCGCCACAACGGACCCCATCCCCATCCCAACTTTTGCCAACAAGCCATCACTTTGTTCGGTGATTTTTTTGCTGGTGTCGTAATCACGTCCTGCTTTGGCTGCCGTGTTTTCCACTGCTTTTGGTGCTGCTGCCGTCATGGTTTCTGCTGGCGCAACAGTTGGCGATGCTTGGCCTGTTCCACTGATTTTCTGGATATTCTTTTCACGGACACCGGAAACATAAATATCTTCCAGTATGTATTGCGCCATCGGTCCGGATTGACCGGTTGAATGGATGTTGACCGTTGGAATACGGCGTTTTGGATACAAACCGCAGCGTAGCGTGCCGCCACAGTCAATAATCGCGACTGCAATTTCATCCGCTGGCGGCTCACCTTCTTTGAATCCATCCACCGCTTCCCAGCCGGTCAGTTCACTAATACGGTCGATAATCGCTGGGCGAGTCCCTGCGGTGATATAAACAATTTTTTTACCGGGGACGATGGGCAACTCTAATGGGCCACCCCAACCGCCTTCGCCTTTTTCAATCCGGATAAATTCACTCATGATCTGCTCCACACAGTATGTATTTAATTTACATATTAAAGTTGTACGTTACGGTCCAGACTGATGCCCATTTTGCGTTCGAAAATGGTGGTCGTCAGGTCAGTTACCCAGCCACGGAAGAAGTTGGTGAACAACCCGACCAAGAAGTAACTCACGGCTAGCGGACCCAGCGGTAAGCCCAATGTGGTTAAGCCACTGGCAATACCTAAGAAGACGAATAACTCACCTGGGTTGATGTGTGGGAACAGACCATTCATGGAGTGGCAACTGTACGAAGCGGCTGCGTAATAACTTGGTTTGTATTTCTCTGGCATAAAGCGCCCGAGACTTAAGGTCATCGGGTTACAAAAAACGAAAGTCCCGATTAATGGCAACAGCAGGTAACGAGAAATAGGATTCCCCGCGCAGCGCTGTGCCAAACGTTCGATCCTATCCTGACCGACAAATTTGATCAGGGCATTCATGATGACTAACAAACTGATCAGTAAAGGTAAAATCCCGGTGACCATACCAACAAAAACTTCTCCCCCTTTTTGAAAGAGTCCGATAAACCACTCGGCTCCATGGGTTATAAGTTCAATCATTCTATTTCTCCTGTAATCGCGGTTATGGCTGTTTTTTATAAACCTTTGTTATAAGGTTTTGTTATGAAAAGAAATTTTAGAGACCACATGCTAAAATGGTTTTCAAAATACTGAAGTATTAAAACGAACCTCAGAATCTTGTCTATCGCCATGCAACTACCTTAATCATTTTTTAGATCTATTTATTGCATATAGATCACACTTTGAAAGATAAATCTTTCAAAGTGAAGATTAAAAATAAAAGAAAATTGATTTGAAATGAAAGGTATTGGATGGAATTGAGCGAAATGTACCCAAATGAAATCAGGTCATTGTGAGGTTTTGTTGGCAGTGCGGGGAGGTAAAATCGAAATAAATCATGGGCTAACCGTCGTTAACCCACTAAGAGATCACTAGCCGAGCAGTTCGCAATTTGGTGGAAGGCGGCACTGGATAGCATTGGGGAGGATTTCGATGCGGAAATGCTTACCTGACAAGGGTTCACCATCCAAATTAAAGATAATGTCGTGAGGTGCAGTGATTTCTAACCACGGCAGGGTAGCTTCAACAATGTTTTTGTTTTTCTCACCACTAAAGACACTCGTCAGTAGAGCAGGCAGTAACTCTTCGGCTGTCAACAGGCGTAATTGCAGTTGGCCATCATTAATCAGTGCTGTGGGGCAAAGAGGCTGCCCACCCCCCGCTTGTCTACCATTGCCTATCCCTATCACCAATGCATCACCCGCCCAATCGAAGTCAGGCCCATGAATCTCGCAGCTATCGGCTTTTATGGCGTCCATACGCATCAGACCATGGATAAAATACGAAGCCCCACCTAGCACGGCTTTGAGTTTCTCGGGTGTTTCCGTGGTGATACGAGTGCCAAAGCCTCCCGTCGCCATATTGATAAAATAGTGTTCGTCATTGACTTGCGCGATATCAATAGCAACGGCGCGGCCTTTGACGGCCAATTGCATAGCATTGTCGATTTGCAGTGGAATATTGCAGCTGGTGGCAAAATCGTTGGCAGTGCCCAGCGGTACAATCCCTAAATTAGGCCGATCGGTGATGGGGATTGCCATCAATGCAGTGGCGACTTCATTAATCGTCCCATCGCCACCACCGGCAATCAGGGTATCAACCCCCAGTGTTATGGCCTCTTTGACATAACGTTTTGCATCACCTTGCTCCCAAGTGACCCGAACATGAAGCGTTACACCTTCCTCCCGCAGGTTTTTAACTGCCTGTCGGACATCAAGATTACCTGATTCTTTACCGTTTAAGATGAGAAGGGCGCAGGGTGTTGAAGTCATAACTTGCTCCATATCATTTCTGTTATCGCGTTAAATTCTGTTATCGCGTTAAAGTATATACCCTTCATCTATGAAGTCTCGGGCTTGTTAGTCGTGCTCACTTACCTGGGATTCGTGTACAGACTGTCGGCCTTTGACTGCTATGGCTATATCCGATTATTTCAAGAATAATTGAAAATATTAATGATTGTTAGGTTTAAAATGAATGGGTTTTATTTTTACTGGAATATTAAGCTAACTGGAATAATTATTATTTAAGGTCAGACTATTCTTGTGGGCGCACTTTTCTTATTATTAGTTAATCGCTTAACTCGGTTGATTAATAATGAGGTTAGAGATAAATTCTTTAGAATCAGTAGGATGAAAACCAAAAAGAAAAGGCCAGCCCAAGGGAGATTGGGCTAGCCAAGGAGGTGGTTCCTAGTCTTGTTTTAAATCTTTTTTAGTTCTTGATTGTACTCGAGCTATACTACCTCGACGATATTATAATTGATGTGATCTAATTCTAATATTTGCTAAAAATGCCATCTTAGCGATGGCATTATTTTTTATTAGGCTACGTTACGCTTTATCATGGGGATTACGGCTATTTGTTCCGTTCAGATTCCGGATCAACAAGCCATATTCCACATTAATATCGGCAGGGATCGGCAAATACATGATATGCCCATTACCTGGCGCGATATCCGCAGACAGGCCTTTTTTATCCTGCATGCTGTCGAGGATAAACTGGATATTACCGCTTGGTGTCATCAGTTCAACGCTGTCACCGACCGAAAATTTGTTTTTGACGGCGACTTCAGCCAAGCCATCACGGCGTACGCCAGTAAACTCACCGACAAACTGTTGGCGTTCTGAAACAGAATAGCCGTAGTCATAAGTTTGCTGCTCTTCATGCACGTGGCGGCGTAAGAAACCTTCGGTGTAGCCTCGATGAGCCAGACCTTCCAGCGTGGTCAACAGCGTTGGATCGAAAGGTTTGCCCGCAACGGCATCATCAATCGCTCGGCGGTATACTTGCGCGGTACGGGCGCAATAATAGAATGATTTGGTCCGGCCCTCGATTTTCAGCGAATGCACGCCTAATTGCGTTAAGCGTTCCACATGTTGAATCGCCCGCAAGTCTTTTGAGTTCATGATGTACGTGCCGTGCTCATCTTCTGAGGCCGTCATATACTCACCGGGGCGCTGGGCCTCTTCTATCATAAAGACTTTGTCAGTCGGTGCACCGATACCCAATGTAGGCTCGACATTCTTCACCGCAATGGGCTGGTGGATGTGCACGATGTTACCGATTTCATCTTCTCTGCCTTCCTGAACGTTATATTCCCAACGGCAAGCATTGGTGCATGTTCCCTGATTCGGATCGCGCTTATTGATATAACCCGATAGCAGGCAACGACCAGAATAGGCCATGCATAACGCACCATGGACAAAGATTTCCAGTTCCATTTCGGGGACTTGCGCGCGGATTTCAGCGATCTCTTCCAGCGATAACTCACGGGAGAGTATCACGCGAGTCAGGCCCATCTGCTGCCAGAACTTGACGGTCGCCCAGTTGACGGCGTTAGCCTGCACGGACAAATGAATGTCCATCTCAGGGAAGGCTTCGCGCACCAGCATAATCAAGCCGGGATCAGACATAATCAGCGCATCTGGCCCCATATCAATCACAGGTTTCAAATCACGTAAAAAAGTTTTCAGTTTGGAATTATGAGGGGCAATATTCACCACCACGTAGAAGCGTTTACCTAGCGCATGTGCTTCCTTGATCCCTAATGCCAGATTTTCGTGATTGAATTCATTATTGCGTACCCGCAGGCTATAACGCGGCTGGCCTGCATAAACAGCATCCGCCCCGTAAGCAAAGGCATAGCGCATATTTTTGAGTGTACCGGCAGGGGACAATAATTCAGGTGTAAAAGGTTTATTTGATAATGGTGCAGATGACGACATAGTTGGCTCTCAGTCTGAGTTCAAGTCAGAACCACGCCCATAGGGGTGGCTAAAAGCCGAGGATTGTAACCTTGCCGCCCCTGAAAATCAGTCATCGCACAACTTTTGTCAGGTTTAAATGATTTAGATCAATATGTGGAAGAAATGCGCGGTCATTCGCCCCGCGCATTGTGTTGCGTAAAAGATTTAAGCAACAGATTTAGGGACAAGTATCGGAAAAAACTATCGAAAATAAAAATTACAGTGTCAGATCTTTAATGGTGGTGGTCGGGCCGTTTTTCATCACAGAGGCCATGCCATTTTTGGCGGCCGTATCGGAACTGTAGGATTCGCTAACACCAATAACCTGATGGTTCTTTGCTTTCAAAACGAAATATGGCTCGTTTTTGGCGTTATGCTTAAACTCGTATTGGCTTTCTAATGGGGAGTTACTCTGCACTGATGCGATGCCGTTTTCCGCAGAGGCTTTACTGGCATACATCTCACTGGTGAGAATAATTTCGCCATTACTGGCTTTCAGATTGAAATGGTATTGCCCATTCTTTGCTTTTTTAATCTCATAATGACCAATGGCCATAGTCGCTACTCCTGTTGGTTGTGATGACTCTAATGAGTGTAGTCAACGTTGACCGAAAGTCAGGTCAATACGTCCAGCACGCCCAACATAAAGCAGATTGGCTAAAGACGAAATTACAGTAAACGACAGATCTCTGCTTCCCAGCGATACCCCATACCATACACCGCACGGATGAAAGGCTTCTCGCCATCGAGAGATTCCAGCTTGCGCCGCAGATTTTTGATATGGCTGTCGATGGTCCGGTCAGTCACCACACGGTAATCGTCATACAGGTTATTCAGCAGTTGTTCACGGCTAAACACATGGCCCGGTTGCGTCGCCAGTATTTTTAGTAGGCGGAACTCCGCAGGGGTCAGCTCCAATAAGTGACCCTGATAACTGGCCTGAAAGCGAGATTCGTCGATCAGTAGTGGTGCGGTCTCACTGGGTTGTTCGTGTTGCGGATGGCAGCGGCGCAGAATGGTTTTGACCCGCGCGACCACTTCCCGTGGGCTGTAGGGTTTACAAATATAGTCATCGGCACCGATCTCTAGCCCCAACAGGCGGTCTATTTCTTCGGTTTTCGCAGTCACCATCATGATGGGCACATCGGAGAAACGGCGAATCTCTCGGCAAATGGTGATGCCATCACTACCCGGTAGCATTAAGTCCAGCAAAATAATGGCCGGCGGGGCTTGGCGCACAGCGGATACCACCTCCGCGCCGTTAGTGATCCACTGGGTGCTATAGCCCGCGGCTTGCAGATAGTCGACCAATAATTGGCCGAGTTTGGGCTCATCTTCAACAATCATTACAGAGCCAGACTGGCTGGCAGACTGAAGTGGCTCGTGCGTCACAATGAATTACCCTATGGAATGGAAGAGGGGAAATACTACCGTAATCCGCAGCCCACCCAAAGTTGAATGTGATGCACTGATTTTACCGCCGTGGGCCTCGACAATATTATGGCAGATCGCCAGCCCTAACCCCGAGCCGCCACTGGCGCGGTTGCGTGAGCTTTCGGTGCGATAAAAACGCTCAAAAATACGCTGTAGCTGTTCATCACTCAGGCCGGGTTTCGTGTCCTGCCAGTGCAGCGTCAAGGCATCATCATCTAGCTGCGCTTGGATTTCTAATCGCCCGCCCTCGTTGGTATACCGCAGACTGTTTTCCAGCAAATTGTGAAATAGCTGATTCAAACGGTCAGGATCGCCAAAAATAATCGCTTGCTCCGGCAAGGTAGCCACCACAGTGATATTTTTACTTTGAAAGCGCCCGTGGAAGCTGGCAATGGCGATTTGTAGTAACCGTATGGCGTCCAACTGCGTTTTACGATAGGCCAATGCGCCATGATCAGACAGTGACAACTGATGTAAGTCATTGACCAGTTTGGTCAGGATACCCACTTCCGCTTGCAGCGAAATCAACGATTCCGGCGTCGGTTGGCGCACGCCATCTTGTAACGCCTCTAACTCACCGCGCAATACCGCCAGCGGGGTGCGTAATTCGTGGGAAACATCGGCCATAAAATCACGCCGCATTTGCTCATTTTTCTCAAGCGAACTGGCAAGCTGGTTAAAGTCCTGCGCCAGACGCCCTAATTCATCACGGCTACTGACCGCCACGCGAGTGCTGAAGTCCCCAGCGGCCAGCCGATGAGTACCTTCCACCAAGCGTTTCACGGGGGCCAGCATACCGCGAGATAACACCCAAGTGACGGCGGCGGCGAGTAGCGTCGAGAGAGCAACAATGATCCAACTGGTGCGGCGCTGTTGCAGATCAAAGTTAATATCGGCATTGCGGGTCAGTTTTTCCGGCGGGGTAGACATCACCCAGCCGACGACTTCTTTATGTACCGTGATAGCTCGGCGGCTGGCCTCTTTCGGCACCTGACCGGTATGCCCAACCAGCAAATTATTTTGATTATCGACCACCCAGAATTGCGCGCGCCAACCCCGTGGAGGCATGCTGCGACTGCTATCACCACTTTGTTCGAAAGAGCGCATGATCTGATAGATCACCTGATCATTATTGCGCAGGAACTCCCAATTACCGTAGCGCTGATACTGCACCTCAAGCGCATCGCCCAGCATATTGATACGTTGCTCGTTACTCTGCTTAATGTAATCGATAAAACCACGCTCAAAGCTGGCTCGCACTCCCCAATGCATGGTAATCAGCACCAACATGCAGGTGGCAAATATCGCCATAAACAGTTTTCCGGTAATGCCGATCCTCATTTTTTTCACCTGTCTCTATCGGTTTACTGATTTTTCGCGGAACGGGCCATATGACGATTGGTTTCCGTATCCGGTGGTACGCGATTAAATATCAACGCTGGCAGGGCAATAATGATTGCCATGCATAGATAACTGTATAAGAACGCACTGTGTGTCGCCGGTGTGTTCGTGACGACCTGATTATGGGCAAAGACCCCCAATAAGATCCCCGCCGTGCTGACCCCTAAGCTCATGGAGAGTTGCATCACCATCGATAACAAGCTATTGCCGCTGCTGGCTAAGCGGTTGGGTAAATCTTTTAGGGTTAACGTATTCATGGTGGAGAAACGCAATGCATTCAGCATACCTTGGAAAAAGAGCACCACCGGCAGCAGCAATGTCCACCCCATCAATGCCACCACGGGGAAACTAAAGGTGACCACCGCCAGTAATAGCGTGGCGCTGACCAACACTTTCCGATAACCAAAGCGGTTAACCACCTGTACGATAATTCGCTTCATGCCCATGCTGCCAATAATCATCGGGATCATCATTAGCCCCGCGTGGAACGGGCTAAAACCTAACCCGATTTGCAAGAAGACTGGCGTCATAAACGGCAACATACCGCTACCGATACGGGCGCTCATACTGGCCATCAGCCCAAGGGAGTAAGATTTATTTTTGAGCAATCGCAGCGAAAATAGCGCGGAAGAATTGCCCTGCGCGTGCCGCCAATAACCCAGCAGCGCCAGTATTCCGCACAGCACTAAGCCCGCAATGGCCAGTGGCGGTAAACCGAGTCCTTTATGTCCGTCGAGGGCGAGTGTCAGTGTGGCCATGCCGATAGCCAGCATGATAAATCCGCTGATATCAAAACGCCGAGTGCGCATCGTGTAATTTGGCATCAGCACCAAAGTCGCGATGGCACCCACCACGCCGACCGGCAGATTAATCAGGAAAATCCAGTGCCAACTGGCGTATTCCACCAAAAAGCCCCCTAATGCGGGGCCGACCAGTGGCCCAATTTGGCCGGGCAGTGTTACAAAAGCCATCGCCGACATATATTGCTCGCGCGGCACGATTTTCATCACGGTCAGGCGACCAACAGGCACCATCATCGCGCCGCCCACCCCTTGAACGACGCGAGAGGCGATCAGTTGGTTCAGCGTGTCGGCTTGCGCGCACATCAAGGATCCGAGCGTGAACAGAATAATCGCCGAGAAAAACACCCATTTAACCCCGACGCGATCCGCTAACCAGCCACTGGCAGGCAACATCACTGCCACCGTCAACACGTAAGAGACGATCACCGACTGCATCCGCAACGGGTTTTCGCCCAAACTGGCCGCCATTGAAGGTAAGGCGGTGTTGACGATGGTGGTGTCGAGTGTTTGCATGAAGAAGCCGAAGGCGACTATCCAGAGCTGCCAGCGGATATTGCTTGCCATAACTGCTACTCCAACCTGGCGAGTGGCTGTTTGCTAAAGCGACTGCGCAGCCGATCAAAGTAGAGATAAACTACCGGCGTGGTATATAGGGTCAGCAACTGACTCATGACCAAGCCGCCGACAATGGTGATCCCTAATGGCTGGCGCAATTCTGCCCCATCGCCACTGCCTAATGCCAGCGGTAAAGCGCCGAATAAAGCCGCTAATGTGGTCATCAGAATCGGTCTGAACCGCAATAAACTGGCTTGGAAAATGGCCTCGCGCGCGCTGATATTCCCGTTACGCTGCGCCTCCAGTGCGAAATCCACCATCATAATGGCGTTCTTTTTCACGATACCGATCAACAACATAATGCCGATCAGCGCGATAAGGCTAAAGGGCGCATCGAACAGCTCCAGTGCTAACAGCGCCCCGACTCCAGCGGAGGGCAGCGTGGAAAGGATGGTCAGGGGATGGACATAACTCTCGTACAAAATCCCGAGCACGATATAGACCGTGGCAATTGCCGCCATGATCAGCCACAGTTGAGATCTTAGCGTTTCTTGGAACACCTGCGCGGTGCCGGTAAAGGTGCCGCGCACCGTGGACGGCACACCCAGTTCGGTCATGGCGCGCTCAACGGCGGCGGTGGCTTCCGATAAACTGCCGCCTTCGGGCAAGTTAAATGAAATGGTCGAGGCAGCAGATAAGCCCTGATGGTTGACCGCCAATGGTGCGTTAGCGGGCTGCCATTTGGCGAAGTAAGACAGTGGAATGGATTGACCGCTGCTATTAATGACAAACATTTTGTCCAGCGAACTGACATCCTGCGTATATTGCGGCGCGACTTCCATCACCACTTTATATTGGTTCAACGGCTGATAAATGGTGGAAATCTGGCGCTGACCAAAGGCATTGTTCAGCAGGGCATTGGCATCGGAGACATCAATACCCAGCCGTGCCATGGTTTCACGATCGTAAGTCAGCGCGATCTCCGCCCCTTTATCTTGCTGGTCGGAGTTAACATCCGCCAATTCAGGTAGCTTCGCCAGCGCCGCACGGACTTTCGGTTCCCACTCACGAAGCGCGGTCAAATCGTCTGCGAGCAAAGTAAATTGGTAGCTAGCATTAGCCTGACGCCCACCGACGCGGATATCCTGCACCGGTGCCAAAAATAGGCTAGCACCGGGTTCTTTGGCTAATTTCCCCCGTAAACGGGTGATAATTTGCTGCGCGGTTTCGCTGCGTTCACCCAGTGGTTTGAGCGAGATAAACATCGAACCACTGTTCGTGCGCGAACCACCGGTAAAACCGGTCACATTGTCGACCGCCGGATCATCATTGATGATCTTCATGAAATTCTTCAGCTTTTGCTGCATCGCTTGGAAAGAGATGCTCTGATCGGCTTGAATAAAGCCCATCATGCGGCCGGTATCTTGCTCGGGGAAAAAGGTTTTCGGGATACTGATATAGAGCCAAACATTCAGGGCGATAGTTGAAAGCAGCACCACCATCACCCAGCGTGTATGGTTCAACACCCAATTGAGTGAGCGGCCATACCCCTGCTGAATAGCTAATAGCACTTTACCGAAACCACGGATCCGTTGCTGCTCGCCGGCAGGACGCGCACGCAACAAGTGGGCGCACATCATCGGTGTCAGCGTCAGGGAAATGACCAAAGAGATGCCGATTGCCACCGATAACGTAATGGCAAACTCACGGAATAAACGCCCCGGTAACCCCTCCATCAACAACAGGGGAATAAAGACCGCCACTAACGAGATACTCATCGACAGGACAGTAAAACCGACTTCACGTACCCCGCGCAGGGCGGCAACCATGGGTTTCACTCCCGCCTCCAAATGGCGAGAGATATTCTCCAGTACCACAATGGCATCATCGACCACAAAACCGGTGGCGATGGTCAACGCCATGAGTGACAGATTATTGAGGCTAAAGCCACACAGATACATGGCGGCAAAGGTGCCAATCAGTGACACGGGAACGGCCACCGCTGGGATTAATGTGGCACGGCCTGAGCGCAGGAACAGGAACACCACCAGAATCACCAGTGCCACTGCGATGATCAGTGAACGCTCCACTTCTTCCAGTGAGGCGCGGATCGTCGGGGAGCGATCCTGCGCAATTTTTAAGTCGATTGAGGCGGGGATCGAGGCACGCAGGGCAGGCAGTTCCGCACGAATTCTGTCTACCGTGGCAATAATATTGGCCCCCGGTTCACGGCTGATCACCAGCAGCACGGCCGATTTGCCATCTGACATCCCGGCATTGCGTACATCCTGTACGGAGTCCACGACGTTGGCGACGTCCTGCAACCGCACTGGCGAGCCGTTGTTATAGTGAATGATCAGCGGGCGGTAACCCTCGGCGGTTTTGATCTCATCATTGGCTTGAACTTGCCAGTGTTGCTCGCTGCTATCAACCGATCCTTGCGGGCGGCGAACGTTCGCGGCACTGATCGCTTGGCGCACAGCATCGAGTGAGACGCCCTGATTAAACAGTGCGCTGGGGTTAAGTTCCACGCGCACCGCAGGCAATGAACTGCCGCCGACACTCACATCACTGACGCCTTCCGTCTGGGCGATTTTCTGCGCCAGTTTGGTTGAGGCAAAGTCATACAGTTGGCCTTGAGTGAAGGTATCCGACGTTAGCGTCATGATCATGATTGGCGCATCGGATGGGTTCATTTTGCTGTAGGTCGGGCGGTTCGGCATCCCTGTCGGCAACAAACTTTGCGCCGCATTCAGCGCTGCCTGCACATCACGGGCAGCGCCGTTGATATCGCGGTTGAGATCAAACTGCAAAATGATCCGCGTACTGCCCAATGAGCTAGTTGAGGTCATTTCATTGACCCCCGCAATTCTGCCTAAAGCGCGCTCCAGTGGCGTGGCGATGGATGAGGCCATGGTTTCTGGATCTGCACCGGGCATCGAGGCGCGCACCGCAATCACCGGATAATCAACCTGTGGCAGCGGCGATACCGGTAATAAACTAAAACCAATAACGCCGCTGAGGGTAATAGCCAGTGTCAACAGGGTCGTCGCCACAGGGCGTTGAATGAACAGATTGAAGAATTTCACGGCAATTCCCGTCCATTCGGCAATGCTGGTCCATCTTGCGGCGCAGGTAAATCATGATCATCGCGAGGATGGGTATTGCGCGCCAACTTATCGAACAACAGATAGATAACTGGCGTGGTAAACAGGGTCAGGATTTGGCTCACGATCAAGCCACCGACCATACACACCCCCAGTGGCTGGCGTAATTCTGCGCCAGCACCGGTACTGAGCATCAAGGGCAAGGCACCAAATAGCGCGGCCAATGTGGTCATTAGAATCGGGCGGAAACGCAGCAAGCACGCCTGATAAATAGCATCGTAAGGGGTCATGCCTTTATCGCGCTCAGCCGCCAGCGCGAAGTCGATCATCATGATCGCGTTTTTCTTCACGATGCCGATCAGCAAGATTATCCCGATGATGGCTATCACATCCAGTTCATGGCCGGTTAACATCAGCGCCAGCAACGCCCCGACGCCGGCGGTCGGCAGAGTCGAGAGAATGGTCACCGGATGAATAAAGCTTTCGTACAACACGCCGAGCACAATATACATCGCCACAATGGCCGCGATGATCAGCCACAGTGTGCTGCCGAGTGCCGCTTGAAACGCCAATGTAGAACCTTGGAAACGGGTGGTAATGTCCGCAGGTAACTGGATAGCTTGCTCGGCCTGCGTGACGGCTTCCACTGCTTCGCCAAGGGAATAACCCTGCGCCACATTGAAGGAGATCGTAGCGGATGGGAACTGATTCAAATGGTTGATGGACAGAGGCCCGAAGCGCTCTTCGATGGTGGCAATGCTGCTTAACGGCACCCCTTTACCGTCACTGCCGGTGAGGCGGATATCATTGAATGCCGCTAACCCCGGTGTGGCTTGTACGTCATGTTCCAACACCACGCGATATTGGTTGGCCTGCGTGTAGATAGTGGAAATCAACCGCTGACCAAAGGCGTTGTATAGCGCACTATCGATGGCCGCCATGGTGATCCCCAAACGGCTGGCGCTGTCTCTGTCCACATTCACAAACGCCACTAAACCCTGATCCTGCCAGTCGCTGGTGACATCTTGGAAGGGCGCTTGTTGCTGCAACTCACTGATCAGTTTAGGCACCCAAGTACTCAGTTCTTCCAGCGACGTCGCTTGTAGAGTGAACTGATATTGCGTGCGGCTCAGTTGGGTATCGATCGTTAAATCTTGTACCGGTTGCAAATAGAGTTTGATGCCCGGTAGGCCAGCGACACTTTCTTGCAAGCGGGTAATCACCTCTGGAATGCGGTCTGCCCGTTCATTCAGTGGTTTTAGGTTAATCTGCAACCGGCCATTGTTGAGGGTGGCATTGGTGCCATCGACGCCGACAAACGAGGTTAAACTTTCCACTGCCGGATCTTTGAGGATGATGGCGGCCACTTGCTGCTGGCGTTCAGCCATATTGCTGAACGACACCGATTGTGGCGCCTCCAACGTGCCTTGAATCAGCCCGTTATCCTGCAAGGGGAAAAAGCCTTTGGGCATCAGCAGGTAGAGCAGTACCGTCAACACCAGTGTGCTTAACGCGACGCCTAAGGTGATCCATTGATGCTTCAGCACTTTTTTCAGCGCAACCGCATAATGGGCAATCACCCAATCGAAGAATTTCTCACTGGCGCGGGACAGGCGATTTTGTTTACGCAATGACTCATAACTGAGCATGCGCGCGCACATCATCGGAGTGAGCGTCAGGGACACCACCGCAGAAATTAAGATGGCAATCGCCAAGGTGACCGCAAACTCACGGAACAAACGGCCAACGATATCCCCCATAAACAGCAGCGGGATCAACACCGCAATCAGCGAGAACGTCAGGGAAATGATGGTAAAACCAATCTCACCGGCTCCCTTTAGCGCCGCATCCAGTGGCTTCTCGCCTTTTTCGATATAGCGGGAGATATTCTCAATCACCACGATGGCATCATCGACCACAAAGCCGGTGGCGATGGTTAGCGCCATCAATGTGAGGTTATTGATTGAAAAACCTAGGAAATACATCGCAGCAAAGGTGCCAATCAGCGACAGTGGCACTGCCACACTGGGAATGATCGTGGCAGCGGCATTGCGCAAGAACAGATAAATCACCATCACCACCAAGGCAATCGCCAGTAGCAATTCAAATTGCACATCGCTGACGGAGGCTCGAATGGTGGTGGTGCGGTCAGTGAGGATTTTGACATCCACCGATTTGGGTAAACTTTTAATCAGATCCGGCAGCATCTCGCGAATACTGTCGGCGGTGGCAATCACATTAACGCCCGGCTGGCGCTGGATATTCAGCACAATAGCTTGTTGGTTATTGGCCCAAGCCGCTAACTTGTTATTTTCGGCCCCTTGCTCAATGGTGGCGACATCTTGCAAGCGGATCGGCGCGCCGTTTTGGTAGGCGACGATTAGGTCGCGGTAATCCTCGGCGGATTTCATTTGGTCATTGGCTGATAGCGTCACTGAACGGGTTGGCCCATCGAGGCTCCCTTTGGCCGAGTTGACGTTAGCATTGCTGATGGCGGTACGAATGGTTTCACTGTCCAGCCCCAGAGCAGCCACCGCAGGGGCATTGAGTTTGACGCGCACGGCAGGGCGCTGGCCGCCAGAAATAGTCACCAAACCGACGCCAGTCACTTGCGAGATTTTCTGCGCAATGCGGGTTTCCACCATATCTTCCACTTGCGTCATCGGGATCGCCGTGGAAGTCACTGCCAATGTCAGAATCGGCGGATCCGCTGGATTCACTTTGCTGTAAATCGGCGGATAGGGCAGATCATTTGGCAGCAGATTGGTGGCGGAGTTGATCGCTGCTTGCACCTCTTGCTCGGCCACATCAAGCGGCAAGTTAAGCTGGAATTGCAGCGTGATGACTGATGCGCCGCCTGAGCTTTGCGACGCCATTTGTTTCAGGCCCGACATTTGACCAAACTGCCGCTCCAGTGGCGCGGTAATGGAAGAGGTCACCACATCAGGGCTAGCACCAGGATACAGTGTCACCACCTGAATCGTCGGGTAATCGACCTCCGGCAGGGCGGAAACCGGCAAAGCACGGTAGCCCATGATCCCCGCCAGCAAGATGGCAATCATAAACAGTGTGGTGGCGACGGGGCGTAATATAAACAGCCGTGATGGGCCACCACCGGGCGTTGGAGGCATCACTTGCATCAGGATTTCTCCGCCGCAGGAGTGCCGCTAGCGGGTGCCTCTGCGGCATGCCTTCTACCTCCGCTGCGCGTCCCTTTTTGCTCTGCGGCAGGCTTTTCTGCGGCCTCGGTTTTCTCTGCTTCAGCGGATCGTGGTGTCACCACTTCCACTTGCGCACCTTCTGTCAGGCGATCAATACCGTCAGTAACCACGCGCTGACCGGCGTCTAGCCCCGCCGTAATGACCACTTGTTTGCTGTCTTGAATACCGGTGGTCACCAGATGTTTGCTGACTTTGTTCTCGTCGTTTAACGTCCAGACAAAGCTGCCTTCATTGCCCATTTGCACGGCAGCGGTTGGCACCACCACGGCGTTTTGCAGTAAATCGACCTTGATGCGAGCATTCACAAACTGATTGGGGAACAGCACGTCATCTTCATTGGCGAAGCGCGCTTTTAGCTTAATGGTGCCAGTGGTGGTATCAATCTGGTTATCGATACTGAGCAGATAGCCCTGCGCTAACAGCTGTTTATTGGTGCGATCCCAGGCTTCCACGGGCACGGTGGTGTTATTTTTTTGCGCATTTTTCTGCGCTTGCATAATGGCCGGAATATCACTTTCTGGCAGGGTAAAGACCACATCAACAGGGTGCGTTTGGGTGATCACCACAATCGGCGTCGCCGTGCCACTGGTGATGAAATTACCCACATCCACTTGTTTCAGCCCCACTTTGCCCGAGATGGGCGCGGTAATGCGGCTATAAGTCAATTGCAGCTTGGCGCTATCGATAGCCCCTTGATCGGCCTTCACACTGCCTTCACTTTGGCGAACTAACGAGGCTTGCGTATCCAGCTCTTGCTGGGCGATGACACCGGTTTTAACCAATTTTTGATAGCGCGCCAGATCACGGCGGGCGTTATCAAGCGT
The DNA here is from genome assembly GCF_003048255.1 of Yersinia massiliensis. Classification (NCBI taxonomy): domain Bacteria; kingdom Pseudomonadati; phylum Pseudomonadota; class Gammaproteobacteria; order Enterobacterales; family Yersiniaceae; genus Yersinia; species Yersinia massiliensis. The sequence continues at coordinate 1,300,746 of NZ_CP028487.1, forward strand.
AGCTTGATCCTTGGCGAGCTGGCCCTGCGCTTGAGTCAGTTGCACTTGGTAAGGGCGGGGATCAATTTCTGCCAGTAAATCACCGGCGGCAACCTGTTGGCCTTCGGTAAAGTGGATTGCCATTAATTGGCCATCGACGCGGCTGGTCACGGTGACGGTATTGGCGGCCATCACAGTACCTAAACCGGTGAGATAACGCGGCACCGCTTGCTCGGTAGCGGTGGCGGCTTGCACCGGTGACATCGGCATATTGCGGCGGCCCCCCGCGCGTGCAGGGCCAGCGGCACTGGCTTGGGGCTGCGCACCGGTCGCATTGCTCGCGGGGGCTGCACTGAAGTGACGCCAGAGAAATACAGCAATAATAATCGCCACCGCGATACCCAATAAAATAAAGACTCGGGAATTGCGTTTAGAGTGAGCTTTCATGATGGCGGAGAATTCCTTTTGATTTTCTGAGTAGCGGCAACAAAGTGTATGCCTAAGTTTTTGGATATCTTACTAGTTTAGCGGGGATTTACCGGATAAAAATGGAGGAAATATGAAAGTACTGTATAGATACGTTGACGCAGGTGTTTGATAGGGGAATGAGCGTGAAGGGGATATTTTCTGCGGAATCGTAAGATAGCGAGGAGTGAGCTATTCCCACTCCTGCTAAATCGATTGTTCGCTGGGTTATTGATAAGTCATGGTAAAGGTCGCGCTGGCATTAGCGGGGCCGGGGGTGACCCTATTTTGGGTTTGGTAATATTGGGCAGTGATATCAATGGTTTCTTTAATATTATTCCCACTAGCGGCAGAGGTGCCCATTTGTTTTGCTCTGCCAAATTCTACCGGTTGGCCATTCGCTAATAATTGCACGCCCACGCCGGTAGCAACACCGGGTTCGGGCGTTAATTTCATCACTCCCTGATGACCGGGTTCCCCATTGCCATCAACTTGAAGAAAATATTTGGTATCAGGGTCGCAGGTTAAGGGAATTTGTTTGGTTATTGGTGTGCCCGTCGTACCAATGCGCTTAAAATCATTTTGTTGATTTTTACCTAAATTAAAATCTAATCTGTTTGAATCAAGTGTACAGCCATTTCGCCTAATAACTAAAAAGTCAGGTGTTTCAAAAATATTATTTAAAGTCTTACCTGAGGCAGGGCCTTTGTCATAGACAAAATAATTGGAGCTGAATTTAGGAAGGTTAGTAATACGGCCTACTTCATGGTTAGCGTCGAGCTTAACGATAGAGACTAAACTAAAAACATCAGTAGCAAAAACAGTACCCTGAGTATTATGACAACTAAAACTATGCCCTGTGGTAGTTATATTTGAAATATAATGGCTTGCAAGTTGGTTGTTGCAACCCACATTATTATAATACTGAGAATTATCTATTTCATATTTTATTCCAATTCCTCTTAGGTTTGTTTGATAAATGTTCGGTAACCCCGGAATATTGGAGATATTCGGAATGACTTCAAAATCTATATAGGTATTGTTAATATTTGCCCCCTCACATTTAAAATCATTACTAACTTTTAGTATTAACTCACTATGATTTATTGGCATGTTGCGGTGTAAATTAAAATTTGTTACTGGTATCTCATTTGAGTTTGTTATTTCGCAATCAATAGCCGCAACTGAAGGGCTAAGCATTAATAATGCCAGGCCGCCCCCGATGAGACTTAATTGACTGAGATGAATGTTATTTTTGATTTTTATTAATTTTGAATAAAACATACTGACCTATGAAATAAGTTATTTTATCGGCTAGCGGATGAATAAAATATTCACCCGCACGCTAGGTTTATTTACCGGCACGCCGCATCTAGTGCGCGTACCGTCGAAATGGCATTTGCCTCAGCGGCGGGCAAGGTGAATGTCACCTGACATTGCTGCTTAACTTGATTGCCCCATTGCACCTGCAACTGGCCGCTTTCCGGCACGCCGCTGAGATACACCTGACCGTCATCACCCACGATACTGCTATTGCTACTGTCTGATTCATCACCTTGTAAGCTCGCCATGGCACCGAAAGGTATTGGCTTGCCCTGATAAGTCAGGTTGATCAACACGCGGCTGCCCAGACGTGGTTTGAAGTTAGCCAGCACCACCGCACCCCGTGTTGGCACCACGTTTTGGCTGGTGATATCCATATCAATGCTATCGCCCATGCTCTGGGTATCGAGTGACACCGTGTTCTGGCGGTAACTCGTGGCATAAGGCACCACCGCATAGCCGCGCCAGTCGGTTTTCACTCCACGGCCACTGCCAACCCCGACACCACTGGCACCGGGTGCACGCACCAACACCAGAGTGTCGCTTTGGGATTGCGAAAGCGTCACGCCGTCGCGGTGCGCCAACACGCCACCGTTGAGGCCATAGTTCATCTGGCGGCGATCCGCGCCATAACTGTAACCGGCACTCAACTGACCATAAGCCCCGTTATAGCTGCTGCTCAGGCTGCCACTATTGCCACCGCCACGGCTAGAGCGGCTTTGTTGCAGGCTATAGCTCAACTGATTGTCTGCTAGCAGGCTGCCACCTAAGCCTAATTGCTGGCTGGTGTCGCCCCCTTGACTATTATTGACGCTGTAATTGGCCCAACTATTGGGTAACCATCGGCTCAGCGGGATATTCATACTCAAACTGAGCCGCTGGTCGTTATGTTGCTGGTTGGGGGCCTGGCTATAGCTGTAGTTCAGGCTATAGCTGATGCCAGACAGCGAAATGTTGTAGCCCAATGTGGCATTGCGTTCGATGCCTTTACGCTGCCAATAATCTTGCTGATAGGCGGAAAGGTATAAGCTGCCAAAATCATTCAGAGATTGGCTGACATGGAACTGAGTCCGGCTGCGTTTGTTATTATTACGCCCGAGAGCGTTAATGCTGCCTACCCCAGTTAACTGATTCGCTTCACTGAAATCATAGAAACCTTCAGTAGAGTAGCGGTGGCTACCGATGGAAAAGTGAGTCCCAGTGGCGGTAATACTTTTGGCATATTGCAGGCGATAAGATTGCCCTTGGCGAGTGGTATCGTCTTCAAAGCGCGTTTTGGCTTGCGTCACATCCGCAGATACTGACCCCATACTGCCTAAACCTATGCCAACGCCCAGTGCACCGGCTTGATAATCGGCAGCCAATAAGAAGCCGTTATACAGCGTAAACCCGTAAGGCATCCCATAAGCCAATGAAGTTTGCGCAAAATAGGGTGTAGGACTACCCTGACGGGCTTGCCGATATTGACCAGCGCTCAGCGCATATTTCAGGCTGCCCTCGCGTTGCATCAGGGGGGCGGCGGAAAATGCCTGCTTAAATTGGCGCTCGCTGCCATCGGCCTCTTTTATCGTGACCTCCAAATCCCCGCTGGAAGAGGTGGGGAACAGATCGTCAATGGCAAAAGCCCTCGGTGGCACATAAGTTTGGTAAATCACATTATTATTCTGGCGCACGGTGACTTGAGCGTTGCTTTGTGCAATGCCGCGCACGACCGACGCAAAGCCGCGCTGGCTATCGGGCAACATACTGTCATCGGAGGCCAACTGCGCGCCGCGAAAAGGCACTCCATTCATGATATCGCCGGGGGTATAGCTATCCCCTAGGGTGAACTGACCTTTGATGGCGTGAATATCACGCTGTAGCGTATTCGTCAGAATATTCCACTGGCGATCGCCTTGGCTGCTTTGGCGGTAGGTGGAATAGTTGCGTAAACGCCACGCGCCCCAGTTAAAGCCACTGCGCAAATTCAAAAAGTGATTGCTGCTGGCTGGCTGGTTATTCTGTTTGCTCTGAGCGCCACTCAGGCTGTAATTGAGCTTCAGGGCAGCAATGCCTTGATCCCACTGTTTAGGGTCAATATAACCACGGGCCTGACTGTTAAGGGCTGCCTGCGGAACACTGATATCAAGCCGCTGAAGGTGGAAATCGAAACGGGTGCTGGCCGCGGGGATAAATTCCCCTAATTGCGTGACCGGCAAGTCTGCGGGTCGCAGCTGTAAGGCAGGGAAAGCAGCCACTTTTATCCCTAAATCAGTCAGTTGTTGCGGGGTGATTTCCGGCAGTAACTCGCCATTATCGCCAACAAAATTGACATCTCGCGTCTCAATCTGCTGGCCATTGAGGTAAATATCGACACGGTAGGTACCGGGTAACTGCGCACCCGATTGGGCGAAAATACTTAAATCAACGGCGGCATAGCTGGCATCTTTGATTTCAAGTGAGCTGGGATTGAAGTAATCCTCGGCCCACGCTGGCGTTGATAAGGCGGTTAACCCCAGCGCCAATTGAACTGCCAGCCTTAAAGCCCGTTGCGTGGGCGGTAAAGCCAAATGAAGGTGCGTCATGATGGTCACTCAGGCTTATAGGTTGGCAGTGGCAATATCAGAAGTGCCACCAAAATCGTTAATGACCTGCCAGCTCACGGTGTTGGAGGTACCGGCGGGCAGTTCAATAGTCAGGGTGCTTTTAGGGGCCACCATCAAGGCACCTTTAATTTCATGGGTACCGACTTTCAGGGTATGGAAAGAGACGTGATAAGCGGTTGGGTTGTTCACCAGCAACTGTTTACCCTGACGAGAGAAACTCAGTGCTTTATAAGCATCAGCGGCATGACCCACTAAACCGGCTGGGCGGTAGAATAATTTGATACGGTTTTTAATCGAGATAAACAGCTGGTTGCTATCGTTTTTTGGGCTTGATGGAATAGATTTTATATTCAACCAATATACGGATTCACGGTCTTGGGGTAACTTATTGCCAGTGAACAGAATACGTAAGCTACTTTCTTTCCCGCCATCTAAACGGAATAAGGGAGGGGTGATCATAAAGGGCACTTTGTTCGTGTTATTCGTATCGAAATTATCGACCCAGCTTTGAATTAAGTAAGGCGAATTTTTATCTTCGTTAGTGACGGAAATAGCGGCTTCTTTCTTGGCTCCATCATAAATAATACGGGTGCCGCCAATAAGGACGCCCGCTTGAACGGAATTTATCACGCCGGTTAAACAGGCGATAAAGAACAACGATTTTAACCACGGCATGGTTTTTTCTCTTTAAGATATTATGTCAATGCTGATTTATGGGTGAAATAAATAGCGGTAATCATTCCCAGTTATTGATTATCAATAAGAGATGAAATGAATATAAAATTAAAGGTGCCGCCAGACAGGCGGCTAACCCGATAGATAAAAGTAGTGATTAGTTAAAAGTAACACCAAAATCTAATGTGGCAGTCGCATTACCAGGTTTGAAAAGACTCGCAGTTGAAATATATTTTGCTTTGTACTTTAGATCCTTAGTCGCTGAACCATCCAGTACTTGAACATCGGCAGCTTGATTAATTTCAATTTCTTTCGTACCATTTTCTTCAAATAACGCTAATGCCACCCCTTCAACACCATCGAGTTTTAACGCTTTTGGATTAGTCGTATCCGCTGTTCCTGTAAAAGTGACAGTGGCATTTTGTTGTACCGCAGGGCAACCCGATAACTTGATAGTAATATCTGTAGTAGAATCTGAAGATGTTTGACCACTGGCCGCACCCAATTTTTTAAGTTCAATGTTTGGCATGGTAATATTGGAAACAGTTGTTGATGCTACGCAAGGTGTTGCAGCAATGGTACCCGTAATATTAAAGGTACCATTTGCTGCATTCGCTGCAGAGGCAAATACGGTTGCTGCCAGTAATGAGGTGACGATAAGTTTCTTTTTCATAATAAAGTTCCTGTTATTAATGATTCAATTATTTAAAGGTTAATTTTTATTGGCTTACGTTAGCCAGTATTGAAGTGAAAGGTGTTTGTTGCCGTTTCAACTTGGGAGCTAATATAGTGACCTGAAACGTTAATGTGAATATTACGTTTTCGGAATTAATGCCGAATAAGTTAATTGGTGTATTTAATTAGGAGAGGATATTCATTAATTAAAAAGAATAATTACTTAAAATTAAGTATTAAGGAGCTAAGGTGGGGCTTAGATATATTAAAGGGCTTAGTATCGGCATTAAAATGGCGGTTTTTAGCCTTATCAACCTTAATACAGAGTTGAGTGTGTGCTTTGAATAGTCGGTTGCCAATGGCGAGAGGGGGATAGGATTTTAAATGTACGTCATGAAGTTTTTGTGAAAAATAGGATAGCGAAAGGCGAAATTCAGTATTGCCGGAATTTGAATGTTGGCGAAAAGAAGAGGAAGAGACCTCCCCACCACGAATTTTCGTGATACAGGGAGGTAAAAAACAGTGATGGGTACAGCGCTATTGGTACAGCGTTTTTGCCCAGCGGGCTAATCCAGCCGTGACCGAGCCAAAATCATTGCCACCCACTAGCGGGATACCCGGCAATTGCTGTTGCAACGCGGCGCGCAACAATGGAGAGCGAGCACTGCCGCCAGTGAGATAAATCACATCGGGGGTGATATGACTGGTGGACAGCGCCAAACTGACTTGTTCTTGGATCCGTTGTAGGGGTTGGGCAATCGACTCGGCCAATTGCTGCTGGCTGATGATCTGGCCCAATTGCGGCTGAACAAAATCCAGTGCTGCCGCGACCTGCTCCTGTGCCGACAGCGCAATCTTGCTTTCTTCTGCGGCGCGCACAATACGGTAGCTCAGGCGCTGTTGATACACTTTCAGCAAGCGCTCAACTTGCTGTGGATGCGCGGCATCGCGAATCAAATCACGCAGAAAACGGCCATTCACCGTGCTGTAGAAGTCACTTTGGGCAGGCACATCGTTGGTGGCCACCGCATTCCAATAAGGGAGCGATGGCATGGCAATGCCTTTTTCGGTTTCGCCGCCCATGCCAAACAACGGCATTAACTGCTTAAACGCCAGCATGATATCTAAATCGTTGCCCCCGACACGGCAACCACTGTGGCCTAGCAGGCTTTCTTGGCGGTCAGCCATGCCTTGCCATTTCGGCCCCATCAACAGCACCGAACAGTCCGTTGTTCCGCCGCCGATATCCACCACCAGCACGGTTTTCTCTTCCGTTAATGTGGCTTCAAAATCCAAGCCAGCGGCGACCGGCTCAAATTGGAAGGCGATATCGCGAAAACCGGCACGCTGCGCGGCACGCAGTAAAATACCTTCCGCCTGTCGGTTAGCCTCTTCACCACCGGAGCCTTGGAAGTTAACCGGACGGCCAATCACCGTTTGGTGGATGTCTGCTGCCAACACGGATTCTGCTTGCCGTTTGATGTGGAACATCATGGCGCAGACTAAATCCTCAAACAGCGCCAATTGCTGTGGTTTCAGCCCATTGGCCCCCAAGAAGGATTTAGGGGATTTCACAAAGTAAACTTCTTCAGGATCGTCAATATATTGCGCCAGTGCAGACAAACCAAACATCAGGCTATCGGCGCTAACGGGAATATCTTCTTCGCGATTGAACGCCATGGCCCGGCGTAATAGTTGCTGGTTTTCGTCGCTGCCAGTCGGCACTTGCCAATGACGATGCAGGCACTCGCTGACCGCTTCACGGGTCGGTGCGCACAACATGGATGGCAGATAGACGTCATTATTTTCCAGCGTCAGCAATTCGGGATCATCGCCCCGCATCACGGCAACCGAACAGTTTGCTGTACCGTAGTCAAATCCAATGAACATCATTGCCCCCCAGGCCAAATAAAAGGGGCCGACTTTACCCCAGAGTGGGCGACGGGGCAATCATCAAATGCGGGATTTTTTATCCCCTAGGCTGGGGTCGAGCTTAAGGGATAAAAATATCGGTTGTGGCGCTGGCGGGACTCAAAGAGAACAAATTACTTAATGGCGAAATATCCGCTGTTAAGCACCTCAGACAACGGCTGCGTGCGGCCGATGGTTTCGCCGTCGGCTAAATCGACACCAATAGCCGTGAGCTTGTTGAGGATAGGGGGTAAATCAGCGGGTCCGGCTAACGTGGCAATATTAGCCCGCTGCGCCGTGCCGTTGATAATGGATACCAGCACTTCATCCATTTGATTAATATGGATATGAGCAATTAAGTCCCTATTGAACTTGAGGTAATTGATGGTGTGCTCTGCCAATAGCTCAAAATCATTCAGATTATGACCAAACTCTTTCACGATGAGCTGACAGCCCATTTCTTGCAACTTGGCGAGGAAATTACCGATCGCGAAGGGGTATTGCAGCAAGCTCGACTCGTCCACCATCCAATACAGACTTTGCGGTGGCAATGGCGTGTGTTGCATCAGGGCCAGTAATGACTGGCGGAAGTCTTCTTTGAGCAGCGCAATTTCTGATAATGGGATCGCCAGTGCCAGTCCTTTGCGGTTAATCGCCTCGGCTTGCAAGCCGAGAAGTTGTTCGCATACCCAACCGTCAACTTGCGGCAGCAAGCCGTACAATAGCGCGGCTTCCTGAAAGGCATCTTGGCTGACATTAATGTGCTGCGGGCAATTGACCGTGAAACTGACCTGATAAAAGCAGACTGACAGCGGTGTTTTCGGCGGTGCTGTCGGGGCCAGTTGTAATGTCAGTTGGTTATCACGGAGGATGTTTTCGACATCTTCTTGGCTCAGCAATTCGTGCTGGCGCGCCAGCAACTGCTTCTGCCGTGGCTGATAAAGGACCACTTGCCCGCGGCCACTATTTTTGGCGGTATAACAGGCGATATCGGCTTGTGCCATAATTTCACTGCGTTGATTGTTGCTGCTGCTGATTTGGGTCACACCAGCACTGGCCCCGATACGATAGAGCTTATCTTCCCAGTAGAAATGATAGCCATTGATCATGGACACCAGACTTTGGGTAATGGCTTTGGCATGGGGCAGGGTGCAATTGAGCATCAGCAAACCGAATTCATCACCGCCGAGGCGGGCAACACAATCGCTATTGCGTAAATGCTGGCGCATTAATTGGCTAAGTTCTTTGAGCAGGGCATCGCCCGCAGGGTGCCCAGCAGTATCGTTGACCGCCTTAAAATAGTCTAAATCGAGGAACGCCAGCGCATGCTGTTGTTCAAGTTCGATGCTCACCTGAATAGCTGCTTTGAGCTTATTTTCAAAGTTGGCGCGGTTTGGCAAGCCAGTGAGATTATCGTGTGAAGCACTGTGGCTCAGTTTGCGCATCATGGCGCGAGACTCACCAACATCTTGGAATACCATCACCGCCCCGACAACGCCACCTTCCAAGGTTTTCAGTGGCGCGACTGATTCTTGAATATCGTAATATTGCCCATCTCGATGATGTAACACCATCGATTCATTCAGCGAAGAATAGGGGCGATGATTGAGGCAATGTTCGATTGGATTAGCAATTTCAGGCCCATCGACGCCGTTGGTCAGCTTGATAATGTGACTGACAGGTTGACCCAGTGCGATGGTATTGGCCCAGCCGGTCATTTTTTCCGCGACGGGGTTCATAAAGGTAATCTTCATCTCTTGGTCGGTACAGACCACGGCTTCACCGATGGAGTCCAGCGTAATGTGCAGCCGCTCTTTCTCCTCGTGCAGGGCTTCAGTCAGGTTCCTCACTTCCGTCATATCCAACGTGGTACCAATCAAACGCAAAATATTGCCGTTTTTATCGCACACCATATTGGCCTGATTGCGCAGATGGACAATCTCACCGCTGGGCAATAACAGCCTAAACTCCAAGCGATACGGTTGGCGCTGATTCAAGGCGGCGGCAAATTCACGATCGACGCGAGTGATATCATCCGGATGAACGTGTGTACGCCAAACTTTTTCATCAACGGGGGTATGGAGCGGGATATGGTACAGCTCGTACATCCGTTTATCCCAATTGATGGACTTCGTTCTCAGATCCAATTCCCAAATGCCGATACCGCCAGCTTCGTTTGCCAGAGTAATACGCTCCACCAGACGGCGATTAATAATCTCAGTCTTTTTAAGGTCATTAATATCTTCGACTTGCGAGATGTAATAGAGCGGTTGTTGTTCGTGATCTCGCACCACACTAACCACCAGCAACACCCACACCACTTCACCATCGCTGCGGACATAGCGCTTTTCCATCGAATAGCTCGGGATGCGGCCATGATACAAATCGTCGAGTAATTTAAGGTCGGCTGACAGGTCTTCCGGATAGGTAATTTGCTGGAAAGTCAGGGTCAGTAAGGTTTCCTGACGATATCCGAGTAACCGACATAACGCTTGGTTGACCTGCATCCATTTGCCTTCGGGCGACACCAGCGCCATGCCGATGGCCGAGTACTCCATCGCATTACGAAAGCGGTTCTCACTCTCGACGATATGCTCTTTTTCCATCCGGAAGGCATGCATCACCATCGCCATGGCATGCGGCGGAATTAATACCATCAATAGCGGGATAAAGGAGAGGGCCTGAACTGACAACGTGCTATCGGTATGAAGGGTAAACAGGTTGAAATTGATCATCAACGCTATCATCAGCGTGGCCAAAAAACAGATGGTAAAGGTCTCAAAACGCGGCAAGCGGATGGAGGTCCAAATCAGTGCCATGATGACAAAAGTAAACGGGAAGGGCAGATAAATCAGGCCGATATAACATGCCGTCAGTGACAGAATCATCATCCACATCATGTCAAACAGCGCTTTGGATTTGGTCGCAATATTAAAATAGCCACGCCGATAAAGCAGCCCAATTGGCCCCAGCGCCAACATGCCGATGGCTTCAGACATAAACCACACCGTAAGCACCTGCACAAAGGGGCCGTTCTGTGGTGAGAGATACCATGCCGCTGCCAATCCACTAATAAGGGGGACAATAATCACGGTACAAATCGAGAATTTGAGCCAACTGAAGAGACTATTGAGTGGGTCCTTTGGCTGGAGGAAGTGGCGCAATAACCAAGCACCAGCAGCGGACTCAGTAAGATTAATTAAGGTGAGCGGGAGTGGGAACCAACTGATGCCATAGAGTATAAAGTTTGCAGCAACAATGCAGATCCCCGCAGCTAACAGTTGCCATGACCAGTAACGCAACGGGTGATGGAATAAGGCCACCATTAAGACGGCCGTGGGGAACCATAAAGGCGCCAGATTATCTGACTGCTCAGAAAGCTGGATGCAAAAAAGCGCAAGCAAAAATACCACTATGCTGACGGCAGCGATGTGCACAATAGTTTTATTGTCAGGTGCCGGTTTTTCAGACGCGCTGAGATCCATATAACGCCTTATTTTGCTCGCAAATATGCTGGTTATGATGAGAAAACCCCATCACATAAAATAGCTGCCTTTTTAATGCGGTCATCACTTAACAAGGCAATCTAGTAATGCCTCAATCGATCAATACGGCAATCACGCAAACGAGAGCGGTCAAAAGTTTAGTATAGATAACCTACCGCAGAGTGTGACTTGTTCTATTGGGCAACGATTAATTCATTGTTTTCTATCATAATCATTAGACTAAGAATATGGTGGCAAGCCCCAAAAAGATGAAAAAGCCGCCAGTATCTGTAATCGCCGTGATCATCACACTGGATCCGATGGCGGGATCTCGGCCTAGTCGGGCCATGGTCATCGGTATAATGACGCCCATTAATGCAGCCATCAGCAGGTTCAGTATCATGGCTAATGTCATTACGCCACCCATGGCCGCATCGTCATAGAGCAAATAAGTGACCCCTCCCATAATACCGCCCCAAACCAGGCCATTAATGAGGGCGACGCCGAGCTCTCTTAGCATCAGGAAGGTCACGTTGCCTTGCTGAATATGATGCAGTGCTAAGGCACGAACAATCATAGTGATGGTTTGATTACCAGTGTTACCGCCAATGCCAGCCACTATCGGCATTAAGGCGGCCAGTGCCACCAATTGCGAAATAGTATCTTCGAATAAGCCGATGACTCGCGAGGCAACAAATGCCGTACAAAGGTTAATGGCTAGCCATGACCAGCGAGTCCGAACCGCGCGGCCAACAGGGGAGAACACATCCTCTTCAGGGCTTAAGCCCCCCATCCGTCTTAACGTGGTGTCGCTCTCTTCGTTAACGACGTCAACGATCTCTTCGATGGTCAGACGGCCCATCAACTTGCCTTTGGCGTCAATGACGGCTGCACTGATTAAGTCATAACGTTCAAACGCACCCGCCGCATCTTCCGCTTTCTGTTCGGGTTGGAACGTGGTCGGGTTGCTGTCCATCACTTCAAATACTTTGGTACTGGGTGCATTAAGTAAGATGGTGGTGAGCGACAATTCGCCGAGTAAGGTATTTTTGCGGTCAATGACGAAGAGCTTATCTGTGGCATCGGGAATATTTTTCCGATAGCGCAAATAACGTTGTACCGTCGCCAACGTGACATCGGCCCGTACCGTCACTAACTCGAAGTCCATCATCTGCCCAACAGTATCGCGGCCATACTGGATGATTTCCCGTACACGAGCGCGTTGATCAGGGTCCAGTGAGGTGAGCAGGCGGCCCATCAGGTTACGGGGCAGATACTCGGCGAGATACGCTTGCTCATCAACGTGCAATGTGCGCATCGCTTTGAGCAAGTCTTTATCGCTCATCTCGGTGATCAGGGTGTCCCACACCGTCTCAGAGACTTCAACTAACGTTTGTCCGCGCTTCTCGTTTTTGACTAAGCGCCACAACGCCAAACGTTCGTCATTGGGTAACGCTTCAAGTAAGTCTGCTAAGTCAGCCGCGTGAAGGTCATCAAGCAGCTTTTTGATTTCCGCCGTTTGAGCTAAAAGTTGCTCATCACTGATTTTATCTCGTTCTTCCTGACGCCCAAGAATACCGTCAACCAAGGCTTTATCATTCAGTAACAGGGTCAGTATCCGGTTGCGTATTTCTGCCAGTTTTTTTGCATTATTTTTCGTTTTATTCTTTATTACCGCAGAAAGTGGTGCAGGTATTATGGGTACTGGCATGGTATGTCCTTGATTCGAAAATAACCTTTTGTACTTGGTGGCAGCTGTGTTCGCTGCACTCATTTACTCGCCCCATTACTGGGACCACTGCAAGCCGCGTTCAGATTTGTGCTCGGCAGATTGGGGACTTGGGTGTTAACCCTTAGGGGCTAAGATCAGTCTCGTGAGGGCCAGCAGGCTCACCATCCACAGACAGTTCAACTTGTTGCAGTTGCCGGCGTTCCTGATGGTGAGAAAGCGAGGCGACTGCCGCATACAATAAGCGTCCAAACAGGATGAGAAAGCTCACCAGTAGGATTATTTTTGTTAGCTGTGTGGAGGGTCTTCGTTTCATGTTATCCCTGCGTACTTGTCGCTGCAGCGGTGTTAGCTGCATTCGGTCACCCGAATCACTGACTGATGTCAGCTCATCGGGATTCACTCATTTGCTGCCTTGCTGCAACACCAATTACTTTGGGCAAGACTCTGCGTACTTGTCGCTGCAGCGGTGTTAGCTGCATTCGGTCACCCGAATCACTGAACATTAGTCAGCGATTCGGGATTGGCCCTGTTTACGCAGCCGGTACCGCGTTGTCGTCTTCTGATGCGTCTTCTTCTTCGATAATCAGCTTCCAACCCACCACATCATCCCAATAGGCTTGCTCACGCTCAAAATCCAGTTGCACCAAACTATTTTGCGTCAAATAACCCACAGGGAAGCGCAATGTCCAGTGGCTATCATCTGTTATCAAACGCAGACTTTCTGGCGTCGTTGTCGACTGGCGCTGGTTATTGAGCAAGGTACTCAAACGCAATAATTGAATTAACGGCAAATAATATTTTTTCTTGAATAAATTCAAGCGTGGCAATTCATCCAACTTAATGCCTTTACGATGCATGCGAACCAACGTCGCTAGCAACAATTGCTGCTCTTGATTGAAGCCGGGTAAGTTGGTGTTTTGCAAAATATAGGCGGAATGACGGTGCATTCCGCTGTGATTAATGCTCAAGCCCACTTCGTGCAGCATTGCCGCCCATTTTAGCAACGCTTCAAGTTGCGGTTGCACTAACTTGGTATTCTGCGCCAACCACTGAGTATAAAGCTGCTCGGTGGTTTCCAACACGCGGCGAGCTTGCTCACGGTCAATATTATAGTGCTCAGCCAAGCTTTTTGCGGTGCGCTGGCGAATATCTTGATGGCGGAAACGGCCCTCCATCTCATAGAGCACGCCTTCACGTAATGCGCCATCGGATAGCCGTAACTCTTTGATGGCTAACGCATCAAATACACCGCACAGAATCGCCAAGCCAGGGACAAAGACGGCTTGACGATCTTCCGATAGTCCCGGCAAACTCAGTGCGGTGAAATGTTTGAATTGCAGCACTTGCTCAACCAGCATTTCCAGCCGCTCTGGGGTGATCAAGCCATCTTTCTCGCCCATCTCGACCAACACTTCGTAGGTTGCTTTAATGGTGCCAGATGCGCCCAGCGCGTATTGCCAGCCTTGGATACGGTATTGCCATGCCAAGTTTTCCAGCTTTTGCGCAGCGGCTAAACGCGCACGTTTGAAATTCGTTTTGCTGATTTCGCCATGGGGGAAGAACTGTTGGGCAAAACTGACGCAACCCATGCGGCGGCTTTCAACCAACAGGGGTTCAAAGTCTTCACCAATCACTAACTCAGTAGAACCTCCACCAATATCAATGACCAACTTACGACCTTTTTCCGGCTGAGTGTGTTCGACGCCCATAAAAATCAGACGTGCTTCTTCCTGACCAGAAATAATTTCGATCGGATAAGGAATGACTTCAGCTGCCCGTTTGAGGAAGGTTTCCGCATTCACCGCTTGGCGCAATGAATGGGTACCGACGATACAAACGTTATCCGGTGAAAAGCCCTGTAAACGCTCAGCAAACAAGGCCAGACAAGCCAGACCACGCTCGATGGCTTCTTCGCTCAGCTTATTATTGCTATCCAGGCCATCAGCGAGATGCACCCGCTGCTTGAGGCGGCCTAAAACCTGCAACGCGCCGTTGACGACGCGGGCGATCACCATATGGAAACTGTTAGATCCCAAGTCGATAGCCGCAATTTCCTGCGGTTTGGTGTTAGTCGAGTTATTGGTTAGCGGCATAGTTTTCGCCTTACTGCTCTGGTTGTTCCAGCGCTTTTAAATAATCATAGATGGCAATCTGTGCACGTACCTTGCGCCTGTTGCCACGCGGTACATAACGATTACTCAGTTCTTTATCAATATAACGGGCTTTCACCGTGTCATTGAATAACAGCTCTAAAATATCAAGCACCCGTTGTTTTAATCTCGGATCGAGCAATGAAACCGCCACTTCGATGCGGTAATCAATATTACGTGTCATCCAGTCCGCAGAGGAGAGATACACCAGTTTGTCGCCTTTGTTCTCAAAAACGTACACCCGATCATGCTCTAAGAAGCGATCGACGATGCTAGTGACCTGAATATTATCGCTAATACCTGGCATATTCGGGATGAGCGAGCACATGCCTCGCACTAATAGACGGACCTTCACCCCCGCACTGGACGCGCTATATAACCTATCTACTAAGCCTTTATCCACTAAATTATTTATCTTCAGGGTAATCCCAGCACTTTCTCCTGCCTGTGCATGGATGATTTCCTGATCGATCAATTGATAAAGCATGATGCGCGAGTTCTGCGGCGACACCATCAGATTATCGAATTTTACCGGACGGTAAGGGTTCTCGATAAAGTTAAACACCCGCCGCACTTCATTGGTGATACGTGCGTCTGCTGTCAGTAATGAATAGTCGGTATAAATCCGCGCGGTTTTTTCATTAAAGTTACCGGTACCGATATGGGCATAACGCACGATTTCATCGCCTTCAAGGCGGGAGATAAGGAATAACTTGGCGTGAATTTTCAGGCCCGGCGCGGAGAAAATAACGTGTACTCCAGCAGCGGTCAGGCTTTTGGCCCAATGTATATTCGCTTCTTCATCGAAACGTGCTTGTAACTCCACCACCACCGTGACCTTCTTGCCGTTATGGGCGGCGTGGATCATCGATTCGATAATACGAGAATCTTTGGCGACCCGATAAATATTGATTTTAATCGCCAGAACGCTGGGGTCGAAGGAGGCTTGGCGCAGCAACTCCAACACATGCTCAAAGGTGTGATACGGGTAATAGAGCAGCACATCTTGTTCACGAATGGCATCAAAGCCGTTACGGAATTTATCAAACCAAATATGACGCAGACGCGGCATTGGCTTGTTTACCAGATTGCTTTTGCCCACATTGGGGAAGCTAATAAAGTCTTTGAAATTGTGGTAACGACCACCCGCAATCACAGAATCATCGTTAGAGATGCCCAGCTTACCGCGCAGCAGCTCCACCATTTCATCAGGCATGTCACGCTGATAGACAAAGCGTACCGGCTCGGCGGTGAGGCGCTGTTTTAAGCTGGAGGACATCAGTTCCAGCAAGCTCGATTCCATTTCCGTGACCAAATCATATTCGGCATCACGGGTCATTTTCATGGAATAGGCATTGAGCGCGTCGTAATCGAAGAAACCTTTGAAAATCTCATCGAGGCAATATCGCAAGATGTTATCTAGCAATATCATTGGTTTACGGCGGCGAGGGGCTTCCGGAGGTAGATTGACAAAGCGGGGCACTTTATCCGACGGAATTTCCAACAGGGCATAGGCGATGTCTTGGCCTCGAATAATTTCCACGGCCAAATAGGTGTAATCGTCTTTTAAAAACTGCACCAAATTGGTGTCATGATTGATCAGTATCGGCGTGATGTGCTGGCGCAGATGCTGCTTAAAATATTGCTTCAACCAGATTTGCTGATTTTCAGAAATTTGCCGCTCATTAATCAGGAAAATCTGATTACGCGCCATCTCTAGCAATAGATCATTATACAGCCCGTCAAATTCTTGATCGGCCTTTACCACTTTGCTTTGAATTTTTTTCAGCAAATGGCGCGAAGTCACGGCGGAGCCTTGCTCTTCGCTGATCAAAATACGCCGCTTCAGATCCGCGAAACGGACTTTATAGAATTCATCCAAATTATTGGAGTAAATGCCAAGGAACCGCATCCGCTCGATGAGTGGATTGCTCTTATCAGCTGCTTCCTGCAATACCCGCTCATTAAACGCTAACCAGCTGAGTTCTTTCTCGATGTAGAGCTTTTCCTGACCCATTGCAACTCCAGTAAGATTTTTGTGGGAGTATTTAGTGTCCATCAACATTATTGCGAAAGATTGACAAGAATGTCCAACAGATATCATTTGTAACTTTATTCTTTCGTCACATATCTCATTGATTTCAAAATGCAGGAAAGTCACTGATAGCAGCTTGGCAAAATAGTGCCTCAAAGAAAGGGCGTTGACATGAGCGTAGCTAACATCTTTGTTGTTTGAAAGATGATGGGCAGAGAAACATTGTCATGCAAATGCCATAAAAGTGACATAAAATGCCCGGTCATCTGGCGCTATGTTAGTCACACAGCGGACAACTGAATTGATAAAATAGGCAAGTATTGCGAAAAGGCATGGGGCTATCAAAATGCGGCAGCAGGCAGGCGTAATAACACAATCAGGGAGAGATAAGCGCCGCGCTGTCATTGATCGTTTGGTGCGCATGGTAGTGACAGGCAGTGGCATGCTGGTATTGCTGACACTGATGCTGATTTTCGTCTATTTACTGTATGTTGTTTTCCCCCTGTTTAAGCCTGCGGCGATCAGTGCCGACCAGCAGTTTGCGGTTGAGCGCAGTGCTCCCACCCTTGCACTTGGCGTTGATACTCAAGGGAATATCGGTTATCGCATTGATAGTCAGGGTAAGGGCTATTTTATTCGGCTTAATCCCCGAGGCGATTCTCCGGCAGGGGCTGTTTTCAGCGAACGGACATTATCACCACCACCGGTATCCATCAGCCGTGTGGCAGGGGGGCAACCCCTTTATGGTGTGGGTCTGAGTAACGGTCAGTTTCTCATACTGCAACCTGATTTTTCGGCGATGCCACCGCGTTGGCAATTCCCGTTGGGTGAGCAACCGCGCTTTATGGATTTGCAAGGCCAGCGCTTACATCATTTGGCGCTGGCTGAACCGCAACCACAACAATTTTCGATTGCGGCTATCACTGATGATGGTCGCTTGCTGGCGGGCAATTTTACGGCTCAAGGGCAGCAAATCACTGAACTCGTTGATGTACCTCAAGCAGAACAACTACTACTGACCCCCGATGGGCGTTTGCTCTATCTCTTATCCGGCAACCAATTGTACGTCTATCAGTTCGGTACGGCCTTAACATTGCGTGAGGTGGTATCGCTACGCAGCGATAAAGACACTGCTGATGGGCCGCTAACCCTTTCTTTGCTGGCGGGGGGGAAATCACTGCTGGTGCAATCGCCAGAGGGTCAACTGACGTTGTGGTTTGATGTCCGCAAAGAACAGGATAACGCATTCCATTTAACGCCTATTCGCAACTTTACTTCAGCGGGTAAGGGTTTAGTGGCGACTGAAAATATGCGTCGGGTTTTTGCATCGGTATCGCCCAAAGGTGAGCTATCTCTTTTCTCCAGCATCCAATCAGCCCCTTTGTTGCAACAAAAAATGCCCAATGGCATCACCCATGCGGCCTTTTCTTCTTGGGGCGATAACCTGCTGGTGGAAGATAGCGCCGGTTGGTCTACTTATCGGGTAGATAATCGCTATCCAGATATCAGTTGGCACAGCTTATGGCAGCGAGTGTGGTATGAAAATTACCCTGAGCCTGCGTATGTGTGGCAATCGAGTTCGGCTGAAGAGAGCTATCAAGCCAAATTCAGCTTAGTCCCCATTATCTTCGGCACCTTAAAAGCAGCCAGTTACGCGATGCTATTTGCCGTTCCACTGGCGTTAGCCGGTGCCATTTATACCGCCTATTTCATGTCGGCAGGTTTACGGCGCGTGGTGAAACCGGCCATTGAGATGATGGGGGCATTCCCCACTGTCGTGATTGGTTTGATTGCCGGTATTTGGCTGGCGCCGGTGATTGAACATTATCTGGCGGGGATCTTATTGCTGCCTGTGCTGTTAGCGCTGACTATCTTGCTATGTGGCTGGGGGAGTGCACGCATAGCGGAAAAAATGCAATGGCGACTGCCTACCGGTTGGGATGTGATGGTGTTATTGCCGGTTATCTTACTCACTGGCTGGCTAGCCTTGTGGCTGGGGCCGCAATTGGCGGTGTGGACACTGGGGCTGCCGTTGCATGAATGGTTGGGGGACAACTATGACCAACGCAATGCGCTGGTGGTGGGTGTTGCCATGGGTTTTGCCTTAGTGCCGATCATTTTTTCGCTGGCGGAAGATGCTTTATTCAGTGTACCGCCATCATTAAGCCAAGGGTCATTGGCGTTAGGGGCGACCCCTTGGCAGACTTTAGTTCGGGTGGTATTCCCTTCTGCTTTCGCCGGTATTTTCTCTGCGCTAATGATTGGTTTTGGTCGCGCCGTCGGTGAGACGATGATTGTCTTGATGGCGACCGGCAACACACCGATTATTGATGGCAGTATTTTTCAGGGGCTGCGCGCGATGGCGGCGAATATTGCCATCGAAATGCCAGAGGCCGTGATGGGGAGTGGGCATTATCGCGTGCTGTTTTTGACGGCATTGGTGCTATTTTGCTTCACTTTTTTAGTGAATACCCTCGCAGAAGCCATTCGGTTACGGCTGCGTGAACGTTATCAGATGGAGCGAACGGCGTGATGACGACAGGTGCGACCAAAAAATGGTTTGCCTCCGGTTCGCCGTGGATCTGGCTGACCGCCGGTGCTGTCAGTATTAGCTTGTTGGCTTTACTGGGCGTCGTTTTATTATTGGCTGGGCAGGGGATGCGCTATTTTTGGCCCGCGCCGGTCTATCTCTTTGAGCTGAAACAAACTGGGGCTGGCCCCGTCAGCGTGATTGGTGAAATTTATCAGCAGCAATCGCTACCGCGCCAGCAACTTGAACAAGCTGGGATGATTTTACCGCCGCAGGCCGGTGAGACAGTGACCCGTTATCTGATTAAAACCGGTAATCGGGAAATTCAGGGGCAAGATTTTCATCGGTTGCTCGGCAGCGATATTCAACAGCGTACGCAACCGAAAGATTTGTTGGTGCTGGATCGGCAAAATAATGGCATGGCATATGGTTTTCTCGCCGGAATGCTGGATAACACCCAGCCATTGGTGGGGGATAATTTGGCGCAAGAGCTGCAAAAACGCATTCCCATCATTCAAGGGTTGGTGCGGCAGTCAAAAGATATCCAGTTCCGCCAAATGAACATGCTTAACCAGCAGTTTGAAGCGCTACGGTTACAGAAAAAACGCTTAGAAATGACCGGTTCGCTCGATGGTGATGCGCAAGACAGTATCGAGGCTGAGTGGGGCGAACTACAACGACGCCATCAAGCGATGATGGAGAAATTGCGCAGCCTGCAAAGTGAGCAAGACCGCTATACCTTGTTGTTGCGGGACATGAACGGGCAAATTCACCCCTTATCACTCAGCCAAATCAACCGTGCTTGGTATCCCAATGACATGACTTTCGGGCAAAAACTGAGTCACTGGTTGGCGCAAGTTAAGCATTTCCTGAGCGATAATCCCCGTAACGCCAGTAATGAAGGCGGCGTGTTCCCTGCGATCTTTGGCACCGTATTGATGGTGATACTGATGTCCATCGTCGTCATGCCGTTAGGGGTAATTGCAGCGGTTTATTTACATGAATATGCGGGGAAAAACTGGCTGACTCGCATGATCCGCGTTTCTGTGGTGAATCTGGCCGGTGTACCATCGATTGTCTATGGGGTATTTGGCCTCGGTTTCTTCGTTTATTTTATCGGCGGTTCGCTGGATAAACTGTTTTATCCGGAGGCACTCCCTAACCCGACCTTTGGTACGCCAGGGGTGTTGTGGGCGGCATTGACGTTAGCACTTTTGACGCTGCCAGTGGTGATCGTCGCCACTGAAGAGGGGTTATCTCGCATCCCTGCCAGTTTACGGCAAGGCTCGCAAGCGCTGGGGGCCAGCAAGGCTGAAACCTTGTGGCATATTGTGTTGCCCATGGCGGCTCCGGCGATGATAACGGGGCTTATCTTAGCCGTGGCTCGTGCTGCCGGAGAAACCGCGCCGCTGATGTTGGTGGGCGTGGTAAAGTCAGCGCCACTCTTGCCGGTGGATGGCATCTTCCCATTCCTGCATTTAGAACGTAAATTTATGCACTTGAGCTTCCAGATATACGATATGGCGTTCCAGAGCCCTAATGTTGAAGCGGCTCGCCCATTAGTCTTCGCCATCGCATTGTTGTTGGTGATTATCGTGGTTGGCCTTAATTTAGCGGCAATCGGTATTCGCCATCATTTGCGCGAAAAATATCGAGGTTTAATGCTGTGATTGTCCTTTTTAACCCGCAGGATGAACGATGGGATTGTTGATGCCGGATGCGCTGCCACTATTGGATGTGCAGCAATTGACCCGTGAGCAAACCGCCTTGGCGGTCGACAAGCTCAATTTATTCTATGGCGACAAGCAAGTGCTGCACGATATTTCATTTAATGTGCCTAAGCACCGTGTGACCGCGCTGATCGGCCCGTCAGGCTGTGGCAAGTCCACCTTACTGCGCTGTTTTAACCGCATGAATGATTTACTGGATAACTGCCGTCTTGAAGGTGATATCCATTTGGGTGATGAGGCTATCACGGGTAAAAGCATTGATGTTGCGGCGTTGCGTCGGCGAGTTGGCATGGTCTTCCAGCGACCTAATCCATTCCCAAAATCAATTTATGAAAATGTGGTCTATGGCTTGCGCTTACAGGGTATTCGCGACCGTCGGGTGCTGGATGATGCCGTCGAGCGTTCACTGCGAGCAGCGGCTTTGTGGCATGAAGTGAAAGACAGGTTGCGGGAAAATGCATTTCGCCTTTCTAGCGGTCAGCAACAGCGTTTGGTTATCGCCAGAGCCATTGCGATTGAGCCGGAAGTGTTACTGCTTGATGAGCCGACATCGGCCCTTGACCCTATCTCAACGCTGACCATTGAAGAGCTGATCACCACGCTAAAACAGCAGTATACCGTGGTGTTAGTGACACATAATATGCAGCAGGCGGCACGCGTATCCGATTATACCGCCTTTATCCATCAGGGGCGTTTGGTGGAATATAACGATACTGATGCTTTGTTTACCTCGCCTCATCAACGCCGCACGGAAGATTACATTACCGGGCGCTACGGTTAACCGCTATTTGCACGATATTGATTTGATTACACTACATTGGGGCTGCAAAGCCCCATAGCGGTAGATTAAGCATTCTTTATCGATGGCGTTTTATATTTAGCCAAATATTGTGGCTGAAAAATGCACATACGAATGACGGTACGGTATTCACCATTGATAAAGAACTCTTGCTTCAACTCACCTTCTACTTCAAAACCCAACTTGCTGTAGATATGGATGGCTTTTTTATTTTCTTTATCGACGATGAGATAAAGTTTGTACAAATTCAGCACCGAAAAACCGTATTCCATCGCCAGTTTTGCGGCTGTTCCCGCATGGCCTTTCCCCTGATGAGCAGGGTCGATAATAATCTGGAACTCAGCACGGCGATGAATATGGTTAATTTCAACTAACTCGACCAAACCCACTTTTGCGCCCTGACTTTCGATAATAAAGCGGCGCTCGCTTTGGTCATGAATATGTTTATCGTACAGGTCAGAGAGTTCGACAAATGCTTCATAAGGTTCTTCAAACCAATAGCGCATCACACTGGCATTGTTATCTAGCTGATGAACAAACGGCAGGTCATCCCGTTCAAGTGGGCGTAAACGGACGCTGCTGGTGGTAGACATGTGTTTTCCTTTTGTGGCGACAGCGGTTGCTGCCACCCAAGATTATATACTCTTCACTCGCAAAGTTGCAGGGGGGAAGCAGTGACTTGGTATCAACCGGATGAATAAAAAAAGCGCTGACCGGAGGACGGTAGCGCTTTTCATCAATGTATGAACTATTTTACGTATTGGCCTGATTATTCAGCTGCATAGCCCTGAAGCGGTAAACATTCACCATCCAACCAAGCCGTGTTATCACGCATAGTCAGTCGACCATCCGCAAACCAGCCGACAACCAATGGATAGATGCTGTGCTCCTGCGTTTGCACTCTCTCGACGACATCATCTTCAGTATCATTACTGAAAATCGGGACTTTAGCCTGCAGGATAACGGGGCCACCATCTAGCTCTTCAGTCACAAAATGCACTGAGGTACCATGCTCCTGATCGCCGTTTTCTAGCGCTTGGCGGTGAGTGTGTAGGCCAGGGTATTTTGGCAGCAGGGAAGGGTGGATATTCAACATCCGCCCTGCATAGTGCTGCACAAACGCGGGGCTGAGAATACGCATATAACCGGCCAGTACCAGTAAGTCAGGCTGGTATTGGTCGATAGCTTGGGCCAATGCAGCATCGAAACTGGCACGATCTGCATAGGCTTTAGCGTCCAAAGCATGATGCGCAATCCCCGCCAGTTCAGCACGTTCTAACCCATAAGCCTCAGCGTTATTACTGAACACAGCACAAATCTGGCCTGACATGCGCCCTTGTTGCTGGGCATCTATCAGTGCTTGCAGATTGCTTCCCTGACCGGAGATCAGGACGACGATTTTTTTCATATACCTATGGCGTCAATGTTGAGATCAAAAAATAGCGCGATGTCTGGTCAGTCAGCTTATGAATGAATGATGACCTGCTCTGTGCCTTGTGCAGCAGCAGCGATGACACCAATTTTCCACGCTTTTTCACCTGATGCGGTCAGCAACTCAACGGCTTTATCAGCCAGTTCCGCAGGAAGAGCAACCACCATACCAACACCACAGTTAAAGGTACGGTACATTTCGTGACGGCTCACATTCCCCGCTTGCTGTAACCAACTGAATACCGCAGGCCACTGCCAGCTGCTTTCATCGATAACCGCTTGGGTGCCTTGCGGTAAGACGCGTGGGATATTCTCCCAGAAGCCACCACCGGTCAGATGAGCAATCGCATGAATGTCATCAAGCTGCTCAATTAAGCTGAGAATGGATTTTACGTAGATTTTGGTCGGTTCCAGCAAATGATCAGCCAGTGATTTACCTTCCAATTGCGT
The DNA here is from genome assembly GCF_003048255.1 of Yersinia massiliensis. NCBI lineage: Bacteria > Pseudomonadati > Pseudomonadota > Gammaproteobacteria > Enterobacterales > Yersiniaceae > Yersinia > Yersinia massiliensis. The sequence goes on from NZ_CP028487.1 coordinate 1,324,701, forward strand.
TTGTTCTGGGTTGGTATTGCTGACTTCCAGAATTTTGCGCACCAACGAATAGCCATTGGAGTGTGGGCCGCTCGCCCCTAAGGCCACCAGCACATCACCCGGCGTCACTTTCGTGCCATCGATGATTTCAGATTTTTCGACTACGCCAACACAGAAACCTGCGACGTCATAATCTTCGCCGTGGTACATGCCCGGCATTTCAGCAGTTTCGCCCCCGACCAGCGCACAACCTGATTGTTTACACCCTTCGGCGATACCGGTAATGACACTGGCGGCAGTCTCCACATCCAGTTTGCCGGTCGCGAAGTAATCAAGGAAGAACAGTGGCTCAGCGCCTTGAACAACCAGATCGTTGACACACATGGCCACTAAGTCGATACCAATGGTATCGTGGCGTTTCAAGTCCATCGCCAGACGTAGCTTAGTGCCGACGCCATCGGTGCCTGAAACTAAAATCGGTTCACGGTATTTTTGTGGCAAAGCGCACAGGGCACCGAACCCGCCCAATCCACCCATCACTTCTGGGCGGCGGGTCTGTTTAACCACACCTTTTATGCGATCAACAAGGTCATTGCCGGCATCGATATCTACACCTGCGTCTTTATAGCTGAGAGAGGTTTTGTTGGTCACAGCGAGGTCCCCACGGCGGTTAGCTGTTTGAGCTTTTTCCCTTGGTATTTGAGGCCACAGGCGCGTTAGCAGCCTATTTGCCATTCCAATTACTTTGGGTATAGGAAGAAAACGCGACAATTCTAACAGCGCAGGCAAACGTTTGCGAGTAGCTTATGACATCAGGCTGATTTTTAGCGCGCTTGACATAATATTGATTTTCTATTGATCTGAATCAGGCTATTCATTGTGGCGTTCAAAAAAAAAGGCGGTATAATCTCGCGATTTTTTTGGCCGCCAGTCGCCTAACCAGGAGAAAAATAATGAAGATCGTTGAGGTGAAACACCCACTTGTAAAACATAAACTTGGTTTGATGCGTGAGAATGATGTGAGTACCAAGCGTTTTCGCGAGTTAGCGTCTGAAGTGGGGAGTTTGCTGACTTACGTGGCAACCGCTGATTTGGAAACTGAAAAAGTGACCATCGAAGGTTGGAACGGGCCGGTTGAAGTTGAACAGATTAAAGGTAAGAAAATCACTGTTGTGCCTATCCTGCGTGCCGGTCTGGGCATGATGGAAGGGGTGTTGGAAAATGTTCCGAGCGCCCGTATCAGCGTAGTTGGTGTTTATCGTGATGAAGAAACACTGAAGCCAGTCCCTTACTTCCAAAAATTAGTTTCCAATATCAATGAGCGCATGGCTTTAGTGGTTGACCCGATGTTGGCAACCGGTGGTTCGATGATTGCGACCATTGACCTGCTGAAAAAAGCAGGCTGCCAGAGTATTAAAGTCTTGGTGTTGGTTGCGGCGCCAGAAGGTCTAAAAGCATTAGAAGCCGCCCATCCAGATGTTGAGGTATACACTGCTTCCGTCGATCAGGGCTTGAACGAACACGGTTACATCATCCCAGGGTTGGGTGATGCCGGTGATAAGATTTTTGGAACGAAATAACCTTTAGATAGCCGACTCGATAGTCGGCTTTTTTTTGAATAACTTTTAGCATAAACCACACCACTGAAGAGGATAGAAGAATGAGCCGTCGCACCATTGGCGTCAGCGAGCGTCCACCGCTGCTCCAAACAATCCCCCTGAGTTTTCAACATTTGTTTGCTATGTTTGGTGCCACTGTTTTAGTTCCTATCCTGTTTAAAATTAACCCGGCCACGGTGCTGCTGTTTAACGGCATCGGGACGTTGCTTTATCTTTTCATCTGTAAAGGCAAGATCCCAGCTTATTTAGGGTCAAGTTTTGCGTTTATCTCACCGGTTTTACTGCTATTACCTTTAGGTTATGAAGTTGCATTAGGCGGCTTTATCATGTGCGGCGTGCTGTTCTGCTTGGTCGCATTGATCGTTAAAAAAGCCGGTACGGGATGGCTGAACGTTCTCTTCCCGCCTGCGGCGATGGGGGCGATTGTCGCCGTTATCGGCCTTGAATTAGCGGGTGTTGCTGCGGGTATGGCGGGCTTATTACCTGCGCAAGGAGTGACGGTAGACTCCACAACCATCATCATTTCCATGACCACCTTGGGTGTGACCATTTTAGGTTCGGTGCTCTTCCGTGGCTTCTTCGCCATTATCCCGATTCTGATTGGTGTATTGGTCGGTTATGCCTTGTCATTCGTGATGGGTGTTGTTGATTTAAAACCGATTAGTGATGCCCATTGGCTGGCATTACCGACGTTTTATACTCCGCGTTTTGAATGGTTCGCCATTTTGACCATCTTGCCTGCTGCGTTGGTTGTGATTGCTGAGCATATTGGGCATTTGGTCGTCACCGCCAATATCGTGAAGAAAGATTTGGTTCGCGACCCAGGCCTGCATCGCTCCATGTTTGCCAACGGTATTTCTACCGTGATTTCGGGTTTCTTTGGCTCGACACCTAACACCACCTATGGTGAAAATATCGGTGTGATGGCCATCACCCGCGTTTACAGTACTTGGGTGATCGGTGGTGCGGCGATATTGGCGATACTGCTGTCTTGCGTCGGTAAACTTGCTGCGGCCATTCAGGCGGTACCGGTGCCTGTCATGGGCGGCGTATCACTGCTGTTGTACGGCGTGATCGCTGCATCAGGTATTCGTGTGTTGATTGAGTCAAAAGTGGACTATAACAAGGCACAAAACCTGATTTTAACCTCCGTTATCCTGATTATCGGCGTCAGTGGCGCGAAAGTGAACATTGGTGCGACTGAATTGAAAGGTATGGCGCTGGCGACTGTCGTCGGTATCGGCTTGAGTTTGCTGTTCAAAGTGATCAGCTTGTTCCACACGGAAGAAGAAATTCTTGATGCCGTGGAAGATGAATCGGCTCGATAGAACGTAATAGCTGGCCGAGCCGTTGTTGCTGATGGACAATCATTGCGAGCCCCATCAGTGCCGGTTCGGCCAGTTTTTTGCCTCAGATTAGGTTTTTATGCTGTTGTTACTTTTTGTGGTAAGCTTGCCCAGTTTTCCCGCCCGTTTTGTTGGTTGAGGTGCTTTTCTGAATACGCCGGCACAGCTTTCACTGCCACTTTATCTTCCCGATGATGAAACTTTTGCCAGTTTTTATCCGGGTGAGAACCCGTCGCTATTAGCGGCTATCCAATCCGCTGTTCATCAATCTCACGGCAGTTATATCTATTTCTGGTCACGCGAAGGCGGGGGCCGTAGCCATCTATTACATGCAGCTTGCGCGGAATTATCGCAAAAAGGCGAAGCTGTCGGTTATGTTCCGCTGGATAAACGTGCCTATTTTGTCCCAGAAGTGCTCGATGGCATGGAGCAACTCGCGCTGGTCTGCATTGATAATATCGAGTGTATTGCGGGTGATGAGCAGTGGGAAATGGCGATGTTTAATCTCTATAACCGCATTGTAGAAACCGGTCGTACTCGTTTGTTGATTACAGGTGATCGCCCGCCACGCCAGCTTAATCTTGGTCTACCGGATTTGGCCTCTCGCCTCGATTGGGGGCAGATCTACAAATTGCAGCCGCTCTCTGATGATGAAAAACTGCAGGCTTTACAACTGCGCGCCAAATTGCGCGGGTTCGAGTTGCCGGAAGATGTGGGTCGTTTTTTGCTCAAACGGCTGGATAGAGAAATGCGCACACTGTTTATGACGCTGGATCAGCTTGATCGTGCCTCTATTACCGCCCAACGTAAGCTGACGATCCCTTTTGTGAAAGAGATCCTCGGGCTATAACCCCCACTCCGCCAAGGTGGTAGGGGGATTATTGACTTCGTTTTGACCACGTTACTGCAAAATCTCAAGCACACTCTCAGGCGGGCGGCCAATGCGCGCTTTGCCGTGAGATACCACGATAGGGCGCTCGATCAGCTTAGGATTGTCACTCATGGCTTGCAGTAACTGATCTTGTGTCAGTGCGGCATCTGCCAAGTTTAGTGTTTTATACAACTCTTCTTTGGTGCGCATTAATTGGCGAGCATCAGTAAAACCCAACTGCTGTAACAACGTTTTTAACGCCGCTACTGACGGTGGGGTCTCTAAATACAGCACGACATGTGGCTTGATGCCTTGTTGTTCAACGAGTGCCAGTGTTTCACGGCTTTTGGAACAACGAGGGTTATGGTAAAACGTGACTTCTTTCATCGTAACTTTCCTTGCAACTGTCTTTACACTCATGTCTTGAGCTGACCATGGCTGCCGATAAGTCAGCAAACAAACCTTAGCTCATCAGGATTTCTGGTATTTACGGAAGCGCTCATTTAACTGACGTAATTGGTCGATGCGAGCGTCATAACGTGCCTGTTCAAGGCTCCCCAATTTCATTCGTGCGCTAGCATCGCTCAGCAGACCGATTGCCTGCGTCAGTTTACCGTTTAATGCCAAGCTTTCCGCTCGCGCTGCCAGTTCTTGATCGCGTAGGCCCAATGCCGCCGCCGCTTGCGCTAATAAATCCCAACCATTGGGATCATTAGGGTTACTGAAGGTATACCGGCGCAGGATCTTGATAGCCTCGGCAGGCTGACCGCCTTGAACATAGGCGTTAGCCAGATTCAATTGCAGTACCGGTTCATCATTTTGCTTTGCAATGGCAGCTTGCAAACGGGCAATCGCGGCGGGTGCTTTGTTTTGCCCTAAATCGATATCCGTCATCAGATCGAGGAACCAAATATTGCTCGGTTGCTGGGTCAGCAATGGTTGCAATTGATTGCGGGCTTCGTCGTATTTTTTGGCCTGATACAGCAAAATCGCTTGGCCGTATTTCGCGGCTAATTGTTCGCGCACCGTGCCTTTACTTAAGGTTTCAAGCAGGTCGGGCGTTAAACTATTCTCCATTGAACCGTACATACCTAAAATACGAACTTTGGCGAATAGATAATCTTGCGATGAAGCGATAGGGTGCGGCTTCATCTGATTGGCACGGTTACGGGCATCAGACAAACGGCTATCGGGTAAGGGGTGCGTTAGCAACATTTCGGGTGGTTTTGATGTATATCGCGCCTGATCGGATAATTTTTGCAAAAAATTAGGCATGGCTTGCGGATCGAAACCTGAGCGTTGCAGCACTTGAATGCCAATCCGGTCTGCCTCTTGCTCATTACTCTGAGTAAAGCTGATAACCCCTTGCTGAGCGCCGGCTAACGTTCCCGTCAACCCTGCCATACCCGCTTGTGGGCTCGCCATCGTCAACAGAATTGAGCCTAATACCCCAGCCCATGTTAGGGGAGCCAAACGCTTTTGCTCTTCCATTGCTCGCGCCAGATGGCGCTGAGTGACATGCGATATCTCATGGGCGAGTACCGATGCGAGTTCGCTTTCGTTATCGGTATACCGGAATAGCACGGAGTGGAGCACCACGTTTCCGCCAAAGAAGGCGTAGGCGTTAAGTTGGTTGTTATTGACCAGATAAAAATGGAACGGGGTGCGCACTGAATTGGCATTGGCAACCAGCCGATTACCCAACGCGTTAATATATTGCGTCAGTAATGGATCATAAATCAGTGGGGTACTGGCGCGAATTTGGCGGAGATAAAAATCACCCATCGCCAGTTCCTGATCAATGCTCAACGTGGCCCCAGCTGACGTGCCAATGTCAGGCAACAGATCTTGCGTCTCAGCCTTGGCCGGTATCGTACTGGTGAGCAACAAACTGCTGAGCAATGTTGCGATCACGGTTTTACTTAACCGGCCAGCGGGATTGAAACGGCCTGTTTTGATCAACTGACGATGTTGAGTAAACCGACTTGCTTGAGTAAACCGATACGTCATAACTGAAGCTGCCCCTGCTAATGTAATGACAATTAGACCCCGAGATGTGTAAGAGTTCTTCTTCCTTGCTCTGCTCTCCAGTACAATCATCACGAAAGCGAGTTAGATCACAAAAATAGCATCAAATCTGTCGAAAGCTAACTTCAGCATCCATTGCTGAGGCACGTATCTATCTTAGCCAGCCTGCGATTATAAAGAAATAGTTATAGCTTAATGGATGCCAATGCAGTGGCGCTATGGATGTGCCGATACATCAATTTTACCTTCGGGTTGTGCCTCTGGTTCGCGGAGGCGGTTAAAGGGATTCGCCAAATGGCTGATCCCTAATGGTACTTAAGGAGCAATTTCGGATGCTAGAGCTGTTGTTACAATGGTATCGTCGGCGCTTTACCGACCCGCAGGTGATCGCATTACTGGTTATTCTGTTGGCTGGGTTCGTCATTCTCTACTTTTTCAGCGGTATTTTGGCCCCACTGTTGGCGGCTATCGTCTTGGCGTATCTACTCGAATGGCCAACCGCGCGGTTACAGCGTTTAGGGTGCTCTCGTCTCTGGGCCGCCACCCTTGTCCTCGTCGTTTTTGGCGGCATCACGTTATTAGCGGTGTTTGTTGTAGCACCGACAGTGTGGCAACAGGGCAATAATCTCATTTCAGACATGCCGAAAATGCTGAACAAATTCAATGCATTCGCCCAAACTTTGCCATCTCGCTACCCCGCACTGGTCGATGCCGGGATTGTCGATATGATGGCAGAAAACCTGCGTACCAAAATGTCGGGTATGGGGGAGTCGGTGGTTAAATTCTCGGTGGCTTCACTCATTGGCTTACTGACGCTGGCAATCTATTTGATTTTGGTGCCGCTGATGCTGTTTTTCCTGCTCAAAGACAAAGAGCAGATGCTCAATGCTGTACGCCGTGTTTTGCCGCGCAATCGTGGCCTTGCTGGGCAAGTCTGGTTGGAAATGAACCAGCAGATCACTAATTACATTCGTGGCAAAGTTGTCGAAATGGTTGTTGTTGGCGTTGCCACGTATTTAGTGTTCTTTGTTATGGGCATGAATTACGCGCTGTTATTGGCAGTGTTAGTCGGCTTCTCAGTACTGATCCCATATATTGGCGCAGTGATCGTGACCATTCCGGTGGTGTTGGTCGCGTTATTCCAATGGGGGCTAGGTGCGGACTTTTGGACACTTTTTGTCGCCTATCTCGTGGTGCAGGGGTTAGATGGCAACCTATTGGTGCCGGTATTGTTCTCTGAAGCCGTTAACCTGCATCCATTGGTGATTATTCTGTCAGTGATTGTGTTTGGCGGGTTATGGGGCTTTTGGGGCGTGTTCTTTGCTATCCCATTAGCGACTTTAGTCAAAGCCGTTATCCATGCGTGGCCGGAAGAGCTGGTGCTTGAAGCGGATTAACTCACTTAACGCGATATTGGGTTTTGCAGCATTGAAACTTAAGTATTAAGCCCATAAAAAAGAGCGCCTAGGCGCTCTTTTTTGCTCATGATGGATCATCGCAAAGTCAAAATAACTCAGGCGCTTTGGCGCACATAGTCCAGCACGATATCGTGGTGGTTGGTCGTTTTGAAATTATCAAAGACATGCTCCACTTTACCGTCAGCATCAATTAAGAAGCTGATGCGGTGGATACCATCATAGGTTTTACCCATAAAACTTTTTTCGCCCCAAACGCCAAACTGCTCTGCCAACTGATGATCTTCATCAGATAACAGAGTGAAATTTAGCAGTTCTTTCTCGGCAAAACGTGACAGTTTTTCAGGTTTATCGGTGCTAATGCCCAGCACTTCGACACCCGCTTGTTTCAATTCATCCATATTGTCCCGCAGACCACAGGCCTGAACAGTACAGCCTGGTGTCATGGCTTTAGGATAAAAGTAGACCAAGACACGTTGTCCCTGGAAGTCGGCCAAACTAATTTGCTCACCGTCTTGGTCAGGCAAACTAAATTTTGGCGCTGTATCACCGGCTTTCAATGGGCTCATTACTAACTCTCCATTCTTGAGTCATGCTGTGGATAGTTCACAACGCTAATACTGCCTTGTGCATTGAGTTCTGTACATAGCTGATAAAAAGCCTGTTCAATTGTTGAACTGTTTTGGCTAGCAGGACTGTGTGCACTCATCTGGATATGCAGCCGAGGAGGTGTATTGCCTTCAGCCGGCTGAGTTTTCGAAACCAACTCCGCAATATTCATATTGTGGCAATGGAACAGGTTGGTAAAGCGTTCAATAATGTGTGGGGAGTCATTCACTTCAACTTTTACCCATACCGTATCTGGCATCGCTTTCTGGTCTTGGGCGTTGGTCCGTTTCATCACAATGAGTAAATCAAGCTCTGCGCCTTTTTGCGGCAAAGTCGATTCCAACAGCGTAATGGCATTCCAACTGCCTGAAAGCAGCATAATAAATGTGAACTCTTCACCGAACATGGCCAGCCGGCTATCTTCGATATTACAACCGCAGCTACTGACATGGCGGGTGATGGTATTCACGATTCCAGGGCGGTCAGCACCCAGTGCGGTAATGACCAGATAATGTTCATCAAGCTGCGGCAAAATCGCTCTTCCTGTCATGCTCTTTGGGGTTACCATGGTAAACACAAAAAAAACCTGCTGCCAAGCGCTTACAACACAGTTGTTTGCTTGCTTTTGGATAGAGGTCAAAAGTACCATGAGTAACTTGTTTAAGGAGGGGGTGGGCAATGTTTACGGGAAGTCCGATGTTTACAGGCAGCATAGTTGCACTGGTAACGCCGATGGACGACAAAGGTGCTGTCGATCGTGCGAGCCTTAAGAAACTGATTGATTATCATGTCGCCAGCGGGACAGCGGCAATTGTGTCCGTGGGCACCACGGGTGAGTCTGCCACGCTGAACCATGACGAACACGTCGATGTGGTCATGCAGACCCTTGAACTGGCTGATGGCCGTATTCCCATCATTGCTGGCACTGGCGCCAATGCCACCTCTGAAGCCATCTCTCTTACGCAACGGTTCAACGACACCGGTGTTGTAGGCTGCTTAACGGTAACGCCTTATTATAACCGGCCGATGCAAGAAGGCTTATATCAGCATTTTAAAGCGATTGCTGAAAGTACCGATTTGCCACAAATTCTCTATAATGTTCCTTCGCGTACCGGTTGCGATATGTTACCGCCAACCATTGCTCGCTTAGCCAAGATTAAAAATATTGTTGCTGTTAAAGAGGCAACAGGGAACTTAAGTCGTGTTAGTCAGATCCAAGTGCTGGTTGACGATGAAGATTTCATCCTGCTCAGTGGTGACGATGCGAGCGGGTTGGACTTTATGCAACTGGGTGGCAAAGGGGTTATTTCGGTCACGGCGAACATCGCTGCCCGTGAAATGGCTGAACTTTGTGCATTGGCTGCACAAGGTAACTTTGCGCAAGCACGCCGTTTGAATCAGCGCTTGATGCCGTTGCATCAGCATTTATTTGTAGAAGCAAACCCAATTCCGGTGAAATGGGCCGCAAAGAAACTGGGATTAATGGCGAATGATACATTGCGTTTGCCGATGACCCCACTGACTGATCCGTCCAAACGGATTGTGGAAGACGCGTTGAAAAGCGCAGGTTTGCTGTAACTCTTAGGGAAATTTGATGGCAATAACATTGCAAAAGTCGACGGTGGTAACGGTAGTGGGTGTTTCGCTGGCAATGCTGCTGGCAGGCTGCACCACTGACCAACGCTACAAACGCCAAGTTAGCGGTGACGAGTCTTATTTGGAAGCGCCAGGGCTGAAACCGCTTAACTCACCGGCAGGCATGATTTTGCCGATCCAAAATGGCGAATTTGATGTCCGTTCCGTCAACTCTCAAGGCGCAGTGGGCAAGCAGTTGGACATTCGTCCACCGGTACAACCTCTGGCATTGTTAAGCGGCTCTCGTGCTGAAAATGCCAACGATACCAGCAAGCTATTGTTAGAAAATAGCCCGCAAAACCGTAATCTGTGGGCGCAAGTTACTCGCGTTCTTCAAGATAAGAACTGGACGATAGCCAGCCGTCAAGATGCCAGCCAAACGCTGACCACTGACTGGGTTAAATGGAATCGTGCCGATGAAGACGTGCAATTTGAAGGCCGTTACCAGATAAGCGTGCAGGAGCAAGGTTATCAGCTCGCGTTGGTGGTGAAATCCCTTGCATTGCAGCAAGGTGGCAACCCAGTGACCAGCTATACCGAAATCCAGCGTTATAACGGCGCTATGTTGAACGCTATTATCGAAGGTTTGGATAAGGTCCGTTCAGACAGCGAAAGCAGTCAAGCTTCCCGCAAAGTGGGTACGCTCGATGTTCAAAGCGGCAGTGATGATACTGGCTTACCGCAATTGATTGTCCGCGCACCTTACGCTGTACTGTGGGAACGTCTGCCGGCCGCGCTTGAGAAAGTCGGCATGAAAGTGACCGATCGCAGCCGTCCGCAAGGTTCCATTAACGTCACCAACAAATCCATGAGCAGCAGTAGCTGGGATGCGTTGGGGGCCAAAGACCCTGAATTGCCAGAAGGTGATTACAAGCTGCAAGTCGGTGACCTAGATAACCGCAGTAGCCTGCAATTCATCGGTCCGAAAGGGCAAACCTTAACTCAGTCGCAGAATGATGCGCTAGTTGCGGTGTTCCAGGCGGCGTTTAGCCAGACAGGTGTCAGCAGTACCAAATAACATCAAAGGGGCTTCGGCCCCTTTATTCTTTCGCACATCACTGGAGTCATAAGATGCAAAAGCTAGCTGAGTTGTATCGTGGGAAGGCGAAGACCGTCTACACCACCGAAAATCCTGACCTATTGGTACTGGAGTTCCGTAATGATACGTCAGCACTGGATGGTCAGCGCATTGAGCAATTCGATCGTAAAGGCATGGTGAATAACAAATTTAACCATTTCATTATGGCTAAATTGGAAGCAGCCGGCATTCCTACTCAAATGGAACGTTTGTTGTCTGATACCGAAGTGTTGGTCAAAAAACTGGAAATGATCCCAGTTGAATGCGTTATCCGTAACCGCTCTGCGGGTTCGTTGGTAAAACGTTTGGGTATCGAAGAAGGCTTAGAGCTGAATCCACCGCTGTTTGATCTGTTTTTGAAAAACGATGCCATGCACGACCCGATGGTTAACGAGTCTTACTGCAAAACGTTTGGTTGGGCAACGGAAGCACAATTAGCGCGGATGAAAGAACTGAGCTATTTGGCTAACGATGTGTTGAGCAAGTTGTTTGACGATGCGGGCTTAATCTTGGTGGATTTCAAGCTGGAATTCGGCCTGTTTAACGGTGAAGTGGTATTGGGTGATGAGTTCTCACCTGATGGCAGCCGTTTGTGGGATAAGAAGACCCTGAACAAGATGGATAAAGACCGTTACCGCCAAAGTCTGGGTGGCTTGATTGAAGCCTACGAAGAAGTTGCGCACCGTATCGGCGTAAAATTAGACTAACTGCGCAATCGATTACGTTAACCTGACGTAACCCTTCTCAGGGGAGGTAGCCTCTATCTCCCCCTATTTTTTTGTATCCCGCACAAAAAACCTTTCCTGATTTAAACTGCTTTATAGCTTGTGATCTGCCCTAGTGCAGCCAGCTGTTTCTTTTTTATTAATGGTATTGGCTCAATATATTTCCTACGATAATGAGTAAGAAATATCTCTGGGAGTAAAGCTATGCGTTGGCAAGATCGTCGTGAGAGTGACAATGTGGAAGACCGGCGGGGGAGTTCATCGGGTGGTGGCGGGTTTCGCCCACCGATTGGCGGCAAGGGCGGGTTGGTTATCCTCATTGTCGTGCTGGTTGCGGGCTATTACGGGGTCGATTTAACACCGCTGTTGAATGGCGGTGATCCGATGTCACAAACCCAGACACAGCAACGAGCGCCAAGCTCTATTAGCGCCAAAGATGACCAATACGCCAAGTTTACGTCAGTCGTTTTGGCGGATACGGAAGACACGTGGAAGCCGATTTTCCAAAAGATGGGCCGCACTTATCAAGAGCCCAAACTGGTGATGTATCGTGGCGCAACTCGTACCGGCTGTGGTACGGGGCAGTCAGTCATGGGGCCATTTTATTGCCCAGCAGACAGCACGGTTTATATCGATTTATCGTTCTATGAAGAGATGAAAAATAAGCTGGGTGCGGGGGGCGACTTTGCTCAGGCCTATGTCATTGCTCATGAAGTTGGGCATCATGTGCAGCACTTAATGGGCATCGATACCAAAGTGCGCCAGCAGCAGCAGGGGGCAACTCAAGCGGAAGCTAATCGCTTATCGGTCAAAATGGAATTGCAAGCTGACTGCTTCGCTGGGGTCTGGGGCAAAGCGATGGATGAACAGCAAGTGCTTGAAGTGGGTGACTTACAAGAAGCCCTCAATGCGGCACAAGCCATCGGCGATGATAGGCTACAGCAACAAAGCCAAGGGCGCGTGGTGCCCGATAGCTTTACTCACGGCACATCACAGCAACGGTATACTTGGTTTAAACGAGGTTTCGACAGCGGTGATCCTAATAGCTGTAACACCTTCGCCAGCCGTTAATAGCGCTAGAACCTCACGCCACCAGCGATTATCATAAGGCCACTTTCTTCTGCCGGTACTGTCGTGACCGGCATTTCATGCAAGGCAGAATTAACCATGGCCGCTCTCGATCCAACTTTATTGATCCTCTTAGCGTTAGCTGCGCTTGGCATTATCAGCCACAACATGACCGTGACACTTGCCATTTTGACCTTACTCGCCATTCGCATCACTCCTCTGAATCAGTTCTTCCCGTGGATAGAAAAATATGGCTTAACCATCGGCATTCTGATTTTGACCATCGGGGTGATGACCCCTATCGCCAGCGGGAAAATTAGCGCTAGCGAGGTACTTCACTCCTTTGTTCAATGGAAGTCGATATTGGCCATTGTGGTTGGTGTCGCCGTCTCATGGCTCGGTGGGCGCGGTGTTTCACTGATGACACACCAACCTTCGGTAGTGGCTGGGTTATTGGTCGGGACCGTGTTGGGGGGGGCGTTGTTCAGAGGCGTGCCGGTAGGGCCATTAATCGCCGCCGGATTGCTCTCGTTGGTTATTGGTAAATCCTAGCGTGCATAACGGGATTGTTGCCAGCCAACCCTTGATGGCGCAGCAAGGGATTCGCCGCTTGCTCGTGCTAAGTGGTCATGCGGATTGGTCGCGCCAACAGGCCATTAATCTGCGTCAACAATTGACGGGTGACTGGGTGTGGATGGGTGAAGATTTTCCCGCTGATACCCAAGGCATTCATCCTACTGCGGCAAAAACCTTATTGGGGCAGGAGCGGTTGCACGGCGTATTTGATGCGACTGGTGGCTTGAATACGGAGGCGCTGGCGGTGCTAGCGGGGACATTGCAGGCTGGGAGTTGGCTGGTGCTGTTAGTGCCAGAGTGGGAACACTGGCCGAATATACCCGATACCGATAGCTTACGATGGAGTGAGCAAAGCGAACCTATCACCACGCCAAACTTTATTCGCCACTTACAGCGCCATCTCTTAGCCGATACTGATGTCGTGGTGTGGCAACAGGACAAGCCGCAGCCTGTACCAATGATGGACTCACGTCCTAACTGGCAACGGCCAGATGGCACGGCGACCTTCGAGCAGCATAATATTCTTCAGCGTTTGATGCGAGCCGAGAAGGGGACATGGGTACTGACCGCCGCGCGTGGCCGTGGTAAATCAACCCTTGCGGGCATGTTAGTCGCGCAGTGGCAAGGCAGTTGTTGGGTCACTGGGCCGGGTAAGGCCGCGACTCAAGCACTGAATGCACGCGCAGGGGAACGGGCGCGATTTTGGGCGCCAGATGCCTTGCTCGATTACTGCCGACAGCACGATGTCAGTGAGGTTGACTGGTTGTTGATCGATGAAGCTGCCGCCATCCCCACAGCACTATTATCCTCGTTGCTGGCTTACTTCCCGCGAGCGCTGCTAACCACCACGGTACAAGGCTATGAAGGCACTGGGCGAGGCTTTTTACTGAAGTTTTGTGCCACGCTCACGGATTGGCATCATCTGACGTTAACGGATCCTATCCGTTGGGCGAGCAACGATCCCCTTGAGCGTATTGTGGATGCCGCCTTACTGTTTGATGAGCAAGTAGCATCCATCACCCCCTCCTTTGCCTCGGTCGATATCATGGCCTGTGAGCAAGATGATTGGTTAGCGAATCCTGCCTTACTGCGGCATTTCTATGGCTTACTTTCCAGCGCACATTACCGCACCACTCCCCTTGATCTGCGACGGTTGATGGATGCGCCTGGGATGCATTTTTCGGCGGCGAAAGCCGAGGATTCCGTGGTCGGCGCATCATGGTGGGTTGACGAGGGCGGCTTAAGTGAAGCGTTAGCCCAAGATGTTTGGGCGGGTAAACGGCGGCCTAAAGGCAGTTTAGTGGCGCAATCCTTGGCCGCTCACAGTGGGCAATGGTATGCACCGACTCTGCTATCAAGGCGTGTTAGCCGAGTCGCGATTGCCCCATCATGGCGGCGACAGGGCATTGCTCGACAGATGATTGCCGCAGAACAAACACGTGCGCAAGCAGAACGGCTGGATTTTCTGTCTGTCAGTTTCGGCTATACCGAGGTGTTAGCGCATTTTTGGCAGACCTGCGGCTTTCAATTGGCACGTATTGGCAGTCATCAAGAAGCCAGTAGTGGTTGTTATGCTGCCATGGCCATCTTACCGTTGAGTGAGGCGGGTCAGCATCTTTGTGATGGCGCACAGCGGCAATTGGCGCGAGATTGGTATTGGTTGCAGCAATGGATTGAGATCGATACGCCGCCATCGTTACCCCTGCCTGAGCGGCCTGACTTCACGTTAAATGAGGATGATTGGCGTGAGCTAGCCGGTTTTGCCTTTGCATTTCGCCCATTAGAGGCCAGTTTACCTGCCTTGCAGCGTTTGTTATCGCAGACTGAATTACCCCTTCCAGCTTTACGGCAATACTTGCAGCAAGGTGTCTCTATAGCGGAGATAGTCAGGTCACTCGGCCTTGCTGGACGTAAGGCATTGGTCGCGCGTTGGCGGCAGGAAGCAGCAGAAGGAATGGCGGGGGTTGATGCGACTCGTCAAACAACTCGAGCAGATCACATTATCACCTTCAATAATTCCCACTAACTTCATCAAGAAAACCCAATATCCCTACTGCTATTAGCAGCCGTATAGTATGGCTATCGTCACTTAATGCAAAAGGCCATCAAATGAGTCAGAAATCTATCGTCGTGCAGCAACCTGAAAATCCAGAACATTTGATTTTACTGTTTCATGGGGTTGCTGACAGTGCGGCAGGGATGGAACCGGTCGGTAGCCATTTTGCGCAGGCGTTCCCTAAGGCGCTGGTGGTCAGTATCGACGGGCCATTTGCCAGTGGGATGGGGAACGGTCGGCAGTGGTTTTCCGTGCAAGGTATTACCGAGGAAGGCCGCCAAGGGCGGATTGATACCGTGATGCCAGAATTTATTGCTACGGTACGCCAATGGCAGCAACAAAGTGGCCTTAGTGCGCAGCAGACCACACTGGTGGGGTTTTCCCAGGGGACTATCATGTCGCTGGAAGGCATGAAGGCTCAACCGCAACTGGCGGGGCAGATTATTGCCTTCAGTGGGCGCTTTGCGACTTTGCCATCCCACCCGATAGCGGATGTGGTATTCCATTTGATTCATGGTGAACAGGACGGGGTGATTCGTGTTGAACACGCTAGCGCGGCGGCAGAGAGCTTAACGGCATTGGGAAATCATGTGACATTAGATGCTATTCCTGACATGGGGCACGGTATCAATCAACCGATGTTGGAACGTGCAATCGCGCATTTGCGGCAGGATATCGCGTTAAGCTAAGCCAGTGTGGCGAAGGGAAGCTGCCCCTTCGCGTGACCAGACATCGTATTCACTTACTTTTTCTTGTTTTTATCCGGCCAATCATCGTCATCGTCCCATTGCGCATTATTATCGCGGTGGGGCGGGATCTCCGGTTTATTGCTCAAAAAACGCTTATGATCGAGACGGCGCAACTCTTTGATGCCGTTTAAGACCATCCCCACCAATATAATGAGGATTATCCACCAATAATCTGCTAACCAATGCATGATTAGTGCCCTTCCGTTGTTGTGGACGCAGTAATAAATCGCGAAAAAATCAGCGGTAAATGGCTTGCCAGCCACTCGCTACCTGCCACATCCTGTGACTGCCATGCACGGAGCAGGATGTCGGGCGTCAGTAAATGTTCAGCTTGCGCGGCCAATGGGCGATAACTCAAGTGCCACGGCTCTGCCGCGACACCGCCATTATCCTCGCGAAAAGGCCGGTAAAAACCAAATTCGGCCATATGCGCAGTCAACCATTGGCTCAGCGGATAAAAATACCCGCCCGCTTCGTATTCCCATGGCTCTAACTGAAGTTTAGTCTCTGCTGGCAAAAGTGAGGGATCGTAAATATCCAGATCGCTACCCCAATGATGGCGGCTTGCCCCTGGTAGCGCTGACCAGCGCAAAATCGCCTCACAACGGGCCCCATCGTCAAGCGCGGTGATATCTATCGGCTGGCTCGCGTTATCTAAGACAGGCCGCTCACCGCGAAATTTACCATTCCAGATAGCCAACTGGCGGTCAAAATCACGAAAAGTGCTGGCAGGTTGTAAATCAAAACCTGCGGTTTTCGCTGCCCGTTGCATGGCCTGAAAGGCGTCAACGGCTTCAGGCTGCATACGGTGATGACCGCTTAACACCACTAAATGTGCCGTTGAACGGCCCGTCAACATTTCTGGTGCGAGTGGTTTAACTGTCATGCGATAAGTTGCTCCATGATTCGCTGATACATTCGGCTCAGCAGTTGTAAATCAGCCGCATGAACACACTCATTCACTTTATGGATTGTGGCATTGACCGGCCCCAACTCCACCACTTGCGCGCCCATCAAGGCGATGAAGCGGCCATCCGAGGTGCCGCCGGTGGTTAACAGTTGTGGTGTTATTTCAGCATAATGTTCGACAGCATTGATCACCGCATCGACCAACGCGCCTCGCGAGGTAAGGAAAGGTTGACCGGAAAGCACCCATTCCAACGTGTATTTAAGTTGGTGGCGCGTCAACAGGGCTTCGACGCGCTGCCGAATCATGCTATCGGTCAGTTCGGTACTGAAACGGAAGTTAAACTGCACATAGAGCTCACCGGGGATCACATTATTACTGCCAGTACCGGCATGTAAGTTCGCAATCTGCATGCTGGTGGCAGGGAAGAATTCATTACCTTCATCCCATTGCGTGGCAACCAACTCATTAAGCGCGGGCATCGCGCGGTGCACTGGATTGTCCGCCAAATGCGGGTAAGCGACATGCCCCTGAATGCCATGGATACGTAAATTTGCGGTAATTGAACCTCGGCGGCCATTTTTGACCACATCACCGACTTTATCGGTGCTTGAAGGTTCGCCGACTAAGCAGTAATCCAGCCGTTCATTGCGTGCCATCAGCGCGTTAACCACTTTCACTGTGCCGTTAATCGCTTTCGCCTCTTCATCAGAGGTAATCATAAAGGCCAATCGACCTTTATGTTCCGGATGTGCGGCCACAAAGCGTTCAGCGGCGACGACCATCGCAGCCAACGAACCTTTCATATCGGCCGCGCCACGGCCATAGAGCATGCCATCACGAATGGTCGGCTCAAAAGGTGGGCTGCTCCAATGGCTTTCATCACCAGTAGGGACGACATCGGTATGGCCTGCAAACGCCAGCGTCTCACCTTCGCCACGCCATGCCCAGAAATTAAGGGTATCGCCAAAATTCATTGGCTCAACGGTAAAGCCAATCGCTTCTAGACGCTTAATCATAATCTCCTGGCAACCCGCATCATTCGGGCTGAGCGACGGGCGCTTAATTAATTGTTGAGCCAGTTCGATTACCGGACAGATCATGTTATTGCACCTCAATAGCGGTTTGGTTTTGGATAAAGGATTGATAGTTTTCTATGTTAAAGCCCAGCAGCATATTGCCATTAGGTGCTGCTAGCAGTGGGCGTTTGATGATAGCCGGATGTTCTAACATCAGCATTTTTGCCGTTTGGGCATCGGTTATTCCAGCCCGCTGGGTGTCTGGCAGTTTGCGCCAAGTGGTGCCGCGCGTATTCAGCAACGCTTCCCATCCCAATGTATCGATAAAGCCTTGCAGGCGTTCGTCACTCAACCCATCCACGCGATAATCGTGGAAATGATAGGCAATACCTTGTTCATCGAGCCAGCGGCGGGCCTTTTTTATGGTGTCACAGTTTTTTATGCCATATAGCTTAAGCAAACTTTTTTGAGCATCATCAAACATGAAAAAATGTTACCTATATGTGTTAGTTCAGAACAATAACTTTTTGGCGATGATTTAGATCGCCAAGAGTCTAAGTTGGTTAGATACTTCGATGATAACGCAAGTTGCTACGACTTTGATCCCAAATATGAACTAATCATCGGGCGTAGGGTTAGAGTGCTTAAAATGAAATAGCGAACGCAGTAATTGTTTATCGTGTGCGGAGAAAATAATGAAAGAATTACCTAAAATAAATCAACTGAGAAATCTCAGGGCAGTTATACAGTATGGGAGTATCAGTGCTGCCTCTCAGGCTCTGTTTCAGACACAATCGACGATGACGCGTAGCATTCAAGAGCTTGAAAGGATCCTCGGTGTTTCTCTGCTCGCAAGAGGAACCAATGGTGTGATATTAACTGAGTTAGGCAGAATATTTGAACCTAGATTGAATTCCATGCTAAATGAGTTAGAACGGGCTATGGATGAATTACAACAAATTGAACACTCCTCACATGGGACTATTACCTTTGGATGTTCTCACCTTCCCGCTTATAGTATTGTCCCTGGCGTGATCAAAAAATTTCAAGAGCGTTATAGTGAAACTCGCATTACTGTTTCAGAGGGACAACTTTCAGAGAAAATTGACTCATTGCGTCTTAATCGGCTTGATTTTTACATGGGGGTCGTTTCGCCAGATATTTCATTGAATGACTTTATTGAAGAGCATTTAGCAACGATTAAATTCTCTGTTGTTGCTCGGAAAGGGCACCCACTTTCGCATTGTACCTCATTGAGTGAGTTAAAAAATGCCAAATGGTACCTACCTACTGCCAGTACAGGGTATTATAACGATATAGAGGAAATAATTTATCAAAATAAAGGGGAAGGGCACGGTTCTATCATTTTCGGTGATTCTCCTTCTATTGCTGAACAATTGGTATCAAATGAGGACTATTTATTTATTGCTCCTCGAACTATGCTTCTCATACCGCAATTCAAAGACCGCATATCTATCATTCCCATCAAAGAACAATTTCCTGACGGTACCTACAGCTTAGTCTACTCTAGAACGAAAAAGCTAACACCCGTTGCTTCAGCCCTCATTGATGAGTTGCGCCATTCCTTCTCTTTATTACTCAGAGAACAAGATCGCGAAGTTTAGCGACATGTAAGCCATTTCTTAGTGGGGTTTTTCATATAAAAGCCCCGCTATATTTGTTATTTAAATGAAAATAAAAATAATATCATATTGATTTTAATCAGTTATTTTTTGGTATGTGTTTTTTGCATCCCTATGAAAATAACATGATATCCATCACAATTATTATGTCATATAATTTAAATCAAGAAATGTCTTAGGAGGTTAAAATAAGCTCTAGTGACTTTAAGTGATCATTTACTTCTCCTTAAAAATTAAAATATTAATTTTAAAATGTATTCTTGTTTTTTTAAATAGCCAGAAAAATAAATAGGATGTCAAAATGAAGAATGTAACTATATTTAGTCAGCATGGTTTGGTTAGGTTTTACCTTAAGCAATTAATTGAGCGTTTTTCTCATGAAAATGGGCATCATTTAGAAATAAAAGTATTTCATTGTTTAAAAGAATTAGAGGGTGATTTGGAGGGCGGCAAAGGTGAAGTTATAATTGCTGATATGGATGGCTTGTCTAAATTGGATAAGTTTAGATTTGTCAAATTTAGCAAAATAAAAAGAAGGGAAGTGTTTATCTTTACTAAAGATAACCCGCTGTCTAGTGATTATATTGACTTAATGGCCGGGTCGCCGTCATTTATAATGAACAAATCAGAATCGCAAGATTATATTGAGAGATCTGTTTATAATTTCGTATTTAATCACAAGTTGTTTATGAAAAAAAACAACAAAATAGATGAGTCACAAGAAAATAGACTGACAAAGAGAGAGAATGATATTTTCGAACTCATGCTTTCAGGTCTTTCAAACAAAGACATATCAAAAAGATTATTTATTAGCGATAAAACAGTTTCAGTGCATAAGCAGAATATACACAAAAAATACCAGACTAAAAATTTGATTGAGCTCTATTTGAAAGTCAATTAAGTCATAAGTCACCTTGTATTCCTCAATATGCTCAAGTTCAAACAATGTGTATTATTCTTTACTGACGCAGCCATCCGGGCAGGGATGTGATGGTGCTACAGCACCCCACTCGCCAGCGATAACCTAAGGTTTTAGCCAATACGATCAAGATCAGCGGCATATTGGTGGATGGCTTTTTGATAAAGGCTAATATCCTGATGATTGGAGGTCTCAGCTAACAAAATTAGCAACGCCGCTACTGCCTCTTTGGTTTCCCCCAAATTATACAGCGTCATGGCACGAAACAAGGTTAGCTCTTTCGCTTGTGGAAAGATTGCCAACGCACGATCAAATGTCTCTAACGATTCCTGATATAACCCCAGCGCACGATAAGTACTCCCCAGCCCCAAATAAGCTTCCTGTAACTCTTTTCCTGCCAGATGGTGGTCAATGGCTGCACGATAGAAGGGAATCGCCTGTAATTCTAACCCTTGAATGTCATAAAGGGAGGCGATTTTATACATCAAACTGGCGTTATCAGGTGAGCTGCGCAGCAAATTCTGCGCCATTGTCACCGCGTCTTCATAGCGGCCCAGTTCTTTTAACGAATCAATGGAGTGTTTCATAGTTTCACGCTGTAATTTGAACAATAAGCAATTATCGTTATTAACAAGCAATTAACGTTACTAACAAGCAAGGAGTTAATGGAATCCGTTCTTTCGCCTAAATCCTCCGTTAAAGAGCACGCTACTCCGGAAATGTGTCGCTGGCAAGTGAAGTGCAATCGATCCATTCATCAATACGACTGTCATAACGAATAAGCCAGCATTTTATGCTGCTACCTAAGATTATCCTCGTGCGACGAATGCGTGTCGTCACAAAATACGAAGACAAAGAATTAACTTCATTGCTTAGCCATACATATTAACTATATGTTTATTTTTCGTTGCATAAATGAACATTGGAGTTAACGTTATGTTATGGAAAGTGAAAGCACTGATGATAGCGACCACCGCATTGGCGACTATTCCCGCCTTTGCTCAACTCCCCACCTATTACCCCACGGATTACCAAAACGTTATTGATGGCGCGAAAAAAGAAGGCAAAGTCGTGGTCTATGCCTCCACCGATATTAAAGCTGCTGCGCCTTTGATTAAAGGATTCGAAACCGCCTACCCAGGGATTAAAGTCGAATACAACGACATGAACAGTACTGAGTTGTACAACCGCTATATCAGTGAGCAGGCATCCGGTAGCCTCAGTGGTGACGTGGTGTGGAGTTCCTCGATGGATACGGCGCTGAAGCTGGCAACGGACTATGCGCAAGAGTACCTTTCTCCAGAGCAAGGGCAATTACCAGCTTGGGCTGTCTGGAAAAACAGTGCCTACGGTACCACCTACGAACCCGTGGTCTTTATCTACAACAAACGTTTGATTCCCGCAGCAGATGTGCCCACTACCCATGGTGCATTGGCTAAACTTATCGCAAGCCAACCCGATAAATTCAAAAAGAAAGTCACTACCTATGATATTGAAAAATCAGGTTTAGGTTTCATGCTATCCGTACAAGATTTCAAAGCTGATCCTCATTACTTTGCAACGCTGGCAGATATCGCAAAGGGGGGATTAACCGTGCAATCTTCAACTGGGACGATGATGGAAAGGGTGTCATCCGGTGAGAATTTGATTGGGTTTAATATCCTCGGTTCTTATGCGGAAACCCGCGCTAAAACCGATCCGTCGCTGGGGATCTCCTATCCTGAAGACTACACCTTGGTGCTGTCGCGCGTGACTTTTATCAGTAAAAATGCGACCAACAACAATGCTGCTAAGTTGTGGGTTAACTATGTACTATCAGAAGCAGGCCAAAACATTTTGGCTAACCAGTCAGACATTCCCTCCATACGCAATGATATCGAAGGCAGCAACGATATTGATGGTATGACCAAGAAGCTAGGAACTGCACTTAAACCTATCGCCGTTGATGAAAGCCTCTTGGAGTATATGGAGCAGGCTAAACGTCTCGATTACATCAAACAGTGGCGCACTGCCGCCGCAAAATAGGCATCCCCTGGGTACGTATCCTTGTCGCTACGTACCTTGATTTCACTGGTTTTATCATGGACTTTTAACCAACGGGACTCATTATGAGAGCATTGCGCAGAAAGTGGCAAAGCTTGCCGCGCGGCTTGGTCGTGCTGATAACAACACTGGTTATCTACGTACCACTGTCATTTATTGTGATTCAAAGTTTTCTCTCTGCCCCCTTTTTCTCGCCTTCCAAGGTATTCAGCTTTGAGGCCTTCCGCTTCATCTTTGCTGATCCCGATTTTTATAAAGCGCTAAAAAGTGGATTCATTCTGGCCTTCGGGCTAGTGGTCATCGCGATCCCATTAGGCGGCATTCTGGCCTTTTTGATGGTCAGGACTGACCTACCCGGCCGCCGTATCATTGAACCGCTGATTTTAGTGCCTATCTTTGTTTCGCCAATGGTATTGGGGTTTGGTTATGTCGTGGCGGCAGGGCCAGTCGGTTTCTTCTCTTTATGGGCGGAATCGCTGATAGGGTTTGTGCCTTGGAATATTTATGCGATGTCGAGCATCGTGGTGATTGCGGGTTTGACCCACGTTCCTCACGCCTATCTCTATATCTCATCGGCATTGCGCAGCGTCGGGTCTGATGTAGAAGAAGCGGCGCGTACGGCGGGAGCCACGCCTTTACAGGTGATGACCGCAGTGAGTTTGCCGATGGTGCGCCCTTCGATTTTGTATATCACCGTATTGCTATTTTTCCTCGGGTTGGAAGTGTTCGGGCTGATGTTGGTATTGGGTGATCCTGAAGGGAACTTGGTTTTGGCGACCTATCTCTACCAATTGACCAACAAGCTGGGCACGCCTTCTTACCATCTGATGGCTGCCGTCGCGGTGGTACTCATCTGCATTACTATTCCGCTAGTGATGTTACAGCGAGTCCTGATGCGCACGGCCAACCGTTTTGTCACGGTGAAAGGTAAAGCGTCTCAAGCACGGCTTTTACCGCTGGGGAAATGGCGCTGGATAGCCGGTGCTGTCGTGGCATTCTGGCTGACGGTCACCATTGGCGTGCCATTACTGGGGGTGGTACTTCGTGCCTTTGTCTCTAACTGGGGCATGGGGGTATCGCTGTGGGATGAACTGTCGCTCGACACGTTCCGCACCATCTGGCAGCAACCTAACTTGCTGCGGGCGATCGTTAACTCAATGGCGATTGGGGTGTTCGGTGGGGCTTTAGCCGTCATTTGCTATCTGTTTATTGGCATTGCGATGCACCGTAAACCGGATGGCGTGACACGTTTTCTCGATTACAGCGTGCTGGTGCCACGTGCGGTGCCGGGTCTGTTAGCGGGGTTAGCTTTCCTGTGGGTCTTCTTATTCCTACCGATGTGGCTAGATAACTCCTTAAAAGAAGGCTGGTTATCGGGGTTACCGATGTCGGAATGGTTGCGGGGGAATCTGGTGGTATGGTTGCGGTCCTTACGCAGTACCATTTTCAGTGTCTGGCTGGCGTATACCGTGGTGTGGATGGCTTATGGTTTGCGGTTGATTTCCTCAACCCTATTGCAAGTAGGGCCAGAATTGGAAGAGGCCGCGCGTAGCAATGGTGCCAGCCGCGGTCAGGTCACCCGTCATGTCACTATCCCATTAGCTCGCTATGGCCTGATTGGTTCATGGCTGCTGATGTTCCTGATTTTTGAGCGTGAATATTCCACTGGGGTTTATCTGCTCGCGCCGGGTACGGAAACCATTGGGTCGATGCTGGTTTCACTGTGGGCGGCAGGGGCGATTGATATCGTTGCCGCGCTCTCCTTTATCAATATCCTGCTGGTGGTATTGGGGTTGGGTATTGCATTGCGCTTTGGAGTAAAACTAAATGATTGAATTATCAGTTGATAACCTGCATCTCACCTATGGCGATAACCCAGTATTAAAAGGGGTATCGATGCAATTAAAGCGTGGTGAAGTCGTCTCGTTGCTGGGGCCGTCAGGGAGTGGAAAAACCACCTTGCTGCGTGCGGTAGCGGGTTTAGAAAAACCGAGTCAGGGCAATATCATCATTGGTGAAAACACGGTTTATGACGGCAAAATGAATCGTGAAATTCCAGCCGAAGAGCGCAATCTGGGATTGGTGTTTCAGTCGTATGCATTATGGCCGCATAAAACGGTGTTTGAGAACATTGCTTATCCGCTGAAATTGCGTAAAACGCCAGCGGCAGAAATCACCCAGCGAGTACAAGCGGTACTTGATCAGCTTGGGCTAGGGGCTTTGGGCCATCGTCATCCCCATCAGCTTTCGGGTGGGCAGCAGCAACGTGTGGCCATTGGTCGTGCGCTGGTCTACAACCCGCCGGTCATTCTGTTAGATGAGCCGTTATCGAATCTGGACGCCAAATTGCGCGAGGAGGCTCGAGTATTCCTGCGTGAGTTGATCATCAAACTCGGCCTGTCAGCGCTAATGGTCACCCACGATCAAAATGAGGCGATGGCAATCTCTGACCGTATTTTGCTGCTGAATAACGGAAAAATTGAGCAGCAGGGGACGCCACAGGAGATGTACGGTTCACCATCAACACTGTTTACAGCAGAATTTATGGGCAGCAACAACCGCTTACACGGCAAAGTCACCCAAGTCAGCGAAGGAAAAGCGCGAATCGAAGGAAAAGATTGGGTGTTGTGGGGAAGGGCGGGTGAAGGTGTGGTGGCGGGTCAAGAAGGGACAGCGGTGATTCGGGTTGAGCGCGTCAATCTGGCTGATGATCCGCAGGGTAATCAGCTTAATTTACCGTTGCTGACCAGCATGTATCTGGGCGATCGTTGGGAGTATCTGTTCCGCACCGCAGCCGATGATTTTGTCATTCGAGCCTATGGTGCACAGGTACGCCGTGAAGAACTGTGTTCGCTCTCTTTGCCGGCAGAGCATCTGTGGATTTTCCCCAAGGGATAGATCTGATTTGAGCTGATACTTTAGCGTCAGGCCTGCTATTGAACCAAGCAGGCCTTTTTTATTCCCCTTCATCTTTCAAACTGCAGCGGTGTTGGCTGTTCTCATGCGCCCGAATCACTGACTCATGTCAGCTCATCGGGACTTTCTCGCTGGCCGCCTTGCTGCATCTCGAAATCTTTCGGAGAATGGTGGCGCATCTTTCTATTTTGATTGTTCAAAAAACAAGCGTATAATGAGTCGCGATAATTAGAGAGGATGTTATGGTTGATTTTGAGTTAAGCACGTGGAAAGAGTTTATCGATGCTATGCTGCGTAAGGCATAAGCGAATAAACCGGCAGTAAGAGTTAATTTCTTTTTGTTGTTTTATCGATACATCTCCAGGGGCGAGTGATCGCTCGCAGAAGGCAGGGCCGTTTCGGTTTCTGCCTTTTTTATTCCCCTTTATCTTTCAAACTGCAGCGGTGTTGGCTGCACTCGTGCGCCCGAATCACTGACTGATGTCAGCTCATCGGGACTCTCTCGTTTGCCGCCTTGCTGCATCTCGAAATCTTTCGGGGAATCGCGGTGCCTCTTTCAAACTGCAGCGGTGTTGGCTGCGCTCGTACGCCCGAATCACTGACTGATGTCAGCTCATCGGGACTCTCTCGCTTGCCGCCTTGCTGCATCTCGAAATCTTTCGGGGAATTATTGTGGCATATCTTTCAAACTGCAGCGGTGTTGGCTGCACTCGTGCGCCCGAATCACTGACTGATGTCAGCTCATCGGGACTCTCTCGCTTGCCGCCTTGCTGCATCTCGAAATCTTTCGGGGAATTATTGTGGCATATCTTTCAAACTGCAGCGGTGTTGGCTGCACTCGTGCGCCCGAATCACTGACTGATGTCAGCTCATCGGAACTCTCTCGCTTGCCGCCTTTATTCCTTCGCGCGCGGTGGTCTGCCAGGGAAGCGGCGGCGAACCAGCACGAAGAACAGTGGCACAAAGAAAATCGCCAGCACGGTGGCTGAAATCATCCCCCCCATCACCCCTGTCCCGACCGCATGCTGACTACCTGAGCCCGCGCCTTGACTGATTGCCATGGGCAGAACGCCAAAAATAAACGCCAGTGACGTCATCAAAATAGGCCGCAACCGCTGACGTGAAGCCTCCAGTGTGGCCTCGACCAAATCCTTGCCTTTGTTGTTCAATTCATTGGCAAACTCAACAATCAAAATCGCGTTCTTTGCCGACAGCCCAATAATCGTCAGCAACCCCACTTGGAAATAAACATCATTCTCCAGCCCGCGCAGCCAAGTCGCCGCAACCGCACCTATCACCCCAAGCGGCACCACCAGCATAACGGAGAAAGGTATTGACCAACTCTCATACAATGCCGCCAGACACAAGAACACCACCAACAATGAAATCGCATACAGGGCAGGGGCTTGAGAGCCAGATAAACGCTCCTGATAAGACATACCCGTCCATTCCAAACCGAAGCCATTGGGTAACTGCTTCACCAAATCTTCCATCACATTCATCGCCGTACCAGTACTAACACCCGGCGCGGCCTCACCGACAATCTCTAACGCAGAGTAGCCGTTATAACGCTCTAGCCGTGGTGAACCATATTCCCAGCGGGTGGTAGAAAAGGCGGCGAAGGGCACCATGCCGCCACTTTTATTGCGCACATACCACTTGTTAACGTCTTCTGGCAGCATACGAGCCGTGGCTTCGGACTGCACATAAACCTTTTTCACCCGCCCACGATCAACAAAGTCATTCACGTAAGTCGACCCCCACGCGGTTTTCAGCGTGTTGTTGATATCATCCAGTGATACGCCCAGCGCTTGCGCTTTACGCTGATCGATATCTATCTGTAATTGTGGGCTATCGTCTAATCCGTTATGTCGTACCCGTGTCAACGCTGGGTCTTTCGTGGCCATTTGCAATAATTGGTCACGGGCGGCCATCAACTTATCGTGGCCTAAACCGCCGTGATCTTGCAGTTCCATATCAAAACCTGAGGAACCGCCTAAGCCTGAAATAGCAGGGGGGCTACTGACCGACACCCGAGCTTCGGTGATTTTGTTAAACGCTTTGGTGGCACGTTCAATAATGGCAAAGGAGGAGTCGTCACTACTCTTGCGCTCACTCCAATCCGATAGTCTGATAAAGAGTCGCGCCACGTTCTGGCCGTTACCGCCGGGGCCGGAACCCACCGTTGAAAACACCGACAGCACATTCTCTTTTTCAGCGGTTAGGAAATAGTTTTCCACCTTCTCAACTACTTTAAGCGTCTGTTGTTGGGTAGAACCGACAGGAAGCTGAACCTGTGCCATAAACACGCCGCGATCTTCCAACGGTAAGAATGAGGTGGGTAATTTGACAAACAGCAACGCCAATCCACCCAGCAACAGTAAATACAGCAGCATATAACGCAGGCTGTGGTGCAAGACACGGGCTACACCGCGCTCGTAACGATGGGCGCTACGATCAAACATGCGGTTAAACCAGCCGAAGAAACCGCGTTTGGCATGATGATGCCCCGGTTTGATGGGCTTGAGCATGGTGGCACAAAGCGCCGGTGTCAGGATCAGTGCCACCAGAACCGAGAGCACCATGGCTGAGACGATGGTAATAGAGAACTGGCGGTAAATCGCCCCAGTGGTGCCACCGAAGAAGGCCATTGGAATGAAGACGGCCGACAGCACCAAGGCAATCCCGACTAATGCGCCTTGGATTTGCCCCATAGACTTACGCGTTGCTTCGCGTGGGTCTAGCCCTTCCTCACTCATCACTCGCTCGACGTTCTCCACCACCACGATGGCGTCATCAACCAACAATCCAATGGCGAGTACGATGGCAAATAGGGTTAACGTATTAATACTAAAGCCAAATGCCGATAGGATGGCGAAAGTCCCTAGCAATACCACGGGTACGGCAATGGTGGGGATCAGGGTGGCGCGGAAGTTTTGTAAGAACAAGTACATGACCAAGAAAACCAGCAACACCGCTTCTACCAGTGTTTTGACCACATCCTTAATGGAGGCTTTCACGAACGGGGTGGTTTCATAAGCAATTTTGGCTTCCAGCCCATGAGGGAAGAAGGGGGCCAGTTCAGCTAATCTTGCTTTAACCAGTGCGTCGGTTTGTAACTCATTCGCCCCTGAAGCCAGTTTGATACTCATACCGGATGCGGCTTGCCCGTTAAAACGACTGAGATAATCATATTTTTCGGCACCCAATTCGACTTTTGCCACATCACCCAAGGTCACCAGCGAACCATCCTGATTGACCCGCAGTGTAATTTCTCGAAATTGTTCGGGTGTCTGCAATTGGGATTGTGCATTGATAGTGGCGTTCAAGGCTTGATTGTCGACCGACGGCGTTCCACCTAATTGACCGACAGCGATCTGGCTATTTTGTGATTGAATCGCGCTGACAATATCTTGCGTAGTGAGCTGATAATTATTGAGTTTGTTGGGGTCTAGCCAGATACGCATGGCATATTGTGAACCAAAAGCATCAATGCTCCCCACCCCTTCGATTCGGCTCAGGGGATCTTGCAGGTTACTGGCAACATAGTCGGCAATATCCTGTTTATCCATGCTGCCATCAGTGGAAACAAACGCCACCATCATCAAGGTGTTATCGCCGGACTTTGATACGGAAACGCCTTGCTGCTGCACATCTTGCGGCAGTTTTTTGATGGCAGATTGCAACTGATTCTGGACTTGCTGCATGGCTTCGTTTGGGTCGGTGCCCGCCTGAAACGTCAAGGTAATGGATGCGCTACCGGAGTTGCTGCTCTGCGAGGACATATACAGCAGATTATCCAAGCCCGTCATGCTTTGCTCGATGACCTGCGTGACGGTATTTTCCAGTGTTTGTGCAGAAGCACCGGGATAGGAGGCACTGATGCGTACATTGGGCGGTGCCAGATTGGGGTATTGCTCAACCGGCAAGGTTGAGATAGCCAATGCCCCAGTAAGACACATAATTATCGCCAATACCCAAGCAAATATCGGGCGGTCGATGAAAAAATTTGCCATGCAGTGCCAGCCTCTATTAGGAAAGAAATTATTTGCAGCAGAATCAACTCTGCACTCTACCTGTGAATGCTGAAGGAAACGTGAAGAAAATATGGAGAACCTGTAAAAAACATCAAGAACACTGAGTTAATTTACGCAGAGGCAAAAAAGAGTGATAAACAGGTCTTTTTTGGGCTATCAAGTAGACTCAATAGCAGTCACTCAATTTAGGAAGCGGTATGGAACTCAATCCGGTATTTGCTCGTCGTCTCTATCTGTGTTGGCTTATTAGCAGCCATGACTCAATGAATGTTCCTCGTTTGATGGAACTAACCGGCTGGCCGCGGCGCACATTGCAAGATGTCTTAAAGGCGCTACCCAGTTTGGGTATCACGCTAACGTTTGTGCAGGATGGTATTCGAAATAATGCGGGCTATTACCAGCTAGAGAGTTGGGGGCCGCTGAACAAAAAATGGATCAATGATCACCATGATTTCATCTTGGCGGCCATTCAATAGCCTTGCGGCTAGAGAATAGTAGAGCAGTGATAAGTGAGCGGGGCGGCTACGCGTATTTTTTACTTTCTAAAAACATGATGGTTGCTGCCACACGCGAACGCACATTTAATTTACGCAATAAATTACGAATGTGTACTTTTACCGTTTCTTCCGAAATGTGCAGTTCAAAGGCCACCTGCTTATTGGACATGCCCCGCGCCACTTCTTGTAGCACATCTAATTCACGTTCAGTTAATTCAGAGAAAGGATTAATTTGCTCGTGACGAGAAGATAAATATTGGGAGACTTCATCACTGAATACTTTTTCACCTTGCGCTGCTTGGCGAATATTCTCCAGCAATATTTCAGGTTCGCTGTCTTTCAGCAGATAACCATCTGCACCCGCATCAATCATGGCGTACACATCATTGCGAGCATCAGAAACGGTCAAGACAATAATTCGCGCATCAATACCTTCATTGCGCAACGTTTTTAAGGTATCCAGCCCTGACATGCCCTTCATATTAAGATCGAGCAGAATGACATCCGGTTGGTACTTCGCGGCTTCAATAATGGCATCGCTGCCGCATTTGGCTTCCGACACGACATCGAAGCTACTATCTAACTCAAGGAGTTGGCGAATACCCCGGCGCATAAGCGGATGATCATCAACGATCATAATAGTGTGACATTTAGTCATAATAAGGATGTCCCTGTAACCGAAAAAACACTTATACCTTTCTTAACGTAGCATCGCCGTGGTGAGCGACACTGATTGATCCCGCGCACTAAAACTTAAGTTTGCTTTTCGGGGACCCTTTGCTGGCTGATAACCTGCAATGCCAATGATAAAAGATATAAATATAGGTTGTTAATTAGTGGCTATTTTGTAACTGCTGATCATTTTGGTCGCTAATGAAGGCGTTTACGCTAGCCATCACTGTTAGCTGACTTATGTTGTAAGTGTACCGCAGTCTGAGTGAGTTTCCTGTGATAACTCTCCCCGTAGTATAAGAGTGTTCCGATAGGAACTCTATTTTTACATATAAGAACTGAGGCGATTGTTTGCAAGCATCAGCCATTGTTATTGAATGAAAGTTTTCTACCAGAGGAAAAATCGACCTAATTATCATATTGATTTGATAGTCATTCTCATTAACTCAATCGTTATATAAATAAAGAAATAACGCAAATAGATTTATTAGTGATAAATCAGGCAAATAACCACTAAATTAATTGATCCTGCTCAATATCTACTATCGTTTAACTCTAAAGAGTAATTATTTTATTACCCATTATTCTGTATTTAGTACGTCAACACTGGGTAGCACCTTCATTACTATAAATAAGAATAATTATCATCAACGCAATATTAAGCGTCAGGTGTTAAACGAATCATCTCTATCGCTCACGCGGATGCGCCAGTAGGTATTAAGGATGTCAGCATGACTGATTTATCACGGCGTAAATTATTGACCGGCTCTTGGCGAGCAGACAAACAACAAATGACTGTTTTTCGCCCTCCCTGGTCTGTAATGGAGGCAAATTTTATTG
Source organism: Yersinia massiliensis (assembly GCF_003048255.1). Taxonomy (NCBI): domain Bacteria; kingdom Pseudomonadati; phylum Pseudomonadota; class Gammaproteobacteria; order Enterobacterales; family Yersiniaceae; genus Yersinia; species Yersinia massiliensis. The sequence continues at coordinate 1,355,948 of NZ_CP028487.1, forward strand.
CGGGTTGTACCCGATGCCATGCCTGCGTGACCGCCTGCGAAACCGGCGTATTGATGGTGGGCAGTGGTGGTTTCCCCGAAATAGATTTTCAGCGTGCGGAATGCAGTTTTTGCCAAGCTTGCGCGCACGCGTGTGAAGCCGATGTTTTTACCTCATCAGAACTGGCGCCTTGGTCACTTAAAATCAACATTTCAGACCTTTGTTTGCCTTTTCACCATGTTGAATGCCGTAGCTGTCAGGACAGTTGTGAAACACAAGCGATTAAATTCCGCCCACGCCTGAATGGTATCGCTCAGCCTGAACTCGATTTACCCGCGTGTACGGGATGTGGTGCCTGCCTATCCAGTTGCCCTGTTCAGGCTGTAACCCTCACTCGGAGTGATGATGGACGATAAAGAGTGGCATGTATGCGGATTAGTCTTGCAAGCCAAACCCGCGCGATTTGCGCAGTTGACTGAGAGTTTGCTCGCAATTCCGAATACAGAAATACCGACCAGTGATGCCACACAAGGCAAGCTGGTGGTGGTGATGCAGGCAGCGCGCTCAGACGTGCTCCTGAAATATATTGAGTCAGCACGTAATCTGGATGGTGTGCTGGCTGTATCGCTGGTTTATCACCAGCAGGATCAGCAAGGTGAGGAAATGCCATGAAACTCAGTCGCCGGGATTTTATGAAGGCCAATGCTGCGGTCGCCGCAGCTGCCGCAGCCGGATTGACCATACCCACGGTCGCGAAAGCCGTCGTGGGCGAGACATCAAATGCAATAAAATGGGATAAAGCACCTTGCCGATTCTGTGGTACTGGCTGTGGTGTCTTAGTGGGAACGCAAAATGGCCGCATTGTGGCCTCGCAAGGTGACCCTGATTCACCGGTCAATCGCGGGTTGAACTGCGTAAAAGGCTATTTCCTGCCCAAAATCATGTACGGCAAAGACCGTCTGACCCAGCCGCTACTCCGCATGAAAGACGGCCAATACGATAAAGAAGGCGATTTCACCCCTGTCAGTTGGGAAAAAGCCTTTGATATCATGGAACTGAAATTCAAAAATGCGCTGAAGGAAAAAGGCCCAACGGCGGTTGGGATGTTCGGTTCCGGCCAGTGGACCGTCTGGGAAGGTTATGCCGCCTCAAAATTACTGAAAGCAGGCTTCCGCTCTAACAACTTAGATCCTAATGCTCGTCACTGTATGGCTTCCTCCGTGGTGGGCTTTATGCGTACCTTTGGCATGGATGAGCCAATGGGTTGTTACGATGATATTGAAGAAGCAGATGCCTTTGTGCTCTGGGGCTCCAATATGGCGGAAATGCACCCGGTTTTATGGTCACGTATGACCAGCCGCCGCCTCACCAACGACAATGTCAGAATCGCCGTGCTCTCCACCTATGAACACCGGAGCTTTGAGCTGGCAGACAACCCGATGGTCTTCACTCCGCAGACGGATTTGGCGATCATGAATTACATCGCCAATTACATCATTCAAAACAATGCTGTTGATCAAGCCTTCCTTGACCGCCATGTGAATTTCCGTCGTGGCGCGACCGATATCGGCTACGGCTTACGGCCAACGCATCCATTAGAAAAAGCGGCCAAAAACCCAGGCAGTGATGCCTCCGAACCGATGAGCTTTGATGATTTCAAAGCCTTTGTCGCGGAATACACCCTCGAAAAAGCCGCTAAAATGAGCGGTGTGCCGGAAGACCAATTAGAGTCGCTGGCTAAGCTGTACGCTGATCCGAACGTAAAATTAGTGTCTTATTGGACCATGGGATTCAACCAGCACACTCGCGGTGTGTGGGCCAATAACATGTGCTACAACCTGCATCTGTTAACCGGCAAGATTTCTAAACCGGGTTCTGGGCCTTTCTCTCTGACGGGTCAGCCTTCCGCGTGTGGTACGGCTCGTGAAGTGGGGACGTTCTCTCACCGCTTGCCAGCAGATATGGTTGTCACCAACGAAAAGCACCGCCAGATTGCCGAAACCAAATGGCAACTTCCCGCAGGGACTATCCCCGAAAAAGTGGGGCTGCATGCGGTGGCGCAAGACCGTGCACTGAAAGACGGTACCCTCAATGCCTATTGGGTCATGTGCAACAACAACATGCAGGCTGGCCCGAATATCAACGAAGATCGTATGCCGGGCTGGCGCGACCCGCGCAACTTTATTGTCGTTTCTGACCCTTACCCGACAATCAGTGCGCTGTCGGCTGACCTTATCCTGCCGACGGCAATGTGGGTAGAGAAAGAGGGCGCTTACGGTAATGCGGAGCGTCGCACGCAGTTCTGGCGTCAGCAAGTGCCAGCACCGGGTGAAGCAAAATCCGATTTGTGGCAGATGGTGGAGTTTGCGAAACGCTTTAAAGTGGAAGAGGTTTGGCCTGCCGAGTTGCTGAACAAAAAACCAGAATATCGCGGTAAGACACTGTATGACGTGCTCTATGCCAACAACGTGGTGAATAAGTACCCGCTGAATGAAATCCCTGCTGATCAGCTTAATGATGAAGCACGCGATTTCGGCTTCTACATTCAAAAAGGGCTGTTTGAAGAGTACGCCGATTTTGGTCGTGGTCATGGCCACGATTTGGCGCCTTTCGATCGCTACCATCAGGAACGCGGTCTGCGCTGGCCGGTCGTGAATGGCAAAGAAACGCTGTGGCGTTACCGCGAAGGCTTCGATCCTTTCGTTCCGAAGGGCGAGGAAGTGCGCTTCTATGGCAAGCCGGACGGTAAAGCCGTGATATTCGCGCTGCCTTACGAACCGGCAGCCGAAAGCCCGGATGAAGAATACGATCTGTGGCTCTCCACGGGGCGCGTACTGGAACATTGGCACACCGGCTCAATGACCCGCCGCGTACCTGAGTTACACCGTGCGTTCCCAGAAGCTGTGCTCTTTATTCACCCACTAGATGCCAAAGCCCGCGATTTACGCCGTGGCGATAAAGTCAAAGTGATTTCACGCCGTGGTGAAGTGATTTCGCTGGTGGAAACCCGTGGCCGTAACCGCCCGCCGCAAGGTCTGGTGTATATGCCATTCTTCGACGCCGCGCAGTTAGTGAATAACCTGACGCTGGACGCGACCGATCCGTTATCCAAAGAAACTGACTTTAAAAAATGTGCAGTGAAATTGGCGCGAGTCGTGGCGTGATAGGCTGCTCGCCCTGCGGGGCGAGTGTTGCCACTTACTGATAATAATATCCAGGGAAGCTCAGGCAAAGACGCTGTCTTTCAGGAGGAAGTCATGAATAGCACCATGTTTAAATCATTCAACCGCCGGTTTTTATCGATAGTATCGCTGTTGGCGGTATTGGTGATGGCCGGGGCGGTCAACGCGGCCAGCAATGTCGAGATGGACTTATCCCAATCACCGGAAGTGTCTGGCACGAAAGAAGGCGCGGTGAAAATGCCAAAACAACAACAACGGATGGCGCTGAACTATGTTAACCAGCCACCGATGATCCCCCACAGTGTGGATGGCTACCAAGTCAGCAAAAATACCAACCGCTGCCTGCAATGCCACGGTGTTGAGCATTACCGCACCACCGGCGCACCGCGTGTTAGCCCGACCCACTTCATTGACCGCGATGGCAGAGTGTCGAGTGAAGTCTCTCCACGTCGCTATTTCTGTCTGCAATGCCATGTACCGCAAACCGATGCTGCACCTATTGTCGGTAACAGCTTCCAACCCGCTCCTGGTTTTGGTCAATAACCCAGGTATGACTTTGAGATTAGCGATGAGAGAGGCCAGTGATGAGTGAAACGAAAAAGCCGGGTGTTATCCGCCGGATATGGCAGTGGTGGCGTCGGCCAAGCCGACTGGCACTCGGAACTTTACTGCTGATTGGCTTTGTCAGTGGCATCATTTTCTGGGGCGGCTTTAATACCGGTATGGAGATGGCGAATACCGAGAAGTTCTGTATTAGCTGCCATGAAATGAAAGACAACGTTTATCAGGAATATATGGGCACCATTCACTACAGCAACCGCAGTGGTGTAAAGGCAACCTGCCCAGATTGCCATGTACCCCATGAGTGGGGGCCAAAAATGGTGCGTAAAATCAAGGCCAGTAAAGAGTTGTACGCCAAGACAATCGGCTTGATTAATACTCCACAGAAGTTCGAGGCACACCGCCTGACCATGGCCGAAAGTGAATGGGCGAGGATGAAAGCCAACAACTCGCAAGAGTGCCGTAACTGCCATAACTTCGACAATATGGATTTCACCGCGCAGAAAACCGTGGCGGCGAAAATGCACAGTAAGGCGATTACCGAAGGCAAGACCTGTATCGACTGCCATAAAGGGATCGCCCATAAATTGCCGGACATGAAGACGGTACCGACCGGCTTTTAATTCCCTGCGTCCTTGATGCGACGGGATAAATAAAATCGTGCTGAAATGCCTTGTGGACGTGATGTCGACAAGGCATTTTTTATTGCAATATCGAACAGTGCCTCACATAGTAAGGCTGGGTAAGAACCGCGAAATGATATCGATTTGGGCAACGATTGATCATTTATACCGTTACATTTAGAGAAGAAGCGCCATGTCAGTCAAAATAGACAATATTCAGAGTGAAGTTTTATCTAAGAATTGGTTCAAACTCCATAAATATACCTTTGATTTAATCACTGAAGATGGCACCAGGGTACAGCAAATTCGCGAAGTGTATGACCGAGGGAATGGCGCGACCATCCTGCTGTATAACCGCGAAAAAGGCACCGTGCTATTGATCAACCAGTTCCGCATGCCTACCTACGTGAATGGCAACCCAACCGGTATGTTGCTAGAAACCTGCGCCGGATTATTGGATGACGATTCACCGGAAGAGTGCATTCGCCGCGAGGCCATGGAAGAAACCGGCTACCAGATAGATAAGGTGCAAAAGCTGTTCGAAGCCTATATGTCACCCGGTGGCGTCACCGAAATTATTCATTTCTTTGCTGCTGAATATCATCCAGACCAGAAAATCACCGATGATCTCGGCGTTGAAGATGAAGTCATTGATCTCGTCGAACTGCCCTTCACCGAGGCGCTTGCCATGGTGGCCGATGGGCGGATTAAGGATGGGAAGACGATTATGTTGTTGCAGTACGCCTCTCTTGCTGCCTTGCTGCAACGCCAATGACTTTGGGGAAGGGTTGTCGTCCTTGGCGTTCCCCGAACACTGATAATCCCGCGAATTGTTGATATTCCCTTTTGATTGCTAAGTAAATTCCCTGATTGATGCAAAAATGTTATGCAGAGTATGCCCTAGTTCATAGTTTGTGCTAAATGACTCACTATACTGGTTCTGCTCTTGGTCATACCACCTCAAAGCATAAAAGCAAAAGGGAACCTACAATGGACGAACAATTGAAACAGAGTGCACTTGATTTCCACCAATTCCCCACACCAGGGAAGATTCAAGTGTCACCCACCAAACCGCTCGCGACCCAACGGGATTTGGCGCTGGCATACTCTCCCGGCGTGGCAGCCCCTTGTTTGGAAATTGCGGCTGATCCTTCTGCCGCCTACAAATACACGGCGCGTGGCAATTTGGTTGCCGTCATTTCCAACGGTACAGCCGTGCTGGGGCTTGGGAATATTGGCGCGCTAGCCGGTAAACCGGTGATGGAAGGCAAAGGCGTTCTGTTTAAAAAATTCTCCGGCGTCGATGTCTTTGATATCGAAATCGATGAACACGATCCTGACAAACTGATTGATATTATCGCCTCGCTGGAACCGACTTTTGGCGGCATCAATCTGGAAGATATCAAAGCACCCGAGTGTTTTTATATTGAGCAGAAATTACGTGAGCGCATGAAGATCCCCGTATTCCATGATGACCAGCATGGTACTGCGATTATCTGTACCGCTGCGGTGCTCAATGGCTTGCGGGTGGTGAATAAAGACATCAGCGATGTAAAACTGGTGGTATCTGGAGCGGGTGCCGCGTCAATTGCGTGTCTAAACCTGCTGGTTGCGTTGGGATTAAAACATCACAACATCACTGTTTGCGATTCTAAAGGCGTGATCTATAAGGGCCGTGAAGCCAATATGGCGGAAACCAAAGCCGTTTACGCCATTGAGGATAAAGGCCAGCGCACGTTGGGTGATGCCATGCCGGGCGCGGATATTTTCCTCGGCTGTTCCGGCCCAGGCGTCCTCACCCAAGACATGGTAAAAACCATGGCAGCTAGCCCACTGATTCTGGCGCTGGCGAACCCAGAGCCTGAAATTTTGCCGCCACTGGCAAAAGCAGTGCGCCCAGATGCGATCATCTGCACCGGTCGTTCGGATTACCCGAATCAGGTCAATAACGTTCTCTGCTTCCCGTTTATCTTCCGTGGCGCGCTCGATGTGGGTGCCACCACCATTAACGAAGAGATGAAACTGGCTTGTGTGCATGCCATTGCTGACTTAGCACTGGCTGAGCAGAGTGATGTGGTGGCATCAGCCTATGGTGAGCAAGATCTTTCCTTTGGCCCTGAATACATTATTCCGAAACCATTCGATCCCCGTCTGATTGTCAAAATTGCGCCCGCTGTCGCCAAAGCCGCGATGGATTCCGGTGTCGCAACGCGACCTATCACTGACTTTAATGCGTACATAGAAAAACTGACGGAATTCGTCTACAAAACCAACCTGTTTATGAAGCCGATCTTCTCGCAAGCGAAGAAAGAGATGAAACGGGTCGTGTTGGCGGAAGGGGAAGAAGAGCGCGTACTGCACGCGACCCAAGAGCTGATTTCGCAAGGGCTGGCTTACCCTATCTTGATTGGCCGTCCAGGTGTGATTGAAACTCGCCTGAAGAAATTGGGCCTGCAAATTGCCATCGGGACAGATTTCGAAGTGGTCAACAATGAGTCTGACCCGCGCTTTAACGAATATTGGCATGAATACTATCAAATCATGAAGCGCCGTGGTGTCTCGCAGGAACAGGCTCGTCGTGCCGTGATTGGCAATCCGACGCTGATTGGAGCCATCATGGTGCATCGCGGCGAAGCTGACGCGATGATTTGCGGCACAATTGGTACCTATCATGAACATTATGATGTGGTCGAGAAAGTGTTTGGCTTCCGCGAGGGTGCTCATGTGGCGGGGGCAATGAATGCGCTGTTACTGCCAAGCGGTAACACCTTTATTGCTGATACTTACGTGAACGATGATCCTACCCCTGAGCAGTTGGCGGAGATCACCTTAATGGCAGCGGAAACCGTGCGCCGCTTCGGTATCGAGCCGAAAGTTGCATTGTTATCTCACTCCAGCTTTGGCTCTTCTGATTGTCCAGCCGCGCGTAAAATGCGCCGGACATTGGAACTGGTTAATCAGATGGCCCCAGAACTGGAAATTGACGGTGAGATGCATGGCGATGCGGCGTTAGTGGAAAGTATCCGTCATAACCTGATGCCGGACAGCCCATTGAAAGGGGCGGCAAATATTCTGATTATGCCGAATATGGAAGCGGCACGAATCAGTTATAACCTGCTGCGTGTGACCTCTTCGGAAGGCGTGACTGTTGGGCCAGTATTAATGGGCGTCTCAAAACCGATTCATATTTTGACGCAGATTGCCTCGGTGCGGCGTATCGTCAATATGGTGGCGTTAGCCGTGGTGGAGGCGCAAACCCAGCCGTTGTAATTACGCGTTGCTCCATTCAGTCAGTTAACAAAAACCCGCCTTGTGCGGGTTGAGATAGCTGACAAGGTGCTCATTGCGGAGAGGACAAATAGATCGTAAAGACGCCGTAAAATCATCCCTGATGGCGCGGACGCTTTACTCTTCTACCTGTCCTCACCGTTCCAGACCGAGTCATCGGTATTGGTCAGCAGTCTGAACCCGCCTTGTGCGGGTTTTTTCTTTGCGGATAAACCTTTCTTTCAGCGAGCTTTGCGGGCCTGCTGTAGCCACTTATCTAATTCATTGGCAAATTGCTGACGATCCCGCTGATTAAGGGTATTGGGGCCACCGGTCTGAATGCCGCTCGCGCGCATGGTGTCCATAAAGTCACGCATATTCAAACGCTCACGGATGGTATCTGGGGTGTAGCGCTCACCGCGCGGATTGAGCGCAATACCGCCTTTTTCAATCACCTCGGCTGCCAATGGAATATCAGCTGTAATCACCAGATCGTCTTTTTCCACCCGCTGCACAATCTCGTTATCGGCAACGTCAAAGCCAGAAGCGACCTGCAAAGTACGAATAAACTTTGAAGGCGGCGTTTTTAGCGGCTGGTTTGCCACCAGTGTCACCATCATGCCGGTACGATCCGCGGCGCGAAACAGCACCTCTTTAATCACATTCGGACAGGCATCCGCATCAACCCAAATTTGCATCAGTGATGTTCTCCTACAGCCAGCCAATCTTTGACCGGCAGAAAATCACGGCACAATGCCGCTTCTGCGCTATCGGCCTCTGGCTGATAATTATATTCCCAGCGCACCAATGGCGGCAGAGACATCAAAATAGACTCGGTGCGTCCACCCGTTTGCAGGCCAAATAGCGTACCGCGATCCCAAACCAGATTAAATTCAACGTATCTGCCACGGCGATAAAGCTGGAACTGACGTTCACGTTCCCCCCAGCTTAATGTTTTGCGGCGCTCAACAATGGGCAAATAAGCGTCGAGGAAGCCATCACCGACCGCCTGCGTGAAGCGGAAACAGGTGTCAAAATCGGGGCTATTGAGATCATCGAAGAATAAGCCGCCAATACCTCGGGCTTCGTTACGGTGCTTAATAAAGAAGTACTCATCGCACCATTTTTTATAGCGTGGATAAACCTGTTCACCAAAGGGTTGGCAAAGCTGATGGGCGGTTTGATGCCAGTGAACGGCATCCTCCGTAAAACCATAAAATGGCGTTAAATCAAAGCCGCCACCAAACCACCAAACCGGATCTTCGCCGGGTTTCTCGGCAATAAAGAAACGCACATTCGCATGGCTGGTAGGCAGATAAGGGCTAAGGGGGTGGATAACCAGCGATACCCCAAGTGCCTGAAAGCTCCGGCCAGCTAATTCGGGGCGATGCGCAGTGGCTGATGCCGGTAATGTCGCGCCAGAAACATGGGAAAAGTTAACCCCCGCTTGCTCAAATACCGCACCCTTTACCAACACGCGGCTACGACCGCCACCCCCTTCTTCACGGGTCCAGTTCTCTTCTGTGAAGGTTGCACTGCCATCCGCAGCAGCCAAGGCAACACAGATTTTATCCTGTAAATCGAGCAGATAGGTTTTGATTTGGGCGATATCGGGTAAATTCATTAGCGGGGTTCTACTTGTGACCTAGAAATGTTCAGGGGCTAAGTATACCTCGATCTCCCTTGATTGTTGTACCGTCAGTGTGGATTAATCCCCTCAGTAGGCCTTTCTGACTTGAAGTGACAAGGGGTTAGCTGTAATCGTCATTATTTTGGGTATAATCAAAACGTCCATTTTATTCAACGGTGCGAACATCCATGGAAATCCGCGTATTTCAGCAAGACGATTTTGAAGAGGTAATTCTGCTGTGGGAGCATTGCGACTTGCTGCGGCCTTGGAACGATCCGGAAATGGATATTGAACGTAAGCTGAATCATGATCCCGAGTTGTTTTTAGTTGCCGAGGTCAGCGGGGCAATCGTCGGCTCAGTGATGGGCGGTTATGACGGGCACCGTGGCTCGGCTTATTATCTGGGGGTCCACCCTGATTTCCGTGGCCGTGGCTTTGCCAATGCGCTGATCAGCCGCCTCGAGAAAAAGCTCATTGCCCGCGGCTGCCCGAAACTCAATATCATGGTGCGCGAAGATAATGACGCGGTGATCGGCATGTATGAAAAACTCGATTACGAAACCCAAGATAGCATCATGCTGGGCAAGCGGCTGATTGTGGATCAGGAGTATTAATCTCGTCTGATACGCTATAACTCTAAACGCCATTTCAATGCGTCATAGCTAGGCGCATCTATTTTATTACTTGGCCCCGATCTACCTACCTCTGGCAGTTAATACCCCAACTGGCGATGTGCTGAACCATCGTATCGCCAAATTTATGATGTCTTTTTAGCGAGAGCTTTTGCTGAAATTGATATTCTATTTTTCGCATAATTAAATGTGAAAATATTCTGTAGGACTGTCATTTTAATTAACTTCCCTCGTGATATAGTCAAATTCAATTCGTTTTACCCAAAAGACCAACAGCGATTTTAATTAATCGATTTTTTGAATTTATCTTTCTAATTTTTATGAATTAGATGGTTTTATATAACGGGGAAGTATTATCTTATGCGCAAAATAACTTATTTATTCACAACATTAGCTATTGCTCTGAGCACAGTCGCACTTTCTGCTAATGCAGCACCGAAAGGTAAAGATGCAGACGTCACGATTTTAGTCTCTGCATTATCATACAGCTTCCCACATTTTGTTTTTCTACAAGAACAACTTGAAGATGAAGCTCAAAAATTAGGGCATGTAAAAATCATTCGCTCTGATGGTCAATTAAGCGCGCCGAAACAAATTGCTGATATTGAAGCGGCAATTGTTCAAGGGGTTGATGGCATTATTATTGCACCCGCGGATGCAACGGCATTAGCGCCGGTATTACGTACTGCAATTAAAGAAGGTATTTCGGTCGTGACGATTGACCGTCCCGTTAATGGCGTACCTGAAGTGATTGCGAATGTGGCGGCAGATAATTTAATTGGGGCGCAACACCAAGGGGAGGCAGTCGCGAAATTATTCCCTCAAGGGGCCACCATTATTAATTTGCAGGGTATCCCAGGGGATAAAACGGCTAATGACCGTAGTAAAGGGGTGCATGACGCTTTAGACAAACATCCTGAGCTGTACAAATTTGTTGCTGAGCAAACAGCCCGCTTTAACCGTGACCAAGGTTTATCGGTCACCGAAAACCTATTAACCGGTTTGGCGACGCCACCAACCGTGATCGTGGCAGGCAATGACGACAGCGCATTGGGTGCGGCTCAAGCAGTTGAAGCACGCGGCCTGAAGGGCAAGATTGCTATCTTTGGTTACGATGGCTCAACGGATGCATTGAAAGCGGTACGTGATGGCGTGATCACGGCCACTGTCGATCAGTATCCGGGGAAACAAGGCCGTGAAGCGGTCAAAATTCTAACCGATTACATCCGTACTGGCGCACGTCCAGCAACAGCAGACGTATTAGTCAGCCCGGTGGCAATTACCCGTGAAAACCTAAATGATGCAGAACGCATTGGGCTTGTAAAATAATGTCACTCGATACTCTATCATTATCTTCACATCCTGATTCTTTGGCGGGGGATCAGGATAGAGATGAATATATTAGTGTCCGGAATCTGACTAAATCATTTTTTGGTCAGACCGTGCTCGATAGTGTCTCTTTTTCTTTGCAAACCGGAGAAATAAGAGCGCTATTAGGGGAGAATGGCGCGGGTAAATCGACACTGATTAATCTATTAAGCGGCGTACATCAGCCGGATAGTGGCCATATTATATTGCAAGGCCGAGAAATATCATTTAATCAACCACTGGATGCGTGGAAGTCCGGTATTACAACTATTCATCAGGAATTTAGCCTTTTCCCTGATTTAACTGTCGCTGAAACTATTTTTGCTGGGCATCTACCGGTTAATCGGTTTGGCTTTATTCGTTGGAATGCAATTAATAATGATGCGCGCCAAGTATTGGCATTGCTGGGTGTATCGATTAATCCATCACGGCGAATTGCTGAATTAAGTATTGCAGAACAGCAGTTGGTTGAAATTGCGCGGGCATTAACGTCTAAACCTCGCTTAATTATTATGGATGAGCCAACGGCGGCATTAAGCCCAACAGAAGTCGAAAAATTAAAACAGGTAGTACGTACCATTGCAGCCAGCGGTGTTGCGGTTATTTATGTCAGCCATCGGCTAGAAGAAATTAAATCCTTATGTGAAACCTACACAGTATTACGGGATGGTCAACTGGTGGGGCAGGGGGCGGTTGAGGATGTCTCCATTGACCACTTGGTTCGACTCATGGTGGGGCGTGATTTAGCGGATGTTGACCACGGGGCGCGTGGCGACACCGGAAGCACCATCCTAGAAGTTGAAAATCTGTCGAGTGTGGGAGTGGGTGCCGATCGCGTCAGCGTACGCAAGGTCAGTTTTACGGTGAAAGCCGGCGAAATTGTTGGGTTTGCGGGGTTAGTGGGCGCAGGCAGAACGGAAATTGCTCGGCTGATATTTGGTGCTGACCCAATCGGCAGCGGCACATTGCGTCTTCAGGGGAAGACTTACCGCCCATCCTCTCCCCGAGATGCGATTGCTGCCGGTATCGGTTTAGTGCCAGAAGATCGCAAGCAACAAGCGTTATTTATGTCTCTGACGGTAGAAGAAAATTTCGCGATCATTCATTCACCTACGCGCACGGCACGCCAATTTATTGATCGTCAACGTGAGCGTCTCGCCTTTCTCGATTTCAAAAAGCAGCTCAACCTGCGCGCTGTCAGCCTTGAGGCAAAAATCGCCACGCTGTCAGGGGGCAATCAACAAAAGGTGGTGCTGGCTCGCTGGATGGCGCAGCACCCAGTGCTATTGATTGTCGATGAACCGACGCGTGGAGTGGATATCGCCGCCAAAGCGGACGTCCATCGTTTGCTACGTGACATGGCGGCAAAAGGCGTGGCGATTATTTTGATCTCCTCTGATTTACCTGAAGTCCTGGCGGTCAGTGACCGCATTCTCACGCTGCACGCGGGCCAATTAACGGGCGAATTGTCGGCGCATGAAGCCAATGAAGAGAACGTCATGCAATTGATGACGCGCCATATTCCGCAAGTGTGACTTAATTTATTGGATTAGAGATATGACTATGAGCTCGCCAATTCAGATTGGAAACAAAGACGGCCACAAGAATAAAGCAACGTTAGCACGCTATGCGCCGCTTATTTTTCTGGTGCTATTGATGGCGCTATTTACGTTATTGGCTCCGCGTTTTCTCTCATCAATCAATCTTTTTAATATCGTCAGGCAAGTGTCTATCTACGGCATTATCGCCGTCGGGATGACATTCATTATTTTGACTCGAGGCATTGATTTGTCCGTCGGGGCCATCGCGGCTTTAGCGGGAATGGTTGCCGCCGTGGTCGCTAAGGGCGGCATTGAAGGCCAGTTTATGTTTTTCGCTGATGGACGGGCGATGGGCTGGCAATGGGCAGCATTGGCCGCCATTCTCACCGGCGGATTGGCCGGTGCATTGCAAGGATTGATTATCGCACGCTTGGCTGTGCCTGCATTTGTCGTGACCCTCGGGGGGCTAACGATATTTCGTGGCCTGACGTTGATGATAAGTAACGGCAGCCCAGTGAGCGGGTTTGATGACGCCTTGGGGTGGTGGGGGCGGGGCATGATCGGGCCGGTTCCGGTGCCCGTGATTGTGTTCGCGTTAGTGGCGATTGTCGCCTCAGTGACCCTGCACTTTACCCGCTACGGCCGTTCAATTTATGCCATTGGATCCAACCCTGAAGCGGCGCGTTTATGTGGCCTGAACGTGAAAGGGGTGGTGACCAGTGTTTATGTGTTGACCGGATTACTCGCGGGACTAGGCGGCTTTTTACTGACGGCGCGCCTAAATTCCGCGGAAGCCGTGGCGGGTAATCAGTATGAATTGTATGTGATAGCCGCAGTAGTGATCGGCGGCACCAGTTTGTATGGCGGCACGGGCAGTATTTGGGGAACGGTGATTGGCACCTTACTGATTGGTGTCCTGCTCAATGGGCTGGTCATTTTGAATATCTCGCCGTACATCCAGCAATTACTGATTGGCATCATCATTGTGGCAGCAGTGACATTTGATATCTTCATCAAGAGGCAAAAACGATGAGCAGAGCGGTCTTTCTCACCGGCACCTCTGTTGTCGAGACGCCGAAATTTACCCTGTCAGCCGCATCTTTATCCGTTGAGTTTGATCATGGCGCTTTACGCTGGATTCGCTGGCGCGGTGTCGAGGTGTTACGCGCACTGACCTTTTTAGTTCGCACGCCGGGTTGGGGAACCCCCGAGCCACAAATTAGCGGATTGGATATTCAGCAGAGTGATAATGCCTTTGAAGTGAGCTATCAGGCACGATACGTCAATGGCGACGAGCGGGTCAAAGTCGATCTTCATTTTGCGGGGCGTAGCGATGGAACATTGTCAGCCACGGCGCGGATTGCGGCAGAGACGCCCTTTGATACCAACCGCACTGGATTCGTGGTGTTGTATCCACTCGCTGGATTTGCGGGGACAGAGATCCAAGTCGAACATGCGCAAGGGGAAAGCGCAGCATTAACGATCCCCGAGGCCATTAGCCCTGGGCAACCCATTTTTGATATTCGTGCGATAACCCATCGGCCGATTGAGGGGCTATCGGTGGTGACTCGTTTTGATGGTGATATTTTTGAGGCCGAAGATCATCGTAATTGGTCGGATGCGTCCTTTAAAATGTACAGCCGCCCAATTGGGCTACCTTATCCTTATCGCTTGTTGCCTGAGCTGGTGACGCACCAATCGGTCACCATCAATATTCACGACCACGCCATTTCGCAACCTGATGAACCGGTGGCTAATACGGCTCAATCGATACGAGTGGCGGTGGGGAAAAAGACAAAACAGACTCTCCCTGCCATTGGTTTAGGGCTATCTGCAAATGAAAGTGCCGATGCTATTCCTTATGCCTTTCAGTTGGCGGCGCTTGGCCCCGTTCACTTATTGCTGCGATTTGATCCTGCTGCTCAGCACTCGATTGATCATCTTGCGGCGGCGAGCCAATTGGCTTCTAACGCGCATTTACCGGTGGCGTTTGAATTACTGCTGACGGCCAGTCATGACCCTGCGCCGGAAATTGCACAGGCAGCAAAATGGCTGGAAATTGTCGGCATTTCACCCATCTCTGTCGCTATCTTCCCGAAAGTGGATGAGCGTTCATTCCAGCCGGATGAGGTGCGACCGCCATCCCCTACGGATACGGCAATCTACAGCGAAGCTAAAAAAGCCTTTCCTACGCTGGCTGTTGGCGGTGGGAGTCCGGCCTTCTTTACTGAACTTAACCGTAAGCGCCCCTCGGCGGGAGCATTTGACTTTATCACTCACGCGACGGCTCCGACGGTGCATGCGGCAGACGATGCCTCCGTTGTCGAAACCTTGCAGTCACTGCCGCATATCATTCGGTCGGCCAGACAAATTATCAGTGCTGACCAAGGAGTCGCCGAAAGTGTGCCTTATCGCATCGGCCCGATAGGCATTGGCGCGCGGCTCAATCCCTATGGTAGTGGTCCGGTGGCGAATCCGGATTCTGCCAGAGTGGGGCTAGCCGCTAATGACCCACGTCAAAGAGGGCTATTGGCGGCGGCATGGCATGTCGGTTACGCCGCCGTGGTGGCTGAACATGGGATCGATACCTTGGTCTTGGGCGCACCGACGGGGCCGTTTGGCGTGGTATCAACCCAGCAGCCCTATGCGCGTCAGTGGTGGGATGAGCAGGTTGAAGGCGCGGTGTACCCGTTGTTCCATGTGGTAGCCGACTTAGCCTCTGGTAGCGGAAAACCGCGCCTCGAAACCACATCGAACAGTGAAAAACTGGCAGTGCTAGGGTGGGTCGATGGCGATAAGCATGTCTTACTCATCGCCAATCTTGCTAGCGAATCCGTGAA
Organism: Yersinia massiliensis; assembly: GCF_003048255.1. Lineage (NCBI taxonomy): Bacteria > Pseudomonadati > Pseudomonadota > Gammaproteobacteria > Enterobacterales > Yersiniaceae > Yersinia > Yersinia massiliensis. The sequence continues at coordinate 1,371,571 of NZ_CP028487.1, forward strand.
TGTCACGCTCGCGGATGTGGACGTAGCTCGGGTGCGTATCTTAGATGTTGCTCACAGTGAACTGGCGGCGTTATCACCCGCTATTTTCCGCCAACACAGTGAAGAGCGGGATATCGGTCAGGGCATCAATTTGGATGCATATGCAGTAGCAAAAATCAGCTATCAGAGAAAATAACGAAATGACGTCAAGATTACGAGGCGCGGTGGTGGGCTGTGGCTTTTTTGCCCAGAACCATCTGGCAGGTTGGAATGATATTGAAGATGTCGAGATTGTGGCGGTCTGCGATCTGGATATTGAGAAAGCCAAAGCGGCAGCAGCGAAATTTGGCATCGCGCATTACACCGATGATGTTAATGCGCTGTTTGCGACACAAAAACTCGATTTCGTTGATCTGCCTACCACGATGGAAACCCATGAAGCATTGGTGGCGTTAGCGGTGTCGCACCAGATCCCCGTGATTGTGCAAAAGCCGTTTGCGCCTGATCTGGCGGGGTGCCGCCGGATGGTGGCCCTCGCACAGGCGGCAAATGTACCCTTGATGGTGCATGAGGACTTTCGCTTTCAGCATGTTTTCAGAGCCGCCAAGCAGATTATTGATAGAGGTGAATTAGGCGAATTAACCTTTGGCCGTCTCTCGTGGCGCACCGCCATTGATGTCTATTCGAACCAGCCCTATCTGATCAACGTGAAGCGTTTCATGATCATGGATGTTGGCATCCATTTACTGGATTTGGCGAGGTTTCTCTTTGGCGAGGTGGACGGTGTTTTTTGTCGCACCCAGCAAATCAAAGAGGGGATCGCCGGTGAGGATGCCGCCACGCTGCTGCTTACCCATGACAATGGTGCCACAACGGTACTGGATTTTAGCTATGCCTCACGGCGCTACCCTGATCCCTTCCCACAGACCGGCGTTGAGATTGAAGGGACGGCAGGCACGTTGTTAATCGGGCTGAATCAAGAGCTGACTCTGCACAAGCAAGGTGAATCCACACTGCAAAAAATAGCGCCTGACGCACGTTCATGGACCCGTGAGCCTTGGACGCAAATTCAAGACAGTGTGGTACACACGCAGCGCCATTTTATTGACTGTTTACGCCAACATCGCGAACCGGATACCTCGGGGCGAGACAGTTTATTAACTTACGGTTTGCTTGAAGCGGCCTATTTATCAGCGTCGACTGGGCGGCTAGAACGGCCCGAGAGAGATTAAGTGACGCGAGGAGACATCATGGGACTAACTAGCACGCGGCCATTGGGCAACTCAGGGTTTCAGATACCCACGGTTGGGGTGGGCACTTGTCCACTCGGCGAATTATTCGAGGAAATTACCGAGCAGGACGCGCAAGCAACACTGGAAACCGCATGGGATAGCGGTATCCGGCTGTATGACACGGCACCTTGGTATGGGCGCGGACAAGGCGAGCATCGAACCGGTCGATTCTTGTATCGCAAAGACAGAGATGACTATGTGCTGTCAACCAAAGTGGGCCGGCGTTTATTCGCGCCTCATACACGAAAAACGTTTCAAACCGCCCCTTGGCAAGGCGGCTTAGCCTTTGATCATGTTCATGATTATACCTATGGCGGCATTTTGCGCTCCTATGAGGATAGCCTCCAGCGCTTGGGGATCAATAAAGTCGATATTTTGTATATCCATGACTTGGATACTGGCTATTTCCCTAATGAGCAAGATTTGCTCGGCAAGCTAAAAGAGTTGGAATCGGGTGGTTTCAAAGCGCTGGAAGAACTGAAAGCGGCAGGGGAGATTGCTGCGTTCGGGGCTGGGATCAATGAAGTGGGCATGATTAACCGTTTTCTGGATCGCTACCCCTTAGATGTGTTTTTGGTGGCGTCGCGTTACACCTTACTGGAACAGACTCTTTACGCTGACGAACTGCTGCGGGCACAACAACAGGGGGCCGGTATCGTCATTGGTGGGGTGTTTAATTCCGGCGTATTGGCGACCGGTATCCATGATGACGCACGTTATGACTACGGAAAATTGCCGCATTCCGTCGCCGATAAAGTCAGAAAACTGCAAACCATCGCGGCTGACTTTGCGGTTCCGTTGGCGGCGGCAGCGTTGCAATTCCCGCTGGGGTTCAGCGCCGTCGCCAGTGTGCTGTACGGCCCATCTCGACCCGCTGAAGTCACGCAAAATTCAGCGAGTTTTCAGTACCCCATCCCAACCGCGTTTTGGCTGGCACTCAGAGAGCAGGGGTTGATTGCGGAACAGATTCCACTACCCGGCCTGCCGGTATAAGTGCAGACCCGTTATTTTACCAGGAGGGGTTATATGACAGATAAAAAAACTTATAAAACAATCATTTCAGTCGATGAGTTAGCTGAACATTTGCACGATACAAATTGGGTCATCTTAGATGCGCGATTCACGTTGGATGATGAAAACTGGGGGCAAAATCAATATCTGGCAGGCCATATTTCCGGTGCGCACTACGCTAATTTGGCCACTGATTTATCGGGTACCGTCATTCCCGGTCATACCGGCAGGCGGCCATTGCCGCCGATTGAGGTGTTTACCAATACGCTTTCTCAGTGGGGCATTGGCCCTGACACTCAAGTCGTGGTGTATGACGCAAGTGGGGGATTGATGGCGGCATCTCGAACCTGGTGGATGCTGCGTTGGTTAGGACACGATGCGGTGGCGGTATTGGATGGTGGCTGGCCTTTATGGCTAGCGTCAGGCAATTCAACCGATACCGAGGTGCCAACACCCACTCCTGCGGCATTTGTGGCGAAAGAGCGACCTGATTTTATTGCCACAGTGGCACAGGTCGATAACGTCCGCCAAAACCCTGAATGGGCAGTATTTGATTCCCGCTCTGAGGCGGGTTTCCACGGAGGCGGCATCTATCATGATCCGGTGCGCGGCCACATTCAGGGCGCAAGGCTGGCAGATCGCGCCAACACACTCGACAGCGACGGGCGCTTTAGAACACCGCAAGCGCTGCGCCAGCATTACACCGATTTATTGGGCGATGTGCCAATTGAGCAAACCATATTTTATTGCGGCTCTGGCGTGACGGCTGCGCAGAACCTTTTGGCGGTGGTGCATGCGGGGCTGGGGAATGCCAAACACTATGTGGGTTCATGGAGTGAATGGATTACCGATCCCTCACGGCCCGTGGAGTTATAGATCTTTGCAGCATAGCCATTTTTAACATTTTATTTCACTGCTGGCGGGCGCGTCAGCAGGCGACGACAGAAGGTATCTATGAGCAATATTATTGAAAAACTCTTTTCTTTACAGGGCAAAGTGGTGTTGGTGTCGGGTGCAGGTGGAGCCATTGGGCGAGTGTTGAGTCAAGCGTTGGCGAATGCGGGGGCGACAGTCGCCTTACATGACATTGATCTTGCGCGCATCAAACCAGTGCAAGAAGCGATTGAGGCGGAAGGAGGCAAGGCTTTATCCATCACCGCTGATTTAAGCGATGTTGCCGCTTGCCGGCAGTTAGTTGATACCGTGCATGACAAGTTGGGGCGGATTGATATCCTGCTTACCAGTGCGGGGGTCAATCGCAGAAAGCCCATTAAAGACGTTAGCGCCGAGGATTTCGATGCCATCATTGATATCAATCTGCGCAGCGTCTACTTTTTGGCGCAAGCTGTCCAACCTTACATGGCAAAGCAAGGGGGCGGGAAAATTGTGAATATCAGTTCACTCAGCGCCAAACATGCCTTTAATACCATTTCAGTTTATGCCGCATCAAAAGCGGCGGTGAGTCAATTAACCAAGGCCATGGCCCGTGAATGGGTTGGGGACAATATTCAAGTCAATGCTATCGAACCAGGGTTTATTAAAACAGAATTCACCCGCCCACTGTGGGATGACGAGTATCGTTCCAAATGGTTCCAGAACTTCATTCCTCAAGGGCGTCTAGGGAATCCCGATGATTTAATCGGTGTGGTGTTATTTTTAAGTTCAGCAGCCTCCGCTTATTTGACGGGGCAGGCGATTACGATAGATGGGGGGGTGTTGGCGGGCTCTTCTTGGGTTAATCCCGATCCCCTTCATCCTTGAAGCCGCAAGGTTGTTAGCGGCGTGCACTTACCCGAATCACTGACGAGTGTCAGCTTATCGGGATGCGTTTGCTTGCTGCCTACTTGCGACTCCAATGATTTTGGGGATGATGCTGTTTCATCCTTGAAGCCGCAAGGTTGTTAGCGGCGCGCACTTACCCGAATCACTGACGAGTGTCAGCTTATCGGGATGCGTTTGCTTGCTGCCTACTTGCGACTCCAATGATTTTGGGGATTGATGCTGTTTCATCCTTGAAGCCGCAAGGTTGTTAGCGGCGCGCACTTACCCGAATCACTGACGAGTGTCAGCTCATCGGGATGCGTTTGCTTGCTTGAACCCCGACTGGCCTTGGGGTTCAAGCAGATTAAGTGACAACTTATTTAATTTTAGTAATCTTTTTCACATCCACTTCTACTGAGTTCCAGTCCTTATCGACTTTCCCTTCAATTTGAACTTTATCTTGTGGCGTGATGGTTTGGCCCTGCCAACGTTTACTATCGATATCCACCGTAATGGTGCCGGTACTGTCGCGGAAAGTATAAGTATCGTGGCCTAAACGCTCGACGATATTCCCTTGCAAGGTCACGCGGCTGTCATCTCGCATCTCTTTGACTTTATCAACAGTGGTATTCGAAGCGCTAGGGCCGGTAAATCCGCCCTGAGTGGCAGGCTGAGTTTGCGTGGTTACAGGGCCATCAAAGCCGCCCTTTGCCGTGTCAGTGGCACTATGGGCCAACAGAGGGGCACTGCATAACATCATCAGTGTGGCTGCTAAAGTGAATTTCTTCATCATATTGCTCCTTCAATGAATGAATAATAACGACTGAAACAGGAAACGATAAAATCGCTATGGTACTCAAGCGTAGTCCAATTCTCGTTAAGGCAGACTGATATATCAAAATTCGCTGAATAAATGGGGATTCAGTTGCGCCATATCAAGTACCCTTAGTGGCTTTCACCTTGTGCGCGCAGTAAATTAGTCGCACTGCAAACCCGTGGTCACGTGCAATGCTTCACTTAGCGATGGCACTTTTTCGCCGCTCAGGACTCCAATCACTGGTTATCATTTTCTCACTGCCCATACAGATGTTGCTGTGACGCGCTTTTTGCAGCAAAACGAATTGGATGTAGTGCTTTTTTAAGGAGCGTTAGATGAATATTCGCCCACGGTTGTCTGGGGTGCGGTTGTTGTTACTGGGAGCCCCTTTGGTGCTGGCTGGGTGTTCAAGCATGTCCGGTTTTTCTTGGTCAAGTTTGTCTCCGCTTAACTGGTTTAGTGGCAGTAGCAGCAGTATGCAGGTGACTGATCAAGGTGTCGGCGGCATTACCGCCAGCACGCCACTGGTAGAAAATGACATCAAAGCGGGGCTGAAAGGTGACTTTCGGTTACGCAGTGGGATGGCGACCAATGATGGCAAATTAGTCTCTTTCTATCAGGCGATGAAAGATGACCAAATTAAGCTGGTGATATCCGGCCAAGCTAAAGGGACGGTAGAGCGTATCGATGTCATGGATACCACCATCCCAAGCCAATGGGGCGTCAAGATAGGCACCCCCTTTAGTGATTTATATCAAAAAGCATTTGGCGCTTGCCGCAAAGGCACTGGCGATGATGCCGCGCAAATAGAATGTGCTGCGCCAGAGAGCAAACATGTGAGCTATTTATTTACCGGTGACTGGCATGGTCCAGAAGGTTTAATGCCAGCGGATGATTCCTTGCAGAGTTGGAAGGTGAGTAAGATTATCTGGCGCGCCAAAAGCGAATAAATATTATTATCTTCTCAATAACTCTCCTATTAAGGCGCTATTTTCCTAGCGCTTTAATCATATTCTGATGCCATATTACTTAGCTCAATTTTATTTTGCGTTGACGCAAGGTTATTTTAATCGCATCAGCTATTATACGCTCCTGACTTGGCGCTACAGCATCGTTAGCCGCAGTCGCTGCTGCTCAGCCTTTACGCCAATTAATTTGGGTAAACATTCGGTATTACTACGGTTTTTTAGTGAGGAAAAAAATGACTCAAGTACAGAGTGGCATTTTGTTGGAGCATTGTCGTTTTGCCATATTCATGGAAGCAAAAGTGCAGGGTGAATTTGATGCAATTCGTCAGGGATGCAAAAAGTTCTGCCATTCATTGCAAGAGTTGCAGCAACAATTTCCGAATGAACATTTAGGGGCTGTTATCGCGTTCGGTTCTGATATTTGGCACGATTTATCTAACGGGCAGGGCGCGAAAGAATTGAAGCCTTTTGTACCATTGGGCAAAGCGCCAATGATTGCCCCTGCAACACAACGCGATTTATTAATTCATATTCAATCACTGCGTCAGGATATTAACTTTACCTTAGCGCAAGCGGCGCTGGCTGCTTTTGGTGATGCCATCGCGGTTGAAGAAGAAACACACGGTTTCCGTTGGGTTGAAGAACGTGATTTTACCGGCTTTATTGATGGTACCGAGAACCCGCAAGGCGACAGTCGGCCTGAAGTGGCGGTGATCGCCAATGGCGAAGAAGATGCCGGTGGCAGTTACGTTTTAGTTCAGCGCTATGAGCATGATCTGAGAAAATGGCAGCGCATCCCTGAGCATAAGCAGGAACAAATTGTTGGCCGTACCAAGCACGACAGCCAAGAATTGTCATCTGATCAACGCCCTGATACCTCCCACGTTAGCCGAGTCGATCTGAAAGAGAACGGCAAAGGGCTGAAAATTTTGCGCCAAAGCCTGCCTTACGGTAAAGCCAGTGGCAAACATGGCTTGTACTTCATCGCTTATTGCGCGCGCTTGCACAATATCGAGCAGCAATTATTGAGCATGTTTGGCTCAGTAGATGGCAAGCATGATTTATTACTCGGTTTCAGCAAACCGGTGACCGGCAGCTATTACTTTGCCCCATCGCTGACTAAATTGTTGTCGCTGTAATTATCGTTGTCGCTGTCACTTTACATGCTAATAGCGAAAGGCCAGATAACTGGCCTTTGATTGCTGGCAAACCGCGATGACTCAATCTTGAACGGTGAGAACAGGCAGAAGAGTAAAGCGTCCGCGCCAAGGATGGCGCGGCTCGAGCCTACAAGGATGTATTTACGGCGTCTTTACGATCTGCCTGTTCTCTCCGCCACTGGCTCAGTATCAAACCAAAAGCCCGCCTTTATTTGTTCTCTACTCTCTTTATCCTTACGCAGAATAGATGGCGTCACGCATTCTGTTCACGACAGTTTGTTTCTGCTCTTTGGTCAATGCGCGCAGTGGCAGACGTGGATTACCCGCATCAATGCCATGCAACTGCATTGCAGCTTTACCCGCCGCTACACCACCAAACTCGACCAGCACACGGATCAGTGCAATCACTTGATCCATGCCACGCTGTACCGCAACTTGATTGCCAGCATTGAAATCAGCAATGATTTTGTGGAACAAAGGAGCCGCATAGTTATAGGTACTACCGACAGCACCGATTGCGCCAACCGCCAAACCACCGGGTAGATGCTCATCCACACCAAATGGAATATCAAATTTACCGCCGCTGACCCGCAGGCAACGCTGGAATTCATACAAATCGGCATTATTGAATTTAATCCCTGACAGATTCGGGATTTTGGATTCTGCTGTGATCAGGAACTGTTCCATATCCAAATTCACGCCGGACATGCCTGAGTGGTAGTAATAGAAACCTTTTGACGGTGCTGCATCCGCAATGGCCTGACAATAGGCAATCAGGTCATCGAGGTTACCCGGTTTAAAGAAGCAGGGGCCGATGGCTGACGTCGCGAAGATATCCAGTGTTTCCGCATGGCGCGAAAGATCGACAGCATCTTTGATGCTCAGAGCGCCAGTGTGCAAGGTGATGCTTAATTGACCTTGCGCCGCTTTGACCCAACGTTCAGCAATTTTTTTTCGCTCTTCGACCGAGCAATGAATGCCCTCGCCAGTGGTGCCGCAAACATAGACGCCTTTCACGCCATCGTTGACCAGATGCTCGGCAATTTGGTCAATCACAGGGTAGTTGACCTCACCCTGCTCATCAAAGGGGGTGTGCGGTGCTGCGATAAGACCAGTTAACTTTTTCATACGCATCCTTAAACATCAGAGAGAGTGGGTCACCCAAATGGGTGCAATTATCATCAATGTCATTAATATTCAGTCAGTTTTGCGGCTTCATGTTGCTCGATAGCGTCGCAGAACCAACCGCAAATATGTTCGATACGCGTAATCGCCGAACCGACGGTCACGGCATAGGCACCCGCTGAAATAGCGGCTGCTGCCAGTGCAGGCGAATTATAGCGGCCTTCAGCAATCACCCGACAACCGGCTTGGGACAGTTGTTTCACCAATGCCAGATCAGGCTCAGTCGGAACGGGATCTTGGGTATAGCCAGAGAGTGTTGTACCGATAAAGTCGATGCCTAATCGGTGTGCTAACAGCCCATCCTCAAGATTGGAAGCGTCTGCCATCACTAGGCGACCAGTTGCTCGTACCCGTTGATATAATGCCTCAACCGTGACAGGACGAGCACGGCAAGTAACATCGAATGCAATGATGTCAGCACCTGCGTCACTCAGCGCATCGACATCTTCCAACCACGGCGTAATTCTGACTTCTGAATCGGGCAAGTCACGTTTAATAATGCCGATAATCGGTGCATCTGTAACTCGGCGCACCGCCAGTATATTGTTGATGCCTTCAACTCGCAGGCCAACTGCTCCCCCAGCGAGTGCCGCACACGCCATCGCTGCCACAATCTCAGGCGTGTCCATGGTGCTACCGGGGACGGGTTGGCAAGAGGCGATCAGGCCATTTTGGAGCTTGTGGCGAAGATCACTGGTGGTACTCATGGTCGGGTCACTGGCAGTCAGATTGCGCACGGTTTTATGCTCCGATCTTAAAAATTAAATGAAGTTTTACTCCATCATGTTAGATCTTTTGTTTGCTGGGTGCAATGGTCAAAAAGTGAAATTAACGGTCTTTGTGGAGTGTAACTCCAATTGTGAAAAATTAATGGAGTTATGGCTGAAAAGTTGCGATAGTCAATGGCAGAATATTCGTGATAGACGCGTGAGGGTTGGGCCAAATGGGTAAAGTGTTAGCACTGGATATTGGTGGAACAAAGATTGCTGCGGCAGTGGTCACTGAAAGTGGCATGTTAATTGGACGCCAACAAGTGGCGACGCCACGGGGAGGTGCAGGGCAACTGGCTCTCGCGCTCGAATCCTTGATTCTCCCTTATCGACATTTGGTCGATTATATTGCAGTCGCCTCAACGGGCATTATCAGTGGTGGCCGTTTGACCGCACTGAACCCCGCTAATCTGGGCGGGCTGGCAGATTTCCCATTGCAAGACTGCATCCAGTCGATGACGGACTTACCTTGCGTGCTACTCAATGATGGGCAAGCCGCCGCGTGGGCTGAGTATCAGGCTTTAAGTGATCAGCGTGATGTGAACAACATGATGTTTGTGACCGTATCAACCGGTGTCGGTGGCGGCATCATATTGAATAAAAAGCTGCTGGTGGGCAATCACGGATTAGCAGGTCATATCGGCCACACACTGGCAGACCCTCATGGCCCCTTGTGTGGTTGCGGTCGCCGAGGATGTGTTGAAAGTGTGGCATCAGGTACGGCCATCGGGACTGAAACCTTGGGTTGGAAGCAGCCAGTTGCCGCCGCCAAAGTGTTTGAAATGGCGCAACTTGGTCATGCACAGGCGGAAAACATCATCAGCCGCTCGGCGACGGCAATCGCCTTGATGCTGGCAGACATGAAAATGGCATTGGATCTGGAAGTTGTGATTTTGGGTGGCAGTGTCGGGCTGGCGGTCGGGTATTTGGAGCGCGTCATTGGTGCACAAAAAATGCTGCCGGAAATATATCGCGTGCCAGTGCAAGAGGCATCTCATCGGCAGGACAGTGGATTGCTAGGGGCGGCTCTCTGGGCCAAAGAAACCCTTCGTTCCTGAGCCTACGCCAATTGCGCTAGGGCGAATAATGACGATTAACAATAGAGGCAAGTATGATCAGCGGTTCATTATCACAAACGGCATTTTTTGATGGGTTACCCGCACGGCTCCAGTGGGTGTTAGCGTATTTGGCTAAACAGCCTTTGGCAGAGCTGAGCTGCGGTCGCCATGAAATTGATGGCGAGCTGCTTTTTATGAATGTGATGGCGTTTGATACCCAACCGGCTGAGAGCAAGAAAGCAGAAATGCATCGCACTTATGCGGATGTCCAACTGCTCATCAGCGGCATTGAAGGCATCGAATATTCGACCTTAACCCCAACCGAGCATCTCGAGCCTTATCATGCGGAGGATGACTACCAACTCATCGCCGATATTCCTGATAAAAGCCAGTTACGCATGTTGCCGGGAATGTTTGCCGTCTTTTTACCCGGTGAGCCACACAAACCAGGCTGCCAGATTGCGGGTTCGGGTGCGATTAAAAAAGTGGTGGTCAAAGTGCACCACAGCTTATTGCATGGCCCAGCTTCGCACTGATCTTTCAATAATAAAAACGCCCGTTACCTTTGACATCTTCCCCGGCCCCCCGGGGTTTTTTTTATGCTTTTTAATGGAATGTATTTCGCACAATGTCGCCATTTTTCTTCACGAAATGAGCCAACTATGTAATGATGCGCCCCAGATATGTCCCCTGTTCATCAATTCTCTTTCCCTTGAGGTGTCCACGTGAAAACTGGTGCTCCCCGTTTTAAGCCAGGTAAAATTCTTGATGCCTTGGGTGCGATGCAAAACAGCCTGACACGTTCAGCTCAACGAATTGCCGCCTATATTCTGGCGGAACCCGCTAAAGTCACCCAATTGTCCATTGCTGATCTTTCCTCGCAGACACAGGCCGGTGAAGCCACCATTATTCGATTTTGCCGAACGCTGGGTTACAAAGGGTTTCAGGATTTCAAAATGGATCTGGCCATTGAGGTGGCGACCCGTCATCACGATGAGAACAGCTTGTTAGATGCGGATGTGCAAGAAGGGGATGATGCACTGGCGATCGGCACTAAATTACAATCGGCTATCAATAATGTGTTATCTGAAACGTTAAATCTGCTGTCTCTTGAGAGTGTTGAGCAGGTGGTTAAGCTATTGCGCCCTGCTGACCGAATCTGCATTTTTGGCGTGGGTTCTTCGGGGATAACGGCGGAAGATGCCAAAGGTAAATTAATGCGTATCGGGCTGCGGGTCGATGCGGCGACAAACAACCATTTCATGTATATGCAAGCCTCTTTGATGCGCCCCGGTGATGTCGCCATGGGGATTAGCCACTCGGGCACCTCGGCTGAAACAGTACATGCTTTGAAACTGGCTAAACAAGCGGGAGCCACCACGGTGGCATTGACTCACAATATGGGGTCAACCATTACTGAATTGGCTGATTATGTATTGATTAACGGTAACCGTCAGGGTCAGTTGCAAGGAGACTCTATCGGCACCAAAATCGCGCAACTGTTTGTGTTGGATTTGATCTACGCATTGCTGGTTAAAGCCGATCCGGCGCAGGCCGAAAGTATTAAGCGTAAAACCACCCAAGCGGTCAGCCAAAATGGCTGATCGGTAATACATTTCCTACTGTAATTCCTCGCGACCGCTGCGGAGATATTCCGTCAGCGGGGGTGAATACCCCGTTATCCTGTTGCTTCTCTGCCGCACATTAGCATTTCGCCATCTTTGTCACGTTTTAAACACATTGTGATTGTATTAGCGAACTAATCTTATACACTCAAATGGAGTTTTACTCCTTTGTATATTTTTATGTGGAGTAAAATGACATAAATATAAATGTGGCGAGAACCATCGGGTAGTAACCGATTACATTATTTAAAACAGTTGGTTACTGTGGTTATACCTGCCGCGGGGAAAACAGTTTCTGCCAGTGAGCTTTGCTGGTGGTGGAGAGAGCGACGATATGAGCACATCAGTAGAGTCTCGAGGAGACAAACCATTGCGTTGGTACAAGCAGCTAAGCCCCGCGCAATGGAAGGCATTTATTGCCGCCTGGATCGGTTACGCCCTGGATGGTTTCGATTTTGTTCTGATTACGCTGGTGTTGACTGATATTAAGCAAGAATTTGGTCTGACACTGATTCAAGCCACGAGCCTGATTTCAGCGGCCTTTATTTCGCGCTGGTTCGGGGGATTGGTGCTCGGGGCCATGGGTGACCGTTATGGCCGAAAATTGGCGATGATCACCAGTATCGTGCTGTTTTCCTTCGGAACACTCGCCTGTGGCTTAGCGCCGGGTTACACCACCTTGTTTATTGCCCGATTGGTGATTGGCATTGGGATGGCAGGGGAGTATGGCTCCAGTTCCACCTATGTCATGGAAAGCTGGCCTAAGCACATGCGTAACAAAGCCAGTGGTTTCCTGATTTCGGGTTTCTCCATCGGCGCGGTATTAGCGGCTCAAGCCTATAGCTTTGTCGTTCCTGCATTTGGCTGGCGCATGCTTTTCTACATTGGATTGTTGCCAATTATCTTTGCTTTGTGGCTGCGTAAAAATCTGCCAGAAGCGGAAGATTGGGAAAAAGCCCAAAGTCAGCAGCAGCAGTCTAAGCAAACCAAAAGCCTTAACATGGTGGATATCCTGTACCGCAGCCAACTCAGTTACCTGAATATTGGCCTCACTATCTTTGCTGCGGCGGCGCTTTACGCCTGCTTCACCGGTATGGTATCGGCTCCCGTGATTGTGATCCTCGGGGTTCTTTGTGCCGCCATTTTTGTCTACTTTATGATTCAAACCAGCGGTGATCGTTGGCCGACCGGTGTGATGCTGATGGTGGTGGTGTTTTGCGCCTTCCTCTACTCATGGCCGATTCAGGCACTGCTGCCCACTTATCTGAAAATGGATCTGGGTTATGACCCGCACACGGTCGGCAATGTGTTGTTCTTCAGCGGATTTGGTGCTGCGGTGGGTTGCTGCGTTGGGGGCTTCCTCGGTGACTGGTTAGGCACCCGTAAAGCCTACGTAACCAGCTTGCTGATTTCGCAATTACTGATCATTCCTCTGTTTGCGATTCAAGGTAGCAGTATCTTGTTCCTCGGCGGTTTGCTGTTCCTGCAACAGATGCTAGGGCAGGGGATTGCTGGGTTGTTGCCAAAACTATTGGGCGGTTACTTCGATACTGAGCAGCGAGCGGCAGGTTTGGGCTTTACCTACAACGTGGGTGCCTTGGGTGGTGCGCTAGCACCGATTCTTGGGGCATCGATTGCTCAGCATCTTAGCCTCGGTACGGCACTGGGATCGCTCTCGTTCAGCCTCACATTTGTCGTGATTCTATTGATTGGTTTTGACATGCCATCCCGCGTACAGCGCTGGGTACGCCCATCTGGTTTACGCATGGTCGATGCTATCGATGGCAAGCCATTCAGTGGCGCAATCGCACCGAGCAACACTGGTGTCGTCACGCAAAAGTAAATTAAGGCCGTTTTTTATCGCCCAGCGCAGGTCGGCTGGGCTTTTTCATTATTACAGAAAGGTAAAACGATTCGCTGGCAAACTGCGTTGTGACTGGCTTAGAGCATTTGATACTTGCACATCACTAAACGGTATATAAAAGCGTTATAGGTATGCACCTAGTTATAAATACACTGAAGATATTAAGGGCACGGTTAACCAAGAATGACATGCCTGCCAGATGAACTCAGTGAATAAGGTGCAGAATGAAACAAACTTCAGTGAAGACGAATGGATGGACCCGTGTTGCCTTATTAAGCGCGTTAATCTTCGGTAGCGCAACGGCTTCTGCGACTGAGTTGCTCAACAGTTCTTACGATGTTTCTCGTGAGTTGTTCACTGCACTGAATCCGGGTTTTGAGAAACAGTGGGAACAACAAAATCCTGGCGACAAACTGACTATCAAACAATCCCATGCTGGCTCTTCTAAGCAGGCATTAGCTATCTTGCAAGGCTTGAAAGCTGACGTGGTGACGTATAACCAAGTGACCGATGTGCAAATTCTGCACGATCGCGGCAATCTTATCCCCGCTGACTGGCAAGCTCGTCTGCCGAATAACAGCTCACCGTTCTACTCCACCATGGCTTTCTTGGTGCGCAAAGGCAATCCAAAGAATATCCACAGTTGGGATGACTTAGTGCGTGAAGACGTGAAACTGGTGTTCCCGAATCCTAAAACCTCAGGCAATGGCCGTTATACCTATTTGGCGGCTTGGGGTGCGACGCAGCAGGCTAATGGTAAGGATGAGGCGAAAACCCGTGACTGGATGAAACGCTTCTTGGGTAACGTCGAGGTTTTTGATACTGGCGGTCGTGGTGCAACCACCACGTTCGTTGAGCGCGGCTTAGGTGATGTGCTGATCAGTTTCGAATCTGAAGTGAATAATATCCGTAAAGAATATGGCAGCGACAAATACGAAGTCATTGTCCCGCCGGTCGATATTCTGGCGGAGTTCCCTGTGGCGTGGGTAGACAAAAATGTGGAGAAGAATGGCACTGAAAAAGCGGCCAAAGCTTACCTCAACTATCTCTACAGCCCAGAGGCACAGCAGGTGATCACCAGCTTCAACTACCGCGTTAATGATAAAGCGGCGATGGACGCGGCCAAATCCCAATTCCCTGAAACGAAATTATTCCGAGTTGAAGAGCAGTTCGGTAGCTGGCCAGAAGTGATGACGACTCATTTCGCTACAGGCGGTGTGCTGGATAAATTGTTAGCGGAAGGGCATCAGTAATGTTGTCGGCATCCAGTAAACGGGTTCTGCCCGGTTTTACCCTCAGTCTCGGGAGCAGCCTGCTTTACACCTGCCTGATTTTGTTACTGCCGCTTAGCGCGTTAGTGATGCAGGTCGCACAGATGAGTTGGGCGCAGTACTGGGAGGTGATAACTAATCCTCAGGTCGTCGCCGCTTATAAAGTGACCTTGTTGGCTGCGGGCGTGGCGAGTGTCTTTAATGCCGTCTTTGGCATGTTGATGGCGTGGATTTTGACCCGCTATCAATTCCCAGGCCGCAGTGTGCTTGATGGCCTGATGGATCTTCCTTTCGCCTTACCGACAGCCGTCGCAGGTTTAACGCTGGCGACCTTGTTTTCCACCACCGGCTGGTACGGTGCGTGGCTAAACGAATTCGGTATCAAAGTTTCGTTCACGTGGTTAGGGATAGCGGTGGCGATGGCATTTACTAGCCTGCCGTTTGTGGTTCGTACCGTGCAGCCAGTGTTAGAAGAGCTGGGACCAGAATATGAAGAGGCGGCTGAAACCTTAGGCGCGAGCCGTTGGCAGAGTTTCCGTCTAGTGGTGATGCCAGAACTGGCTCCGGCACTGCTTGCCGGTACTGCGTTGTCCTTCACGCGCAGCTTGGGTGAGTTCGGTGCTGTCATTTTCATCGCCGGTAATATCGCGTGGAAAACCGAAGTGACCTCGCTGATGATTTTCATCCGTTTGCAGGAATTTGATTACCCCGCGGCCAGCGCCATTGCCTCGGTGATTTTAGCCGTTTCACTGGTGCTGCTGTTTGGTATTAACACGTTACAAAGCCGCTTTGGTCGGCGGATAGGTGGTCACTGATGGCGGATATCACCGAGTTCAACGGCGTAGCCCGCCCACCGATCAACTGGGGGAAATGGACCCTGATTGCTATCGGCGCAATATTCTCGTTTTTACTGCTGGTGATCCCGATGGTGTGGATCTTTATCACGGCATTCTCGAAAGGGATTGAGGTGGTGGGGCAGAACTTATCTGATCCCGATATGCTGCATGCCATTTGGCTCACGGTCTTGGTGGCGCTGATTACGGTTCCGGTAAATTTGGTGTTTGGGGTGGTACTGGCTTGGCTAGTGACACGCTTTGTCTTTCCTGGGCGTCAGTTGTTGATGACGCTGATTGATATTCCGTTTGCGGTTTCGCCGGTGGTAGCCGGTTTGATGTATCTGCTGTTTTACGGTTCGAATGGCGTGGTTGGTGGTTGGTTGGACTCGCACGATATTCAGCTGATGTTCTCTTGGCCCGGTATGGTGCTGGTGACCATCTTTGTCACCTGTCCGTTTGTGGTGCGTGAATTGGTGCCCGTGATGATGAGTCAGGGTAGCCAAGAAGATGAAGCCGCCGTCTTGCTCGGTGCCTCTGGCTGGCAAATGTTCCGCCGCGTGACGTTACCGAATATTCGCTGGGCGCTGCTGTATGGCGTGGTGTTGACCAACGCCCGCGCAATTGGTGAGTTTGGCGCGGTCTCTGTGGTATCCGGTTCTATTCGTGGCGAGACTTACACCTTGCCGCTGCAAGTTGAGTTGTTGCATCAGGATTACAACACGGCGGGGGCCTTTACGGCCGCTGCACTATTAACGCTGATGGCAATAGTGACCCTTTTTCTGAAAAGCGGCCTGCAATGGCGTTTAGCGCGTCAGGTTGTTCGTCTCGAACAGGAGCAAAAGCATGAGCATTGAGATTGATAATATCAGCAAGTATTTTGGTCGTACCAAGGTACTGAACAACATCCAGCTTGATATTCCTTCTGGCCAGATGGTGGCGCTGCTCGGCCCGTCCGGTTCGGGGAAAACCACTTTACTGCGTATTATCGCAGGGCTGGAAAACCAAAACGCGGGGCGCTTAAGTTTCCATGGTACGGATGTTAGCCGCTTGCATGCTCGTGATCGGCGTGTGGGTTTTGTGTTCCAGCATTACGCATTATTCCGCCATATGACGGTGTTCGATAATATTGCTTTTGGCCTGACGGTGTTACCGCGCCGTGAGCGTCCGAATGCCGCCGCGATTAAGCAGAAAGTGGCGCAATTGCTGGAGATGGTCCAACTAGGCCATCTGGCTAATCGTTATCCCTCACAGCTTTCTGGCGGCCAGAAACAGCGCGTCGCGTTAGCGCGTGCGTTGGCGGTTGAACCTCAAATTCTGTTGCTAGACGAGCCTTTCGGCGCGTTGGATGCACAGGTGCGTAAAGAGCTACGCCGCTGGTTACGCCAACTGCACGATGAATTGAAATTCACTAGCGTATTCGTGACCCACGATCAGGAAGAAGCGATGGAAGTGGCTGATCGCGTGGTGGTGATGAGTCAGGGGAATATTGAGCAAGTCGGGACACCTGATGAAGTATGGCGTGACCCAGCGACGCGGTTTGTCTTGGAATTCCTTGGTGAAGTGAATCGCCTGAGCGGTGAAATCCGTGGCTCACAGTTGTTTATCGGCGCACACCACTGGCCATTGGATTTAGCGCCGATGCACCAAGGCAGCGTGGATTTATTCCTGCGACCATGGGAGATGGAAGTCAGCACGCAATCGAGCGATCGTTGCCCATTGCCGGTTCAAGTGCTTGAAGTCAGCCCTCGGGGCCACTTCTGGCAGTTAACCGTACAACCTATTGGTTGGCATCAAGATCCGATCAGTGTCGTCTTGCCTGAAGGCAATATCGATGCACCTGTACGCGGTAATCGCTACTACGTCGGGGGATTGAACGCCCGCTTATATTCTGGCGATCAATTATTGCAACCCATTGCGTTAGCACAAAGCGCCTGATAAATTTTTCTGCAAGTGGCAAATAGAGGTGGCCTAATGGCCACCTTTTTATTTGTGAATATAGAATCCGGTCCCAGTTCTCGGCGCGGCAAACAACGCCGCGACGCAAGCGCGCTGGGGCGTAATAGGTAAATTAACGTGACAACCCTCGAACACTGCATCGGCAATACACCACTGATAAAACTGCAACGCCTAAGCCAAGGACTGGATGCCGAGATATGGGTCAAACTGGAAGGCAACAATCCGGCGGGCTCGGTTAAAGACCGTGCGGCGCTCGCGATGATCCAACAGGCTGAATTGCGCGGTGAAATTGCACCGGGTGATGTATTAATCGAGGCGACCAGCGGGAATACCGGCATTGCACTGGCGATGATCGCGGCCCTAAAAGGGTATCAACTGAAGTTACTGATGCCAGAGAACATGAGCCAAGAACGTCAGGCGGCGATGCGCGCCTATGGTGCGGAGCTGATATTGGTGAGCCGCGAGCAAGGCATGGAAGGTGCACGCGATCAGGCATTAATGATGCAGGCCAATGGGCAGGGTAAGGTTCTGGATCAATTTAATAACGTGGATAACCCTTACGCCCATTTTACCGGCACGGGGCCAGAGATCTGGCAGCAGAGCGCGGGGAAGGTGAGCCATTTTGTCTCGAGTATGGGGACGACGGGCACCATTACCGGTGTGAGCCAATATCTGAAAAGCCAAAACCCGAACGTCAGCATTATCGGCTTACAGCCGGCAGAAGGCAGCAGTATTCCAGGGATCCGACGTTGGTCGCCTGAATATATGCCGGGCATATTCCGCCCTGAATTAGTCGATCAGGTATTGGATATCACTCAGATTTCAGCGGAGCAGACGATGCGGCGATTGGCGACTGAAGAGGGCATCTTCTGTGGCGTCAGTTCCGGTGGAGCGGTGGCCGGTGCGCTGCAAGTGGCTGCGTTAAATCCAGGGGCGGTGATAGTGGCGATCATTTGTGACCGTGGTGATAGATACTTATCGACTGGGGTATTTGAGTAAAAATTTTCTAGCCATCATGCCGAATAATCCAACTTGATACGCTTATCAGGTTGGGTGGCATTATATTCATGTCCACTTCCCACAATGACAATACCTCTCCTTGATGTACGGCTAATTAGCCCCCATTAATGATGTTAATTTGCACGATTTTATCTTTTTAATAAAATAAGTAACTTAATAAAGTCCGTTATTCATAAGCTATATTTAAGTTATAGGTGTTTTACTATAATTATTTCTTCTCTATTCCTAGAATATTTATTCACATAACAATATTATAAATTATTAGTTGTAGGAATATTCATACATTGAAATACGGAACTTCTATATTTAACTAACAAAGCTTTATTTATTGGTATGATTTTAAAGAATAATACCATTGTCGGATAAGATATTTCTCATAATACTACTCTGTTAATTTTTTATTAAATAAGTTAATTTTACATTTGGTAACATTTATTTAATTGGTGTTGCATATGCATTCTTTCTATACTGGCTAGCTCTCGGTTCATGCCTATCCATTGGAAATATATGTGTTTTTTATTTCACGCATCTGCTTGTAATTGCTGGAATAAAATAACTAATCTCAATGACTATTAAAAGATTCGCTGTAGAAATCTATAGGCAAATTAACTTGGTATACATGTCTTAAAAAATAACTCACGTGAGATAAGTCGTGATAAATATATTCTCAGTTTTTTATGCTGGTTAGTGCATTAAACGCGATAGAGAAATGCCGAACAAATAAAAATGATGAAACCCATGCTTTTTGAAAAAGTAAAATTAATTTGGTCAGTCACAGAGAATACGCTGAAACATGTGCGGGCATCATATTTAAATCTGTCCAGCGTACAGTGCCATTTAGGCAAGATTATGATCTTGGCACCGATGACGCTGCTAACGCTCTATCTGCTTATTTTTAGCCAACCACGTTACCTGAGTGAATCTAAAATCGCTATCAAACAGTCTAACGATGTCAGTGGCAGTAATTTGAATGTGGGCTTGCTGCTCGGTGCTGGTAACCCAAGTTCCGCGGAAGATGCCTTATATTTAAAAGAATACATTAACTCACCTGATATATTGGGTGTTCTCGATAAACAACTTAATTTTCGTCAGGCCTTTGGTCAGAGCGGTTGGGATTTTTTCTACCATTTGCCTCGTAATGCGACCCGAGAGCAATTTCTTAATTATTATCGTGACCGTATTTCTGTGGCATATGACGACAAAACGGGTCTGCTGACGATTGGGACGCAAGGGTTTTCAGCGGAGTTTGCCCAACAGTTCAATCAGGCCATTTTGAAAGAGTCTGAACGCTTTATAAATGAGATATCGCATCACATTGCGCGTGAACAATTGCAGTTCGCCGAAAACGAAATGCAAGCCGCGCGCGTAAAGTTGAACAGCAGTAAAGCTGACCTCCTTAGCTATCAAAACAGCAATAACGTACTGGATCCTGAGGCCCAAGCTTTAGCTGCGACTAATTTAGTCAATACCTTGGTAAGCCAGCGTATTCAGATGGAAGCGGACCTGCGTAATTTGATGACATACCTTCGTGAGGATGCCCCTCAGGTTGTCAGTGCAAAAAATGCGCTCAAATCGCTTTCCACACAGATTGATAATGAAAAAAGCAAAATCACCGCACCAGATGGCCACAAGCTGAATCGCATGGCGGTAGATTTTGAAGAGATAAAAGCCAGAGTGTTGTTCGACACGGATATCTACAAATTAACCCTGACATCCATTGAAAAGACCCGTGTTGATGCGGCTAGAAAGCTGAAAGTATTGTCGGTCATCAGCTCGCCGCAGTTACCACAGGAAGCCAAATTCCCCAATCGCCTGTATCTGCTAATCAGTTGGTTATTGGTGTGTGGTTTACTTTTTGGCACCGTCAAATTGTTGTTAGCAGTGATTGACGATCACAAAGACTGACGCCGTTTTAACGCTATTTCTCGCTTGTCGGGATGACACCGCAGGCAGTGACTCAGAGTATGTTATGAAATTATTGAAATCTATTTTCCTGATTATTGCCCTACAGGCCTTGCCCGCTCAGGCCGTCGATCTTAATGCCGACCCGAATATGACGGGGGCGGCACCGTTACCGTCGATGATTTCTGGTCAAAGCCAAAATACCAATAACGATGGCGGGTTTTACGATCTTCCACCTCCGGTTATACCCGCGGTCATGAGCCGCATGTTTGGTGCCCAGTTATTTAACTCGGTATCTGCTGCTGACAGTGGTTCTAGCATTGGCTTTAATCCGAACTATGTCGTCAGTTTGGGGGATCAGATTCAAGTGCGGTTGTGGGGTGCATTCAATTTTGAAGGTGCGCTGAGTGTGGATCCGAAGGGGAATATTTTCCTGCCGAATGTTGGCCCGTTGAAAGTAGTTGGTATTCCGAATAGCCAGATTAATAGCGTGGTAACGAACAAAGTTAAGCAGGTCTATCAGTCTAACGTGAACGTTTATGCATCGCTGTTGCAGGCACAGCCAGTCAAAGTATTTGTCACCGGTTACGTCAACAACCCTGGTTTGTATGGTGGCGTAGCGTCGGACTCATTGCTTTCCTATCTCAGTAAGGCCGGTGGTGTTGATACCCAGAGTGGTAGCTATGTGGATATCAGCATCAAACGCGGCAAGAGTGTACGGTCGAAAGTTAATCTGTATGACTTTTTACTCAATGGCAATCTGGGGTTATCACAGTTTTCTGACGGCGACACTATCGTGGTTGGCCCACGTCAGCATACATTCAGTGTGGAAGGCGAAGTGTTCAACAGTTATGACTTTGAGTTCCGTGATAGCACGATCCCTGTTACTGAAGCGCTGAGCTGGGCGCGCCCTAAACCGGGTGCGACACATATGACGATTATTCGTAAGCAAGGTACCGTCAAGCGCAGTGAATATTATCCACTCAGTTCCGCTCCTGGGCGTTCATTGCAGGATGGCGATAAACTTATTATCAGTGCTGATCGCTATTCGGGAACCATTCAGGTCCGAGTCGAAGGCGCACATTCTGGTGAGCATGCAATAGTGTTGCCCTATGGGGCGACGATGAGCCAAGTCCTGACTAAAATCCGCCCGAACAGCATGTCACAATTGGATGCTATCCAACTCTACCGCCGCTCAGTTGCACTGCGCCAGAAAGAGATGCTTGACCTGTCGCTGCAAAAACTCGAAGAAGCCTCTTTGTCTGCCCAGTCGTCTACATCAGAAGAAGCTCGCCTGAGAATGCAGGAAGCACAGCTTATCAGCCGTTTCGTGTCCAAAGCCCGCACCGTGGTGCCTAAAGGGGAAGTGGTACTGAATGAAAGCAACCTCAATCAGGTGATTTTGGAAGACGGTGACGTGATTAAGATCCCAGAGAAGACGTCGCTGGTGATGATTCATGGCGAGGTCATGTTCCCGAATGCGGTGAGCTGGCAAAAAGGGCTTAGCCCGAATGACTACATCACGAAGGTGGGGGGCTATACGCAAAAGGCCAGCAACACGAAAGTCATCTTGATTAAGCAGAATGGTGAAGCACTTAATGCTGAAGACGTTAAAACGTTGCAGCCGGGCGATGAATTGATGGTGTTACCGAAATTTGAATCGAAGAATATCGAAGTTTCTCGCGGGATCTCGACCATTCTTTACCAGCTAGCGGTGGCCGCAAAAGTGGTGCTAACACTCTAATGATCGGTATCTTCTCGGCAGGCATCTATCGTATCGAACATCTCGCCAGTTTTCTGGCTGAACCCTGCTGCAAGCTTTCATCGCTGCGCACTATCCCCCCAGAGGTCACTTCAGTGGCCGTGTGGGGGAATCGTCCAACCGGTTATAAGGCTGTTGCATTGGCGAACGCATCCCATCGGCCTGTTGTTCGCCTCGAAGATGGTTTTATCCGCTCGCTAGGATTGGGTGTGACGGGGTGCCCGCCGCTGTCGATGGTGGTGGATACGCAGGGAATTTATTACGACGCTCGCAAGACCAGTTCATTGGAAACCTTGATTCGCGATCGAGTCGGTAATCAACCGTTTTATGTTGATGCACAGCGTGCCATGCAACTGATTGTGGCGTCCGACCTTTCTAAATATAACCTTGCGCCCGCCTATCGTGGGCAGCCTCCGAACGGTGAGGCCGTACTGGTGGTGGATCAGACGTTCGGGGATATGGCGGTTAAATACGGTAATGCCGATGCGACTGATTTTGAGACCATGCTAAAGGCCGCACTGGATGAAAATCCGCAGTCTGAAATTTGGCTGAAAATACATCCCGACGTTTTACAGGGCAAAAAATCAGGTTACTTCGCGGCTATCCCCATAAATCCTCGCATCAAATTGCTCGCAGAAAATGTCAGCCCACAATCGTTATTGCGCCATGTTAGCGGTGTCTACGTTGTCACATCACAATATGGTTTTGAAGCTCTACTGGCGGGTAAACCAGTCAAGGTATTTGGTCAACCATGGTATGCCGGTTGGGGGCTGACTGATGATCGCCATGCTCAGGCTAGCCGATTATCGGCGCGAAGAGGTCGGGCAAGTTTGCCGGATCTTTTCAGCGCAGCCTATTTCCGCTACAGCCGTTATATCAACCCTAGCAGTGGGCAACCTAGCACCTTGTTTGAGGTGATTAACCACCTACTAATGCAAAAAAATCACCAAGAACAGCGCCAAGGTCAGTTATGGGCTCCAGGGTTAACGCTTTGGAAACGCAGTATTTTTCTCCCATTTTTGAAAACCACATTTAACAGCGTCTCGTTTAGTGAACGTAAGACGGCGAATACGGCTTGTGTAGTGTGGGGGAATAAAGGTGAGCAGCGTTGGCAACAAAAAGCGTTGGCACAAAAACTGCCGGTGTGGCGCATGGAGGATGGTTTTTTGCGTTCATCGGGGCTGGGGTCTGATTTGCATCCCCCCTTGTCGTTAGTACTCGATAAAACAGGTATTTATTACGATGCCACTCGCCCCAGTGACCTTGAGACGTTACTTAATCACAGCCATTTAACGGCCAGTCAAATCGAACGGGCAACCACATTACGTCACCGGTTGGTGAGCACCAAAGTCAGTAAATACAACATTGGTGCCGCTTTTAGCCTACCGCAAGAAGCACAGGGTAAACGCATTCTGCTGGTACCGGGGCAAGTAGAAGACGACGCTTCGATACTGAGCGGCACTGTCAGTATTCGTACCAACAGTGAACTGCTCAGAACAGTACGGCAACGTTATCCCAATGCTTTCATCATTTATAAGCCACACCCAGATGTGCTGGTGGGGAATCGACAAGGGCATATTCCTGCTGCGGATGTTGCACAGTGGGCCGATTTTCAGGCATTAGACGCCGATATTATTCAGTGCATTCAGGCGGCAGACGAATTGCATACATTGACGTCGCTATCAGGATTTGAAGCACTGTTACACGGTAAAAAAGTGTTTTGTTATGGCATCCCATTTTATGCGGGCTGGGGGCTGACACAGGATGAGCATCGTTCGCCTCGCCGCAACCGAACATTAATGTTGGATGACTTGGTTTATCAGGCATTGATCGCATACCCGACTTATATCGACCCATCGCGACGCAAGGCGATTACTGCTGAACGCGCGTTAGACATATTAGCCAATCAGCCACGGGCCAATATGCAATTTAGCCAAAAAAGAGCGGGTAGGATTATCCGCCATTATAGAAAGTTGATTATGCTCGCCAAAGTCACAATGAGTTTGTAAATCAGTCTATTAAACTATGACGGTGATCTGTTTATGCTTACAAGTAGTCACGCACTAACAAAACTTCTCTCTGGGAAGAAATACCTGCTGTTACAAGGCCCGATGGGTCCTTTTTTCAGTGATACCGCACAATGGCTCGAGTCAAGGGGCTGTGAAGCGGTGAATGTGGTATTCAACGGCGGCGACAAATTTTACTGCCGTAAGCGTGACTATTTGCTTTACAAGCAAACACCGAAAGAATTCCCGGTCTGGCTGAAAAAGACCTGGCAAACGTATCAATTCGACACTATTTTGTGTTTCGGCGATTGTCGCCCATTGCATCAAGCAGCGAAGATGTGGGCGCAAGCCAAAGGGGTGCGTATTTTGGCGTTCGAAGAAGGGTATTTACGGCCACACTTCATCACTCTCGAAGAGGGCGGGGTGAATGCATTCTCCTCGTTGCCGCGTAATCCTGATTTCTACCGCAAATTACCGGACGTGAAACCGCCGGTCGCCAAAAAACTCGCATCATGCTTTAGTTTACGTGTACGTCATGCAATGGGTTATTACCTCGCTGGTTGGTATTATCGCCACGAGTTCCCGCAGTATCGTCACCATAAATCCTTCTCGCCACTGTATGAAGCACGCTGCTGGATACGTGCCGCCGTTCGTAAACAAGGGTATCGATTCCTAGAACGAAATGTATTGAGTCAACTAAAAGGTGAGTTGGATCAGCGCTACCATTTGGCTATTTTGCAGGTTTACAACGATAGCCAGATTCGTAATCACAGCCCTTATCAAGATGTGCGTGATTACATTAATGATGTCATGTATTCATTTTCGAAAAAGGCAAGCGGCGACCAATGGCTCGTCATCAAACATCACCCCATGGATCGAGGTCACCGTCTTTACGGGCCGCTAATTCGTCAATTGGGTAAGCAATACAACATTCAAGATCGCGTAAAATATGTTCATGACCTGCCGATGCCTGAATTACTGACTCATGCAAAAGCCGTGATCACCATTAACAGTACGGCCGGTCTATCCGCGCTTATTCACAACAAGCCGCTAATAGTGATGGGCAAAGCCATGTACGACATGAAAGGGTTGACGTTCCAAGGGCATCTTAATCAATTCTGGCAGTCTGATTTTAAGCCGGACATGAAACTATTTAAAAAATTCCGGCTATACATATTGAGGAACACGCAGATTAATGCGGTTTATTATGGCGATAATCAAGTTGAGCCGATACCGACAGCCAAAAAGGTCTATATGACTGAGTATGTGAAGGATCCGGCTTAATCGGGGGAGGGGTTATTGACAATAATATAGATAACATGGCTAGAGAAATTTCTATCTGCTCGTGATTGATACTATTCGATTCATCTTATTCTGAATTTACCTATCAGGGCCAAAAATATGAAATTATTTTAATAGGCACCTTGATAGTGCCTATTTCTTACCGAAGATAAATATTGCTAAAGCTGTATTATTATGCACTTCAACTTTCTATCAAAGAAAGAATTCGTCTGCAATTAGAATTATCTCTATATTTGAAAAATATTTTAGATTTTTTATCTGACATTGTATCAAGTGTACATTTATTCTTGATCATGAGCTCAATATTTCTTGTCAATGATTCTATATCTCGTGAAACCATCCCAGGAACATCTTTTAAAGGGTTAATCAGAGGCCCACCACGTTGTGCGAAGAATTGAGCTTCATCAAACCAATAAAAGAGAACGGGTTTTCTTTGATAGAGCATATCAAACGATGCAGAAGAATAATCAGTGATCATAAAGTCAGATTCAATGATTAAAGATTGTACATCAACTTCATTCATACTGTGTATATTGCATGAATTCGAATCTCTAATATCATCTGTATATTGATGCAGTTTATGATGCAAACAGGCTTCAATAGTGTATCCATACTTATGTAATAATTCACTTATATTCTTATCCGTTAATACCTGTACTAATCTCTTATAATATTGAGATTCTTTGAATTGCTCTACTGGAACATTATTTAAACTATCACGCCAGGTAAACATGATAAGTATCTTCTTACTGGGGGACCGCATTTTTTTTGGTAGATGATCAAATCGAGATAGTCCTGTTACGGCCACTTCATCTTTAAAAAAGCCAAAGTTTTTACAAACTAAATTACGTTCATGTTCAGAACTGACTATGAATTTATTAGGTAATTCCTTTCGTTTGTCCATAGAGTTACGATCATAATATCCCGCAGCTCTATTTAGAGCAAAAATACCATGCTGCAGAAAATAGAGTGGCTTATGTTCATGGTGGTGAGCTATTTCTTTCCATCTGAAGAACACATCCCTCATACAATCACTGAAAATATATCTCTGAGAAGCATGGAATATTATAAAATGTTTTAAGCTTCCATAAGAAACAACATTCTTGTAATTAGATAAATTTGAACGGGTCATCGATTCTTTCTTTATTACGTAGTAATATTCAGCATCGCTAACTTTTTTGGAATGACAAGATATGCTATTGGCGTAACGAAAAAGATGATAGCTAGAATCGTTAGCGGTATTTCCTAGTCTCTCGCCAATTAAGCTTATATTTCTATGTCGATAAAAGTATTTTGCAATTAAAGCTGCTGAGTAATATTGAAATCCCCACCTTGATTTCTTAATTTTCCTCTTGTATTTTTTTACTTTAACTAAAGCTTGAGTGAGTATATTTCTCTTTTGTTTCAAAAAATCAAAATCATCTTTAATTAATTCGCTATGTTTTATATCTTCACGCTTAAAAAATTTTCGCCTAAATTTTCCATTTAAAACACGATGAGTTTCTGAGTAAAAGCCATTAAATAGAAGTAGTAAAGGAAGTCTTCTTTTGGGCGTGAAAACTTCTAATGCTTCTACACCAATATCATTTTTCAAAAATTGATGTAATGTTTTGTATGTTGACTTGCAACTATTAAAATCATTATCTTTTGAGAATTTATCTAGTCGATAGAGTATTCCTCTTAAGATAAATAACTTAGCTAGCCATGTTTGTCTTGGTGGAAGATTAAATTGAAGGGTTAAGTTATAAACAGCGATTAAATCAAGGAATACTTTTTCATTTACAATCTGAGTACATGAAGGATTATCCTCATCGTCCCTACCTCTATACAGGTAGGTAACTGCTGGCGTGCTCGATATATGATTAGCTTTATACATTGCATTCATCACAAAGATCCAGTCTTCAGCAAGTTTTATACCTACTGGAAATTTTATTCCATTACGAATTATTAAGTCTCGACTATATAATTTACCCCATGGAGGGGGGGTGTTGACTAATATGGATCTATGGAAGAATTTTACTTTTCGTAAAGATGCGCATGCCACTTCTGCATGTTCTGCTATATACCAAGAACGACGGATGTTGAATGCTTTACTATGCGATACGATGACTTCAGATTGTGTCTCATCAGCGACATCTAATAATGAGGAAATAGCATCCTCTGGCAATAGATCATCTGAGTCTAAAAAGATAATATACTTACCTTTAGCTATGGTAATAGCATTATTTCTTGCTATTGATTGCCCTGAGTTCACTTGCTCTAGGAGAATAATATTGTTATGTTTTTCAATGTATTCGCTTATTATGGATTTTGAATTATCTGGTGAACCATCATCAATACATATTATTTCAATATAATTATTTTTGTATTTTTTACTGATGGATTGTTTCAGTACAGAGTCTAAGCATTCTCTGATGTATTTCTCTGTTTTATAAACTGGAATTATTACAGTAACTATCGCTTTCCTATAAGCTAATTTCATGTTTTTTCCTAGGCATAATTAACTGCTAAAAGGTATAATGCAATTGAAGTGTTTTTTGGTCTTGGTTATAACGGCGATGCCAATTAGAATTATTTTTTCACCGTTATCATCTGAGATAATGTTCAAGCCTTCAGGCTCATATTTGTAGATGTCTTTATATTTTTTTATTTTACTTTCCAATGGTATTCTTTTAATTAAAATCCCATTTTCCATATTCCAAATATATAAAAAAGAATATGGGGGAGATAAACCTGTCAATACATACACTTTATTATTGTTTAATGCTATTCCCTGCAAGACTTCATCTTTCGGGAAAATTATTTTCGACTTTTTAAAGCTTAATATTTTTTCTTTTTTTGAATCAAATTTACCAGTAAAAATTTTCTTATTTCCACTTTCTTTTTCTGTAGCCCAAACAATGAATTTTTCTGTGTTTTGCCTATCGACTGCTAATACTTGATTTCCAATTATTTCAATTGGATACTGCAACCTACCGATTAAATTTTTGTTTTTAATTTTTATAATTGATGGGTTAGTCCACTTATCTGTAGTGAATATAGTATCACTTTCTACATAGATACCATCTAAGTGGCCAATGCTAAATTTTTTATAATACTCTTGTTTTTCAATTATGTTTTTTTTGTTATCGTATTTCTCTATTAACTGATGGTCTCTTTTATTATTGTCATATGTTAGCCATGTTATTTTCCGATGAAAGTCTACATAAAATGACTGCATTATTCTGTTTTCTGGTGATGGATAACACTTTACACTTTTTTTAGTGTTGATTTCATTATCAAAATGATTGTTTTCTTTAACTAGTATTTCACTCTTAACACTAAATATACCAATTGAACTTATAATGACTAACAATAAAATTGTGCTGTATTTTATCATCTCTAATTTTTCATTTAAAATGATGGTTAAGTGCTGTATCTAATAATTGCTGATAGTCATCAAGCTGGGCTTTCTGTGTATGGAAATCATTA
Source organism: Yersinia massiliensis (assembly GCF_003048255.1). Lineage (NCBI taxonomy): Bacteria > Pseudomonadati > Pseudomonadota > Gammaproteobacteria > Enterobacterales > Yersiniaceae > Yersinia > Yersinia massiliensis. The sequence goes on from NZ_CP028487.1 coordinate 1,400,587, forward strand.
GCGCAAAATGAATGAGGTAAGCATCCCTCTTCTTTAGCAACCTTCAATGCTTCAAAGACACTTCTGGCTGCGGTAGATCTGATGTTGAAGTAATAGCAAACATCACGAGAAGGAACTGCTACGCCTTGAATGTATGACATCCAAGGAACAAAGAAAGTCGCTAGATTCATATCATGATTTGTTCTGAATTTGTTTGGCAAAAATTTTCTTATCTCAGTTTCATAATGTTCATAACTCCTGTCAAAAACACTCTTTCTAAGTGGAATGTAAGAATGGATTAGTGGCGTATCTATGACGGTTTGGAAATCTTGTGCGAATATTTTTATAGCATTTATCGAAGCACTCAGTGTTGGTGTATTCGTTCCTTTAGCTTGCATGCTGGCCAAGCTTTTTTGAGAAAGGAATAATGAGGCAATACCATTGCCTTTAAAAAAATGTCCGGCAGATAATGGTCTTGCAACAAAAACATCATCATTGAAATAAATAAAATGCTCTGCTAAATTCGGTATCTTATGTATGTGCGCTTCTATGACATGAGAGTTAAATGTAGGTAAATATTGATTTTCAATAATCTCACTGTGGTCAATGATTTTGATGCGGTCGTTATTCTCTAACCATGAAGGGCGTTGGTTATCGGTAACAATATATATATATCTGACCCAGGGTAGAAAAAGCTCAACACTTTTAACAGAATGGCGTAATTCATCATGATTGCTGAATCTTGCCTTATCTGTAGCATATTGCCCAAGGGTGTTTGAGTCAGCCATGTTCTTATGTTGCTGATAACGCTGTTGCCATTCTATATCTGAGTCATCAACCCAAGTAAAAACAACATCTATTGGAAAATTGATGGTCATTAAATTTTCCAACAATAAATCATGCCGAATGAGAATGTTTTCTTCCAATTCGGGACACTTTATTTCATTTCTAATAATAGGGTGTTTTTTATTAAAGTAATCCCGAAAAAATATCCCAGGGCTTTTAAGGAATTTTTTTAATTTTTTCATTTACAGTCTACAATTTCAAAAAAAACTACATTCCTTCATCCACTTTATAAACTGCGATCGCCTCTTCTACAGATTCGAAATATTTCACCTGATTATTCCGACCAATAAATAGCGCCGCGTCGCAGAATTCTTTTAGTGAACCAAGGCTGTGAGAAACCATCAGAAAACTCGATTCTTGATGGCGGGATTTGAACAGATCCGCACATTTTTGCTTAAAGCGTGCATCGCCGACGGCGGTGACTTCGTCCACCAGATAATAATCAAATTTAAATGCCATACTCAGGCCAAAGCCAAGGCGGGATCTCATGCCTGAAGAATAAGTTTTAATTGGCATATCGAAGTATTTTCCGAGCTCCGCAAAGTCTTCGACAAAAGCCACTTTCTCACGTAGCTCGCTGTTTGTTGCGTAGAGGCGAGCGACAAACTTAACGTTTTCGCGTCCTGTTAGGCTACCTTGGAATCCACCGGCTAATCCAACGGGCCATGAGATGGTTTTATCGGTAATGACTTTACCGCTATCGGGCCGATCAATGCCGCCAATAACACGTAATAACGTTGATTTACCGGATCCATTGCGACCTATCAGTGCCACGCTTTTATCGGCGGGAAACTCAACCTGCAGATTCTTAAAAACATAATGTCGGCCGGTAGGTGTACGATAAGATTTAGTGAGATTCTCAATTCTGATCACGAGGTTAGCATCGCCTCTTCACCGTTTCGGTATAGGACTAACCCGATAAATAGACTGACCAAAGCACATAAAGCGAGATAGTGGATATTAGCTCCTTCGCTGATATAACCCGGAACCACAGCTTCACGGCACAATTCGACCACATGAACTAATGGATTCCATAGCAAGTACGGCCAGTACTCTTTTGGGATAGCATGCAGTGGGAACATGATGCAGGATATAAAATATAGTGGCTTTAACAGGATGGGCAGGAATTTCTCTGTTTCGGGGAACGTCTTACCTATTACCATAAAAGTCAAACCGACGCCGCAGGAGAAGATGACTAACAAGATCCAAACGAGGACTAATGAAATCAAATTGATGATTTCAAACTCTTCGCCAAGCAGGCCGACAATCGTCATGAGTAAGACATAAACGATTGCATAGATAAGCGTCTCTAACAGGGCGCGGGAGATTATTGTATCGATGGGTCTAACGGGGCGATAGTTAAATAATCCTTGATTGGCTTCTATGGCACCAATCGAGCGATTGCTGATATTAATGAAAACAAAATAGGGGACGATACCGTTAATCAAGAATACAGGGAAGGATATATCTGGCATAGAACGCTGCATAATATAACCGAAAATACCCACTAGAATGAGCATATGTGCCATCGGTTCTAATGCCGCCCAAAGATAACCAAGGCGATACTTACCAAATCTAGTCTTTATTTCTCTAAGAAACAAAGCGTTAACGGCTGATTTTTGTACTTCAAAACCACTGCGGGCCATCTGTAAATTTTCCAAAAATATTAGTCTGTTCTTTTTCCACGCTACCGCCCCTGATTGATGATGACCAGTAGCAGAAAAATCAAATTATCAATAAGATAGCGATGTGCAAAATACAATCTATGTTAAAGGATGGGTATTGAGCTTTATGCTATAAAATGAAAGATTAGTTTTAATGTATAGATGATTTTTAATTCCCTATATACGAACACTATCGCAGTGAATTAATCATGTAAAGGTTATTGGGCATCTCGAAATTAGCGCTCACATTTTTATTTTAGGAATTTACGAAAATTCTTAATTTTTATATTGATGTTAATGATTATTAATATATTGTTATTTGACTGATTTAATTGGCTTTATATTTCAATATTATTATCTGGATTTTTTATTCATAATACTTTTCTTATAAGGCTATTATAGTTATCTGAACTTGTTTTTTATTTTATTGTTTATATTGGGACAAATACGATAATTTATATCGTATTTGTCCGTATGGCTTACTGATTTGTCACTGTTCCGTACTAAAGGATATAGATGATAAAAAAACTAAGAATAAGATGGGTTATTCTCGTTCTAAGGCTCTTATGGGATCCATCTTCGCCGCTCTCTTGGCGGGGAAAAAACCAAAAATAACCCCGATCAGGCTTGAGCAAACGAATGCGGTGATGATTGATGTTGCCGAATAAACCATCGAGAAAGTGCTACTGAACTGGCTGAACAATAGGCCGATACCTAATGACAACATAACACCAATGCCCCCTCCCAGCAGACATACCAGAACGGCCTCAATCAAGAATTGTTGCATGATATCGCTGGCTCTCGCGCCAACGGCCATTCGAACACCAATTTCTTTGGTGCGTTCAGTAACTGACACCAACATGATATTCATCACCCCAATCCCCCCGACCACCAATGAAATAACGGCAATCATTGAGACAAGCAATGTCATGGTAGACGTAGTTTTCTCAATGGTTTGACGGATGCTATCGGTGTTCATCACGAAAAAATCCTGCGTACCATGGCGTTGGGTGAGCAGCTTTGTGACACCCTGTTCGGCATTGACCAAATCAATGTCATCGTTAACCCGCACAGTGATGCTGCGCAAATAGGATTGCCCAAGCATACGTTTCATCGCGGTGGTGTAAGGTATCCAAACGTTAAGATTTTCGTCACTGCCAAACCCACTCTGTTTTTTGGCCGCAACCCCGATCACTCGGCAGGGCAGGGAACCCAGTAAGATCACTTTCCCGAGGGGATTCTCCCCATTGGGAAACAATTTATCGCGTGTATTTTCATCAATGACGGCTTCTTGCCTCAATCCATCAACACTTACACGGGTAAATGCCATCCCTTGATCGAGCGTGTAGCCACGTACCATAAAGTATTGCTCACCCACGCCATTCACTGTGCCACTGACGGATTTGTTGCCATAACGCAGCGTGGTACTGGTCGAGACGGTGGGCGTCACACTGTGAATATAGCCTTGCTTCGCGAGTGCATCAGCATCGGTGGCGCGCAGAGTCTGAATGGCGGCAGATCGCATATCACCGAAGTCTTTACCGGGGAAGATCTCCAATGTGCTGGTGCCCATGGCATTGATATTGGCTAATACCTGTTGCTGTGAACCTTTCCCTAACGCCACGACAGACACCACTGAGGCAATGCCGATAATGATCCCTAACATCGTTAACAGCGTGCGTAAACGTTGCGCAGCCATCGCCAAGGTTGCCATTTTGAAGGCTTCGCGCAGGCGGTCACGTTGAGCTTTCCAAGGGGAAAGTGGCGGCTTCGTTTCAATCTCTGGTGCTATCTCATCTGGAACCGCTGGCACTGATTGCGTTAGCGTCACTGCTTGTGGCACTGTTCGGTCAGCAATCACCTCACCATCTCTCAGTTCGATAATCCGTTGAGCATGTTCTGCAATGGCCATGTCGTGGGTGACAATAACCACGGTATGGCCTTGACGATGCAGGTCTTTCAGGATACTTAACACCTCATTGCCGCTATGTGTGTCGAGTGCACCCGTGGGTTCGTCGGCAAGAATCACCTCGCCACCGTTCATCAGTGCTCTGGCAATACTGACTCGTTGTTGTTGCCCGCCGGAAAGCTGACTTGGGCGATATCCCAGCCGGTCAACTAATCCGAGGCGTGATAGCAGGGCGCTGGCGCGTTGACGACGGACTTCACGATCAACACCGGCATAAATAGCGGGGATTTCTACATTCTCTCGAGCGCTTAAATCATTCAATAAATGATAGCGCTGGAAAATAAAGCCGAAATGCTCACGACGTAGCTCGGCAAGAGTGTCGCCGTCGAGATGTTGTGGAATACGCCCTGCCACCAGATATTCACCTGAACTGGGTTTATCTAGGCAACCAAGGATATTCATTAATGTGGATTTACCTGAACCTGATGCGCCGACAATCGCGACCATTTCACCGCGATGAATCGTCATATTGATGTTTTTCAACACCTGCACATTGGCTTCACCGGTCACAAACCAGCGGCTGACGTTATCAAGCTGTAGTAATATCTTTCTTTGGTTTAAGTCAGTCATCGATTACATCCCCATCGGTGGACCCATACGTTGGGCCTTAGTATTGGAGGACGTGGTATCTGCCTGGCTGACAATCACTTGTTCTCCCGTCTGTAATCCGGAGAGAATCTGGGCGTCGACATTGTTGTTTACCCCGACGGTGACCTCGCGTGTGCTGATGTTACCGTTATCGCTCACTACCTGAACCCGATACTTGCCTTGCACATTTTCCAGCGCGGTCGCCGGGATCACGACAGCGTCTTCAACTTTATTGAGCACGATATAGACCTGAGCAGTCATTGAGATCCGTAGGGCACCATTCGGGTTGGCGACATCGAACAGACCGTTATAGTAAATGGCGGTGGTGGTGGAGCTACTACTGCTGCTAGAGCTTGATGACGATGTGGTGGTGGTTTCATCGTTGATCGAGTCTGGGGCAGGTTCAATGGCGAGTAATGTGGCACTAAAGCGTTCATCCTGTTCGCCTAAAATCGTGAAGTAAACGGGCATTCCTGCTTTGACTTTGACGACATCGGCTTCAGATATCTGCGCTTCAACCGTCATGGTGTCCAGTTGCGCAACTTTAATGATCGTCGGGGCGCTTTGCACGGCATTGACGGTTTGCCCTTCTTCCACAGGAATAGCCACGACAGTACCGGCAATCGGCGAGCTGATTTTGGTGTACCCAAGATTGAGTTTGGCGGTATTGACGGCAATTTCAGCCTGCGCAATCTGGGCATCTAGCGCATTGATCTCTGCTTGAGTACTCTCCAGCGTGGCTTTGGCGCTATCAAAATCGGCGCGAACCCCCAGCCCCTTGGCGAGGATCTGTTGTTGCCGTTGGTAAGTGAGTTGATTGTTCTGCTGGGTCGCCACTTTAGCTGCGCGCTGGGCGACCACATTTTTCAGCGCTTCTTGTGCATCTTTCAACGCATTTTGTTGCGTAAGATCATCAATTTCAGCCACTAATTGGCCTTTTTCAACTTGCTGTCCTAGGGTGACATGGAGGGCTTTGATTTGCCCTGAAACTTGTGCGCCGACCGTGACCTGTTTTTTTGCCTTGATGCTGCCATCGGCTAATACGGTTTGTTCCAGCGTGCGAGTTTCAGCCGCGGCAGTGATATATCTGGGCTTTTCCGCAGGTGACATGAGTTTGAAGAGCAGCACACTACCTGCAATCAGTAGGAGAAGTGCTAAGCCAATATAACGTCGTTTTGACTGAGTGACCTGTAACATAATTAATCAAAAATCCTTGAACCACGATGAAGAAAAAGGTGAAACCAAAATCAGGAAGGTAATTTACCGCCGTGGCCGCTGAGTGTGAGTTAAGTGGGATTCAAGAATATGTAAGGATTGAGTAAAACTGGCTGCACGCGCATCAAATAGGCATGAAAATAGCGGAAATCAGGCAGGAGAGTAAAAATGAAGATTTTGTTAGTCGATGATGATGTTGAATTGGGCACTATGTTAAGGGAATACCTGAGCGGCGAAGGCTTTAATGCTGAGCTGGTATTAACGGGCAAAGAGGGTATTGAGGGTGCTTTGTCCGGCGACTATACCGCCTTGATTCTTGACATCATGTTGCCTGATATGAGTGGAATCGATGTATTGCGACAAGTACGTAAAAAGAGCCGTATACCGGTCATTATGTTGACAGCCAAAGGCGATAACATTGATCGGGTGATTGGCCTTGAGATGGGCGCGGATGATTATATGCCTAAGCCATGTTATCCCCGAGAATTAGTGGCTCGGCTACGTGCCGTCTTACGTCGTTTTGACGAACATCCGGATTTAACTCTTTCGGATAACAGTGAGATTTCCCAAGGAGGTTTAACGCTTAATCCATCAACTCGCAGCAGTGAGTGGCAAGGCAAAGTGTTCGACCTGACGGCTTCGGAATTCAATCTGCTGGAATTGCTGTTGCGCTCGCCAGATCGTGTGGTCACCAAAGATGAGTTATCGGATAAAGGGTTAGGGCGGCCACGAGAAGCCTATGATCGCAGTGTCGATGTGCATATCAGCAATATCCGTCAAAAGCTGGCTGCGTTGCCAGATAATACCCTGAATATTGAAACGGTACGCAGTATTGGCTATCGCATCAGATAATTGTTTTGAATCAAGTGAGATAACAACAGTATGCGTGGACGATTATTCTGGAAAATCCTGCTTGGATTTTGGCTGACTTTTATTTTAATGACGCAAATGCTGTGGGTCGTATTTTCATTCTACGGCAACCGTCATGAACCCCCCGAGCGCGAAATGGTACGGCAGATGGCTCAACTGCAGGTTGCATCTGCTGCCTCGGTATTGCATTCCGGTGGGTTGCCCGCGCTAAATGCCATGATTGCTCAATGGCCGGAGGCAGAGAAAAAACAATTAGCTGTCATACCGACAGCGACAGACTCGCCAATGGCAGATACTGTACCGACTGAAGAGCCAGCCAAAGGTAATGACCCTGCGACTTATCGTTCACAAGTGATGAGTTGGGCCCAAAGCCCCGATGGACAACGTTATCGTATTAGCTACAGCATCGGTGCCAGAAATGAACGTGGCGAACCCTTGGGTGAGAAGCGCCATGAAATACTCAATATTCCGATCCCAATGATCTGGATGGGCCTATTGGGTGGGCTGTTTTTTAGCGCGTTACTCGCTTGGAATTTGACACGGCCAATGCGCCAACTCAGCGCTGGCTTTGATCGCGTCGCACAAGGGGATTTATCAGTGCGACTGTTACCCGTCATGCGCCGTCGTCATGATGAGTTGACCGACGTAGCACGAGACTTCGATACCATGGCTGAGCGTCTTGAAGCGCTGGTCAGTGCGCGCGAACAGCTGCTACATGATGTTTCCCATGAGTTACGCTCACCGCTGGCTCGTTTGCAATTGGCGATCGGGCTGGCACGTCAGAATCCCAATAATGTAGAAAATGCCTTACAACGTATTGAGCATGAGTCTGGGCGATTGGACAAAATGATTGGTGAATTGTTGGCATTATCACGTGCCGAAAACCACGACTTGTCTGCTGACGACGAATATTTCGATCTGCACGAATTAGTGAAAGTGGTGGTGAACGATGCCCGCTACGAAGCGCAGGTACCAGGAGTGGATATTTTGCTACAGGTTGCGCCACAGCAAGTTGAATACACGGTGAAAGGTAACGCGGAGCTGATGCGCCGTGCCATTGATAACATCGTCAGGAATGCTTTGCGCTTCTCCGCTCATGGTCAGCAGGTCACCGTCACGCTTTCTCCAGTTGAGAAGCTTTACCAGATTCAAGTGGCGGATCAGGGGCCTGGGGTTGAGGAAAGTAAGCTATCCTGCATTTTTGATCCCTTCGTGCGAGTAAAATCCGCAATGTCCGGCAAAGGCTACGGGTTGGGGTTAGCCATCACACGTAAAGTTATTCTAGCCCATAGGGGGCAGGTAGAAGCCAGAAACGGCGAGCAGGGTGGATTGGTAATCACGTTGCGAGTGCCTCGTTGGCGTGTGACGGACTGATTAATCCGTTCACAAAAGGTGCCATTGGCCAAGATGCTTTTCTGGTAACAAAAACGGCACCATGATAGGTGCCGTTTTTTATTCATTCGTAAGAGATTACTTCTTAATACGAATAATAGGTGTCTCACCCACGGTGACGCTGCCGGACAATTTGATCAGCTCTTTGATCTCATCCATGTTGGAGATAACAACCGGCGTCAATGTAGACTTGGCTTTCTCTTCCAGCAGGGCAAGATTGAACTCAATGACCACATCACCTTTCTTGACGCGTTGACCTTCTTCAGCGATGCGTTTGAAGCCTTCGCCTTTCAGTTCGACAGTATCAATACCGAAGTGGACGAACAGCTCAATGCCGCTGTCTGATTCGATAGAAAAAGCATGGTTAGTTTCGAAAATTTTACCAATGGTGCCGTCAACAGGAGCAACCATTTTGTTGCCTGATGGCTTAATCGCAATACCATCACCCACGATTTTCTCTGCAAATACAACATCCGGAACATCTTCGATGTTGACGATTTCACCGGACAAAGGTGCAACGATTTCAATTGTACCACTGTCTTTTTTATCATCTGAAACCAGTGATTTCAGTTTATCGAACAAACCCATGATCTTCTCCTAAGTATTAATATTGGGCAGCGTTCCAGTATCGTGGAATTAGCAGAGCGTTTTTTCTTCGATGAATGTGGTCACCAAATCCATCAATTCCTTCGCTGTTGGTTGAGCTAATGCCTGCTCTGCCAACACCTTCACATCTTCGAAATTTGTATTACGGATAATTTTCTTGATGCGCGGGATTGAAATCGCACTCATGCTGAACTCATCCAGCCCCATGCCCAATAGCAACAGTGTAGCACGTTCATCGCCAGCAAGTTCACCGCACATTCCGGTCCACTTACCTTCCGCATGAGATGCATCAATAACCTGTTTGATCAGGCCCAATACCGATGGCGACATTGGATTATAGAGATGGGAAATCAGCTCATTGCCACGATCTACTGCCAGAGTATACTGAGTTAGATCGTTTGTCCCAATACTAAAGAAGTCAACTTCTTTAGCTAAATGGCGAGCGATGACCGCCGCAGCCGGTGTTTCAACCATTACACCGACTTCGATAGATTCATCGAAAGCCTTGTTTTCTTCGCGTAATTGGCTCTTCAGCAGCTCAAGTTCTGCTTTCAGTTCGCGAACTTCTTCCACCGAAATAATCATCGGGAACATGATACGCAATTTACCGAATGCTGAAGCTCGCAAAATAGCCCGCAACTGTGCATGCAGGATTTCTCTGCGATCCATAGCAATACGGATGGCGCGCCAACCCAAGAATGGGTTTTCTTCTTTCGGTAAGTTCATGTACGGCAGGTCTTTGTCACCGCCGATGTCCATGGTACGAACAATCACTGCCTGAGAGCCCATGGCTTCCGCGACCGCTTTATAGGCCTGGAACTGTTCTTCTTCAGTTGGCAGAGAGTCGCGGTCCATGAACAGGAATTCGGTACGATACAGACCTACACCTTCAGCGCCATTACGCTCAGCACCGGCGATATCACGCACAGTACCAATGTTGGCTACCACTTCGACTTGATGACCATCAAGTGTGATAGCTGGCAAATCTTTCAGTTTGGCCAGATCATTTTTTTCAGTGATGTACTGATTATTCACTTCTTTCAACTGCTCGATGATGTCTGCAGTTGGATTCAAATAGACTTTGTTGTTGACCGCATCAAGGATCAAATAGTCGCCATTCTGGACTTGCTTGGTCACATCAGTTGTCCCGACGATAGCCGGTAATTCCAGTGAACGAGCCATAATAGAGGTGTGAGAGGTACGACCACCAAGGTCGGTGATGAACCCTAACACTTTATCCAGATTCAGCTGTGCGGTCTCTGATGGTGTCAGATCAGTTGCGACTAGAATGACTTCATCCTGAATCGCACTTAAATCGACAATATTCAGACCGAGAATGTTCTTCAGCAGGCGTTTACCGATATCACGTACGTCAGCGGCACGTTCTTTCAGGTATTCGTCATCCAGCTCTTCCAAGGCCTTAGCCTGGCCTTCAATCACTGAATAAGCGGCTGCATCAGCAGAGGCAAGCTCATCTTTAATGAGGGCTATGATTTCCTGCTCAAGCTCTTCGTCTTCCAACAGCATGATATGCCCTTCGAAGATAGCAGCTTTCTCTTCTCCGAGGCTGGCTTCAGCTTTGGTCTTAATCGCTTCCAACTGTTCTGCAGCTTTCGCTCGGCCAGTTTTGAAACGCTCGACTTCCTGCTCCACTTGGTCAGCAGAGATCTTTTTCCGGTTGATGACAATCTCATCTTCTTTCAGCAAAAGTGCTTTACCAAAAGCGATACCCGGTGATACTAAAATGCCTGAAATCATAACCCTACCTTACTCTTGACTGGTGTTAACTAAAAAAGCGTGCGTGATTACTCAAGCTCAGCCATCAGTTTTACCAGATGCTCAACAGCTTTCTTCTCATCTTCGCCTTCAGCAGAGATCGTAACAACAGTACCTTGGGTCAGGCCCAGAGTTTGCAGTTTGAACAGGCTTTTAGCGCTAGCACTTTTACCGTTAGAGATAACGGTAATGTCAGACGCAAAGCCTTTTGCTTCTTTTACGAACTGGGCAGCAGGGCGGGTATGCAGACCGTTTGGTGCAGTAATAGTAACTTCTTGCTGGAACATTGTATTTCCCCAACTTATTGGATTTATGTTGTGGAGCTAAAGTTTAGTGTAAATTCTAAACTTTAGCCTGTATTGGTTCGCGTAAAACGAGACTATTTGACTCGCGCATGACTATGCCTCAACCGCTGGCAAGTCACAAAGACAGTTTGTGGCACAACCTGAATTCAGGCCCAAAACCAGCACTGTCATATCTAAGAATAATGCTCTCTTTGCGTTATGTCTTCAATCAGCATCAGTTGATGACATTTTTTGTCGCATTGCATAATGGGTAAATCGATTCAGCTAGAGATGCATTAAAGATACGATTAATTTCGCGTATCAAAATAATTGACCGGTTAAATACTAAACCCAGAGGGTAAAATCAATCTTTATGTAGTGAAAACTTTGAAGTGCGCCACAAAAAAAGCACCCTTGTGGGTGCTTTTTTAGCATTTTGTGCGACGGCAAAACTACTGTTGCAATTCTTGTTCAGTGAACAGATCTGCGAACAACGCCGTGCTTAAATAGCGCTCACCCGAGGACGGAAGAATAACCACAATTGTTTTGTCAGTAAAGCCATCTTCTTCAGAAAGCTTGACTGCTGCCGCAACTGCCGCACCGGAAGAAATACCGGCCAAAATACCTTCCTCATCCATCAAACGGCGAGCCATTGAAATGGCTTCATCATTAGTGACGAGGGCAACACGATCAACCAGTGTCAGGTCGAGGTTACCTGGAATGAAACCAGCACCGATCCCCTGAATTTTATGAGGGCCAGGTTTGATTTCTTGGCCTGCCAATGCCTGAGTAATCACCGGTGAATCGGTGGGTTCTACGGCAACAGTGGTAATCGCCTTGCCTTTGGTTTTTTTGATGTAACGGCTAACACCTGTAAGCGTACCGCCTGTGCCTACACCGGCGATAAACACATCGACGTCACCATCGGTATCTTCCCAAATTTCAGGGCCGGTGGTTTTCTCATGAATCTCAGGGTTCGCTGGGTTGCTAAATTGCTGCAAAATCAGGTAGCGGTCTGGATCGGTCGCTTGAATTTCTTCTGCTTTGGCAATGGCCCCTTTCATCCCTTTAGCGCCTTCAGTCAGCACTAAATTAGCCCCGAGTGCTTTGAGCAGTTTACGGCGCTCAATACTCATGGTTTCAGGCATGGTCAGGGTTAATTTATAACCGCGGGCGGCCGCGACAAATGCCAGTGCAACACCGGTATTCCCACTCGTTGGTTCAACCAGTTCTTTACCTGCAGTCAGGATGCCGCGTTTTTCAGCATCCCAAATCATATTCGCGCCGATACGGCATTTAACGCTGAAACTTGGATTACGTGACTCAACCTTTGCCAAAATCCGTCCGTTACCGATACGGTTCAAACGAACCAGCGGCGTATGGCCGATTGTTAAAGAGTTGTCTTCATATATCTTGCTCATAGCCCGTCCTTTAACTCTATGAAAATGTAGGAAACGTTCAAAGCATACGCTAACAGTATGGCTATGGAAGTAAGTAATTGGTATATCGATATGTTATTAGGAAATAAGTTTTAATCCCAATAAGAAGGGCGTGGCGAGCACGCCCGTTGAGCATTATCGTGGTAGTTGAATAAACTGGTCGCGATAGCGATCAACCCACATCGCGGTGGCACCACACACCGCCACTGGCATAATCACTAAATTGAGGAATGGAATCATAGTGAATAAGCTCACCAGTGCACCAAATTGTAAGTTATCCACTTTATCTTGGCGCAATGCACCGCGCATTTGCTGGAAACTCACTTTATGGTTATCAAAAGGATAGTCGCAATATTGGATTGATAACATCCAAGCGCTGAACAAGAACCAGAGGACCGGCGCGAGCGTTTGGCCAATACCCGGAATCAAATACAGTAGCAGTAGCACCACGGCCCGTGGCAGGTAATAAGCTAATTTGCGCCATTCACGTGCCATTATGCGCGGCAAATCTTTCATGATGCCCATAATACCGGTATCGGGCAAAGGTTTGCCGGTCAGGCTCGCTTCTAATTGCTCAGCCAACAAACCGTTAAACGGGGCTGCAATGAAATTAGCAAGGGTACTGAATAGGTAACTGAACACCAGTAGCACCGAAATAACCATGACGGGCCACAACAAATAACTCAGCCATTGCAACCAGTCAGGAACATGGCTCATCAATTGAGGAACCCAATCACCTATCCGGTTGAATAACCACCAAAAAGCGCCCCCCATCAGCAGAATATTCACCAACAACGGCAAAATAACGAATCTTCGGATGCCCGGACGAGAGATTAACTGCCATCCTTGAGCAAAATAATGAACACCACTCACCTTTTTTACCGCTTTTTGCGTATACGCCATGCCATTCAATTCTCTATAAGCTCATCAACCCACGTATCATATCGGTATGATTTCCCACTGCATAGTCACATATCGTTCAAAAAATAAGCGAAACATCTAGCATAATCATCTTTCTTCGAAGAAAATTGAGCACGGACTTGCACTTGTGTTCGTTGGGAAATAGAGTTAAAGGGTGAATGTTTGCCGCGGTGGCAATGTATTGGAACAACAGAGATAGTAATGATGCAGGATTTGCGTCTGATATTAATCGTTGTTGGCGCGATCGCCATAATAGCGTTGTTATTGCATGGTTTATGGACCAGCCGTAAAGAACGCTCGTCACTTTTTCGCGATCGCCCAGTTAAACGTCTGAAACAAGAACGTGTTGAAACCCCGATCGAGAGTCTCGATGAAGGGGTAGGAGAAGTGCGCGTGCGCACTGCTCATCTACAGGAGAAGCCTTCGTTTAGTCATATTGATGACGATGACGAAGAAATGCCGGTTATTCAGCATGCTGATGCGAAACCGGCTCAGGTTAAGGCGGAATCTCGTCAACAACCATTCGCTTCAGTGCAAACAGAATACGACGACCCTCTTTTGGGTGGGCTATCTGCTGAGCAACCACCGCATGTGTCACAGCGTGATCCTTTACTTGGATCGGTTGAAGAATCCTATTCCCAACCGCGACATGTAGAGCCACAGCATGCGGCTGAACCAGCACCTCGTCCTGCTGCGCAGCCTGAACCAGAACCTGTCGCTCCGGCCCCTGAGGTGAAGCAACAGAAACTGAAAGAAACGGTATTAGTGCTGCATGTTGCCGCGCACCATGGTGGTGCTCTTGGTGGCGAGTTGCTGCTACAAAGTGTTCTTCAGTCCGGTTTCCAGTTTGGTGAAATGGGCATTTTCCATCGCCATCTTAGCCCTGCTGGTAGCGGCCCAGTATTATTCAGTCTGGCAAATATGGTTAAACCGGGCTCCTTTGACCCTGATACCATGGCTGACTTCTCAACACCGGGCGTCTCAATGTTTATGATGGTGCCGTCTTATGGCGATGCGCATCAGAACTTTAAGCTTATGCTGCAATCAGCTCAACGTATTGCCGATGATGTCGGTGGTGTGGTGTTAGATGATGAGCGCCGCATGATGACCCCGCAAAAATTGGAAACGTATAAGGCCCGTATCCGCGAAGTGTTGGATGCCAACGCAAAAGCCTAATCACGTTGCCTAGCAATGAATCGAATTAACCCGAACCCCCGCATGCCGGGGGTTTTTTATCATTGATGGTGAGCTATGGAATCAATCATTCAGCAAATTAATCAACTAAGAACTTCATTGCGCCATCACGAACACCAATACCATGTGTTGGATGCCCCCGAGATCCCTGATGCTGAATATGACCGTCTCATGCAGCAATTGCGTGATTTGGAAACTCAGCACCCTGAGTTGATTACCCTTGATTCACCGACGCAGCGTGTAGGGGCGGCACCTCTTGATGCGTTTGAGCAGGTTAAGCACGAAGTCCCGATGCTTTCTCTCGATAATGTGTTTGATGAAGAGAGCTATCTCGCCTTTGATAAGCGAGTCCATGATCGCCTGAAACGCGCAGAACCACTGACGTTTTGCTGTGAATTGAAGTTAGATGGTCTGGCGGTCAGTTTACTGTATGAAAATGGTGAGTTGGTTAGAGCCGCAACCCGTGGTGATGGGACGACGGGTGAAAACATTACCGCCAACGTACGCACTATTCGAGCCATTCCGCTGCGCTTGCAAGGTGACAATATCCCGCAGCGAGTTGAAGTGCGCGGTGAAGTTTTTATGCCGCAAGCGGGCTTTGAACAACTTAATGAAGATGCGCGTCGCAAAGGCGGCAAAGTGTTTGCCAATCCACGTAATGCCGCTGCGGGCTCCTTGCGTCAGCTTGATCCCCGTATTACTGCCAAGCGCCGGTTAACGTTCTTCTGTTATGGCGTGGGTTTGTTGGAAGGTGGCGAACTTCCTCGCAGCCATATTCAGCGCTTAATGCAGTTTAAAGCTTGGGGCTTGCCCGTCAGTGACCGCGTAAAACTGTGTACTGGCAGTGAGCAGGTGATTGCCTTCTATCGTCAGGTAGAACAAGACCGTGCGAGCTTAGGCTTTGATATTGACGGTGTCGTCATCAAAGTTGACGATCTTGATCTGCAGGAGCAACTCGGTTTTGTGGCTCGTGCTCCGCGTTGGGCGACCGCCTTTAAGTTCCCCGCCCAGGAGCAGATAACCCAAGTTCGCGAAGTGGAGTTTCAGGTCGGGCGCACGGGGGCGATTACCCCCGTAGCACGCCTTGAGCCAGTACAAGTGGCCGGTGTGATGGTGAGTAATGCGACGCTGCATAACGCCGATGAGATTGAGCGCCTTGGCTTGCGTATTGGCGATACAGTCATTGTGCGCCGCGCGGGTGATGTGATCCCGCAAGTGGTAGGCGTCGTATTGGAACAACGCCCACAAGATGCCAAAGAGATCACTTTCCCTGAGCAGTGCCCTGTGTGTGGTTCAGAGATTGAACGTGTTGAAGGCGAGGCGGTCGCTCGCTGTACCGGCGGTTTGTTCTGCGCCGCACAGCGCAAAGAAGCGTTAAAGCATTTTGTTTCCCGCAGGGCGCTGGATGTCGATGGCATGGGCGATAAGATTATCGAGCAATTGGTTGAGAAACAGTACGTTGAGAATCCCGCTGACTTATTCGAGCTGACGGCAGGTAAACTCACCGGTCTGGATCGGATGGGGCCAAAATCTGCGCAAAATTTGATTGTCTCGCTAGAGAAGGCAAAACAGACGACGTTTGCGCGTTTCCTGTATGCCCTCGGTATTCGTGAGGTAGGCGAGGCGACAGCCGCGAATTTGGCCGCACATTTCCGTAATCTAGAGAATCTACGTGCCGCTGATATCGACGCATTAAAAAGCGTGCCAGACGTGGGTGAAGTGGTCGCGAAGCATGTGCTGAATTTCCTCAGCGAAGAGCACAATCAGAAAGTGATTGAAGCGTTGGAAAAGGTGATTAGTTGGCCAGAACCGCAACAGATTGTCGCCGAAGAGATAGATAGCCCATTCGCCGGTAAAACCGTGGTCTTGACCGGTTCGTTGACGATCCTCTCCCGTGATGAAGCGAAAGATCGCCTGACGGCTTTAGGGGCTAAAGTGAGTGGTAGTGTTTCCAAGAAAACCGATTTGGTCATCGCGGGTGAAGCTGCAGGTTCGAAACTGGTCAAAGCGCAGGAACTTGGCATTACCGTCATCGATGAAGCAGAAATGATCCGTTTGCTAGGTGAGTCGTCCTAACCCGTGAGGCTGTATGGAAAAAGAGAATCTGATTGAGATCGCCAATACTCGGATGCCTTTCGGCAAATATCAAGGGCGGGTGTTGATCGATTTACCCGAAGAATATCTGCTGTGGTTTGCCCGAAAAGGTGAATTTCCGCAAGGTAAGTTGGGTATGCTTATGGAGCTGACATTGGCCATTAAAGTCGAGGGTTTAGACGGCTTAGTCAAACCTCTTAAGCGAGGCTAAAACAGGGCGATGGGCGTTATCCGTCCATCGCCCTAACGCGGTTTTGTAGGACACAAAACTGCGTTAGATATAAACGTCAATCTGGTTTTGAGCAGAAGGGCGGTTTACTCCATCACCCGTTGGTGTACTCGCGCTAACAGAATCGCTTTCACCTTCTTTAGCTTTCTCTGCGGCTTGCGCTTCGATACGGGCAACTTGAGCTTGCAGCGCAGCAATTTGGCTCTGGATTTGCTGTTGCTGTTTTTGTAGCTCATCTGCCGTCAGACCAGAATCTTTTAACGTGCTTAATTTTTCTGTCAGTTTTTGGATTTGCTGATTAAGCGATTTAATCTGTGCGGCAGAACTACTGTCAGAAGAGCTACTGCTGCTGACTGACGTTGATGATGCGGAGATCGTGTTCGACATCATTACTCCTTAGTAATGCGTGGGTGGAGTAATGCTTATCGACGGCAGCCTATTAACCTTTAACGTTCTAGGGCTGTTTTACACAATCTTATCACTTGCTTATCACTTGGTGATTTTATCCACTTAAAAAGGCTAAACCACCACCCGCAAATTTGGCCAATGTTGTTGCCAACCTTTGCTTTCTACCCGCTGGTAGAAGGTGTCGATTTCGCCGTTTTTGGGATTAAGGGTAATGGTTTTTGCAAACAAAGCCTCTAACCCCAAAGGTGCCACTAATTCAATATCGCCATTCTCTTTTAGTCTCGCCCCAATAGCGGTTTCTACTTCAACCCAATAACTGATGGCATCTTCAGTGCTGCTGTAAGGTCGGCGGTGGCTACGCAGATGCATTCTGGCTTGGTTTTTGACTGACCATGGAAACGGGAAATGCAGAAAAGAGGTATCTTGTAGCAGTTGCCTTTCTAATTGAAAGTCATGCTCTTCCTCGACGCTTTGACCATCGAAATAGACTAAATCGATATCATTGAGTGGTGTCGGGTTCTGGTAGCCGTGCAATTTATCCCACACTAAATTACGCACAAATCCTGCTGCGAGGCACCATTGGTGTAACCCGAGTTGACATGCAAGGGACAAAGCCTGCATACGATAAGGGTCAGCATTGAGCCACTGAACGATTTGTTGATGCTGATGTTGACTCATTTGCTATCTCCAACGTCACTAAAGCATTTAGGGAGTATGCACAATATCGCTATTCAATGACAAACTCATTGATTTATGGCGCATTTAAGAACGGAGTAAACGTGAAGGTAAATGCCAGAAAGCAGAAAAACGAAGGGTAATAGTAGAAAGCAAAAAACCGGCCTGAGCCGGTTTTTTAAATGGTGGTGGAGCTAGACGGGATCGAACCGTCGACCTCTTGCATGCCATGCAAGCGCTCTCCCAGCTGAGCTATAGCCCCACAAATGTGGTTGTTCGTGCTGATTTATCTCTGTGCCACCTACTTAGCTTGCCTTGTAAATGATGAAACATCACTCATGAAGCAGGAAAAGTTTGGTGGAGCTAGACGGGATCGAACCGTCGACCTCTTGCATGCCATGCAAGCGCTCTCCCAGCTGAGCTATAGCCCCAATGCGCACATAATAAATCGTGTGAACGGGGCGCATAATATGAAACCACTGAAACAGTGTCAACGGCTAATTCCATTTCTCGCGTTAAGCGCTGAAAAAGCCGCCAAATCAGCGTGCCAGCAGCATAATAAATGGAATCTTGCTCACAATTAATGATGCCATTAGAAATAAAACAGGCGACTAAAGAGCCGCCTGATCATACCGAAAATACTCAGTTTTTACTGTTGCGCTTCGCGCTCACTGATAAACGCTAATGCTTTATCAATGCGTGCCAGTGAGCGAGCTTGACCGATAGCATGGACGGTGACATCCATTCCCGGTGATTGGCCTGCGCCTGTGACCGCAACACGCAGCGGCATGCCGACCTTGCCCATACCGACGCCTAACTCATCTGCGCTACCCTGAATGGCGTTGTGCACGTTTTCCGTGGTCCAGTCAGTGATAGCGGCAAGTTTAGCTTTGACAACCTCAAGCGGCTGGCGAGCGACAGGGCGCAAATGTTTTTTAGCAGCATCTACGTCGAATTCATCAAATTCTTCGTAGAAATAACGACATGACTCAGCCATCTCTTTCAACGTCTTACAGCGCTCACCCAGCAGTTTAACAATCTCAACCAATTCAGGGCCGGTACGGGTATCAATACCCAGTTGTTCGACATGCCATGACAACTGCATGGCAACACGCTCTGGTGGAAGGCTATTGATATAGTGGTGGTTCAGCCACTGAAGTTTTTCAGTGTTGAAAGCGCTGGCTGATTTGCTCACCGCATCAAGCGTGAACAGTTCAGTCATTTCGGCAACAGAGAAAATTTCCTGATCGCCATGGGACCAACCTAACCGCACTAAATAGTTCAGCAAGGCTTCTGGCAAGTAACCATCATCACGATATTGCATTACGCCGACAGCACCGTGGCGTTTAGACAGTTTTTTGCCGTCATCACCTAGAATCATTGATACGTGCGCGTATTCAGGTACCGGAGCACCCAAGGCTTTCAAAATATTAATTTGACGCGGGGTATTGTTGATATGGTCTTCACCACGAATAACATGGGTGATCTCCATATCCCAGTCATCCACCACGACACAGAAGTTATAGGTCGGTGAGCCATCAGTACGGCGGATAATTAAATCATCCAGTTCTTGGTTGCTAAATTCGATCGGCCCACGGATTTTATCGTCGAAAATAACTGACCCTTCCTGTGGGTTACGAAAACGCACAACCGAAGGTTCATCAGCACCATGGGTACACTGGCTATCACGGCAACGGCCATCGTAACGAGGTTTCTCGCCGTTAGCCATTTGGGTTTCGCGAAGCTCATCCAGACGTTCTTTAGAACAATAGCAACGATAAGCGGTGCCCTTTTCCAACATTTGATCAATCACGGCATTGTAGCGATCAAAACGCTTGGTCTGGAAATACGGGCCTTCATCCCAATCCAGATTCAGCCAATTCATCCCGTCCATAATCGCGTCGATGGCTTCCTGAGTTGAGCGTTCAAGATCGGTATCTTCGATACGCAAAACAAATTCACCGCCTAAGTGACGGGTGAAAAGCCAGGAATACAGTGCGGTACGTGCGCCGCCGACGTGAAGATAGCCGGTAGGACTGGGTGCAAAACGGGTTTTGATTTTCATTGGGTCGATGCCTTATTACGCTACGCCGGCCAGCAGACGCTGGCTGTTGCTCGAAATTCGAAAAAGTAGGCGCTATTCTATCACCCTGTGGTAATTCCTCAACGATGTTACCGGCCTGCAATGAATGATTACTGACAGATATCGCCAAACAAAGGTCTATACCGGCGATAAATATCGCATCCTGTTTAAATTTGCGGCGAACGATTGTTTTCGTTTTAAAAACCGTTGACTCACTTGGAACTATCCCTATAATGCGACTCCAACAACACGGCGGGGCGATTAGCTCAGTTGGTAGAGCATCTCCTTTACACGGAGGGGGTCATCAGTTCGAATCTGGTATCGCCCACCAAACTCGACGTGTTATGCAGTAAGCAATAAATGAGATAGATGAGGGCGATTAGCTCAGTTGGTAGAGCATCTCCTTTACACGGAGGGGGTCATCAGTTCGAATCTGGTATCGCCCACCACTCATCACTCATAGCGTTAAAGCACATAGATTCAAGTAGTAGAAGTGGGCGATTAGCTCAGTTGGTAGAGCATCTCCTTTACACGGAGGGGGTCATCAGTTCGAATCTGGTATCGCCCACCACTTCTTTTACTCGCAATATCCATGTAATGGGTCGTTAGCTCAGTTGGCGAATAGTTGACTTTTAATCAATTGGTTGAAGGTTCGAGCCGAGCAAAGCGAGACAGCAACGCGCAAGCGTTGACCCGAAGGGCGAATCCGTAGGATGAGTAATCCCGCACGATGAGCACTAAAACGTCAAGTAAACTTATATAATGGGTCGTTAGCTCAGTTGGTAGAGCAGTTGACTTTTAATCAATTGGTCGCAGGTTCGAATCCCGCACGACCCACCATTATATCAAGTCCCTCAGCACCTCCCCCAAACTCAGAAATCGCAAACTACACAAAATCGTGTGGGTGAGATCCTGCGTTCAGGTTCGAGCCGAGCGAAGCGAGACAGCAACGCGCGAGCGTTGACCCGAAGGGCGAATCCGTAGGACGAGTCATCCCGCACGACCCACCATTATATAAAACACTTCAACACCCCAGCCAAATTACCCAATCTCGCAAACATACCTCAACAATCCAGCTTCCATGCTAACCATCATCCGCGTGAATCCCTTCACTGAATCTCAGACATAAAAAAAGGCGCCGTAGCGCCTCTTTAGAACTTTGTTTGCTAAAACTTAGAGTACTAGACCTGCGATAGAAGCAGACAGCACACTGACCAACGTAGAGCCGTACAGCAGCTTCAGGCCAAAGCGAGAAACCACGTTACCTTGATGCTCATTCAGCCCTTTAATGGCACCAGCGACGATACCAATAGAAGAGAAGTTAGCGAATGAAACTAAGAATACAGACAAAATACCCACGCTGCGCGGTGACAACTCAGAGGCAACTTTCTGCAAGTCCATCATTGCCACGAATTCATTAGAAACCAGCTTGGTCGCCATGATACCACCAACTTGCAATGCTTCATGAGTCGGTACACCCATCACCCAAGCGAACGGGAAGAACACATAACCCAAAATACCTTGGAAGCTAATGCCAAACAGCAGGCTGAATAACGCATTCATTGCAGCAATCAAGGCGATAAAACCAATCAGCATAGCTGCAACGATAATGGCGACTTTGAACCCTGCCAGAATGTACTCACCTAACATTTCAAAGAAGCTTTGCCCTTCATGCAAATTACTGAGCTGCAATTCTTCTTCATCTTCTGCTTTATACGGATTAATCAACGACAACACGATAAAGGTACTGAACATGTTAAGTACCAATGCTGCGACCACAAATTTCGCGTCTAGCATTGACATGTAAGCCCCAACAATCGACATCGAAACAGTCGACATC
Organism: Yersinia massiliensis; assembly: GCF_003048255.1. Classification (NCBI taxonomy): domain Bacteria; kingdom Pseudomonadati; phylum Pseudomonadota; class Gammaproteobacteria; order Enterobacterales; family Yersiniaceae; genus Yersinia; species Yersinia massiliensis. The sequence goes on from NZ_CP028487.1 coordinate 1,422,659, forward strand.
GCTGTAGCTGCCATGGTGTACATGCGTTTTTCAGACATTTTGCCCAAAATATCTTTATACGCGATGAAGTTTTCAGATTGGCCCAAAATCAGTGAGCTAACGGCGTTGAATGATTCCAGCTTGCCCATGCCGTTAACTTTGGATAATAACGTACCAATTATCCGAATCACGATCGGCAATACTTTGATGTATTGCAAAATACCAATCAGCGCAGAGATAAAGACGATAGGGCACAACACTCTTAAGAAGAAGAATGCGAGACCTTTATCGCCCATATTGCCAAAGACGAAATCAGTACCGGTCGCAGCAAACCCGAGCAATTTGTCGAATAAGCCGGCGAATCCTTTCACAAAACCTAATCCAACTTCCGAATGAAGGAAGAAATACGCCAATAGCACTTCAATAACCAGCAATTGAATAATAAACCGAATGCGGATGCTCTTACGATCTTTACAGATCGCCAGCGCTAATATGGCCACCACGACTAAGGCCAACGCAAACTGCAGAATGTGGGACATGTGTGCTCCAAATATGAGGCAGGCTAGATTTTGGTGAACATTTTATGTAACGGCTACATTAAAAACGAGATGTGTATTGCAAATATAGAAATTCGATTTCATAAATGCAAACAAATTAGCGGGGTTGATCACAATAAAAGGGATGCTAAAATTTCGCCGCAGCAGTAGGTTAGCTTTGGTGGCGTCAATAATTGTAGTGATATGCATCAAAAATAGCGATGTTACATTTGGCTCAACTATTCAGAAACTAAAGGTACAGGATAACGGTAAGTCAGATCAGCAGGTTTTGGCTATCAGAGAGATTAGTTTTGCTGATCTAAATGCGCTTGATAATTATTATCATTTAACTATTATTGGTGGTAAGTATAAAGACGCAATCTTCGAAGGGTAATACTGAATGCTGAATAGCCGTGCTGTCGATACATCCCCCCGCACATCAAGGAGAATAAAACTTTCCTTGATGGGGCCTGCTTTTATCGCCGCCATTGCTTATATCGATCCAGGTAACTTCGCGACTAACATTCAGGCTGGTGCCTCCTTCGGTTATACCTTGCTGTGGGTGGTTGTATGGGCCAACGTCATGGCAATGTTAGTCCAACTGCTCTCCGCCAAACTGGGTATTGCGACCGGTAAGAACTTGGCAGAACATATTCGTGATCGCTTCCCTCGCCCTGTGGTCTGGGCTTACTGGGTTCAGGCTGAAATTATTGTTATGGCAACTGATTTGGCCGAGTTTATCGGGGCTGCCATCGGTTTCAAATTGCTGCTGGGCGTGACACTTTTGGAAGGTGCGGTACTTACCGGCATTGCAACATTCCTCATTCTTATGCTGCAAAACCGAGGGCAAAAGCCTATCGAATTAGTGGTCGGCGGTTTACTAATGTTCGTTGCGGCGGCTTATATCGTCGAACTCATTTTCTCGCAACCTAATATGGCGGCTCTGGGGCGAGGAATGATCATTCCCAATTTACCCAATAGTAACGCTGTCTTCCTCGCCGCTGGGGTGTTGGGGGCGACTATCATGCCGCACGTGATTTATCTGCATTCCGCATTGACACAAACAGAAGGCAAAGAGTCCAAGGTACAGCGTTATGCTTCAACTCGATTTGATGTGGCGATTGCGATGACAATTGCGGGTTTCGTCAATTTGGCCATGATGGCAACGGCCGCTGCCGCCTTTCATTTCAACGGCTATGAACATATTGCCGAAATCGAAGAAGCCTATTTAACCTTACAACCGTTGCTGGGTAACGCCGCCGCCACCGTATTTGGCTTAAGTTTAGTCGCCGCGGGGCTTTCGTCGACTGTCGTCGGGACGATGGCGGGGCAAGTGGTCATGCAAGGATTTGTGCGGTTTTATATTCCGATGTGGTTGCGCCGCTCAGTGACCATGTTGCCGTCCTTCATTGTCATCTTAATGGGGATAGACGCGACGAAAATATTGGTCATGAGCCAAGTTTTACTGAGTTTTGGTATCGCGCTGGCGCTGGTGCCCCTACTGATTTTTACGCGTAACAAAGCGTTAATGGGGGAACTGGTTGATACAAAATTGACCCAGATTTTGGGTAAAATTGTCGTTGCCATCGTCATTGGGTTAAATGCTTACTTACTGATTAGTTTACTTTAACTTATTTATTTTAGCGGGTTAGACCAAATCACCCGCGAGTGTTTTGTCATTCTTCAATAGCTATCCATCAAAGGCTCATCATCCCTTTACTCAGTCATCATGGTGATGATCGTGGCCATGGCCTTTGCCATGATGATGTTTTTTCCCATGCTTATTATTGTGCTTATCGTATTTCCAGTAGCGGCCATCACGGTAATAGTAGTTTTTCTTCCACCAATCCCTATCTTGCCAACGGTGACCATCCCAGTAATGACCATGCCGGTTACGCTCACCTAAATCACGTCCTTGATGGTCCTGCCACCACTGGCGGTCACGCCAATCATAGCCATCCCAGTAATTACCACTGCGATCTTGTTCGCCAATATTCAAAGAGACATTGGGCAGTAACTCAATACTTTCGGCATTGGCCATAGGAATCAGCGGTAACCAAGCGAGGATCGTGACCAACAATAGCGGTTTTATTCTTCTTGGCCTAACCACACTGAGTTTTAACGGCGTTGATTTAAAAAATAGTGCCGATTTAAAAGAGGTCACTTTTAACATTATCAATCCTTAACATGCCTTATTGCTTATGGCGCTATCTTAAAGCGTTCATCTAGGGGAGGGATTCGGATAAAACTGTAAAATAGCGATTTAGGATTTATCTGCGCAGGGAACGGCCAGCAATGAATTAGGGGCAGCTAAGTGCCCCTGCTTGATACGCTAAAAGAGAACGTTTACACCAAGATATTGTCGATTAATTTTATCTCTTCATCACTAAATTCAGTATTGGCCAACATACCGACAGCATCATCTATCTGGCTTGTTTTACTGGCACCAATCAATGCCGATGTCACACGGCCACCACGTAATACCCAAGCTAAGGCCATTTGCGACAATTTCTGCCCACGTGCCAACGCTAACTCATTTAGGCGACGTATTTTAGCCAGTTTCTTAGCAGTAAGCTGCTCAGGATTAAGGAATTTACTGTTACTTGCTGCTCGCGAATCTTGCGGAATACCCGCCAAATAGCGATCCGTTAGTAATCCCCCTGCCAGTGGGGAGAAAGCAATAGACCCCACGCCGAACTCATCCAAAGTGTCTTGCAGGTTGGCCTCAATCCAGCGTTCAAACAGAGAATATTTGGGTTGATGAATCAGGCAAGGCGTTCCCAACTGGGTAAGAATGGCGAAGGCTTGCCGAGCTTGCTCGGCAGGGTAGTTCGACAGACCGATATACAGCGCTTTACCTTGGCGTACCAACAGATCCAGAGCCGCCATGGTTTCTTCCAAAGGTGTGTTTGGATCAGGACGGTGGTGGTAGAAGATATCAACATAATCCAGCCCCATACGCTGCAAGCTCTGGTTGATACTGGCGACCAAATATTTCTTCGAACCCCAGTCACCATAAGGGCCAGGCCACATGGTGTAGCCCGCTTTGGACGAAATAATTAACTCATCGCGATACGGGCGTAAGTCTTGCTGGAGGATCCGGCCAAAGTTCAGCTCAGCTGATCCAGGGGGCGGGCCGTAATTATTGGCTAAATCGAAATGGGTGATGCCGCTATCAAACGCACGATGAATCAGATTACGGCTATTTTCGTACAGCGTGCTGTCACCAAAGTTGTGCCACAGACCCAGTGAAATGGCGGGGAGCATTAGCCCACTACGGCCACACCGATGATATTTCATTTCCTGATAGCGGGAGGACGCTGCTGGATAGACCATGATGCCCCTTATTGAAGAGAGTAAATGACAGGTTAGTGTATGCGGTTTCACTCAAGGAGGACGTTGGCAGGATCACAGAGTTAGGCAGTGATAGCCTGAATCAAGCCATGCCATGTCAATTAATAATGACAGCATTAGTTATTTAAATATTATGAAATATTAGATTTATTTATGATTAGCTTAATAATTAGCACAGGTAAATCACTGTTCGATAGGAGTCATTATGACGAGTCACTACACAGTGGCGGATTATTTACTGGATCGTTTAGCAGAGATTGGCATTCGGCATCTCTTTGGTGTTCCTGGCGATTTTAACCTTCATTTTTTAGATCATGTGATCAGCCACCCGGTGATTAAGTGGGTTGGGTGTGCTAATGAATTGAATGCGGCATATGCCGCCGATGGCTATGCCCGAGTCATGCCTGCGGCAGCGTTGTTGACAACCTCGGGGGTCGGTGAACTGAGCGCTATCAATGGTATTGCAGGCAGTTTCACTGAATACCTTCCGGTGATTCATATTGTTGGCACCCCCACGCTGCGGTCGCAAAAAAACGGTGAATTACTGCATCACTCTTTAGGTGATGGTAACTTCAGCCATTTTTCCCATATGGCGAAAGAGGTGACTTGTGCGCAAGCCAACCTGACTGCTGATAATGCGGCCTATGAAATAGATCGTGTGTTAGGGGCGGCCTTATCGCAACGGCGGCCCGTTTACCTCTCGCTTCCCAGTGATGTTGCGCAGACGGACATCGCAATCTATCAAGGTACATTGGCCTTACCTCAACCCGTCTTATCACCGACAGCGTTACAGGCATTTATTAATGCGGCACGTGAAAAATTGCAATCAGCACATCGGGTGGCACTGCTGGCAGATTTTCTTGCTGACAGATTTGATATGCAGCTATCCCTGAATCGATGGCTAGCAGAGGTCAACTTGCCGCATTCGACGTTGCTGCTGGGTAAAGGGGTACTGGATGAAACGCATCCCCTGTTTATCGGGACTTATGCCGGTGCGGCCAGTGAGCCCCATGTTAAAGAATGCATTGAAAATGCCGACGTGCTCATCACTGTCGGGGTGTGTTTTGCCGACATTATCACTGCTGGATTCAGCCAAAATATCAATCAGGATAATTGTATTAGTATCCAACCAGAGCAGGCCCGCATTGGACGAACATGTTTTAGCCAGATTCCGATGCGAGCCGCCATTGAAGCTTTGCACGAATTGTGCAAAACGTTGCAGGACGAATGGCAACAACCCGTCATTACGCGACCTGAGCGGGCGGAACCCAAATCTGATGTTTTGGACCAACAAGCATTTTGGTATCACATCCAGCAGTTCTTACGACCAAATGATCTTGTCTTGACCGATTTAGGCACCTCCTGCTTTGGTGCAGGCACGCTGAACTTGCCTTCAGGCTGCACATATATGTCTCAGGCATTATGGGAGTCGATCGGATTTAGTTTACCGGCTGCCTATGGCGCGCAGTTGGCGCAACCTCAACGGCGGTTAATTTTGCTGGTGGGTGATGGTGCTGCTCAGCTCACGATTCAAGAGCTGGGATCAATGTTACGTGATGGGTTGAACCCCATTATATTTCTACTGAACAACCAAGGCTACACGGTAGAGAGGGCCATTCATGGGCCACAACAACGTTATAACGATATTGCGACTTGGAATTGGACACAATTACCGCTCGCATTGGGATTGGGTAAAGAATCCTTTACACACAGAGTGACTAAGGTTCAGCAATTGCAGCAAGTGCTCGCTCAGATTGAAAAACCGCAAAAGCTGACGTTTATTGAGGTGGTACTGCCCCCCATGGATATACCTGAATTATTAATGCATGTGACTAAATCTATTCAGAGACGGAATGTGGCCTGATCTCATCGGCCAATTGATCCAGTAACCAATAGCCTGCCGGCCCTGGTGGGCTTTTTTTCGACCAAACAGCGTCAATAGACACCATTTTTGGCCACCCCATTGTCGGTAATGCGACCAATTTGCGGTGACTGTATTGATCCACCAGCCAGCGCGGCAAAATCGCCCAACCGAAACCTTGCTCAGCCATCTCTAGCAACATCAAATAGCTCGGCGCAGACCACATCAATCCTTGTGGCTGGTTACGTTCAGTTCGGTTGTAGGTGTTGAGACAGAGCTGGCGAGTCGTCGCCAACTGCTCAGGGTAAACGTGGGGCAGTTTTGCCAGCGGATGATCGGCCTGAACAAATATGGCCATTTCTGTTTGTGCGAATAAGCGGCGAGCGGCAATATCCGGTGGATAGCTGCTTTGCACCTCCACGACACCAATGTGCGCGCGCCGGAGTTGAATGAGGTCAATGACATCAGCCTCTTCGGCAATCAGGCACTCAAATTCGATATCAGGGTAGCGCTGTTCAAAGCGGCGCAGCAAATCTTCATGGTATGTGGGTTGATAAGTGTCAGAAAGCACAAAGGTCAGCCGTGTTTCAACCTGACCCGCTAAGCGTATTGACAGTGAATCCAAGCGTTCGCTTGCGGCCAGAATTTCTTGCACGTGAGACAATACACGGCGGCCATGGTCAGTCAACACGGGTTGACGTGCCTGCCGGTCAAATAAGGTTAATCCCAAATCCGCTTCCAGATTGGCGATAGCCGTGCTGATGGTCGATTGGCTTTTACGTAGCTTTCGTGCCGCAGCCGAGAACGAACCCAGTGCAGCCGCTTCGACAAATGCCACCAATGCTTCGGGAGAATAATGCATAAACTATCTACTTTATCGATGGTTCCTATTTTTAATCTATCCCAATAAACGATGATAATCACGTCCAACAATCAAGTATGGGTTAATTAAATAGGTGTTTTATGCAAGTACATCGCAAATCTCTTTTTGAGCGTGTCATTCACGCAGTAGGCTTTGAAGTCATTGCTGTCGCGATTTGTGCGCCAGTGGGAGCATGGTTACTCGATCGTTCAATACTGCAAATGGGGACGTTAACGATCATTCTGTCTTCCGTGGCAATGCTGTGGAACATTATCTACAACAGTCTGTTTGACGCTTTGTGGCCGGTCAGTCGGGTGGCGAAGACCCTGCGCGTGCGGATATTCCACGCGTTGGGCTTTGAAGGCGGTTTTATCCTGATTGGTTTACCGATAGCTGCTTATGTACTCGGTGTTTCGCTGTTACAAGCATTTCTGTTGGAGATTGGATTCTTCCTGTTCTTCCTGCCCTATACCATTTGTTACAACTGGGCCTATGACAGTTTACGGATGAGAATTATCCGTTCTCGCCAATCTGTAATGTTGGCACCGGCGTCAGAAAAAGGGCTGGATTCACGCGAGCAATAATCGTCATTTTTTCCCTTCAGCAGCGGTATTTTGCCGTTGCTGAAACGTTTTTATGTGATCTTCATCGCAAAGCGAAATGGTTTACAGCATTGAGATTGTTGTTTCTCCAACCTGATTTTACAGTGAGCGTAGACGAAGTTAAGCATCCCTGTAACGGAGAAGTTTCTGATGACGAGCTATGCCCTAGTGGGTGACGTTGGCGGCACTAATGCCCGTTTGGCGCTTTGCGCTGTGGCGACGGGTGAAATATCACAAGCAAAAACATATTCAGGGCTGGAATACGGCAGTTTAGAAGATGTTATTAGGCAATATTTGTCAGAGCATTCTGTGACGATAACGGATGCTTGTATTGCTATCGCCTGCCCAATTACGGGCGATTGGGTCGCGATGACCAATCATACATGGGCATTTTCGATTGCCGCGATGAAGCAAAGCTTGGGCCTGAATCATCTCGAAGTGATCAATGATTTTACGGCGGTGTCGATGGCGATCCCCGTGTTATCCGAACAAGATGTGCTGCAATTTGGCGGCTCAGTACCACAAGAAGGTAAACCGGTTGCGGTCTACGGCGCAGGGACTGGCTTGGGTGTCGCGCATTTAATCAATGTTGATGGCCGCTGGATTAGCTTGCCGAGTGAGGGGGGGCATGTTGATTTTGCGCCAAATAGCGAAGAAGAAGACCGTATTCTGGCGGTATTGCGCCAAGAATTAGGCCACGTTTCGGCCGAACGTGTACTGTCTGGGCCAGGGTTAGTCAACTTATACCGTGCTATCGTGATTTCAGATGCGCGCCTGCCGGAAAATCTAGCCCCGAAAGATGTCACTGAAAGAGCACTTGCTGATAGCTGTACTGACTGTCGCCGCGCATTATCGCTGTTTTGCGTCATCATGGGGCGGTTCGGTGGCAATCTAGCGTTAAATCTCAGTACTTTTGGCGGTGTTTATATTGCAGGCGGCATTGTGCCGCGCTTTATGGAGTTCTTCAAAGCCTCCGGTTTTCGTGGTGCATTTGAAGACAAAGGCCGTTTCAAGGACTTTTTGCACGATATTCCGGTATACATGATTACCCATCAGCAGCCGGGGTTGTTGGGGGCGGGGGCGTTTTTGCGTCAAACTTTAGGCCATACCCTTCGTCCTTGAAGCCACAGGGTTGTTAGCTGCGCGCTCTCTCCGCAATGGGCACTTTGTCAGCTATCTCAAGCAGAGCCTAAGCTCTGCTTTTCTCTGCCCCTAACTTAAACTATACTCAACTTGCGCATAGTTTAATAAAACGTCATGGATAGACGAGGGAAAAGGATGGATGCTGTATTTATTGAATTGCCACCATTTGAACGCGTTAGATTAGATTACTTATCAGACGATGATTATCGAACCTTGCAGACTGCATTAATGAATAACCCAACGGTTGGAGATGTTATTCAACAAACTGGCGGTTTGCGCAAAATGCGATTCAGTGAGGCGAAAACAGGGAAGGGCAAGCGTAGTGGTGTCAGAGTCATTTATTATTGGTGGGTCGAGCGTTTTCAATTTTTGCTCTTCACCATTTATAGCAAAGGTGAGATGTCTGACTTAACCCATTCGCAGCGGAAAATACTGAGTAATCTTCTTAAGTCCCGTAAATCTGAATGATATATATCGAGGTAACTGATGAAAAAAAGAGATTTATTTTCAGAATTGGTTGAGGGAATGGAAGCGTGGGGAGAGGCAAATACGGGAAAGAAGACACTGAAAACCCACAAAGTCTCGACTGAGAATACCGTGACCCTGACGTCAGAAGAATTACGGCACATCCGTGAAACACTGAATATTTCGCAGGCGCTATTTGCGCATTACTTGCAGGCGGGTATTGCAACTTACCAGAATTGGGAGCAAGGCCGAGCCAAACCCAATAAGCAGGCTATCTTACTGATTAAAATGGTACAAAAAGATCCCCATACACTGCATACGCTCGCTGAACTGTACGAATGATGGGGCATCGTTTATACGTTAACTATCACGCATGGCTACTGGCAGTTGCACCGGTAGGCGTGGATACCGTGTTATCTGCGTCAGCAACGGCACCTTTCGGTGGCTTGATAATGAGCGTTAACAGCAAGGAAACCACAGATAACACCGCGATAACGATAAAGGTGGCGTGATATCCCCCCAAACGCGCGGCAATAAATGAACCTGCCAGTGCACCCAATCCAAAGCCCTGATAGATAACACCGTAGTTTTTACTGTGATTTTTCAGACCAAAGAAATCGCCGACGATAGCAGGGAACACGGTGATATTGCCGCCGAAGCAAAAAGCAATTGCCCCCACACACAAGAAGAACAGTGCGTGAGTGAGTGGCGCAAAAGTCAGGACGCAAACGGCTAGGGTCGTCACCAGTAAAGTGAAGCTAATCACGCGCAGACGGCCCACTTTATCGGAGAGCGCCCCTAAGATGATGCGTCCGGCAGTGTTAAATATGGCGATGGCTGACACGGTATTTGCTGCGGTAGCCAAGTCCATTCCTGCCAACTGCACACCTAAATCTTTCACGATGCCAATCAGGTATAGGCCACTCATACATGCGGTGAAGAAGATAATAAACAGGAAATATGACTCTTTGACCGCTAACATCTCGCCCACGCTAAAATCACGTCCTGCATTCACGGCAGGTTGATGATTGGCGACTTGCGGCGCAGCCACTTTTTCCCGCAACAGGAAAGAACCGGCTCCGACCAAAACCATCACAATAATGCCCCAATAGAAGAACGCTAATGAGACACCTTGGTTGGCAATCAGGCTGGCATTTACATATTTGAACAGTAAACTACCGGTGCCAAATGCCCCAACAGAAATACCTGAAATCAGCCCCTTACGTTCAGGGAACCACTTAATCAGATTGGACAGTGTGGTGATGTAGGCAGTGCCATCAGCAAAGCCGACCACCATCCCCGCCAGTAGATAAATCATGCCCAGAGAGGTCGCAAAGGAACTGGCAATCAGCCCCAAACCGAGGATAACGCCGGAAATCAGCGTCAGTTTGCGAATACCAATACGTTCTTGTAGGCGGCCGGCAAAAAGCGTCGCGATAGCAAGCGAGAAACTGGTAATAGAAAATGTGGTCGCCACTGCGCCCAGTGACCAACTGAATTTTTCCCCTAATGGCTGATTAAACAAGCTCCAAGTATAGATAGTGCCTAACCCCATCTGAACGATGATGGTTCCTACAACAATTAGCCAACGATTTACCGGTTTACTGCGCATGCCGGACTCCTTAAACATCAATGCAATGAGGCCCGAATATGGCGATTGAGAGAAATCAATTGCGTCGGAAGCCTAAAAATTACGCGCTGATGGGGCACCGAAAATCTTGGGTAGAGGTGCTATCAGCCCGCCGAATGAAACCAGTATACTGGCGGGCTAATCGCAAGAGATCGAAAGGGGAATGAGCTGCACTCCACGTGGAATGAAATGCATTTAAAGACGCATCAGTTGCCTGAATTCTTTTATCTTGCTACGGCTGACGGGGACTTCGAAATCCAAATCGCTGAGCCGCAGAATGTAAGTGTTATTAAACCAAGGCACAATTTCACGGATTTTGGCTAAGTTCACGCAATAGGAGCGATGGCAGCGGAAAAAATACTCCTCCGGCAAGCGGCTACAAAACTCGGTGATATTCATCGGCATGATGAACTCTTCGCGGCGGGTATAGACCAGCGTGACCTTTTCTTGCGCCGCTGCATAGTAGATATCATTGATGTCAGTGACGATGATGCGCTCATCTTTCATCAGATTGATAGTGTGCGCCGCAGCACGGGGGTTAGGGCTACTGATGTGCTCTTTATTTTGACGATCGCGCTTATACAGTGCCTCCAGCTTTTGCAGCATGGTGACAATGCGTGACTCGTGATAAGGCTTCAAAATATAGTCGAATGCTTCAATCTCAAAAGCCTCAACCGCATGCTCTTTATAGGCGGTGATAAAGATAATATAAGGTTTATGGCTAAATTTACTGATGTTTTGGGCCAGTAATACGCCATCTAGCGACGGAATATTAATATCAAGAAAGATGGCATCGACCTGATGATTTTGCAGGTATTTCAGTACATCTAACCCATCATCGAAGGTCGCTTCAATGCTGATATTACTGTGCTGGTGGATAAGGTAACTCAACTCTTCTTGAGCCAGAAATTCATCTTCCACAATGATTGCTTTCACCGGTTAAACTCCGGCCGTAATACGGGGTTCTGCATGGACCTTGCCACCATTTTTGCTGATAAAAAATGAAATCTCGGTGCCTGGTTCCATCCGGCGTATTTGCAAACCTTCGCCATAAAGTAATTTCACCCGATGATGCACATTCAGTAAACCAATTTTATTGCCTGGCATTTCGTTATTGGCGACACGTTCAATAGTTTCGGGATTAATACCATTACCGGTATCTTTTACCGAGATTTTGATTTGATCGCCATGATCTTTAACCGCGATAACCACCACGCCTTTGCCTCTGTAGGGTTGAATGCCATGCACAATGGCATTTTCAACCAAGGGCTGGATCAGCAAACTCGGGATTTTTAGCGAAATATCATCGTCAATATCATAAATAACCGTGAGCTTACTGCCGAAACGAGCCTGTTCAATGGCGATATAATCCTGAATTTGATGTAGCTCCTTACGGATATCAATCTGTTCATCGTTCAGTTCAAGGTTATAACGCAGATAACGAGACAAATTGATGATCAATTGGCGCGCGGTATCTGGATTGATACGAATGGACGACGAAATGGCATTCAAAGCATTAAACAAAAAGTGCGGGTTAATTTTGCTTTGCAGTGCGCGCATTTCCGCTTTATTAGCCATTTCACGTAGTTGCTCGATACGTGAAACTTCAATTTGCGTTGAGATTATTTGCGATAAGCCCACAGCCATCACTTTTAAGGAATAGGTGATTTTATGTGCGTGGCAATAATAGATTTTCAGTGAGCCCGTCACTTCGCCTTTTTCCCATAATGGAATAATAATCAGCGAGTGAATCTGCGGTGTACGGTGCACTTCATCGTTATTACGAATGGTGATTTTACCGCGTTGAATACTTTCTTTGGTGATATCACTGATGATTTCATGGCCGATATTATACGTTTCGACTCCTGTTCCAACGTAAGCCAAAATATGCTGAGTATCAGTGATAGCCACCGCATCAGCCTTAATATCGGTACGAATGATTTCACAGACGCTGCGTAAGGACTCGCCATTAATATTGCGAAAATAGGGCAAGGTTTTATTGGCGATGTCCAAGGCGAGTTTGGCTTGTCGCGCGGCGATAACCTCTTTTTCATCCTCAACACTTTGCACCAGCAGCACAATCAACCCGATACACACGGCCCCTAAAATCATCGGGATAGCGATTTTTGACACGATATCAAGACCTAATGCGGTCGGCTTGGCCCAAATCACCACTAACAGCATCGTCAGTGATTCACAAATCATGCCCGCCAAAATACCGATACTCCATTGGCGCTCTTTCTTCACCTTCAGGTTGATATAGCCAGACAGCAGGCCAGCAATAATGCTGGTAATCAAACAGGGAACCGACGTTATGCCATCAATATCAATTAAATAACGATGAGAACCCGCAATCAGTCCGGTGATGATCCCGACCCAAGGGCCAAACAGAATACCGCCAGACATCACGGCAATAACACGAACGTTGACCAACGAACCTTCGACATTAATACCGGAGTAAGTGCCAAAAATTGCAAATGACGAGAAAATCGCTGTCACGGCAGCTAATTCCAGTGGCGTATGCTTCTCTTTTTGCAGCAACTGACGAAACAGGCGGGTGCGGGTCAGGAAGAACAGGCAAATGAGCATCAATGCGGCGCGATCAAACACCGCCAGTAGCATTTCAAATATCTGGTGCACGCTATTTTCTCTTGGCTACAGCCTAGGATATGAGCTCGGAAACAATCCGATCTTGAGGAAAATAAGCGGCTAACTATAAGCAAAAGGGTAGGTGACTGCTACTTTATCCGTGCTATTGGTGTCGCAAAGCGATACCTGCCAGCGGAATGACCGCCAGCAGGAGAAGCTAGAGGGGAATTATTCCGTCATGCCCAATTGCTGCTTTCCGATTGCTGTCAAATTATCGGCGGTGGCTCTGCCGGTGAAATCGACTTCAAAATCATCGGCGGCAAAGTCCGGTGGTGAACGCCCATCGATAAAACTGGCTAACTGGCGCGGCAAATAGGCGGCGTTTTTTTCGCACCATGGTGCGGCGGCGATGTACATCACGTTGCTATCAAATTCGCCATTATGCTCATTCTCTACCGAATGAATCACGTCGCAATGCCAAAATACGGTATCACCGGCTTCCAAATCAGGAATAGGGGAAATGGCTTCCATTAAAAGAGGATGCCACTCTTCGCTTGCCGATAATGCGCGTCCTGGTGCAGCCCCACAGAGATCATCGTCAGCCACATCATCTTGAATGGCGCGCAGCAACATATAGGCCATTGCATTGGCGATAGGGATAACGTTTAACGTCCCCGCGTGAGTTCGTTGGGGTGTCAAGGCGGTCCAACCTTGGAACGTACGGAACATCGAACACACCGCCGGTGAGGGGAATTCACGTACTTCTGGGCGGCCTTCTGCGGCGAAAGGATCATATTTTTGCCATTCACCTGAGAACACATGGCGGTAGACATGGCGGAAGTTCTCATCCAGCCAGCGCTCAATCGAACCGCCATCGACATGGGGTGATAAGCCGAGTGAGGAGGATTTAGGTGGGCGACGGCGTGTCCGATCGGCGTAGGTGACGACGCGATTAGCATCAAAATGTTGCTTGCCGTGACTCTCGGTTTGCCACAAATTATTCAAGAACACTTGTACCGCATTCATGCGTTTGTCCTGACGGGCTTCAACTTGCGGTGTTGACCAGTAAATACCGTAAATCTGTGGCTTACTGGCCGCAAGAGTACCGAAGTAATTATCTTCGGCCGCATTTTTCAGGCGCTCAACAAAATTATTTCGCGCTAAATAGTCACCAATTTCACGGTTCCAGCCGGCGGCTTTTTCTTGGGGGAAAACACCGAGGATGGCACAGCATCCGCGTTGTTTTATCTGCGCTTTTTGTTCATCAGTGACTTTACCGTTGATAATGTCATCGGCATGAATACGTGGAACGGGGTTCTCCCCCTGCGCTAAACTACGACGGATCTCGGTCACTTGTTGGCGAATATTCTCTTCTACCGCGCGGAATACCTGCTGGTAATTGGGTAATGCCTGGCGTAATTGTTGTTTCACCGTTTTGATTGCTGCGGGAATGTCGTCTATTTGTAATGAAGCCATAATGTTGATTCTCCGATAGCGGTAGGGTTAGGTAGGTGACTGAGATTCGGTGTGACTGGCCATTTGTGTATTTTTTGTTATCTTCAAGTAAACATTATTCAAGTAAAATGGAGAAGAATAAAGGGATGAGGTTATAACAAAATTTCCCCTTTAATTTTCGTTGTTCTACTTACGGCTGAAACCTGAAATTTGAGAGAAAAATGGCGCCTGTTATTCCTATGTTTGGTCGTACTGCAATATCACTGAAAACGCCACGGCTGACGCTCGATAGCCTGAATGAGCAGGATTGGCCGCTGTTTTTGCGCTTATATCAAGACCCCGAAGTACAACGTTTTATTTCTGATCCGATGGATTTAGCTGACATTCGTGCTCGGTTTGAATCACGCGTCATGCCATGGGAAAAGACGGCCAGCCATTGGTTATGTCTGGTTATCCGCGACAGAGAAAGTGGTCAATCAGTGGGGCTAACGGGTTTTCTTCCCGAATGGTCGCCACTTCAGCAAGCTGAGGTGGGGTATGCCATGTTGCCCTCTTTTCAGGGCCAAGGTTTTGCCAAAGAATCACTGATGGCAGTGTTGGCGTTTGGTTTCCAGCAATGTTTATTCCATAAAATGAAGGCGACGGTGACAGTCGGTAATGATGCTTCGCGTGGGTTGCTTGAACGCTGCGGTTTTCAGTTGGAAGGCACGTTGCGTGATAACTATTTGCTGGGCGGTCAATGGTGCGATGACTGGGTCTTAGGGCTATTGGCGGCAGAATTTCAGCCTTCGGCAGTTTGAAGACCATCGTCGCTTTGAAGGTCATCGTTTTATTGGAGACCATCGTCACTTCTGCGATAACAGTCATTTCTGGCCAATATCTTTTATCCGACCTTATCAACGATCCATTTACATCAACTTATCCGATGAGTGAGATTTTTATCATCGGCTACTCGACAGTATTACGGCGCTGGGATATGTTCATCAACAGACCATTTTATGGTCAGCGTCGCTCGGATGGTCCGGGCGCTAACGTATCCCGAGGAATTTATGGCTGAATACCCTTCCAAACGTCGTTTTACCCGAATCGAACGTCTTCCCCCTTATGTTTTCAATATTACTTCTGAGTTAAAAATGGCGGCGCGCCGTCGTGGTGAAGATATTATTGATTTCAGTATGGGTAATCCTGATGGCCCGACACCACCCCATATTGTTGAGAAAATGTGCAGTGTCGCGCAACGTGAAGACACCCATGGCTATTCAACTTCCCGCGGGATCCCTCGCTTGCGCAGAGCTATTTCCCGCTGGTACGCCGATCGCTACCAAGTGGATATTGATCCCGACAGCGAAGCGATTGTCACGATTGGTTCGAAAGAGGGGCTAGCGCACCTGATGCTGGCGACGCTCGATCACGGTGATACCGTGCTAGTACCCAACCCGAGCTACCCGATCCATATTTATGGGGCGGTAATTGCTGGGGCACAAGTCCGTTCGGTACCCCTGGCTGAGGGCGTCGATTTCTTCGGCGAGTTGGAGCGCGCGATCCGCGAAACCATCCCTAAGCCAAAAATGATGATCCTTGGCTTCCCTTCTAACCCGACGGCGCAGTGTGTTGAGTTAGACTTTTTTGAGCGGGTCGTGGCGCTCGCGAAGCAATATGACGTGCTAGTGGTACATGATTTGGCTTACGCCGATATTGTGTACGATGGCTGGAAAGCGCCGTCAATCATGCAGGTTCCGGGTGCGAAAGACATTGCTGTTGAGTTTTTCACCCTCTCCAAAAGCTACAATATGGCCGGTTGGCGTATCGGTTTTATGGTCGGGAATCCGGAATTGGTCAGTGCACTGGCGCGGATTAAGAGTTATCACGACTATGGCACTTTTACCCCGTTACAAGTTGCAGCCATTGCGGCGTTGGAAGGGGATCAACAGTGTGTGCGAGATATCGCCGAGCATTACCGCCAGCGCCGTAACGCCTTGGTGCGCGGATTGCACGAAGCAGGTTGGATGGTCGATAACCCAAAAGCCTCAATGTATGTTTGGGCTAAAATCCCTGAACCTTACGCACATTTAGGGTCACTTGAATTTGCCAAACGTCTGCTATCTGAAGCGAAAGTGTGTGTCTCGCCGGGGATTGGATTTGGTGATTACGGTGATACCCATGTTCGCTTTGCTTTGATTGAGAACCAAGATCGAATTCGTCAGGCTGTGCGCGGAATTAAAAGTATGTTCCGCGCCGATGGTTTGCTGAAACCCAATAAATCGGTACCGGACGAAACAGCTTAAAATCTCTTTCTAGGTTTCATCACTATGCTGGTTGGTGACTTGAGGTGGCTGGCCAGCATAAAATCACGCTCTTCAACATGTTATCTGTCTCGCCTTCATGTTCTCTTCAGCAGTAATACACCATACTCATCATTAACGACGTTATTTATTGTGATATTTCGGAGTGTGTGGCTATGAGAGATCGCTATTCGTTACCCCAAATCGCCCTGCATTGGCTCACGTTAGTGATGTTGATTTTGACCTATGCCGCCATGTTGCTCAGTGACAGTGTGCCGGATGAGGATCGAACATTAGTTAAAAACCTGCATTTCAATTTTGGCATTTCCGTGTGGTTACTGATGCTGATACGGCTTTGGCTACGCCATCGAAATGTTATCCCCGCTATCACTCCGAAATTACCGGATTGGCAACTTTTAGGTGCGCATATTTTGCATTGGGGGCTGTATCTGATGTTCTTATCTTTGCCGATATTAGGCGTGTTGGCACAAGCTTACGGCGGGAAAACGTGGTTTTTTCTGGGCTGGCAAGTGCCGCAATGGGTCACCCCTAATGATGACGCACGCGTCTATCTCAAGCAGACCCATGAGCTAATCGCGAATTTAGGCTATTTTGTCATCGGAGTACATGTGTTGGCGGCGCTTTATCATCACTATATTCGCCGTGATAATACGCTGCGCAGAATGATGCCAGGTAAATAATCTGGAGCGGCGGAAATGATAAAGGGCGCTAATGCGCCCTTTATACGATGTCAGCTAGTGGATGGTTTGAGCCAAACTTACTCAACCATCATCATAAAGGTGCCAATCCAAACCACCAGCATGATTGAGATACCCATAAAGAAATATTTCACTGAACAACTCCCCTTGGAGCTACCTCGCCAGTCACGATCCCAATTGCTGCGCTGAGTATCAAAAGTAAATGAATAGGATCGCGCTAATGTAAGCCCAACAGGGGGAACTGACAATACTGTAATTTTATGCATTAGATCACAATTTTGCATACCGACAGCAAAGTCCGTTAGTCAATGTATTGAAGTGTGAAGCGATTAACGTTTTTTTTAATTCTCGCCAAATAACAAATTGTTACTTTCAATGCTAAATTTAAAGCACATCAGGTGGAAAAGCCTATGTCTTGATTTTCCGCACTGCCACGTCCGCTTCAAAACCGAGCAGATAAAGCGCCTGCTCCAATGCTTCCACTTTAGAGGCGTAATACACATCCAGCAGGCGATCCATTTGTGCTGCATTCAAACCGAGCTTCCGAGCCAGATCGGCTTTACGGGTTTGGGTCGCGAGCATCGCATTGTGCAATTCCGCTTTCAAGCGCACTAAAATGGGAACGTGAACCGCAATGTCATCAGATTGCAGCGCTGAAGGTGCCGGAACAGGGCGGCGTTCCTCCATCTCTGCGGCAATGCCATTCTTAATTCCCTCCTGCGCTTCCAGCTCAATATCTTCCAAGGAGTAAGTCACAGAGGCCATCTCAGGGAAGTCGCGATACAGAATGTGGTATTCACCGCTGGCTTCATCAAAAGTATAACTGGCGGGGTAATGGAACATGGTGTCACTCCTGTGGTAAACGCGGAACGCAAAGTAGTGGCATTGTACTGGTATCAGCGAGATCTGGGGACTTATTTGATGCTTTTATCCTAACGCCGGTGAGCGGTACCAATAGTGAACAATATTCGTCATAAAATTACGCCAATATTATGGTCATTTTCATTAAATGATAAGATTAACTTAACGGACGATTTATTAATTTTTAAGTGATGCTTATTTTAGAAACTCATACTAATAATATTCATTTCTCTGTGTGAATGAATAAACGAATAGGTAGGGTTATTGACCATTAATGATATTGTGGAAAGTGCATTATTTAAGTTTTTTCTTATCATGAGATGACCCAAATAACGCAATAATTGTTAATTAAATCACAGTTTCTATTTTAATCTCTTTGGCTGCTTGTATTCATTTTCTAACCTGTTAGGGTTGTGAACAAGTAAGTTAGGATTGTTACTGTCTAACAGGCAAAACCTAAATCTCTGGCGATGTTGGCTCTCAGTCATCACGTCGCCAGAGATTTAGGTTTTTTTTTGCTTTCAAATCAGCCGATGCAACAAGCTGGCAGCAGCTCGCATCCTCGGTAACGTGACAGAGAATGATGTGATGAAATATGAACAACTGGCGAAAGAGATTATTGAAAATGTGGGTGGCCGAGAGAATGTGGTTAGCTTGGTGCATTGCGCTACCCGTCTGCGTTTCAAACTCAGGGATCATAGCCTGGCACAAGCTGAGAAGTTAAAACGTTCACCCGATATTATCATGGTGGTTGAGAGTGGCGGGCAGTTTCAAGTGGTGGTGGGTAGCCATGTATCTGATGTGTTTAACGCCATTAACCAACTTGCAAATTTACAACCGGGAGATAATGCGTCAACAACCAAAGCGGCGAAAGGGAACCTGCTGAACCAATTTATCGATATTGTTTCTGGTATTTTTACGCCGATCCTTGGCGTGATGGCGGCAACAGGGATTTTAAAAGGGTTGCTCTCACTGGCATTAGCGTTACATTGGACCACTGATGATAGCGGGACTTATTTAATACTGTTTGCTTGTGCGGATTCTTTATTCTTCTTTTTACCGATAATGTTGGGATACACCGCCAGTAAAAAATTTGGCAGTAATCCGTTTATCGCCATGGCCATTGGCGGGGCTTTAATTCATCCCTCAATTATTGAAGCTTTTAATAGCGGTGTGACGGAATATTTCTTAGGGATACCCATTACCTTTATTAATTACAGCAGTTCGGTGATGCCGATTATTTTTGCCGCTTGGGTCAGTGGCAAGTTAGAAAATAGACTGAATAGTCTTTTTCACAGCGCGATCAAAAATATGTTCACACCGCTGTTTGCCTTGGTGATCACCGGTACGCTGACGTTTTTATTGATTGGCCCCGTGACCACCAAAGCGGCGATGCTGCTTGCTGATGGTTACCTGTTCCTCTATCACGCTAACCCTATTATTGCTGGCGCGTTTATGGGGGCAGTCTGGCAGATATTAGTTATCTTCGGCTTGCATTGGGGCCTGATCCCTATCGCGTTGAACAATTTAAGCACCGTCAAATATGACACCTTAATGCCCCTGTTACTGCCTGCGGTGTTTGGCCAAGTCGGCGCATCACTGGGCGTCATGTTACGTACCCGCGATGCCCGCTTAAAAACCTTATCAGGGTCTGCCGTACTGGCAGGGATCTTTGGTATCACCGAGCCTGCGGTTTATGGCGTGACGTTACCCAATAGAAAACCGTTTATTTTCGGCTGTATCGGTGGGGCTATTGGCGGGGCCATTATTGGCTACTATCAAAGTACAATTTACTCCTTTGGTTTGGTCAGCATCTTCAGTTTTGCACAGATTATCCCGCCCACTGGCTTCGATGCGACCGTCACGGGGGTGATCATCGGTACCTTGCTCTCCTTCACATTTGCCGCCGTCATGAGCTATCTCTTCGGCCTTAAGCAACCCGACCCCGTACAGACTGACATGACCGTCGAACCACAGCATCAAGAGAACCGCAATATCACTCTCGCTAGCCCAATGAGTGGTCAAGTGGTTGCGCTCAGTGACGTTAAAGACCCTACTTTTGCGAGTGAGTTGATGGGGCAAGGCATCGCCCTGTTTCCCAGTGAAGGGCAAGTCTTCTCGCCGGCTAATGGTGTTGTGGAGTCATTGTTTAAAACCCATCACGCCATCGGTATCAAAAGTGATGAGAGGGCCGAGATTTTGATTCACGTGGGTATTGATACCGTCAAACTCGATGGCCAGTACTTCACCGCACATGTGCAAAAAGACAGCCGAGTCCAGCAAGGTGACCTACTGCTGACCTTTGACTGCGAGAAAATTAGCGCTGCGGGATATGACCTGACGACCCCAATCATTATTACTAACAGCGAAGATTACAGTGCGGTAGTGCCAGTGCAGGCACAAACCGTCACCGCACGAACGTCACTGATCACATTAGTGAATTGAATTTAACCCAGAAAAATATAGGAGCGACCATGGCACATCTATTTCCAGCAGACTTTTTATGGGGTGGAGCAGTGGCAGCCAATCAGGTTGAAGGGGCCTATTTAGCGGATGGCAAAGGGCTATCGACCTCAGATCTGCAACAGCAAGGGATTTTTGGCCCTATCGTTGAACGGACACCGGGCGACCGTGAAGGCATCAAAGATGTTGCTATCGATTTTTACCATCGCTATCCACAGGATATCGCCCTGTTTGCCGAAATGGGGTTCAAATGCCTGCGAACGTCTATTGCTTGGACGCGTATCTTCCCCAATGGCGATGAAGAAACACCGAATGAGGCAGGGTTGGCATTTTACGATCGCTTGTTCGACGAAATGAAGAAATACGGCATTGAGCCGCTGATTACGCTTTCGCACTATGAAATGCCCTATGCGCTGGTCAAAAACTATGGGGGTTGGGGGAATCGGAAAGTGATCGGTTTCTTCGAACGTTATGCGCGCACGGTCTTTACCCGCTACCAGCATAAAGTGAAACACTGGCTCACGTTTAACGAGATCAACATGTCACTGCACGCGCCGTTCACTGGGGTTGGGTTGGCAGAGGGCAGTTCAAAGCAAGACATTTATCAGGCGATCCACCACCAACTGGTTGCCAGCGCGCTGGCAGTCAAAGCCTGCCATGACATTAATCCTGAAGCCAAAATAGGGAATATGCTACTGGGCGCGATTGCTTATCCACTGACCAGCCGACCCGAGGATGTGTTTGCCGCGCATCAGGAAAATAATCATTGGTTGTTCTTC
The DNA here is from genome assembly GCF_003048255.1 of Yersinia massiliensis. NCBI lineage: Bacteria > Pseudomonadati > Pseudomonadota > Gammaproteobacteria > Enterobacterales > Yersiniaceae > Yersinia > Yersinia massiliensis. The sequence continues at coordinate 1,444,239 of NZ_CP028487.1, forward strand.
GGCGATGTTCAAGTACGCGGGTATTATCCTCCCTACATGCATCGTTACTTCCGCGAGTCGGGGATTACCCTGAACATCACTGAGGAGGATCGTCAGGCGCTGAAATCAACCGTCGATTTTATCTCATTTAGTTACTATATGAGTTGCTGTGCCACCGATGATGACTCGCAGAAACTGAAAGGTAATATTTTGGATATGGTGCCTAATCCTCATTTACAGGCATCAGAATGGGGTTGGCAAATTGATCCACTCGGTATGCGTTATCTGCTGAATTTCCTCTCCGACCGCTATCAAAAACCGTTATTTATTGTCGAAAACGGCCTCGGTGCCAAAGACCGTTTGGAAGCTGACGGCAGTATCAATGACGACTACCGCATCAACTATATGAATGATCATTTGGTCCAAATCCATGAAGCAATGGAAGACGGCGTTGATGTGATGGGGTACACCAGTTGGGGACCGATTGATTTGGTCAGTGCCTCGAAGGCAGAAATGGCTAAACGCTACGGCTTTATTTATGTTGATCGCGATGATAGTGGTCAAGGTTCGCTTGAGCGTTATCGTAAAAAAAGCTTCTTCTGGTATCAGTCGGTTATCAATAGCCAAGGAGGCACATTGAAATAATCGCGTATATTACGCCGCAATGTTTATTGTGGCGTAAAATTCAGGGATGAAATAACGCATGAATCTTATTTAAAGCAATAACAAATTACGGGGATACTCTTTTTAAGTAACAGAAAGGAACTTCCTTTCTTTATACCTTAAATAATCCGACCTCTCGGAATTAAATAAACACATCTGTCGTTTTTTATATGGCAGAAAACAGCACTTGATATAGACGTTAATAATAATCGAGTGAATAACGACTTTGCATTTTTATATTAATTATCGCACTGGGAATTATTATGATAAAAAAACGCTGTACCAAACATTCGTTGTTGCTGCTCGCCGGCGTAATATCATTACCACTGGCAGCACAGGAAAACTCAATGTTTAGCAATCAACTGTTCACCGACAGTTCGCTGGACTTCTCCACACGTAATATGTGGAAATATTTAAATGAAGAAGAAACGGGTAAAAAGAACATCCATTCAGCTTGGGGACAAGGCATTACGCTCGATTATAAATCCGGTTACCTGGCTGACATGATTGGCATGGATGCCTCTTACTATGGCGTTATTAAACTTGGCGCAAGTGATTACTTCGCTTCTCGTGGCATTTTATTTAACGACGGCAGATATCCAGGTGCCAATAAAGATAATGCCAGTGGATTTAATAAAGTCGGCCAACTGTATGGGAAAATGAAAGCCGGTGATGACGCATTGGGTGCCAATTTATATGGTGGCTGGAAAACGCTGAATAAGTTCGGGGCGCTAACGACCTCCAATCGCGCTGCGCCCAACAGTTATTTGGGATGGAGTGGTGATATTAATTTTGATACCTATCGGCTACGTTTGGCTTATGTCACCAGCTCTTATAACCGTGACTCACCGGATAAAGTCTCGTTTGCCACTAACGATGGCCAATCGCTTACTTATATTTTCACCGGGGATGTGCGTTATAAATCCGAAAATCTCACCGCTCAGTATTTTTATGGTGAAAGTAAAGATTACTTGCAACGGCATGGTTTGGAAACCGAGTGGAATGCGCTGAAAAAATTGCAAATTGGTACTCAGATTTACGGTACTGAAGGGCAAGAAAAATGGAAGTCCATGGCGGCAAGCAAACAGAGTTTTGATGATAGCGCTTGGCACTATGCTGTTGATGCACGTTGGAAGGAAAAAGACTGGTTCACCAAAGTGGGCGTTGCTTACACCGATGCCAATAAAACCAACGGGATCGGCCAGTTCCCCCGCCATATCAGCAAGAACTCACGTGGCACCTTTAATTCTATGGCCACGGCTGGGCTGGATTATATGCGCGATGGTGAAACAACGTTTTCACTGGCAACGGGGTATAACTTAACGCCGGAATTAACCACCGGTATTTACGCCAACTATGCATTCTTTAACTTTGAAGACCAAAGTATCCATGAAAGTGAGGTTAATCTTTATGCACGCTGGGTACCCTCCCAGACACAGCTGAAAGGGCTGTCTGTCTTTGTTATGGCCGGCCCTGGCTGGACCTATCAACAACAAAATTATCGCCCAATTCGTGGCAGTGATGGTGAGGTCCAACGGGCAAAATCACTCGCTGCTGAATTGGTTATTGATTATAAATTCTCTATTTTCTGATGCTTAAAAAATAGATTCATTTGATGAGTAAACAATATTTTTAAGCTGTGTTTTACCCTGCGAAAAATGACACAAACTAAAACTCTTTAGGAAATCATCATGAAAAAGTTTTCATTATTAATCGCGTTGTTATCTTCGCTTATTTTTAGCCCTCTCACCATTCAAGCCAAAACAGTGGATGATAATACGGTCACCATTTACGTCACCCGCCATGGAAAAACCATGTTCAATACGGTTCATCGGGTTCAGGGCTGGGCTGATACCCCATTAACGGCCGCTGGCGTGACGGTAGCAGAACAACTTGGCAAAGGGCTAAAAGAGGTTGAATTCAAAAAGGCATATGCCAGCGACCTTGGGCGAGCGCGTCAGACTGCACGTATCATATTGACGGCAAAAGGGCAGCCAATGGATGTGGTTGAAAGTGAAAAACTGCGTGAATTCTGTTTCGGTATTTACGAAGGTGATCTTGATGCCAATATGTGGGGAGCCATTGCCACCAAGTTAGGTTATGAATCCGAAAAAGCGCTATTTGGTGATTTCGCCAATGGGAAACTGCCGTTTAGCAAAATGTTTAGTGGTGTGGCGTTAGTCGATAGCAGTGGTGAGGCCGAAACCTTTGATACCGTCAAAGCGCGTATGCAGTCGGAGTTAAAAACTATTGCTGAGGAAGCGGCCGCTCAAGGTGGGGGTAACGTGCTGTTGGTTTCACATGGCGCGGCTATTCTAGCCATGATATCGGACATGAGTGCAACACCTATTACGGCACCACTCTCTAATGCCAGCGTGACGATGATTACTTATAAGAACGGTGAATTCACTGTGGGTAAGATCGGTGACATGAGCTATGTAGAAAAAGGCGCAAAACGCTAATTAAGTACTGAGAAAACATAAATAACCCTCTCTATTATGTTGAACTGCCCCCAAATGTTGGATAGCAACCTGACATTTGGGGGATGCTTTTAATGATATCGGTATTCATCTTTACGGAAACTCATTGCATCAACGAATATTCAACATCACATTAACCTGTAACTGATATCACTCAAAACCTATCACGCAATAATTATTTTTTAATCTTAAGTTAAATTTCAATAAATAGTTCGGATTTCTCATTTCAAATTCATTTTGACATCTGTTAATATCCCCTCCGCTATAACCCTTTTAAATCAAAGACAAAAATTACGTGTATTTGTTAATGGTAACCATTGGTTATTGTTATCCCCCTATGTTTTAAAATGGTAATCATATTAACTTAAGTTAAATTATCACTATTTATTTCGTCCAGTTATGGTGTTCAATCTTTTATTGAGAATATTGCTTTTATGATGAAGAAAATAATGATGGCTTCCACCTTAATAACCGTTTTTTTATTAAGTGGATGTGCCACTGAGTCCTCAAGGTCATTAGACGTCGCAAAGGTGGCTTCCTATGGCACGCAATATAACGGCCCACGTAGCCCTATTTCGGTCGGTAAATTCGACAATCGTTCTAGCTACATGAGCGGGATATTCTCCGATGGCGTAGACCGCTTAGGGAACCAGTCAAAAACCATTTTGGTGACGCACTTGCAACAAACTGGTCGCTTTAACGTATTAGAGCGCACCAACATGGAAGAGCTGAAAACAGAAGCGGCTATCGCAGGGCAAAACCAGCAATTGAAAGGCGCTACCTATGTCGTGACCGGCGATGTGACCGAATTTGGCCGCAAAGAGACGGGTGATCGTCAGCTATTTGGCATTCTGGGTCGGGGTAAGTCTCAAGTAGCTTATGCCAAAGTGAACTTGAATATCGTCAATGTGAAGACTTCTGAAGTGGTGTTCTCTTCACAGGGTGCAGGCGAGTATGAATTGTCCAACCGCGAAGTGATTGGTTTTGGTGGGACAGCAAGTTACGACTCTACCTTGAACGGCAAAGTGTTGGATTTAGCTATCCGCGAAGCCGTCAACAATTTGGTGGCCGGCATTGAATCAGGTGCATGGCAGCCAACGAAGTAAAGGTTAAATGCCTTTAAATTCCTAATCACGAGTATGGATACCGCAATATGAAATTAGTGCAAAAAATATCTTTGCTACTGGCAACTGCTGTATTGGCAGGCTGCGCCACAGCACCAAAACCTATTTACAACTGGGATAACTACCAAGCAACGATTTATGATTACTATAAATCAGATAGCAGCCCTGAAGAGCAAATTACGGCTTTAAAAGAAAATATTGAAAAATCTCGCGCGAAAAATATGCCGGTCCCGCCGGGTCTGCATGCCCATTTAGGCATGCTGTATGGCAACACTGGGCATACCGATTTAGCCATGGCTGAGTTCAATACCGAGAAGGCAGCATTCCCAGAGTCTGCGCCATTTATGGATTTCTTGATGAGCAAGGATAAAGGGGCATTTAAATGAAATCGATTTTCGCAATATGCGCGGTCATGATGGCATTGCTACTGACGGGGTGTGCTAAGCCAGTACAGCATGACTATTCAGCCTTTAAGCAAAGCAAACCCAAAAGTATTTTGGTACTGTTGCCGCAAAACCAATCACCCGAAGTGGCTGCTAGCCATGGCATGTTATCTCAGGTCACACTTCCATTATCTGAAGCGGGTTATTACGTGTTGCCGGTCGCCGTGGTTGAAGAGACATTTAAGCAAAATGGCATGACAAACGCAGGTGACATCAGTGCGGCTAGTCCAGCTAAATTGCATAAAATCTTTGGTGCAGATGCGGTGCTCTACATTACCGTGGTGCAATATGGCACTTCTTATCAAATCATCACCAGTGATACTCGCGTAACAGCGAATGCTAAATTGGTCGATTTGAGAAATGGTCAATTGCTGTGGAGCGGCAGTGCGACGGCATCGAGCAACGAGGGTGATAATTCATCGGGTGGCATCATTGGTATGCTGGTTCAAGCCGCGGTAACCCAAATAAGCAATACCCTGACCGATCGTAGCCACGATATTGCCGGTGTTACGAGCGCTCGTATGCTGACTGCGGGAACACCTAACGGTATTTTGTATGGTCCGCGTTCACCACAATACGGTAAAGAAGCTCACTAAGCCTCTTGAGTACATTTGCCCCCTAAACGAGTAGGGGGCATTTATTTCAATCCTTCTCCTAAATCAATCCTTCGCCCAAATCAATCCTTCATTTTTGTTCAATTAGCTGCATCTCTAGCGCCACGGCAGGGCATCTAAAGGTGCATTCGCCACAACCATCACAAAGGTCATCAATGAGTCTTGGTGGCTGTTGAGTTTGCCACTGTAAGGCTTGTCGCTCACAATAATCAGCACAGCTGTCACAATAGAGATAACTGTTTTGGCAGGTGTTTTTCACCACGGGTCGTGCTGCGATAGCGTATGAGGAGTGGGATAATGCACCCGTTTGGCAGGCCGTGTTGCAGGCATGACAGCGGCCACAATATTGTGTGGAAAAATCTAACTCTGGCCGTTGGTTCACCATCACGATCAGGCTTTCGCCACAGGCATCGGCACATGCGTGACAGCCGGTACAACGCTGTAGGAAAAGATTTTCTGCCACGGCGCCAGGTGGCCGAATAGCTGTCGTCGCGGGGAGCGTTGATGAGTAAGCGTCAAGAGGCTGAGCGCCTTTTAACAACCCACGGAACAACCCTCGTCGGCTGATAGTGCGGCTTTCCATGTAAGCTTTATAGTAGCGCTCGTCTTTTATCATTGTTCTCTATTGCCGCTATTTTATGTTTAGCGAAACCATGTTCATTGAAACTACATTCATCGAAACTATGTTCACCGAAACTATGTTCAGCGAAATACTGGGTAAGACTGAGGCTGTAAGTTCAATTCGGTTTGCAGGGTTTTCAGGTAACTCTCACAGATAACAGCCAATATCGGATAGACCTGATGTTCGGTCTGGGCATTTTTGACAAACTCAAGGTAGCGATAAGCCCACGGCAGTAAATGCTCGGTGAGCAGCACAGTCGCGGCTTCGCTCGGTGGTTGTTTCGATGAATGTTGTTTCGCTGAGTATTGTTTCGATGGATGTTGTTTTGTTGAATCTTGTTCCAGCAAATACACCCAAGCCAAGAGCATCAAGCCAAACTGATCTTCCGGCTCACGGATAGCGCTTTGGCTTACCAATCCTAATCCAGTTAAAAACTCGCGATATCGCAGGGTACTGGCCCCCATCAAGCAATTTTCTTTGTCTAAATAAACCGATCCCCAAGGCGGGGCCGGCATCTCGCCTTGTCCTTCAAACAGAATCGAAAAATCATATTCCAGTGCTTCGGGGTTAATATCGTGCAGTTGCTGGCAATATTGTGCAATTTCAACCCGATCCGGCCAAGGAAAATACTCGGTGATTTGTGGCAATAACGGCCAAAGCTGCCGCGCGGTTTCGGATTGCGGAGGAGAGTAAAAAAGTGCGCCTAAAATACGTGGCAGCGTTGTCACTAATAACGTCAAAATGATCTCTCTTTAGGCTCTATTAGCTTAAATTGGATGAGCCGCAGGTGGCCCATCCAAGGTTGAACTATAAGCGAATAAAATCAAAAAATTAGGTTACATTGGCACTTGCCAAAGATTATAAAAAGCAATACGCCCAGCCAGTTCGCCAATAACCAACACTGAAGCACTGACCGCCAGAGTAGCGCGTGGGATCCTATCTTTTAGCAGTGCAGCGGAAGCCACAAAAATACCCAATGTCAGTAGCAAAATTTGGGCTCCCCAAAGCCAGGCTTGCTGACTACTGAGGTCCACGGCACTTTGCCCGAGGAAACTGAGATAACCGGGCTTATTCACCAATGTGACAATCGCACCGATGAGCAGGGCTGTCGCACCTAACTGGCGAGCACCCGCCACCATGGCAAACGCACCGCCGCCGACCAGCACCGTCATCCACAATTGCAGCGAAGTATAGGACGTATCCCAATTAGGCACGGTTGTCAGTTGGTAAACCTCGGTAATTGACCAAGCAAAGGCGAGCCCAAATATCACCGTAGCCACATTGAACAGGCCCGCCAGTACGGTATTTTTGACGATAACCGAGAAAAATACGGTGCCACAGGCCATGGCAACAAACAGGCCACTGAGCAGAATTTCGTTACTCATTGGCGAGCGGCCTACCCCCATCAACATGGTGGCGGCGCGCAGCGGTTGCCCGACGTGTAATGTGCCGACGATCAGGCCCGCTATCATCAATATCAGTCCAATAATATTGGCGTGTTTAAGCTGTAATGCCGTCGTCATGCCGAGTTTGTGGCTCACTAGCGCCAATGCAAACAACCCGACGGCGGTTTGCCCCAGCACCGTGAAAAATACTAAGGGTAATTCATGCATTTTATACCTCCGCCGGATTTTGGATGCGGCCTGATGTGTCGCCGGATGGTTTGGCATCACGATGACTTCTAATGACCAAATTAGGCTGTGTCAGATGTGCGTGCGGTAACGGCGCAATGGCATTGGTTTCACCGTACTTATCTCTTAATAGGGTGATGTCATCGAAATCGAGCGCACGTTGTGGGCAAGATTCGACGCAAACGGGTTTATGCCCTTCAGCAACCCGCTGATAGCAGCCATCACATTTGGTCATCAGTTTTTTCGTGGCATCAAATTGTGGTGCGCCATACGGACAGCGCATTTCACAATAGCGGCAGCCGACGCAGAGGTCTTGATTAACCACCACCAAACCGTCTTCCTCACGTTTATGCATGGCACCGGTTGGGCAGCCTGTCACGCAAGTGGGGGATGAGCAGTGATTGCAGGCAATCGATAAATAGTAATTGAACACATTTTGTACCCAGAGATTGCCTTGCTGGGTCCAACTTCCACCACCATATTCATACACGCGGCGCAGCTTTGGCCCAAGATCCAGATTCTTTTCATCCTTGCAGCTGATCTGGCAGGTTTTACAGCCCGTGCACTTGGTTGAATCGACAAAAAAACCATATTGCTTCATTTTTCAGATCCTTATGCACGTTTTACTTCAACGAGATTGGTATGTTGCGGGTTACCTTTCGCTAGCGGAGAAGGTCGCAGCGTGGTTAAGGTATTGATACACCCGCCGACGTCGACGCCCTCTTTATTGAGATTACGCCATGCCCCTTGTGGCACGGTGATCACGCCCGGTAAGACCCTTTCGGTGATTTTGACAGCAATGCGAATACGGCCACGGTCATTGAAAATCTCAACCATGTCACCTTGCTGAATGCCCCGAGCCTGCGCATCAATGGGGTTCATCCAGAACTGATGAGGAACGGCTTCGCGCAACATCGCGACATTGTAATAAGAAGAATGGGTATGGCCTTTGATATGGAAACCGGTCATCTGTAACGGGTAGGTTTTCATGGTTTCGATATCACTGACGCCTTCAAACGTCGGGCAATATTCTGCGACAGCGGTAATGCGATCACCCGGTGCCAGTTGCCACTCTTTTTCCAGCGTGGCCAGTGCTTCGGAGTAGATCTCAATTTTGCCGGACGGTGTTTTGAGTGGGTGATTGAGTGGGTCATCACGGAAGGCTTTTAAGGCAATATATTCGCTACTATCAGCATAAATACGGTCGATAATGCCTTGGTCATCGGTTTGCTCAAAAGGCGGCAATGCGGGATTCTTATCACGCATCTTGTTATAGCTGATTTCAATCCATTCTTGCTGCGTATGGCCTTCAGTAAAGGCATCGCCAATCCCGAGCTTCGTGGCGATTTCAGCGAGAACATCATACGACGGGCGACATTCCCACAGCGGATCGATAGCATTTTGCAGCCGCGTGACGTAGTGATAAGCGCCACTGGCGTAGGAGTTATCAATCAGATCGTTGGATTCCACCGAGGTGACATCAGGTAAGAGTAAATCTGCATATTTGGCAGAGTTAGTCATGTGGTTTTCCCACACCAAAATAAACTCGCACAGCGATTCATCTTGTAAAATGTTGTGGGTTTTATTCAGATCAGAATGCTGATTTCCAATAACGTTACTGGCGTAATTCCACATAAACTTAATATTAGTATCAAGTTTGTCTTTATTCTTCACATGGGCATTTTGCGCGGTCATCTCGGTGCCACGGAAAATAGCATCCGTCCACATAAAGCAAGGAATGGCTGTTTTCACTGGGTTAGGAATACTGAATCCCGGAACAGGGTATTTTACGTTTCCACCCCATGCGCCAGTATTGGTTCCTGCTCGTCCAATATTCCCCGTCATGAGCGGTAACATCATAATTGAGCGAGCGGCTTGCTCACCATTGGCGCTGCGTTGAATGCCCCAACCTTGCGAAATCCAAGCCGCGCGGGCATTGCCTAATTCTCGGGCCAATTGAGTAATACGCACTGGGTCGATACCGGTTATTTCGCTCGCCCATTGCGGGGTTTTCTCTACTCCGTCATTGCCATTGCCTAAAATATAATCCTTATACGAGCCATTGGCAGGGGCTGAATCGGGTAGGGTTGTGGCATCCCAGCCGACACAATATTCTTGCAGGAAATCCTCATCGGTGAGATTTTCCTTGATTAGGACATACCCTAATGCCGCGACGAGTGCGGCATCTGTGCCAGGGAATATCGGTATCCATTCTGCATTTAAGGTGGTGACACTGTCGGTCATTCGGGGATCAATAATAATGACCTTGGCTTTGCTTTTTCCTAGAGCATGGATCGTCTCAATATATTGACCACCGCCTGACATACGTGTTTCTGCCAGATTATGACCAAACATCACCACTAAATCTGAGTTTTTAATTTCATCCAGCAAGGTTTCATCAGCATTACCATAAATATAAGGCATCACGGTATTTATTTGAGCGGTAGAATAAGTACCGTGTTGATCGAGAAAACCACCCAGTAAGCTCAGCATTCTTTTACAGGCATTACGGCCTTGTAAATTAGCGCCGGTCGAACCGGAACCGTATTGATAATAAATGGCTTCGTTACCGTATTGTGCGATGGTCTTTTTCAGGTTGTCCGCCACGATGGTGGTCGCTTCATCCCAACTAATACGTTTAAATTTACCTTCACCGCGCTTACCAACACGTAGCATGGGGTATTTCACCCGATCGGGGTGATATGTTTTCCAGCGAACAGATCGGCCACGTAGACACGGGCGAATCTGATGCTCGCCAAAAGTCGAATCGTCATAAATAGCTTCATTAGCAATTTTAATAATTTCGCCATTCTTAACGTGAACTTTCAGTGGGCAACGACTACCACAGTTGACCAAACAAGCGCTGTATTTAATGGTTTCTTCGCTTGTTGCTGGTGTTTGGGCTGATGTAGCCTGAGCAGCGAAAGGAAGAGTGATTGAACCCGCAATAGCCGCAGCACCGGTCACTGCGGCAGATGTTTGAATAAATTCACGGCGACTCAGTGAACCCTGGGGTGGTTTTTTATTGTTATTCATCGACATTACCTTTGCTAAAGACATTATCTGGCGAAAATAAAAAAATCAGAATAAAGCGGTTATCCTCCACCTTATGAAATAAATTGTTACTTTCATATGATGTAAATCAATTAAGGCGAGGTAACGATATTTCCAAGGAAAGTAATGTGAGCGTAGCGAGAGTTATTAATAATTTTTATAGAGATATTAACGGTTCTCTATACATATTATTAATACAATTAAAAAATGAGCTAGCTGTAATAAAGAATCACTCTCAAATGAAACTGGAATATTTCATTTAAGCTAATGGGTGTTTTAAATTTAATTTATTTTATCTTTCTCAAGAAAAGTCTTAATTTCCTGCTGCGTGCCTGGAGAATAGGATGAGACTATTCTTGTATTTACTGTGCAGTTTCGGACAGTTTATTTTATCGTTTGTTGGGTTTATTGCCTCACTGGTTGACTTAAAGGGTATCGAGATTCCTTATTCTCCAAATAATGGATAGATCCCCATCACGTTTTTCATTATTAGCGGCTTGTTGTCGGGGAGTAACATGGTAATTTAGCTAGAGTTGGATTGTCACCGTCAATGGCGGGCAAAACCTGATTGAGTGGCTTGATGAATGCTACTAAGTCAGGTTTTTTTGTTTTCAGGGCTAAGAAATGCGCATCACGAAAATACTAAATAATAATGTGGTTATTGTGCTCGATCAGTACGGGCAAGAACAGGTGATTATGGGGCGCGGTCTTGGCTTCCAAAAACGCCTTGGCGAGCCGTTGGACAATGCGCTGATCGAGAAAGTGTTCGCCCTGAAGGACAATGAATGGGTATCGCGGCTCAGTGAGTTGCTGAGCTCCATTCCATTAGAAGTGATGATCACCTGCGATTGTATTATCACTATGGCGACAGCAAAGCTGGGTAAGTTACATGACAATATCTATATCTCACTAACTGACCACTGTTTTTACGCTATTCAGCGCCATCAGCAAGGTTTAGATATCGCCAATGGATTGCTGTGGGAGATTCGTAGGCTCTATCCCAAAGAGTTCTCCTTAGGCCGTGAAGCCTTGCAAATCATTCAGCAACGGCTCGGCGTTCAATTACGTGAAGATGAAGCGGGATTTATCGCGCTACATTTAGTCAATGCTCAACTGAATGGCGATATGCCTGAAGTGATGCAAGTGACGAAAGTCATGCAGGAAATTCTGCACATCGTTAAGTACCAATTTAAGTTGGAATACGACGAAGATGGCTTGAGTTACCACCGTTTTGTCACTCATTTGAAGTTTTTCTCCCAACGTATGTTGGGCCGTAATGGCGTCACTAGTGATGATGAGTCGTTACATGATTCAATAAAAGAGAATTATGTTGAGGCTTATCGCTGCGCCGTTAAAATTCAGCGGCATATTAAAATGTATTATCAGCAGGATCTCAGTAAAGAAGAGTTGATGTTTTTGACCATCCATATTGAGCGTGTTCGCCGAGAATGTTTTAACTTGCCGGATTAAAATATCGCTTCGTAGAGGCGAGTGCAGGATTCGGCTATTATTCTATCTTGGGTTGCGATTGTTTAGGTTTGACTACGCAAGGAATTAGCGCGATGGCGAAAGTCACTCATCGTTTTGATCGAAAAAATCTCTTCGGAGAACAGAATATCCACGCGGTTTTTGAAGTTAGCCTGTTGTTAAAAGCCATTTTGGCCGTGATGGAAATTATCGCTGGGATTTTAACCTACTTTATTACTCCGCAATTTTTGCTTCATCTGTTACATCGCATTACGCAGGTTGAATTTATCGAAGACCGTGGTGATGTCGTGGCGAATTATTTGCTGCATGCTGCACAGAGTCTTTCCATCAGCAGTTTGCATTTTGCGGCTTTTTATTTGGTCGCTCACGGTGCGATTAAATTGTGGATCATTGTCGGGCTGTGGCGCAAAAAGTTAGGCTATTATCCTATGGCCATTGTTATTTTTAGCTTATTTATTGCTTATCAACTCTATCGTTATACTTTCACCCACTCACCGATGTTGATTCTGATAACGCTCTTGGATGTGGTGGTGATTGTGTTGACCATACTCGAATACCGGCAGTTGCGACATGGGACGAAACCTGCGGGCTAAGCGCCTCGAGCCGGTTTATTCTGATCCAACGCCCTACTAAATACCAAGCGATGTGTGCATAAGTGCTTATCCCCTTTTGCTAAAGCACTATCTCTACATTTTCCTGTTTGTTCGGATCAAACAATGGCTTAACATAGCTATCACTTTTTTGCATGTTTCATGGGTATTCAATGCGCTACTTGGTTGTTCTTCTCCCCTTATTTGCTTTGCTCTCGGCCTGTAGTAGCAAGCCTGCGGCACCTGTAGCGGCTGAACCTACGGGAGCTTTGCTTCAGAGCGGCTTTTTACTTGAACCGGAACATCAAGGGCATCTGCAAAACGGTGATTTCGCTTATAACCCAGACACCGCGCGTTTTGTTGACAAAATGGTGCGTGAGCACGGTTTTGAACGTGAACAATTGCATGATGTATTGGCTCAAACGCAAAAACTGGACTGGGTTATCCGTTTGATGGATAAGCAAGCACCGACATCAGGCCGTCCTTCTGGGCCAAATGGGGCTTGGAACCGCTATCGTAACCAATTTATTACCCCTGATAATGTGCAAAAGGGGGTGATCTTCTGGAATCAATATGAAGAGGCGCTTCAGCGTGCTTACGAGATTTACGGCGTACCGCCTGAGATTATCGTCGGTATCATCGGCGTTGAAACGCGTTGGGGCCGAGTGATGGGTAAGACGCGCATTATTGATGCCTTGGCGACACTCTCTTTTGCTTATCCGCGTCGGGCTGAATACTTCACCGGTGAGCTAGAAACCTTCTTATTGATGGCGCGGGCTGAGGGTAATGACCCACTCAGCTTGAAAGGCTCATACGCAGGTGCGATGGGTTATGGCCAATTTATGCCATCATCATTTAAAAGCTATGCGGTTGATTTTAACGGTAATGGGCATATCAACTTATGGGACCCAGAGGATGCGATTGGCAGCGTTGCCAATTACTTCAAAGCACATGGTTGGACGAAAGGGGCCCCTGTTGCCATTCTTGCGAACGGCCAAGCACCTTCTCTTGATAATGGCTTTAAAACCAAGTTCCCAGTCTCGACTTTATCAGCGGCAGGGCTAAGCCCGACGACTCCACTGGGTGATTATCAGGAAGCCAGCTTATTGCGCCTTGATGTCGGCACGGGCTATCAGTATTGGTACGGTTTACCGAATTTCTACACCATTACCCGTTACAACCACAGTACTCACTATGCGATGGCAGTATGGCAACTGGGGGAAGCGGTCGGCAGGGCGCGCAGAGGTTATTGACGATAATTGAGGGCCACATTAGTGGACCTCAGACTGTTGATGAATTGTGACGACTCGATCGGAAACGGTGAGGGCTGGCAGAAGAGTAAAGCGTCCGCGCCAAGGATGGCGCGGCTCGAGCCTACAGGGAGGTATTTACGGCGTCTTTACGATCTGCCAGTTCTCTCCGCAATGGCCACTTTATCCGTACCGATACGGTTTATCCGTGGCCCCTTTTACTATTATTTCAATGCATTACAGTAGATGTGAAATATCATCCGGATTCACTGACGGTGGGGAATTACGCCAACCGCGAGTTAACCACAACAGATAAATAAAGCCTGCTAGCAGCCATAACAAGCCCACCTCTAATGCGCGCTGTTCCAAATGCAGCCACAACCAAACTGACATCACAAATCCCATCAGCGGTAATAGCCCGTATTTAAACAGGGCAGATGCGCCACGGCGCTTCTCATTGATCAGAAAATGCTTTATCACGCTCAAATTAACGAAGGTAAATGCACCTAGCGCGCCAAAGCTAATCATCGATACCACTAAGTTCAGATCAAGGAACAAGGCTAATAATGAAATAGTGGCGACGAACAAAATGGCCCGCCATGGCGTGTGGAACTTACGATGCAAATGGAAGAACACTCGACGTGGCAGCACACCTTCACGGCCCATGGCATAGAAGATCCGCGACACGCTGGTCTGTGCGGTCATGGCCGAGGCATACACACCCGTCAGGTAAGTCGCCATAAAGAAGTTATACATCCACTTACCGCCGACGTGCTCTGAGATAATCAAACTCGCCGTGTCCTGATAGGGGATCAGTGACTGCCAATCTGGATAGGCCAAATGCGCGGCATAAGAGACGGCAATAAAGATGGCACCCGCGCTAATCACGGTAAACAAAATAGCGCGCGGTAGCGTGCGTTTCGCGTCGTGCGCCTCTTCTGCCATGGTGGCAATGGCATCAAAGCCAAGGAAGGCTAAACAGAGCACTGCTGCGCCGGATAACAACCCTGAAAGATCACCGGCGTTCACCAGTAGCGGCTTCATCAACGCGGCGGGGCTTAAATCGGCCTGACTGAAGGACAGGGCAATAAATAATACGATAAAGATCATCTGCGCGGCGATCAGCGAGAAATTCACTGAAGTGAGTAGCCGTACACCGAGAATATTCAGCAGGCTGACACTGACGATAGACGCAATAATGAATATAGGGGCAGGGATCGCTGGGAATGCCTCATGCAAGAAAATGCCTAAAACTAAATAGTTCAGGATCGGCAGGAACAGATAATCCAGAATTTGTGCCCAACCCACCAGAAAACCGGTTTTCCCGCCAAAACTGCGCTGGACATAAGAGTAGGCGGAACCTGATAGCGGCATGGCGCTCGTCATCCGGCAATAACTGAGGGCAGTAAACAAAATGGTGGCAACAGTCACCAGATAGGCAATGGGCAGATGGCCCTGACTTAATACGGTCACCTGTCCGTAGGTGGTAAATACGCCTAATGGCACCATGTAGGCAAGGCCGAAAGCGACCAGCGCGGGGGTTTTAAGCACTCTGCGCAACTGAATATTTTGTGGCATTACCGTATCATCTCCTGGTGTAAACGAGCACCGTTATGCTGCATTTTTATGCAGCTATAAAACATAAAGAAGCGGATTCTGACACAAGGGGGGCTGCTTTAAAAGCCCATCGCGATGCGGGTTAAATGAGGGTGATGTTTACCGCGACGATTTACCTGAATCACTGGCGTGAACCCGTGATTCAGGTGAGTCAAAGTAGCGACCTTTATTGCATATTAAGTCCGCAGTGGATAGACGGATTTACCGCCGATGATCGTGCACTCAATTTCAGTTTGATAAATTGTCTGCGGCGACTGTTCAAACAAGTTCTGCTTCAAAATAATGATATCAGCGAACTTGCCCGCTTCCAGTGAGCCAATATAGTGCTCCTTGGCAATCATATAGGCAGCGTCAATCGTGGCGGAGCGTAACGTTTCAATCAGCGTCAAATCCCGATCATTATCTAACCGTGGACCGGCTGGATTACCCTCAAGATCCCACGCACGGCGGGTCATACCCACTTGCAGGTTGTACCACTCATCTAAGCGGTCAATCGGCCAGTCACTGCCATAAGCGAGACGCGCACCGGCATCCAGAAAACGCGCAGCAGGCTCCATATGTTGAAAACGCTCTTCGCCCAGCATCTCGCGCTCTTCATCAATCAACACACCCGGCAAGCCACCCCACTGGAATGAAAGCACTGCCGTTGCACCAAGCTTGGCGAAACGGTCATATTGATGGGCGGCGACCAACTCGTTGTGCGCCAATCCTGGGCGGATATCTTTGCCCGGCAATGCCGCGCGCATCTGCTCCACGGCATCGAGCACCATCTCGATAGCGCCATCGCCCACGGTATGGGTATGGGGATGCAGACCGGCACGTGCACACTCTAGAATCACGGCATTGACCACCGGCGCGGTAAAGTAGAGATCGCCATAGTGATCGGTATCTTGCCAGTCCGGTTGCTGCGCGGTACCTCGGTTTGCACGATAGGGCTCCAATAAAGCCGCTGTCATGGTCGGGGGCTGTAATACGCCATCAATAAAGAGTTTTAGGTGATCGACGGCAAAACCCGGTGCCGGAGTCCATGTTTGGCTGCCCCATTCACGACCAAAGTCCACCACTTCTTGCACCACGCGCGCGGCATCTTCTGGCCCTTGCAGGCTATCAGGGGTCACTTCTTTTGCGCCGAGCACACGTAAGGTCAATTCATCGCGTTCATGTAACCGACGGAAAGCCAGCAATTGCTCGGCAAAAACACGAGTATCCATCACGGTAGTGACACCCTGAGCGTTGAGTACTTGCTGCACATGGGCGGCAATTTGCACGTTCTTCTCTGGTGTCGCGGATGGGATGCTATCAAAGGCACGCATGGCCGGTGCATCTTCCAAAATACCGGTTAACTTCCCGTGGGTATCGCGGGCAATTTTACCATCGGGTGGCACAGGGGTATTTTCATCGATACCCAGCAGGGCAAGAGCACGACTATTGGCCGCTAAGGTATGGCAGTCATTTGAGAACAGCGCGACAGGGCGGCGAGTGTCGAGCGAATCCAATGCCGCGCGGCTCATATCCGCGCCTACTGGCGTCATTGCTTGCCGCTGCCAAGCACGTACGGTCAGCCAGTCATTCTCGCCTTTAAACGGGTCACTATCGAGGTGCTTCTGGATAATATCCAGTGTTTGCTCAACACTCAGCGCGGCATAATTGAGGTTACAACCGATCAGTTGTTTCCCACCCCAGAAAGGGTGCATATGGCTATCAATCAGACCCGGCATCATAAATTTGCCAGCCAAATCGATAAGTTGGGTATCAGGGCCGCTGAATTTTTGCTTAATTTCCTCACCACCAGTAGCCAGAATATAGCCTTGGCCTATCGCGATGGCGCTGCAAACTGTGTTATCCGTATCAGCCGTATAAATTGTGCCGTTGTAATAGATAACATCGGCGACAGTAGATTGTTGAGTCATTTTATCTTCTCAATAATCCCCTTCGACTGGGGATAATAATCATTAAATAGCGATTATAGCCAATTATTGACGGCAAAAACCGCCAGTGTGTTAAACCGGCTGAAACCAAAGGTTAATTAGCTTATTTGAGCAATTCGGTTGTCATGATGGCCGATAGGTGGCGCATAATTTCTGCTTCGGAAAAGCCGAGTTCCGTAAATTGGATCAGGCCATCTAAACCGCAAATCAGCCCGATCAAACGCCAAGCGATATCACTGGCATTCACCTCAGTGCGAAAGGCGCCACTGGCCACTCCGGCATGGATAGCATCCAGTGTGGCCTGATGCCAATCAGACATCGAGACGGCATAGGCAGCTTTAATCAATTCGTCTCGCTCAGCCAAAATCGAGACTTCATTCCACAACCGAGTTTCTCTTTGTCCCACTTCATCTTGCGGATAACCCAGTACCTTTAGCACCCGTTCAGTGGCGGGTAACTCTTGGCTACTGACCATAAACGCGGCGAGCGATTGTTTCACTAGGCACAAAAAAGCATCCGCGCGTAGACGTGAAACGGACGAGAAGTGGTGATGGACTTGCCCAACAGCGACACCTGCTTCACTGGCAACACGGCGCACGGTGGTGGCGGCCATCCCCTCGGAAATGGCAACACGCATCGCAGCCTGCAAAATAGTGTCGTGGCGTTCTTCGCGGTTCAAATAGGCCAAAAGAATTCCTTAATCTGAAACATCAATTAGTTGGCACATCAGTCAGTTGGAACATCAATCATTTGGAACATCAATGTGCACGCCATTATGTGATGAATTGGACGTTAGTTCAACTTTCCGCTATTATTCGCATCTTGAACGTGTGTTCAACATTATTTTATTGCCCTATTTGAGCGTTTTTATGTCTAAAAAGTGGATCGTTTTCTACGTTATTATCTTGATGTATTTACCTGTATCGATTGATGCAACCGTGTTACATGTCGCTGCGCCTCGGTTAGGCATTGCCCTGTCCGCAACGGGCAGCGAATTGCTGTGGATCATTGATATCTACTCACTGGTCATGGCGTGTTTATTACTCCCAATGGGGGCGTTGGGGGATCGCATAGGCTTTAAGCGACTGGCCTTAATCGGCTCGGTTCTGTTTGGATTGGCTTCTTTGGCGGCAGCGCTGGCACCTTCGGTTGCCGCGCTTATTGTTGCTCGTGCCTTTCTGGCTATCGGTGCCGCGATGATCTTGCCTGCCACTTTATCCGCTGTGCGCCATATCTTTACTGATGAGCGGGAACGTGCGATGGCACTTGGGATATGGGTCGCGATTGGTACCATGGGGGCCGCGATGGGGCCGCTGGTGGGCGGCGTCTTGATGGAGTACTTCTATTGGGGCTCGGTATTTCTGATTAATATTCCCATAATTATCATTGTGGTTATTGCCACGCTGGTGGTGATCCCCAGCCAACCTGTTCGCAAAGAGCAAACATGGAAACTGGCTCCCGCATTAGTCTTGATTACCGCTATTTTAATGCTGGTCTATGCGGCGAAAACGGGGCTGCGTGGTGGTGGCGATATGGTGGTGACCTCCCTGACAGCGTTGTTCGGTGGGATCATGCTATATGCATTTGTGCGCCATCAGCTCTCAACCCCAACCCCGATGATCGATTTTCGGTTGATCAGCCAGCGGGTGATTGCGGTGGGGATGGTAATGGCGATGACCGCCATGATCACATTGGTCGGTTTTGAGCTGCTTCTGACGCAAGAATTGCAGTTTGTCTTGGGCAAAAGCCCACTTGATGCTGGCATGTTCTTACTACCGCTCATGATTGCCAGTGGCGTAAGTGGGCCGCTTTCTGGTTGGCTGGTGGCTAAACTGGGGCTGCGCGCCGTCGCCAGCGCAGGTATTGCACTGAGTTCGCTGAGTTTTCTGGGGCTGGCATGGACCGATTTTGCCACTCAAGCCTATCTGGCGTGGGGATGGATGATATTGCTCGGGTTCAGCATCGAAGCCTCTTTATTAGCCTCGACGGCGGCCATCATGAGCGCAGCACCGCCTGAAAAAGCAGGGGCTGCGGGTGCCGTTGAGGGAATGGCTTATGAGCTGGGGGCTGGATTAGGCGTTGCCATATTTGGCTTGATGCTCTCGCGCGCTTATACCGCCTCTATTGTGCTACCGGCCGATTTACCTGCGGATCTAGTGAGGCAGGCGAGTGCATCCATTAGCGAAACTATCCAAGTGGTTAATCGTCTGGGGGGGCATGAACAGCTACTGGTGAGCGCCAAACTTGCGTTCTCGGCGTCACATAGTTTGGTATTAGGCACCGCCAGTGCGTTGCTGATCCTATTGGCCGCCGTTGTCTGGTTCACGATGCCGAGGAAACAATCGCCACAATGGGCGAACGCCTAATGTGATATCTCGGCGGATGAAGACTTAAATTGTCGCCTAATAATCTGTCTGGCAATACTCTGATTAGTCATTACTCTTACTAAAGTGTGTGATATATCTATTTAAGGCTATGAATTGGTTTTTGGTATATTGACGATATCATCACCGTATCTTAATAAAGAGTAAGGCTTTCTCTATGACCGAGCGGCAGTTTACAGCACAACTCGATATCGATAGCTCGGCTCAACCTGCCCGAGTTGCCGCAAAGGGGGATTGGGTATTAGCGCATTACCGCACCCTTGAGCCTGAAGTCACGCAATTACGCGCCAATCTCCCGGCGACGGTGGTCTTTGATCTTAGCCAATTGGGTGCGATGGACACGGCTGGGGCGACTTTACTGGCCTTATTACTGGGCGAGGAACGCGTTAATCAACTGCGTGAACTCGCCCCTACATTGCCTGAAGAGCGCCGAGTCTTGCTGGAAACGGTGAGCCGTGTTTTACCTGATTTAGCGGTAGAACCGCCCAAAAAGCCCTCACCATTTTGGCTGGAGTTATTGTCCAACATTGGCCGTTCGATGGACAATTTATGGCAAGACTTCAAGTCATTACTGGGCTTTGTCGGTCTAACACTCGAAGCTTTATTCAGCACGATGTTTCGTCCCTCTCGTTGGCGAATGACGTCGCTTATCGCCAATATTCAACAAATTGGCTTGAATGCCGTCCCCATCATTATGCTGCTGACCTTTTTGGTTGGGGCCGTCATCGCTTTCCTCGGTGCAACCGTGTTAACCACCTTCGGTGCGGGTATCTTTACAGTTGATCTGGTGGTGTTTTCTTTCTTGCGTGAGTTTGCGGTTTTGCTCACCGCCATTTTGATGGCAGGACGGACAGCCAGCGCCTTTACGGCTGAAATCGGGCTGATGAAAGCGAATGAAGAGATTGATGCCATCCAAACGCTGGGGCTGAATCCGGTCGAGTTGCTGGTGTTGCCCAGAGTCTTGGCGCTATTAATTTCACTCCCGATGCTCACCTTTATCGGCATGATCTGCGGTATTTTCGGCGGCATGGTGGTGTGTGCTTTAGCGCTAAACATTTCGCCGACGATGTTTTTATCGATTATGCAAAGCAGTAATGGATTGCAGCATTTTCTGGTGGGGATCAGTAAAGCGCCGGTTTTCGCTTTCCTCATCGCTATTATTGGTTGTTTGGAAGGCTTTAAAGTCACCGGTAGCGCCGAGTCTGTGGGGGTTCATACCACCACGAGTGTCGTGCATTCTATCTTTGTCGTTATTTTGCTTGATGCCGTCGCGGCGCTATTTTTCATGGAAATGGGATGGTGAGCCAAATGTCGCAAGAAGCAATTATTCAAATCCGCGGTTTGGTCAACAGCTTTGGCAAACAGACGGTTCACCAAGACCTGAATCTCGATGTTCAGCGTGGCGAGATCCTTGGCGTAGTGGGGGGATCAGGAACAGGAAAATCCGTCCTGTTACGCAGCATTGTTGGATTGCGCCGCCCCACGGGTGGGCAGATCCATGTTTTTGGTCAGGACTTAATGGCGCTGTCGGGGCAGGCCCGCTCGATGGTTGAACGCCGATTTGGTGTTCTATTTCAACGCGGTGCGCTGTTCAGCTCGCTCACAGTGACTGAAAACGTGGCGCTGCCATTAATTGAAAATGCGGGATTGCCACGGGATGAAGCAGAACGTTTGGCGCAAGTTAAACTGGCATTAGCAGGCTTGCCGCCAGGTGCGGGCAGTAAATATCCAGCATCACTTTCGGGCGGCATGGTTAAACGCGTCGCCTTAGCCCGTGCGCTGGCATTGGATCCCGATATTTTGTTTCTTGATGAGCCGACGGCGGGCCTTGACCCCATTGGGGCGGCAGCATTTGACAGTTTGATTCGGACATTGCGTGATGCTTTAAATTTGACGGTGTTCTTAGTGACTCACGATCTGGATACACTCTATACACTTTGTGATCGAGTGGCGGTGCTTTCGCAGAAGAAAGTGCTGGTAGTGGATACTTTAGATAACGTCGCGGCATACCCTGATGACTGGATTCAGGCGTATTTTCATGGCCCGCGTGGCCGAGCTGCGTATCAGGCAGCAACGAATAGTGGAGAGAGGTTGTAATATGGAAACCCGTGCGCACCATGTTGTCATTGGTTTGTTCACTCTCATTGTGGTCACTGCCGCGCTGTTATTTTGCCTATGGCTGACCAACGCTGGCTCAAACCGCCAATTCAATCTGTACGATATCGTCTTCAATGAACCGGTCAGTGGCCTGTCTCAAGGCAGTACAGTGCAATACAGTGGCATTCGTGTCGGTGAAGTGACACAACTACGTTTAGACAGAGATAACCCCAATAAAGTTTGGGCGCGGGTACGCGTATCGGCGTCAACGCCAATCCGCCAAGATACTCAAGCGCGCTTGACGGTAGCCGGGATCACGGGCACTTCAAATATTCAGTTCAGCAGTGGCAACCAATCAAGCCCGTTGCTCGAAGGGGAAGATGGTGAGATCCCGATTATTGTGGCCACCCCATCACCGATGAGCCAGCTATTAGCTAATGGTGAGAGTTTCATGAGTAACGCCAATGAAGTCTTGGTGCGTTTGAATCAGCTTTTGGAACCGGATAACCAACAACGACTGATCAAAACGCTGGATAATCTTGCGTTGGTCACCCAGACCGTGGCGGATCAGCGTTCAGATATCCGCACCATGTTGCAGCAGTTGGCGCAGGCCAGTAAACAGGCCAATGATACGTTAGCACAGACCAATCGCTTACTGCGTAATGCTAATGGATTGATGGAGGGGCAGGGGAAACAACTGCTCGGCGATGCAGCTAAGACCATGGCGTCATTGCAAAATACCAGCACGATCCTCAATAAATTGGTCAGCGAAAATAAAACCTCGCTCAATAACGGCATGCAAGGGATGAATGAACTGGGGCCAGCGGTGGATGAGCTGCGCAGAACATTAGCCACATTGCGCGCCGCCGTTTCCCGTTTGGAAGAAAACCCAGCAGCCTTGCTGCGTGGCCGTGAAAGAACACAGGAGTTTACGCCTCGATGATATCTCTTAAGGTAATGCGCAACGCAGGACGCCGCACTGGGTTACTGATGCTCTCCATGCTGGCGATGTTGCTATCTGCTTGTACTATCCTTCCTACCGCGCCGATTTCACAGGTCTATCTATTGCCAGTGCCGCCGGCAACCAATACGCCGCGTGCGCAAACGGTGGATTGGTCATTGCGAGTGTCTCAACCGATGACCAGTCAATTCTTGAACAGTTCGCGTATTGCCGTGCAACCGCAAGGGCAGGAAATTGCGGTCTACCAAAACTCTCGCTGGAGTGATCCTGCGCCGATTTTACTGCGTAACCGCTTGATTCAGGAATTCCGTGCGGATGGTCGTATTCGGGCTGTCAGTAGTGACGACGATAGTCTACAAGCCGATATTGAGTTAAGCGGCGATCTCTCTGCATTTCAGGGCGTATACCTGACGGATCGCAGTGAAGTTCTGATCAGTTTCGATGCTCGACTGGTACGAATTTCGGACCGTAGAATTATCGCCACTCGTCATTTTGAAATCCGTCAGCCAATAAAAGGCACAGATATGAATGAGGTGGTTGAAGCGTTTGGTTTGGCGAGTGATAAGCTATCTGCGCAAGTATTGAACTGGATGTTACAGCAGTCTCTTCAGTAATTCAGACCCGATTTCCCCCAAGCCGATATCACTATCAGCTTGGGGGATTTATGTCGACGACTTCACCGTATTCCCCCCTATTACTTAGCATTATTACGATGCGTGAATGACACGATTTATGCATAACAAATAGACATTATCTTAATTGAATTTATGCTGGCGATGAGGCATTGACTAATATAGCGTCATTTTTATTTCTCTATATTTGTTTGAGCTGTGTCAAGTTAAGTAAAGTCGGCCAATTAAACTGACCGAGTGATGATCGACTCGCGCAAAATAACTGAAAGCCAGCATGGAAATATATCTTATATCAAATAAGTGTTGATTTTATGTTTCATAATGTTTGACTATTGTTCGGTGAATTGAGCAATAAGGGACTCATTATGCTTTGGAAAAATACCAAGGAACAGTTTGGGCGCATCACTATTGGCATCCACTGGCTGGTAGCATTAACCGTTTATGCATTGTTTGCTTTAGGATTATGGATGGTGACGCTGGGCTACTATGATGGCTGGTATCATCAAGCACCCGAAATACATAAAAGTATTGGGTGCTTATTATTTGCTGTAATGCTATTTCGGGTTATTTGGCGTTTTATTTCACCGCCACCGAAACCCTTATCAAGCTATAGTCGTTTTACACGTGCCAGCGCGATATTCGCTCATTTGGCTTTATATATTATTCTATTTTGTATTATGTTCAGCGGTTATTTAATCTCGACGGCTGATGGGCAACCTATCAATGTATTTGGTTGGTTTTCTGTGCCTGCGACATTAACGGGCTTACCTGAACAGGCAGATACCGCCGGAACTGTGCACCTTTATCTGGCTTGGGCTGTAGTCGTACTTTCACTATTGCATGGGTTGGCTGCAATCAAGCACCACTTTATTGATGGTGATATTACCCTTAAACGGATGCTGGGACGTAGCACCGATTAACCAACTGTATTATGGAGAATTAACTATGTTTAATAAGACCCTATTGGGCCTGACTGTAGGCGCACTGATGTTGACTGCCGGCAGCGCCGTAGCCGCCGATTATAAAATCGATAAAGAAGGGCAACATGCCTTTATCGAGTTTCGGATTAAACATTTAGGCTATAGCTGGTTATACGGTAGCTTTAATGATTTCGACGGAACGTTTACCTTTGATGAGAAAAATCCGGCTGCCGATAAAGTGAATGTGGTGATCAACACCAATAGCGTTGATACCAATCATGCAGAGCGTGATAAACACCTGCGCAGCAAGGAATTCCTGAACGTCAGTAAATTCCCACAGGCGACATTTGAGTCTACTGAAGTGAAGAAGAACGGCGAAGGATATACCGTGGTCGGGAATCTGACCTTAAATGGCGTCACTAAGCCTGTGACACTGGAAAGCAAATTGACAGGTCAAGGCAGTGATCCATGGGGCGGATACCGCGCTGGTTTTGAAGCGAATGGTAATATTAAGTTGAAAGACTTTAATATCACCACCGATTTAGGCCCAGCCTCACAAGAGGTCGAGCTGATATTGTCTGTCGAAGGCGTACAGGTTAAATAATTCTTGCTAACGCTTTTGACTCAATGAATTGTGGCTCCAGAAAGGGCCATAACAAACGGAGTCTCTGACAATCAGATCAGACTGAAAAAGATTGTCGTTTGATAAGTAGCCCCCGTCCAGCATTGATATTAACCGGTTGATGACTTCATTGATCATGCTGCTGACGGGGTCTTTAATACTGGATAACGACGGGCTAAGAAATGGCCCCAATGGAATATTATCGAATCCAATGATAGATATTTCATCCGGTATTTTAATCTTTGCTTCATTTAATTTTTTCATCGCACCAATGGCCATATCATCATTGCTAGCAATAATGGCGCTAAACGGTACTTGACCTGTGAGTAATGACTCTACGGCCGCGAAGCCACATGCTGGCGTCCATTTTCCCTGCACAATCAGCGTATCTTGTATCGGTAGAGAGCTGGCGGTTAGCGCACTCTTATAGCCGGAAAGGCGCTCAATCGCAGTCGGGGAGTCCAGCGAACCGGTAATAAAAGCGATATCACGGTGCCCGCGTTCGATAAGATATTGTGTGGCGTTGTAACTCGCACCTGCATGATCGCTGAAAATACAGTGGCTACCATTTTTTCTTAATTTTCGGTTGACCACCATAATTGGCTGTTTGTATTTATCGATGATCAAATCCATATCATCGACAGTCAAAAATCGAGGATAGATAATAATGGCATCACAACGCAGATCTAGCAGGAATTGAATAGCCTCTCGTTCTTCTTCGGCGCTGTGTTTTCCGTCGACTAACACTAACTGCCGGCCATTATTTTCTAATTTTTTCGCGGCTTGGGAGAGAATTTCACTAAAGTAATTCCCATTGTAAAGTGTATTGGTGACCACGAAACCGATACATTCAGATTTGTTTGTCGCCAAATTTCGCGCCAATAAATTTGGCCGATATCCCGCTTCTTCAATCGCTTTATAGACCTGTTCTTTGGTCGCTTCGCTGACATAGCCTTTGCCTGATAGAACCCGAGAAACAGTGGCTTTTGAGACACCGGCTTTTTTTGCCACTTCCTGCATCGTCGACATAGATTCTTCCTGGCTTATAAATATTGACGTTCATTCTACACGTGACTACGGATACGTGACTATGGCTCATGGCTGCGGACATGCTACTGCGAATAAGAAGTTGCCCGCTGAATGGGGGCAATTGCCACATTCATGCCGATCACCATCACAAAATTGAAATACTGTTTCTATAGCTATTGAAATTCAATCAACAATTAACGATTCTCATGTGGAACCGGTTACCTATTTGTCTAAAAAGAATACAGTTAGATGGTTGCTCGGTAAATGTTTTAATCATAACTATATGAATACAATGGCTAATTGTACCATTATGCTGGTAAGGGCAGTGACCCTTTGACCGCAAATAGTTCGCTTAGCTCAGCGTGCGTCGTTACGGGGAGTTGTTACTCATGTCAAAGAATTATGCCGCAGTATCTCAGCAAATTGTCGAGGCTATTGGCGGAGCCAACAATGTCGGGGCAGTGACTCACTGTATGACACGCTTACGTTTCGTGCTCAATGATGACAGTGCGGTTGATCTGGCAAAGTTAAAATCGATCAGTGGTGTGCTGGGCGTGGTACGAAATGAAAACCAATGTCAGGTCATCATTGGCAATAATGTAGCGTATGCCTATGCAGAAGTGCTGAAACTCTTACCAGAAGGTACATTGCCTGAAAATGCTCAGCCACAGAAAAACAAAATTACCTTAAGACGTATCGGGGCTGGCATTTTAGATGCACTGATTGGCACCATGTCACCGCTGATCCCGGCCATCATTGGCGGTTCGATGGTGAAATTGCTGGCAATGATACTGGATATGACCGGTATCTTTGAGAAAGGCTCATCGACACTGATTATTCTTAATGTGATTGGTGACGGTGCTTTCTTCTTCCTGCCAGTGATGGTGGCGGCCTCTGCTGCCATCAAATTCAAAACCAATATGTCGCTGGCTATCGCCATTGCGGGTGTGTTGGTCCATCCCGCCTTTATTGATTTGATGGCGAAAGCCGCCCAAGGCCAGCATGTTGAATTTATGGGTGTTTCGGTCACAGCGGTGAAATACACTTATACCGTGATCCCTGCATTGTGCATGACTTGGTTGCTCTCGTATATCGAACGTTGGGTTGATCGCATCACCCCTGCGGTAACGAAAAACTTCCTCAAGCCCATGCTGATTGTGCTGATTTCTGCGCCTATCGCGATCATTTTCATCGGACCGCTGGGGATCTGGATTGGTAGTGGCATTTCATCTCTGGTGTACAGCGTACATGATTATCTGGGCTGGCTCTCTGTGGCGATTATGGGCGCACTCTGGCCATTGCTGGTGATGACGGGCATGCACCGTGTATTCACCCCGACCATCATTCAAACCATTGCCGAAACGGGCAAAGAGGGCATGGTCATGCCATCGGAAATTGGTGCGAACCTTTCGCTCGGCGGCTCTTCATTGGCTGTTGCATGGCGAACCAAAAACCCAGAATTGCGCCAGACAGCACTGGCTGCGGCGGCATCGGCAATCGTGGCCGGTATTTCTGAACCCGCACTTTATGGCGTCGCGTTACGACTCAAACGCCCATTAATCGCCAGCCTAATCAGTGGGTTTATTTGTGGTGCGGTAGCGGGTATTGGTGGGCTAGCCAGTCATTCCATGGCCTCACCTGGGCTGTTTACCAGTGTCCAGTTCTTCGACCCTGCGAATCCAATGAGTATCGTATGGGTGTTTGGCGTCATGGTGCTGGCAATTGTGATTTCATTCGTCACCACACTGCTACTGGGTTTTGAGGATATTCCGGTCGAGGATAATGAAGGTGATATCGCCCATCCGACCGATGCCGTTGCGGCGCAGAGCGCAGTAAAGATTAACTGAAAAACGAGGTGTTTCATGGCTGTATCAACATTTCCCGACGGTTTTTTATGGGGTGGCGCATTAGCTGCAAACCAGGCCGAAGGTGCTTGTTTCGAAGGTGGTAAAGGTCTGACGACGGTTGACATGATCCCCCATGGACCACACCGTTTAGCGGTGAAATTGGGGCAGGAAAAGCGTTTTACCTTAAGAGACGATGAGTTTTACCCGAGCCATCAGGCGATAGATTTTTATCATCGCTACAAAGACGATATCGCATTGATGGCTGAAATGGGATTCACCGTATTCCGTACCTCCATTGCATGGAGCCGGATCTACCCGAATGGCGATGAGATGACGCCAAACGCGGAGGGAATAGCCTTTTACCGTGACCTGTTTAGCGAATGCAAAAAGCACAATATTGAGCCGTTAGTGACGCTGTGCCATTTTGATGTGCCGATGCACCTCGTGACGGAATACGGTTCGTGGCGTAACCGCAAAATGGTGGCGTTTTTCACCCGCTACGCGCGGACCTGTTTTGAAGCCTTTGATGGGTTAGTGAAGTATTGGCTGACCTTTAACGAAATTAATATCCTGCTTCATAGCCCGTTCTCAGGTGCTGGATTAGTCTTTGAACCTAATGAAAATCAGGAACAGGTCAAATATCAGGCCGCTCACCACGAACTGCTTGCCAGCGCACTGGCAACCAAGATTGCCCATGAGGTCAATGCGAATAATCAGGTCGGATGCATGCTTGCAGGGGGGAATTTCTACCCGCGGACCTGCAAACCGGAAGATGTCTGGGCGGCATTGGAAAAGGACCGAGAGAATCTGTTTTTCATTGATGTGCAAGCGCGCGGTGCTTATCCGGCCTACACCAAACGCCTGTTCAGAGAGAAGGGCATTTCAATCATCACAGAAGCAGGTGATGACGATATTCTGAAAGACACGGTAGATTTCGTTTCCTTCAGCTATTACGCCTCCCGTTGTGCATCAGCTGAGATGAACGAACATAACAGCAGCGCAGCGAATATCGTTAAATCCCTGAAAAACCCGCATATCGAGGCCAGTGAGTGGGGGTGGGGCATTGATCCATTGGGGTTACGCATCACCATGAACATGATGTATGACCGCTATCAGAAACCACTGTTTCTGGTTGAAAATGGTTTGGGTGCAAAAGATGAGATTAACCAGCAGGGTGAAATTGAAGACGATTATCGCATCAGCTATTTGCGCGAGCATATTAAGGCCATGGGCGAGGCGATTGACGATGGTATCCCCGTGATGGGATACACCTCATGGGGCTGCATCGATTTGGTTTCTGCCTCGACCGGCGAAATGAGCAAACGTTACGGCTTTATCTATGTTGATCGTGATGACCAAGGGAAGGGTTCTTTAGCCCGTAAGAAAAAGAAATCCTTCTATTGGTATAAAAAAGTCATTGCCAGTAACGGTGCTGATTTGAGTTAAAAATGCTGGGAATATCCTCGATAAGTGATATTCCCACCTCATCACGCATAACAGTGGCCTTTTCGATTTTAGGGCTCGTGACGATCGTGAGATGGCCCTTTTTTCAACAGCATCATAAATTCAGTAAACGCAGTACGAAGCGGCGCGAATAAGGGATGTTTGCGGTTCTCCATCATGGTTTCTGAGAATAACTTCAGCCCTAAAGCGAAGGCCGCTGTTTTATCTTTGCCAAAATCCAGATCTTCGCGCGCCTGTAACCGCTCGATGATGCCGAGGATCTCATCATGATTCTCGGCTTCAAATGTGACAGGGGCTTTATCAATCGGCTCACCTTTACGGTCAGTCATAGGCTCAATGGTGATTCGATAACGATAGCCGGGCATCAGTTTTTCTCCTGTTCATCCGTCGTGGTATCTGCCGATCGTGGTGTTAACTCTTTCTCAATGGCTTCTACTGCGGTCATTAACGCGGCATTAATGCGGACTACCTGCTCTGGTGTCACGTCTGAGCGCACCATGTTACTACGCAAAATATGACGTAAACGGTGCATCACATCAGAAATGCCTTCCGCCAGATTCCCTTCAGGACGGCGATTGACCTGCGCCAGTCGAGAAAAGATGACATCAACCATGGCTTGATTTTGTTGTAACTCAACCTTACCAGCATCAGTAATTTGGTAGCTCTTACGGCCATTACCGGTGGCAACAGGGGTGACAAAATCTTGCTCTTCAAGCAGTGTCAGCGTCGGGTAGATAACGCCTGGGCTTGGCACGTACAGCCCTGAAGAAGCCTCTTCGATTGCCTTAATGAGCTCATAACCGTGGCTAGGTTTTTTATCAAGCAATGCCAATAAGACAACACGTAAGTCACCGTGCTCAAACAGGCGTTGCATCTTCTCACCACGACCATGCCGCCCACCTCTGCCTGCTTCTGGGCCTTTACCGGCCATTGGGTGACGACCAGCACGATGCATTCTTTCACCGCCGCGGTGGTGTTCTTCCCGATGTTCGCCACAGTGGCCGTGACCACGTTTTGAAAATCCAAACATAATTTATCTCCTTTAGATATATCGAAACAATTTCGATATATCTAATCTAGATCGATATATCGAAGTTTGCAAGAGGGGAAATCAAAAAAGATATATCTAAATTATCGATGCTGACGATCGTACAGTCAAAAAATGGATGGGGGAGGAGTGGCGTGCTTGTGTCTATCAACAGTACTGAATTGGGTATAAGGGGAAATTAATGGGGGAAGGCTAGGGAAACGAACGGCCCCCAATGCAAGTGAATCTCCTAAGCTACAGAGAATATTGTCACTCTACAGGGGGCAAGAGGCAGACTTAGGCCATTAGCTCTTTTTAACAAACTCAGATTTGAGCTTCATCGGACCAAAACCATCAATTTTACAATCGATATTGTGGTCACCTTCAACCAAGCGAATGCTTTTCACTTTAGTGCCAATTTTCAGCGTTGAAGAGCTGCCTTTTACTTTCAGATCTTTCACTACAGTGACTGAGTCGCCGTCAGCTAGCAGGTTACCGTTGGCATCACGTACTACCAGACCCTCTTCATCAGCGGATGAAGCATTGTTTTCTGACCACTCATTTCCGCACTCTGGGCAATTTAGTTTTTCCCCGTCCTGCCATGTAAACTCAGAATTGCACTTTGGACAGTTTGGTAAACTCATCTCTATAACCCCTTGAAATTAAATTCAATAAATATAAAAAAGTGATAAAAAATTGATTGGTGCTTTGATGGGGGCCTATTTTACACTTTTTATCAGGTTATTGGAAAGCGAACTAGGGTATAAAGCTTGCCGTAGCTGATGATTTTGCTTTGAATGATATATTGAGTTTTTACTTAATGTTTTTATTTTTCAATAAATTACAATATTTAAGTTTGATGGCTAATCGTCTCTTTTGGTGTGGAATTAGCCTAAATCTAGGGATGTGTCTGATTAAGCTGTTCGTTCGAATACCAAACTGATGAACTCACGGTCAACGATCTCGCCTGTTTTACTGATACTTTTATCTTTTTTATGCTCTTGCGTGTGCAGTTTTAACGGTGAATTCGCCATTAAGGCTCGCACCTCTGACTCGCTATACAATTGAAACCCATGCTCGACAAAAGGCAGTTTCGCCATGAAGGCTTTATCGCAAAACGTCACACAGAAAAGCCCACCAACGGTCAATACTCGGCAGATCTCTTTGAGTAATGCATCGGGTTGCTGCCAAAAATATATCGTATTGACGGTTAACACTTTATCGACACTGGCATCGGCTAGCGGAAGAGTGACGCCATCATACAAACGGTAATCTGCCCAGCCCGCTTGAATATACGGGTGATTGAAGGCCAAAGCTTCTTGATGCATTAATGGTGAAAATTCCAGACCGGTATAGTGGAGGTTATTGGCCAAAGAAAGAATATAACCTAACAACCCGCCATTGCCATATCCCAACTCAAGCAGGCGATCACCCTCACTCAGACAAAGCTGATTAATACCGCTCATGATCACAGGGAGATTACGCATGTTCATGATATGGCCTAATGCTTTTCCGTCCTCCCCATCTGGGCAACGTAATTGTGCAGCAACTTTTTGTAGTGAATTATCCATGGTTTCTTCTGATTATTGATAAACGATAAAAAATATTGGATAGAGAAGCACACTAACATATTCCCTGTACTTGGTATCAATAAAAAACATAACAAATATGATGATTTTTCTGATGCTGACGATTGTAAATCATTTGTTTTTAGCGTTTTCGGTGAATTTTTTATTAATTTACTTATTTGCAAACTTTTACTATTACGTAACAAATGACATTTTCACCAATAGAATTAATCCGTGTTAAGGATAATAAAATTCAATAAAATAAATGATTAAAAACAGTTGGTTAAATTAAAATACCTCAAAATGAGTAAGAATTCTGGCATTCTGAGTTTTTTGTAATACATTTAATATTGTTGAACATGACTCTTTAGCTAGCATAAATAGTCATCAATGATTGTGTAGGCTAAAAATGAAATCCTGCCACATCGTTCTGAAAAGATTATTATTTTTCGGATCGTATCAGTCAATACTTTAATATTTAATACATTCTCCTTAAGGGTGAGGTTATGGATAAAAATAACGTATTTACTAACTACAATGAAAACGATGATGTGTACGCTTCTATTGATTTAGCAAAATCGATGCCTAAATCTACTTTTCCAGCGAAAGAACGTAATGCGCGTAATGTGTTTAGCGCTATTCGTGATGAACTCATGTTAGACGGTAATTCTCGTCAAAACTTGGCCACTTTTTGCCAAACATGGGTCGACGACGAAATTCGTGAATTAATGGATTTGTCTATCGATAAGAACATGATCGATAAAGATGAATATCCGCAAACAGCAGAAATTGAAGCACGATGCGTGCGAATGCTGGCTAATCTGTGGAACTCCCCAACACCAGAAACGACCTTGGGTTGCTCCACTATTGGCTCCTCTGAAGCCGCGATGTTAGGAGGGCTAGCATTAAAATGGCAATGGCGAAATAAGCGTACTGCAAAAGGGCTACCGACCGATAAACCGAATATGATTTGTGGGCCAGTTCAGATTTGTTGGCATAAATTTGCCCGTTACTTTGATGTTGAATTGCGTGAAATTCCGTTAGAAGGTGACCGTTTGATCATGAGCCCAGAAGAGGTGCTCAAGCGTGTTGATGAAAACACCATCGGTGTGGTGCCGACACTCGGCGTCACCTTTACTTGCCAGTACGAGCCGGTAAAAGCAGTTTGTGATGCACTTGATAAGCTACAAAAAGATACCGGCTTGGATATCCCTATGCATATTGACGGCGCGAGCGGCGGCTTCCTTGCGCCATTCTGTGCGCCAGAACTGGAGTGGGATTTCCGTTTGCCGAGAGTCAAATCTATCAATACTTCCGGCCATAAATTTGGTTTAGCGCCACTCGGGGCTGGCTGGGTTGTATGGCGTGAAGCCTCTGATTTACCTGAAGATCTCATTTTCAACGTCAATTACCTTGGCGGCAACATGCCAACCTTTGCGCTGAACTTCTCGCGTCCCGGTGGTCAGATCATTGCGCAGTACTACAATTTCTTACGTCTGGGCCGTGAAGGGTACGCAAAAATCCATAATGCTTGCTATGCCACTGCCCAGTATTTGGCTGAGGAAATTAGTAATATCGGGCCATTTGAAATGCTGTTTGATGGTGACAGCAGTAAAGGGATCCCAGCATTGGCATGGAAGCTGAAAGATAATGCGGCGTTAGGTGGATATAACCTCTATGACTTGGCCGATAAGTTACGCTCTCGCGGTTGGCAGGTCCCAGCCTATTCCATGCCGGCGAACCGAGAAGATTTGGTTATCCAGCGTATTCTGGTGCGTCATGGGGTGAGCTACGACCTCGGTAGCTTGTTGATTGATGATATTAAAAGAGCGCTAGACTATTTCAAAAACCACCCAGTCACGAAACCTCTGACTGAAGAAGAAGCGAGTGGTTTTAACCACGGATAAAACGATTCGATAACTTAATTTACGGGGTGGCAATAAATACTGCCCCGTAATACTCATGCAATATTCAATGAGTATCGGCTTATCTTTCTTCAGGAGAGTGATTATGGCGAGTATACAAACGAGCGCCACGCCAAAACAGTTATCGTTATTAGGCTTTTTTGCGATAACGGCATCCATGGTGATGGCGGTTTATGAATATCCAACTTTTGCAACTTCCGGTTTTGCGCTTATTTTCTTCTTACTTTTAGGTGGATTGCTTTGGTTTATTCCCGTTGGTTTATGCGCCGCTGAAATGGCGACAGTTGAAGGTTGGCAAGAAGGCGGGGTATTTACTTGGGTTTCTAAGACATTAGGGGAACGTTGGGGATTTGCAGCCATTTCCTTTGGTTATTTGCAAATCGCCATTGGTTTTATTCCCATGCTCTATTTTGTACTAGGTGCACTTTCTTATATCCTCAAATGGCCAGCGTTGAATGAGGAGCCGGTTGTCAAAACAATCGCCGCGCTGATTATTTTATGGGCACTGGCTTTCACCCAATTTGGTGGTACTAAAAATACCGCACGTATTGCGAAAATTGGTTTCTTTGCCGGCATACTTTTGCCCGCGGCCATATTAGTTATTTTAGTCATTTTCTATTTGCATGCAGGTGCGCCCGTTGCCATTGAAATCAGTGCAGCAACATTTTTCCCTGACTTTACCAGTATGGGAACGTTAGTGGTATTTGTTGCTTTCATCTTGAGTTATATGGGTGTTGAGGCATCCGCAACCCATGTCAATGAAATGAAAAATCCTGGCCGCGATTATCCGCTTGCCATGTTACTGCTTATGTTTGCTGCGATTTGCTTAAGTTCAGTTGGCGGGCTTTCTATTGCAGCGGTGATTCCCCACGAACAGATAAATCTTTCTGCGGGGGTGATGCAGAGCTTTACCGTACTGATTAATCATTTTGGTCCGGGATTTGAGTGGGCTATTCGTGTTATTGCCGCACTGCTATTGCTAGGTGTGCTGGCTGAAATTGCGGCTTGGATAGTTGGGCCTTCTCGCGGAATGTTAGTCACCGCGCAGCAAGGCATTTTGCCTGCTCGTTTTGCCAAAATGAACAAGAACGGTGTGCCCGTTACCTTGGTTATTTCTCAGTTAGTGATTACGTCTATTGCGCTGATTGTGCTGACGAATACGGGGGGCGGTAATAACATGTCCTTCTTGATTGCGCTAGCCCTGACCGTCGTGATTTATCTGTGCAGTTATTTCTTGCTGTTCCTCGGCTATATTACGTTGATTAGGAAACAGCCAGAAAACAAACGTACCTTTAATATCCCAGGGGGAAATGCCGTTAAGATAACCGTGGCAACGATTGGCTTAATCACGTCAATCACTGCGTTTGTCGTGTCGTTCTTCCCGCCGTCTGGCTTGCCAGGTAAAGAGGCTAATGATATTTATGCTGGTTTGCTGGCTGTCAGTTTCTTGGTTGTATTAGCGATTCCTTTCATTATTTATGCGCTACATGATAAGAAAGGAAAAACAAATAATGTCACGCTAGTCCCCATTACAGCCGATACTGCGCCGAAAGGGCATTTCTTTATTCATCCAAGAGCGCGTTCACCGCATCATATCGTGGTGGATGGTAAAAAAGTACATTAACTCTCATTTATCACTAGTGTCGTCATACAATATAGCCAGGCGAGTTTGTCTGGCTATATTTGTTGATGGTCTTGTTGATGATAATTAATTTACGATGATATTGTCTTAGATATAGCCAATATTGATTCACATGCTACTTCAAGTAATCCAATGCATTTGATTTGAAAACGATGCTTAGAGTCTTCCTTCTCGATGCATTTTTTGAATATCCTCCATGATTCTCTTGTTTACCTGACGAGAAAAATCATCCCACGGTTCTGTTTTAAGAAAATCTACCGGATGTTCTCTGGTTGCCATTTCAAGTGCATGACACTGATCCATATCGATTGACTCTCCTCTAGATGATATTTCATTCAATATACTGAGTGTCGCAACTGCTTTGTCTGAGTTATATCCAAGAGCTTGGCATAGTTGTTGATTATTGAGTGACTTAAAATTTTCAGGAGGTGTTGGTTTGGGTGTACAACCAGAGAGTATCAATGCCGTGACAAATATTGACTTTCTTATCATTGAGCTTTGTTTCCATACAAGAAGAGAGTTTGTCAGTTCGCTTATTTAACTAAGTGGGTAACATATCAATATGTTACCTAAATTAGTGATGAGGTTTTCTATCGCTTAAATGGGATGGTGAATATCATTGTGGATATTTCAGAGATACGCATCTAACCAATTTGGTTTTTTCCACCCGTTAGTTTCCATGCAAGCTAAAAACATACTATTTCTACTGTCTTCATTTACATCCATGGCGTAGCTCTCAAAACCTAAGACTTTATCTGATTTGTAACCACTGCTAGAGCATCCATCGTCTTTTTTATTACATTTTATATAGGTCGGTTGTTGAACACTTCTTGTCGCGACCTCATTTCTGACGGGGTATTGAGCCTGTGCTTTTTCATGACAAAGTTTCTTAGCTTCTTGAAGCGTTAGTGTCGGATTATTTAATGGCTCCCATTTTGTCGCGCAGCCAGATAATACCAATGTGGCAAAAATTGCTAATGAGTGCTTTTTCATAAAAAAAAACCTTGGTTAAATTTGAATAATACAGATTGAATATTGCTGTGCATTTCAGGAAATAGAAGATTGATTAACAGTGACCGACTCATTTACCCAAGGATGCGTAGAGGTATCGTCTACATTCTCTACCTGTGGAGATAGGCATAACCTATCAAATATTAAAAGTATGGTGAGGTTGATTACTTTCATCGTCGATCCTTCGAAGTCATAAATGCAATGTCCAATCCAATAATGCGCTATTGAATTTAAACAAAAAGTAAACGATAATCATTATCAATAATTGATTTTAACAATTGCATTGGTAACCACAATGATTATGATCGCCTTACCGCTAGCGTATTATTCTCGCTGTCGTGACTTAAACATTGCTTAATCGCTGAATATTCTCATATATTTAATATAGTTAAAGCGTGTCGTTATATTCACGGTTAGTCCGCAAGTCATAATAGGAAAAAACATGGAACAGTGGCTGCTTCAGTTTTTATTGTTGTATATCACTTTTTTGTCAATGTTTAGCCCTCCAGCCACGATGGCTACCGCGGCAATTATTTTAGATGGTGTCCCCAACACGATTCTAAAGCGATTAGCTTGGCGTGTGGCGTTTGAATATGTCGTGATCATGCTCTTTGTTATTTGGCTGGGTAATTACATGCTGATGGCATTAGGGTTAAGCCCGCACGCTTTAACCGTCACTGGCGGGGCTGCTTTATTGTTTCAAGGTTGGCCATTGATGATGCGTGGAACCAAAGTAGAGCAAAGTAATCACGCATTAGATAGTGATAATCCTAAACGATTTCGTGATCTGGCTGTGGTGCCGTTGTTATTTCCGTTATCGATGGGAGGAGGGACGATTGCCGTCGGGATATCATCCGCAGCGCACAATAGTACGTTAGAAGGCATGATGACGCTGTCAGCCGTGATATTAATGATGGCGCCGACAATTGCGTTGACCTTTTTAGTCTCAGGTCCATTACAGGGTCGGCTTTCTACGGGGGCAATGGATACGCTGGCGCGTATTTCAGGTATTATTTTGGTGACGCTTTCATTGCAATTGCTGGTCACGGGATTAACAGATTTAGTGATGGTAGAGATACATTCAATGCGTTAGCGTTAAAATAGACTTATGATTGATAGATTAAAATTTGAAGGGAAAGTAACTCCCTTCAAATCCGTTATACTGAAGGTGTCACAGGTTCAAATACGAAGGGTTTCGCAGGTTGAAAATGTGCAGAAACATCACCGGTATACTGAATTGCTTGAGGTGTACTAATCTTCAGTTTTTTAACTTCAGCAGATTTTGAAAAATCAACCTTGTTAAAGTCGACCCAAAATGTATTTGGCATCAGAGTGGATTCAAAATAGTAAATCTTATTCTTCTGATCCGAGAGTGTTCTCCAGCGGGTGGAAGAAATATTTGGCTCATCAGGCGTACTGATACCATAAGGAACGGAAACAGAACGAATAACACTCAGCACACTTGCAGTAGCCAATTGCTTATCCGTGTATTTTGGAATCGCATTAATATAAAACTGTGCTCGAACAAAACGATCACTGGAGCTATTGGTGCCCGGTAGCATGTTAGTGCCACCAATTCTTTGCCAATATGAATCAATGGCTAATTGTTTGTCATAGGTCGGCGAGTTCGTGACAACTTGGTACTCTCGGCTGTGATGAATCGTCAGTTTTCCATCAATGTATTCAAATACAGCACTATCTCCGCTGGGATCGGAAAGCGTGAGATGAATGGTCCCCAGCCTTTCTTGACCAGGTACTTTACTGGTTAATACCGTAATAGGTTCATTTTTTAATGTCTTAACGGCTTCATCGACAGTGGCAAAATTATCGAGAACATATTGCCCCCATGCAGCCAGTGAAAGGTTAGGCTTATCTGGGGTTGGCGTTGGATATTGAGATTCAGCTAACCACAACATGTTCACCACTAAACCTTTTTCATTCATACCGTCAGTGCTGGCAATATTGTAGGCTGCGGTGATCACACTGCCATATTTTGATGTCCAGACTACTGAGTTTGGCCCAGCATTACCTGTACGTTCCATTCCTCGTGGGAATATCCACAGATCGGAATGCAGGTCTTCTTTCCAATCCATCGACCTTGCTGTTATCACTAAATCTTCCGGCCCTAGATACACAGCTCTGGTACAAGCTTGTGCTGCAGGAATCAATGTAATGGTGCCAACAAAGGCCATGACACCAAACAGAATTTTTGATATCCGGTTCTTATTCATATGCAACTTTTCCTATATCTCAATATTCAACATATTTACTGTTTATCCGAATCGGCCTATTTATGCCTGATACATCAAGTCTATCTCATCGTTAAGTTCAGTTAGTTGCTTCGTCAATTGTTGCAATCCTTCTTCGATAATAGGGTCTGGGACCTGAGTTGGTTCATGGCTTTCCAACTGCTCACAAAGTGCAAGTAAGGCAGCAGCCCCTAAAATTTGTGCTGAGCCATTAATACGATGCAAATGATTTTGCAGTGCAGCCCAATCTCCTATACGAGCAGCTTCTTTAGCTGATGTCAGATCTTTGCCATTTTCCACTTGAGAAGTCGTCAACATTTGCTGCATTAATTTGTCATCACCCAGTGTTAGTGTCTTGAGTAATTCGAGATCGATAAGCTCCCCTAATCGAGATCTTGGCTGGCGTATATCGATCAAGCGTAATGAAGATTCTAACTGTTGCAAACTCACCGGCTTAAAGAGACATAAATTCATCCCAATGGCGAGGCAGCGCTCTTTCTCCTCTGCTTGCGCATTCGCAGTTAATCCCCAAATAACAATATCTTGATTGAAGCCTCGAATATGACGGGTGAGAGTAATGCCGTCCATATTCGGCATATTGATATCTGTAATCAGCAGGTCATAGCTATTTCGCTTAATTAATTCTAATGCCTGAACCCCATCTATAGCTTCGTCGATATGATATCCCAACTTATCTAACTGGCGTCTTAACAGCAGGCGATTGTTAGGATGATCATCAGTCACGAGAATATTAAGATTTTTAGGGAGCTCAGTTGCGTATTTTGACGTCTGTATTGCGATAACCGCGTCACGCGAAACCTCCGGCGTAAACGTAGCCGTTAAGGTCGTTCCCTGACCCAATTCACTGAGCATCTTAATTTCACCGCCCATGCGCGAGACCAGTTCGCGACATATTGCCAAACCGAGACCAGACCCCATTTGTTGTTTGCCTACTTGCGTTTGGCTAAAGGGTTCAAACAACTTTTGCTGATCTTGTTGGCTTATACCAAGGCCAGTATCCGACACGGTCAATATTAATTGAGTTTGCGTCTTACTCTTGGCATGTGTTTCGACACAGACTTCAATGCTGCCTTGTTGAGTAAATTTAATGGCATTGCTGAGAAAATTACTTAATATCTGCCGCAGGGCTTGCGGGTCAAGCCACAGATATTCCCCTTTCACTAATCGATTAACAAAAATGAGCTGGAGACTTTTTTGTTTAGCCAGCCCTTCAAAGGTTCTTAGCGTACTGGTTATCAACGCTTCAACATCTACCCATTCAGGCGCTAGCTCAAAATTGCCGGATTCAATTTTCTCCATGTCCAAAACATCGCCGATTAATCCTAGTAAGTGCTGCGCAGTGGCATAGGCTAATTGAATCGATTCTTGATCTTCGTCAGGAGATTGTTTATGGGTAGATAGCAGCTCTAAGAAGCCCATGATAGTGCTAATCGGAGTTCGAATTTCATGGCTCATGCTCGCTAAGAAAGTGCTTTTTGCCTGATTGGCATGTATCGCTTTGTCTTTTTCTATCTGAAGCGCTTTCATTAACTGCTTCGATTCGGTGATATCTTGCCAGCCACAAATAATGGTTGCAGGAACATTTGCGGGCATAAGGCACAGGGTCAGCCAATGCACAATATGCCGCTCTTCTTGGCCGTTATTGAGCACCAAGTGATGAGCAAGGACAGATTCCGGTATCAGGCCTTTTTCAATATCATGGTGGATGACGGAGAAGATATTAGCGAGTGGGTGGCGGCTATCAAATAACGATGGGCGGATCTCCTCACGCAGCTCCGGTGAAAAGAAATCTGTAAACGCACTATTATAGCTCTGCAACTCACCTTCCAGCGATATGATATAAACCGGCATAGGAATCGAATTAGAGAGTGTTTGGCGAAAACTGAGTTGAGTTTCGAGTGCTGCTTGTGTTTTTTTTCTCATGCGAATTTCGCGTGAAAGATAAAGTCCCCACAGCAAGCTACTGAAAATCAACAGTGCAGCTAGTGCGATGACCAAGTAAAATTGCTTGTTATATAAATTCCAAGTGTCAATTTTAATATTGGGCATTTTCGCCCATTTGGCAGCCAGTCGTGATATTTCCTTTTGCGGAATATCGTCGAGCGATTTATTAAGAATATGTTGTAACTCTGTATTCCCTCGAGGGAATGCAAAACTTATTAATGCGGGTGTATCATCAGCAATACGGAAATATTTTAATTCTCCGGGATAATAATGGTCAATCATATACCGAGCAGAAAGTAGATTATAGATAGAAGCATCTACACGCCCATCTTTTACCATGTTGAGTGCCACACTACTATTATCGACATTGACCCATTGAATGTTGGGATATCGATTTTTAAGCTGCTCATACAGGGTATGATATTCAGGTATGGCGACTTTCATACCCGCAGATAGTTTGGTAATGCCATCAGGCTTATCTCTGACTACGGCAACAAATGGCGTCGCAATAAAAGGATGGGTGAAAGAAAGATAATATTCACGCTCTAAACTGTAGGTTGTCGTCGGCAATATATCCCAATCACCTTTGCGCATAATATTCGCCATTTCACTGTTAGAATTGACGATAATGGGCTCGAATTCCAGGCCTGTTTTTAGTTGAATAAGATTAAGAATATCGCCAATAAGCCCTCGGATTTCCGAGTTTTCATCCACCATCGTAAAAGGGGCATAGTAAGGATTAATGAGTACACGCAGCTTAGGATTTTTTTGTAGCCAGAGTTTTTCTTTTGGCGTCAGGGGGAGTGGTTTAGCAAGATGTGAGAGGCTAACACCATCAACCCAAAATTGAGTCTCATGATTATGAATTTGATCTCTTTCTACACTGAGGAATGTATTGATTATATCAATTAGCAGCTTATCGCTTTCTAACGCGATGAAGCGGTTACTGATCTGCGGTTTTTCCCAGAATTTGACCACACTAAGCGTATAGGGAAAATCCCTCGCCATGACGATATTGCCGGTGAGATTGTTGCCAATAAAATAGTCGCTTTGCCGCTCAACTACCGATTCCAACGCCCTGTATTCACTGTCAAAAGTAACAATATTGGCATGAGGAAATGATTGCTTGATAAATTCTTCTGACGGAAATCCCCCTGTAATAGCAATGTTGACACGTTTATTTGTATGCAGCGGCTGCATTGTTTCATCTTGCCGTGTCACCAGCATGGGATAAGAGCGGACTATCGGTTCAGAGACAATAAAAGGG
Organism: Yersinia massiliensis; assembly: GCF_003048255.1. Classification (NCBI taxonomy): domain Bacteria; kingdom Pseudomonadati; phylum Pseudomonadota; class Gammaproteobacteria; order Enterobacterales; family Yersiniaceae; genus Yersinia; species Yersinia massiliensis. The sequence goes on from NZ_CP028487.1 coordinate 1,486,332, forward strand.
CTATTAATAGCAATATGGTCGGTCTGTTTGGTGAGGATAAGATCTACGCTACGCGCTTTTATCGCTGCCAAGGCTTGCTGTTGGTCAGGGTAGCGCTTCACTTCAATGTCAGTATTAAGGGAACTTTGTAAGAGCGCCAAATAATCTGCATTCATCCCCCGATAGCGCCCAGTCAGACTATTAAATGCCAGCGGGGGGAATTCGGGAGGATAGACAGCCACGGTCAGCTTACTTTTTTTCGCTAACCAAAGTAGCTCATCATTGCTGAGTTTTATTGTCGGGAGGTCTGCTTCAGAGTGACCCGCCAGCTCCAACGCGATAGGCGCGACGGGGGCTGCATGAGCCAAGGGCATCAGCATCATGAGCGAGAAGAAAATACTGATAAATTTTTGTGACATGATGATTAACCAATCTTATTGCGACTGGCAAATGAAAATAATTCCATTAATGACCTACACTCCAGTTTTTCCATTAAACGACTTTTATAAGTACTCACTGTTTTACTGCTGATGTTCATCTCAGAGGCAATCTGTGCGGTATCCATACTATTTAAAATATGCCGCATAACTTTGATTTCTTGCGATGAGAGCGATTGCAGCTTTTCTTCTTCAGAGTTGAGGCTGCCGACAAATCCACTTAATGAAAAGGGGAAATAGCTATATCCATTCTGGGCCGCATTTATCGCAGCAGTAATATTTGCCATACCTTCTTTTTTACTCACGAAGGCATTTGCCCCTGCATCAGCACTACGTTTGCCATAGAAGATATTATTTTTAGCTGAAACAACGATAATAATACCGTTATATTGTTTTTTTCTTAGTGTTTCAACAACTTCGATACCAGTGAGTGTCGGGATATCAACATCTAAGATAACAATCTCTGGTTGATGACTTTCAATCAACGCTAGCGCTTCAGCACCATCAGACGCTTCAAGTGATACGGCAATCCCTTCATTTTCCAGTAAGTTTCGGATAGCAATCCTAGCTAACGGATGGTCATCAACAATGATAGCGCTCATCTGGGTATCCTTATTTCATATTATTATTGCCTACGGTTATTCAGTATAGTAGCAATGAAATTAAAGGTGTTGATTTTATTTGAATTTCCTTTTAATTCTTAGGGTGTTAAAGCTTTTCTTAAGCGTTAAATTTCGGGGGTATTGACTGGTAGAATATGCTTTATGCATAAAAATTCATTGAGGGATGGTGGGTAACTTATATACATGCGGTGGGCGAAAATTTAATTCGTAGTACTCTGTAGATATTATTATCCTTGCTCAACCTTCCAATAAATTGGACATATCCGATGCGGAAAGTGCCTACGCCTTTAAGTATATTCTTGCAGAAAGATAATAATTATCTTATGTCATTGCTTGTTTCTTATTGCTTATTGATTTTTCGATTTGTGGCGGTACCTTGGGTTTCAGTCCGTAGGTAAATGACGATGCCTACGGACCGATTTCTATTATGACTAATGACGGTTACGCACTAACTGATATCGGCGAGTCAGGTACTCGATTGGGACACTCCAAATATGCACCAGTCGTGAGAAGGGGAACAGTACAAACAGCGTTAGCCCCAACACAATATGTAATTTGAAAATCAGTGCAACATCCGTCAGATAGGCCGATGCACCAGTGCGGAACGTCGCAATTGATTGCGCCCAACCTACCAATTTCATCATCTCGCTACCGTCCATATGCTGAGCTGAAAACGGAATACTGAGTAATCCTAAACTGACTTGTACCACCAGCAGAACCAAGATCAAGATATCCACAGTGGTACTGGTTGCCCTGATTCGTGGGTTGGTTAGCCTCCTGTGTAGCAGCATGGCGCCACCCATTAGCATCATGACACCACAAGCACCGCCAGCGATCATTGCCATTTTTTGTTTTGTTTCTATGGGTAGAAAGGATTCATACATCCAATGTGGTGTCAGCATCCCCAGTACATGACCAAAGAAGATGCCCAAAATACCAATGTGGAATAAATTTGATGCCAGACGGACCCCTTTTTTATCCAACATCTGGCTGGAGCCTGCGCGCCAGCTATATTGGCCATAATCGTAGCGCAACCAACTTCCTAATAAGAAAATGGTCAGTGCCAGATAAGGATAAATCTCAAAAAAGAATTTATTCAGGAAATTCATAGCCTGACTCCTTTAACGTCTGCTGCTGCATTGGACTGAACCACTTTTTTAGCCTCAGATGCGGACTGAATATTGAGATATTGTGGCAGTACGGCATCGGAAACGTGCTTTTGGCGGCTCCCATGTTGAGCTGAGGAGCAACCCTCGCTGCCGAGAAATTTCACTTGCTCCTCTTCCCATACGGCATCCAGCGCCTTTGGTGTGTCGTCGCGGGTTTCTCCCGCCACTTTCTCGTCAAGATTTTCACTACGAATATCACTGCCTGACAGGGCTAATAGCAGATCAAACAACTGAGCATATTCACTATCACGCTGGTGAAGACGTGCACCCAAGAGCGCCAGAATTGGCGCAATATCCTGTAAACCTAATGTGGCCTCAGCCACGGACTGGCTAACCAGATACTCAAGGTAAAGTGGTAGGAAATCCGGTAACTCTTTGCAGTCGAGTATCAACCCTGCGCGCTGATACTGTGCCATGAGGTCTACCATGGCTTGACCACGATCTCGTGATTCACCATGTACATGTTCAAACAATAAAAGTGAGGTCGCGCGGCCACGATCGAACAGGCCGCAATAGGCAGCCTGGCAATCAAGCAGTTCGCGACGACATAATGTACTGACAAATTCCGTGAGTGTTTCGCGCTGTTCAGCAGTGAGTTCATCGGCCTGGGTCAGTGCTTCAATTAGTTCATGCGAGTGTTGCCACAGATCAGCATCTGGGTACTCCAGCAAGCGGGAAATGATCCGCAAACTCATCATAACTGGCCCCCTTGATCTGTCTTCTTAGTCACATCAATGGCATCAATTCGGCGGCTATTAAATAAATTGAAGCGGCTGTCACTGCCATGGCAACCATCACCAAAACTGAAACCACAACCTTTACTTTCTGGGAAGGCATCACGGGCAATTTCGCGGTGACTGGAGGGGATAACAAAGCGGTCCTCATAATTGGCAATGGCCAAATAGCGGTACATTTCCCGCGCCTGCGCCTCTGTCAGCCCAACCGCCTCTAGTGCACTAAGATCAATCTTCCCGTCAACTGTTTCTGCTCGCTTATAGTGCCGCATGGCTAACATTCGCTTGAGCGCCATTAATACCGGCTGGGTATCACCCGCAGTCAATAAATTGGCCAAATACTGCACTGGAATACGCAGACTTTCGACATCGGGTAGAACGCCGTTGTGAGGCATTGCACCTGAATCTGCCGCTGATTGAATCGGTGACAATGGCGGGACATACCACACCATTGGTAGGGTCCGATATTCAGGATGCAGAGGGAGTGCCAATTTCCATTCCACGGCCATTTTGTACACGGGTGAACGCTGCGCTGCATCAATCACACTGGATGGGATACCGTCTTTTTCCGCTTGCGCAATGACCGCTGGGTCATGGGGGTCGAGGAAGATATCCAGTTGTCGTTGATAGAGGTTTTTCTCATCTGCCGCTGATGCTGCCTGTTCAATCGCATCGGCGTCATACAGCAACACGCCCAGATAACGAATGCGTCCAACGCAGGTTTCAGAACAGACCGTGGGTTCACCGGATTCAATTCGTGGATAACAGAAAATACATTTTTCAGATTTACCGCTTTTCCAATTGAAATAGATTTTTTTATAAGGACAGCCGGTCAGACACATACGCCAACCTCGGCATTTATCCTGATCAATCAAAACAATACCATCTTCAGCCCGCTTATAAATCGCGCCACTCGGGCAGGTTGCCACGCAGGCCGGATTGAGGCAGTGCTCGCATAGACGCGGCAAATACATCATGAACGTATGTTCAAACTGCCCGTACATTTCCTTCTGTATGTGGGCGAAATTCTGGTCTTTGGATCGTTTTGAAAACTCACCACCGAGGATTTCTTCCCAGTTTGGGCCATTCTCTATTTTTTCCATCCGTTGGCCGGTAATGAGCGACCGCGGACGAGCAACCGGCTGATGTTTTCCGGCTGGCGCGTTATGCAAGTGTTGGTAATCAAAATCAAAAGGTTCGTAATAGTCATCCAATGCCGGTACATCTGGGTTGGCAAAGATCTTGGATAAGACGCCGATCCTGCCTCCCATGCGCGGTGACAATTTGCCATTAATCTTACGGATCCAGCCGCCTTTCCATTTGTCCTGATTCTCCCAATCATGCGGATAACCCAAACCGGGTTTACTCTCGACGTTGTTAAACCAGGCATATTCCATACCTTCACGACTGGTCCAGACATTTTTGCAGGTGACTGAGCAGGTATGGCAGCCAATGCACTTATCCAGATTCAGGACCATACCGACTTGTGAACGGATTTTCATAGTTTGCCCCCAGTTTTGCTCACTTCCTGCTGCTCATCATCCAGCCAATCGACATTATTCATCTTTCGCACCACCACGAACTCGTCACGATTAGAACCTACCGTGCCGTAGTAGTTAAAGCCGTAGGCTAATTGCGCATACCCTCCAATCATATGGGTTGGTTTAGGGCTGATGCGGGTGACAGAATTATGGATACCGCCGCGCTGGCCGGTAATTTCAGAGCCTGGGATGTTAATGATGCGTTCTTGTGCGTGATACATCATGGTCATACCGGATGGAATGCGCTGGCTGACCACTGCACGAGCAGTTAATGCCCCATTGCTGTTAAAGGCCTCGATCCAGTCGTTATCTTCTATCATCAACGCTTTAGCATCATCTTCACTCAACCAGACGATGGGACCGCCCCTCGACAGGGTCAGCATCAATAAGTTGTCACTGTAAGTAGAGTGAATTCCCCATTTCTGATGGGGCGTCAAGAAGTTAAGGGCTTTCTCAGGATTGCCGTTTGGTTTCTTATTCAGCAAAGGTTGCGCCGCACGGGTATCAATCGGTGGGCGATAACACAGTAGACTCTCGCCAAAGGCACGCATCCATTCATGATCTTGATAAAGCTGCTGACGGCCGGAAAGGGTGCGCCAAGGGATCAACTCATGAACGTTGGTGTAGCAGGCGTTATAAGAAACATGTTCATCTTCCAGGCCGGACCAAGTTGGGCTGGAGATGATTTTGCGCGGTTGAGCTTGGATATCACGAAAACGAATTTTTTCATCTTCTTTGTTTAAGGCCAGATGTGCATGTTCACGGCCCGTCAGTTGTTCTAATGCTTGCCAGGCTTTGACTGCGACTTGCCCGTTAGTCTCTGGCGCCAGTGATAAAATCACTTCTGCGGCATCAATTGCCGTGTCTATTCTTGGTCGTCCGGCTGTAGGGCCATCAGTATGGGAATGATTCAGTTGTTTGAGGAAATCGACTTCAGTTTGAGTATTCCAACTGATTCCTTTGCCACCATTGCCCAATTTTTCCAGCAAGGGCCCCAGTGCAGTAAAACGAGCATAAGTTTCCGGATAGTGACGTTCGACGACCATAATGTGAGGTGCGGTTTTTCCTGGGATGAGCTCGCATTCCCCTTTTTTCCAGTCTTTAACGCCATAAGGTTGCGCCAGTTCAGCTGCCGAATCATGTTGAATAGGTAAGGTGACCACATCGGTTTCCTGACCTAAATGTCCGACACAAACCCGTGAGAAAGTTTCGGCAATCCCTTTGTAGATATCCCAGTCACTTTTAGATTCCCATGCGGGGTCCACGGCTGCTGATAACGGATGAATAAACGGATGCATATCGGAGGTATTCATGTCGTCTTTTTCATACCAAGTCGCGGTAGGCAAAATGATATCTGAGTAGAGGCAAGTGCTGGACATCCGGAAATCTAATGTCACCACCAAATCCAACTTACCTTCAGCGCCATTATCCTGCCATTCCACCTCTTCTGGTTTTACTCCCCCTTGTAAGCCAAGGTCTTTACCCTGAATACCATTCTCTGTGCCCAGTAGGTATTTGAGCATGTACTCATGCCCTTTACCGGAAGAACCCAACAGGTTTGACCGCCAGACAAAAAGATTTCTTGGGAAATTTTGTGGGTCATCAGGCTGTTCGGCGGCAAATCGCAATGAGCCGTTTTTAAGACTCTCGACGGTATATTCAACTGGCGTTTGACCCGCTTGTTGCGCGCGGGTGGCAATGGTCAGCGGGTTACAGTTCAGTTGTGGGGCTGAGGGTAGCCAACCCATCCGCTCGGCGCGAACATTGAGATCAATCAGGCTTGGGCTAAAACGAGCGCTATCTGCCAGCGGGGAGAGCAGTTGGGTGGTGCTGACGGTCTCATAACGCCACTGGCTGGAGTGATTATAGAAAAATGACGTCCCATTCATATAGCGCGGTGGGCGTTGCCAATCAAGGCCAAATGCTAAGGGTAGCCAGCCCGTCTGTGGACGCAATTTCTCCTGCCCGACATAGTGCGCCCAGCCCCCTCCGCTTTGCCCAACACAACCGCAGAATATCAGCATGTTAATCAGTGCACGGTAGGTCATATCCATGTGATACCAATGGTTGATACCGGCACCCACAATGATCATTGAACGTCCGCGTGTCTTCTCGGCGTTATCAGCAAACTCACGGGCAATACGAATGATATCCTGACGCCCGACCCCAGTAATCTTCTCAGCCCAAGCAGGGGTATGGGCTTTGATATCGTCATAATTATCGGCGGTATTTTCATCGTGCAAACCACGATCGAGGCCATAATTAGCCATCATCAGGTCATAAACACTAGTGACCAGAGCTTCACTACCATCGGCTAATTGCAGCCGTTTTACCGGCAGCTTATGTTGCAGTACTTCTTCCAAGGCAACACTTTGGAAGTTTTCACTTATTTCTCCGCCAAAATAGGGGAAACCGACACTGGCGATATCATCGTGCTGCCCCAGTAAACTCAGTTGTAGTGAGACTTCCTGCTGTGTTTTACCGTCGCGCTGCTCAAGATTCCATTTGCCTTTCTCCCCCCAGCGATAACCGATAGAACCTTGCGGCGCGACCAATTGCCCGCTGTTGCCGTCGATAGCAATGGTTTTCCATTCAGGGTTATTGGCTTCGCCGAGGCTATCGACCAAATCGGCAGCACGCAGCAAACGTCCTGCGGCGTAATAACCCGCATCACGAGGTTCAAGTAGCACCAGCATTGGCATATCGGTGTATTGCCGGATGTATTCAGCAAAATAGCTGCTTTGTCGTTGTAGATGGAACTCATTGAGGATCACATGCCCCATCGCCATTGCCATGGCGCTGTCAGTGCCTTGTTTCGGATTCAGCCATTGGTCACACAGTTTTGCGACTTCGGCATAATCCGGCGTCACTGCCACCGTCTTGGTGCCTTTGTAACGGACTTCCGTAAAGAAGTGGGCATCAGGCGTTCGAGTCTGCGGGACGTTTGATCCCCATGCAATGATATAAGAGGAATTGTACCAATCGGCCGATTCTGGAACATCGGTTTGCTCGCCCCATGTCATGGGCGATGCTGGTGGCAAATCACAATACCAGTCGTAGAAGCTGAGACAAACGCCACCGATTAGCGAGAGATAACGTGAACCTGCTGCATAGGAAACCATTGACATCGCCGGAATGGGTGAAAAGCCGATAATCCGGTCTGGCCCATAGTGTTTGGCGGTGAAGACGTTAGCCGCCGCAATCAATTCATTCACTTCTTGCCAACTGGAGCGGACAAAACCTCCGCGACCACGGGCTTGTTTGTAGCTCTTTGCTTGTTCGCGGTCACCGACAATCGAAGCCCATGCCTCTACTGGGTCGCTATGTAGCACTTTAGCTGCTCGCCACAGTTGCAAGAGGTTTTTACGCATCATCGGGTATTTCAACCGATTGGCACTGTATAAATACCAAGAATAACTGGCGCCCCGAGGGCAACCTCGAGGTTCATGATTCGGCAAATCGGGGCGGGTACGAGGGTAATCGGTTTGCTGGGTCTCCCAAGTGACTAAACCATTCTTGACATAAATTTTCCAGCTACATGAGCCGGTGCAATTGACGCCATGAGTCGAACGTACGATTTTGTCATGCTGCCAGCGGCTACGATAGCCGTCTTCCCAATCACGATTGGTGTCCAGTGTTTGGCCGTGACCCTGCGCGAACGGCTCGGCAAGTTGCTTAAAATACCGAAATCGGTCAAGAAATTTACTCATCCGGATATCTCCTGATTGAGGGACATAACGGCCCTGTTCATTTTTATAAGAGGACTAACATTGCTCAATACGGTTGCTTACTGTTGGTATTACGCTGATTAACGTTGCTTTTTTGTCGCCATCCCCTTATTGAGTTTCCGTCCATAGACAAACCAGGTGATCAGCACGCAGACCACATAAAAAATGACGAAGAGTTTCATTGCACCGGCCGGTGAGCCTGTTAATGCCAATGAAGTACCGAATGATTTCGGAATAAAGAAACCGCCGATGGCACCAATGGCAGAGATAAAGCCCAAAGCCGCAGCTGACTCTCGGACAGCATCGTGCTGCGCCTGCTCGTCACTGCCACCGGCCTTGATAACTCGATCGACAGTCAGTTTGCGGAAGATCACCGCTATCATTTGAAACGTCGATCCACTGCCTAACCCCGCCGTTAAGAACAGCATCATAAAGAGGCTAAAGAAGGCAAAAAACGAACCGCGAGAGGCCGCGCTCGGTAGAGTAAGGAAGAGTAAGGATGCAAATAGGGCCATCAGAACAAAATTGACCAAAGTGACGCGAATACCGCCAAAACGATCTGACAGGGCACCGCCTATCGGGCGAGCTAGCGCTCCCAGTAATGGGCCGAAGAAGGCGTAATGCAGAATGATGACATCAGGGAATTGTGTTTTTGCTAACATGGCAAAACCGGCAGAGAAACCAATAAATGACCCAAATGTCGCCAGATATAACACTGCCAAAATCCATAGATGCCCACGTTTCAAAACCGGTAACTGTTGGGTAATCGAAGCTTTCGAGGCAGAGAGGTCATTCATCCCAAACCATGCCATTACGCTGAAAATCAGCAAAAATGGGATCCAGATATAGGCGGCATTTTGCAACCACAGCTGGCTACCATCGGCTTGCGGATAACCACTCCCCATAAAGGTACTGAAGACCCCAACTGAAATCGCAATAGGGGCGAGCAACTGCATGACACTGACGCCAAGATTGCCCAATCCCCCATTGATGCCCAGCGCTCCGCCTTGTTTTACTTTCGGAAAGAAGAAACTGATATTGGCCATGCTGGAGGCAAAATTTGCTCCAGCAAAACCGCAGAGCAATGAGATCAATATAAATGTTCCGTAAGACGTCGTGCTGTCCTGTACCGCGATACCTAACCAGAGGCAGGGAACCACGAGGAACAGGGTGCTGAACGCGGTCCAGCGGCGACCGCCAAATACTGGGATGACAAAGGCGTAAGGAATACGTAGCAGAGCACCTGATACCGAGGGTAACGCTGTCAGCATAAAGAGCTGGTCGGTAGAAAAGTTAAAACCGACTTTATTCAGATTCACTGCTACCGCACTGAATAGCATCCAGACACAGAAGCTGAGTAATAATGCTGGGACTGAGATCCATAAATTTCTACGAGCAACACGATGGCCGACTTGTTGCCAGAATCGTGGGTCTTCTGGATACCATTGCTGTATTGACCGCCCTCCGGGTATTTTTTCCGGAATGTCTGAAGATGATGAATGGGCTAATGGGGTCGAAGAGTGCGACATAAATACCTCGATCAGGGGGACCGCAAAAGGAAGTCATGCGTCACCCTAGACACCAAAGGCCATTTCAAAGTTGATTTACATCAAGAGGAGGTGAGGTTAACTTTTGGTTAACAATAACCATACATCATTTGTGGGTAGTGCTATTTCCTGAAAAATATGCTCTGTTTTCATTTAGTTGCCAGTGCTCGCTTTTTATCTCAACGCAATATTTTACCCGCAAGCTATTAAGGGGTACTCCCTATTGGTTATGGGGTTATAGCACTGGATGATGAAGAATATCTCTCAGTCATCCCATTAAGGGTATTTCCTCCTTCAGCCACAGGAGTTTTTGATGAGTGAACAAGACGCCGCGACCATTCTGCTGATTGATGATCATCCGATGCTAAGAAACGGTATTAAGCAATTAATCAGCATGGCACCGGGGTTATCCGTTGTAGGTGAAGCCTGTAATGGAGCAGACGGGATTGTGCTGGCAACCAATCTTGATCCAGACCTCATTATGCTGGATTTAAATATGCCCCATATGAATGGTCTGGAAACGTTGGATAAATTACGCCAACAGCCTCTCTCTGGCCGAATAGTGGTGTTTACTGTTTCGAATCATCAAGATGATGTCATTAGTGCGCTAAAGCATGGCGCTGATGGTTATTTATTAAAGGATATGGATCCTGAGGATTTATTAGTGGCATTGTATGACGCTGCTGCTGGGCAGATGGTTATCAGTGATGCTTTGATGTCGATACTGGCAAGCCATTTACGTGAAAATAGCACTGGTGCTGAGCGCGATATCAATACACTCACCTCGCGTGAGCACGATGTTCTCAAACTTATCGGTAAAGGATTATCGAACAAATTGATCGCTAAGAAGTTATTGATTACAGACAGTACTGTTAAGGTTCACGTCAAACATCTGCTAAAGAAAATGAAATTAAAGTCACGAGTTGAAGCCGCCGTTTGGGTTGTCCAAAATAAAGGGTTATAGCTCGCTATTGCATTGAGCGTATCGTGGGCTATCTATTTCTTGGTTACCTGAACTTGTCCATTAATAGCAACTTTTGTTAATGCGATAGTTCAGTGCTTCAGATTGACAATGAATAAAATCTAGATTTATTGATAAATATCAAAGTTAGGTGATTATTCTAACTTTGATATAAGAATGAGATTGATGTGTAGAATCATAAAATAATGGAGGCATTGAATTTTTCATCAAACATTCAATCTTATAATCCCTCAGTGTATTTTCAATATTCAATTTTTTAGTGTCATTCAATAATTACTTTATTCTTTTATTTTCAATGTCTTATTGTTGATTGTTTGATGATTATTTTTATTAAAATATTAAATTTTATTAATATTTCGTTATATAATTAAATTTATATCGATAGGTTTTTCATTTTTATTTTTTGCATTTCATTCTGATATTGAAATATTGTATTTTTCATTTTTGTGACATTGCCGACTTATTCAAGTATTAATAATAATTAATCTATATTATCAAAAGTTATTTCTATGGTTTTTACTATTTTTGGTATTTATTTGATTTTTTTTTGATGACAGGGTTATAAAATCATGGCAATAAAAAAAACTAAAATTTTCATATTGATTTTTATTGGAATTGTATTAGGAATAATTGGTTTCAGTGGTGGAAGCTATGTATTGCATAAAACGTCTGAAACCAGTTTTTGCCTTTCTTGCCATACCATGCAAGCACCTTATGATGAGTATCAAGCTTCAATACATTTTAAAAATCAAAAAGGTATCCGGGCTGAGTGTTCAGATTGCCACATACCTAAGGCACCACTCGATTTTATTATTGCAAAAATAAAAGCCGGCAAAGATGTCTATCACCAGTTTATTACCGGAAGTATCGACACCCCTGAAAAATTCGAAGAACAACGTCTGGCTATGGCCCAAACCGTTTGGCAGCAGCTCAAAGAAAATGATTCTGCCACTTGTCGTTCCTGTCATCAGTTTGATGCGATGGATCTCGCAGCACAAAGTGCCGATGCACAAAAAATGCATAATCTGGCCATAAAAGAACAGCAGACGTGCATTGATTGCCATAAAGGCATCGCTCATTTCCCGCCTGAAATCAAAATGGATGACAAGGCGCTTGACGAGTTAATGGCTTTGGCAAAACAAACATCAGCCGAAGCGAAAGAAGTTTATCCGGTTCAGCCCGTTAAGTTGGGGGATTTTGGTACGGCTTATCCGGCGACTGCACTACAGGTGCTCAACACTGACGGCACTCAGCGAGAAATTGTGTTGAGTGGGGTTCAGATGAAAGGCGCTGAACAAGTTATTTATATAGAAAAAGGTCAGCGCCTGATTCTGGCTTCGTTAACCGAGCAAGGTGAAAAAGCGTTAAAAATTAATGGTGAATTCACTAAGGACGAGTACGACAACCAATGGCGGCCGGTCACGCTCACCGTCACCATTACGGAACCTGTTTTATCGGATCGCCAGCCATTATGGGGTTATGCAGAAAATCTGGATAACGTTTACTGTTCCGGCTGCCACGCCAAAATATCCTCCAAACATTACACCGTTAATGCCTGGCCTGCAGTAGCAAAAGGCATGGGGGCAAGAACCGATATCACTCCGCAAGATCTGGACATTTTAACCAAATATTTTCAGTACAACGCCAAGGACATCAACAGTCACTAGTCTAACGAGGATGGCATATGGATCTTTCACGTAGAGGTTTTATTAAAGGTGCGGGTGTTACAGCTGGGGCGATGGTGATCTCTTCTGCCATTCCGCTGCCAGCATGGGCCGACGCACCCGCAGGGACTATTCTGACCGCAGGGCGCTGGGGCGCGATGTATGTTGAAGTAAAAGACGGCAAAGTTGTTTCATCGAAGGGCGCGTTAGCAAAAACAATACCTAATAGCTTACAGACTACCGCACCTGATCAGATAAATACCAACGCCAAGATTAAATACCCAATGGTACGCAAAAGCTTCCTTGCTGCACCAGGTAAACCCGATGGTAAACGCGGCAGCGACGAGTTTGTCAAAATTTCCTGGGATGATGCCATGAAGCTAATTCATGAGCAGCATATGCGTATTCGTCAAGAAAATGGCCCCGCATCGGTCTTTGCTGGCTCCTATGGTTGGCGCTCCAGTGGTGTATTACATAAGGCTCAAACGTTACTTCAACGTTATATGAGCTTAGCGGGAGGATATTCAGGTCATCTGGGCGATTACTCGACCGGTGCTGCACAAGTGATTATGCCGCACGTGGTGGGTTCTGTTGAAGTTTATGAACAACAGACCACTTACCCGATGATTCTGGAACATTCAAAGGTCGTTGTTTTGTGGGGGGTTAATCCACTGAACACGCTGAAGATTGCCTGGAGCAGTACCGACGAGCAAGGCATTGAGTTCTTCAATCAGCTCAAGAGTTCAGGAAAAACCATTATTGCCATTGACCCAATGCGCTCAGAAACGATTGATTTCTTTGGTGATCAGGCGCAATGGTTGGCCCCAAATATGGGGACCGATGTGGCTATGATGTTGGGTATTGCACATACTTTAGTCACGAAGTCCTTACATGATAAGGCGTTCCTGGAGAAATACACCACTGGGTATGATCGCTTCGAGGAGTACTTGCTCGGGAAGCAAGACAATACGCCGAAGACTGCAGCCTGGGCTGAGGAGATCTGTGGCGTACCGGCGGCTCAACTTGAATTATTGGCTGAGATTTTCAGTAAAAACAGTACCATGCTCATGGGTGGATGGGGCATTCAGCGCCAGCAATACGGTGAGCAAAAACACTGGATGATGGTTACGTTGGCCGCCATGTTGGGGCAAATTGGTACTGAAGGTGGTGGTTTTGGCTTCTCATATCACTATTCTAACGGCGGTAACCCGACCCGCTCTGGTGGTGTACTTTCTGCGATATCATCCTCCGTCGCCGGAACATCTTCAGCAGGGAATGACTGGGCAGCGTCAGATGCAGTGAACAGTTTCCCACTGGCTCGTATTGTTGAAGCGCTGGAAAAACCGAATACTAAATATCAGCATAATGGCCATGAACTGACTTACCCTGATATTAAAATGATCTGGTGGGCTGGTGGTGCTAACTTTACGCATCATCAAGATACCAACCGTTTGATTAAAGCCTGGCAAAAACCAGAGCTGATTGTGGTCTCCGAATGTTACTGGACTGCCGCAGCTAAGCATGCCGATATTGTTTTACCGATTACCACGTCGTTTGAACGTAATGATCTGACCATGACCGGTGATTACAGTAACCAGCATTTGGTTCCGATGAAGCAGGTCATCGCTCCTCAGTTTGAAGCCCGCAATGACTTTGATGTATTTGCCGATATGTCTGAGTTGCTCAAGCCCGGTGGCCGTAAAGTTTATACTGAAGGTAAAGAAGAGATGGACTGGCTGCGAGAGTTTTATGACGCAGCACAGAAGGGCGCTCGTGCGCAGCGTGTTGCCATGCCGCAGTTTAATCAGTTCTGGCAGGACAATAAGCTGATTGAAATGCGTAAAAATGAAAAGAACGCAAAATATGTTCGCTATGCTGAGTTTAGGGCAGACCCAGTCATGAACCCATTAGGTACGCCAAGTGGAAAAATAGAAATCTTCTCGAAAACCATCGAAGGTTATGGCTATAAAGATTGCCCACCGCATCCGACATGGCTCGCACCTGATGAGTGGAAAGGGTCAGCCAAAGAAGGCCAGCTCCAGTTATTAACTGCCCATCCGGCACACCGTCTTCACAGCCAACTTAACTATGCCAAGCTACGTGAGCTTTATGCTGTTGATAATCGAGAACCTATTACTATTCATCCTGAGGATGCTAAAGCTCGCGGCATTGCCAATGGTGATTTAGTCAGAGCCTTTAACGATCGTGGGCAGGTGTTAGTTGGTGCGGTAGTTTCTGACGGCATTAAGCCCGGCGTCGTTTGTATCCATGAAGGTGCATGGCCGGACCTTGATCCTGCAACCGGCATTTGTAAGAACGGCGGGGCAAACGTCCTGACGCTGGATATCCCAACGTCTCAGTTAGCCAATGGTTGTTCCGGTAACACTGCGCTGGTTTCTATTGAGAAATATACCGGCCCGGCACTGACGCTAACGGCATTTGATCCTCCGCAGGGGGCCAGTGTTTAAAACCGAATCACTGCGATCGCTATTGATTACCGATCGCAGTATTGCTGAACTGCACCCCAAATGTTGGATGCCCAACAACTAAGGTGCAGTTTTTTTATGGCTAAATTCTGACATAGTTTCAAATTAGTGAGGTTTTGACCTACTTGGTCAGTGTTTGATTTTTAAGTGATTTGAATCTGAATGAGACACGATGAGAAGCGGTTATGGTGTCCCCGACTGGAATCGAACCAGTAACTAGCCCTTAGGAGGGGCTTGTTATATCCGTTTAACTACGGGGACGTCATCATCAACCGGGTGCTGGCGATGTGTGGTGCCGGAGCATTATACGCATTTTGACCCAGATAATAAGCAGTTAGACGTCCGTTTGGTTACTCTGTCGCCAATTTAGAGTGAATAAGTGTTATCGACAATCACAAAGTTACCGTCATCAGCCATGCACGTCGTGCCGTTATTGGCGAGATGATGATGATTTTTTGTCTACTTTGTCGCCTATTTTAGGTCGATGGGTCATATCACTGCGAATCTGAGCATGGCTTATCAGGGCAAAAATAAAGGTACCGCCGATAATGTTGCCCGCCAGTGTGGGGAGGGCGAAGGGGTAAATAAATTGCTGCCAAGGGATCGAACCGTTAAACACCAGATAGAAGATTTCCACGGAGCCGACCACAATATGAGTCAAATCGCATAACGCGACTAAATAGGTCATCAGGAAAATCACCCAAATCTTAGCGCCGCCCGCCGAAGGCATCATCCAAACCATAGTGGCAATAATCCAGCCGGAGAATATTCCTTTAGCAAACATCTCCCCCGCAGTACTTTCCATCACGCCTTGTGCAATGCTGACAAAAGCCGCGCGAGTGGCATCATCGAACACTGGCATATGAATAAAGGAATAGGCGGCCAGCCCAGTACCAATCAAGTTACCCAATAATACCAATCCCCAAAGGCGAAATAGCAGCATGAAATTTTGGCGGCTAGGTTTTTGCATAATGGGCAGAACAGGTGTGACGGTATTCTCAGTGAACAGCTGTTGACGAGCCATGATCACAATAATAAATCCGAAGGTATAACCGATGTTTTCCAGTAAAAAACTGGCGGGCGTATCAGGCAATTTTGCGTGAAAAATTCCTTTGCCAAGCAACGATGCCCCGATAGAAAGGCCCGCGGCAATGGCAGACCACAGTAAAGCGAAACTGTCGCGTTCTAACTCTTTTTCACCATCCTCCCGAATAAGTTCATGGATTGCCGCTGCCTTGGAGGGCAAATTCTTCTCATTAACTTCGATGTCTTTTTCCTGCTGATGCTCATTGCTTTCCACTTTTAGCTCATTCTCATCCAGAGAGTCTTTTTCATCGCTCATAAGAGGTTTCCTGAAAGGTAGAGAAAGTCATGGTTATGGGGAGGGTAAATAAGGAAAAGCAACAGTGATAAGCATAGTCGCTAATGATGGCTCAAGACGTTTTACCGGTAAGAATGAGAGGATTCTGCGTTGAAATTTTTGTGGTTTTGATAAAAAAAAGTAACCAAATTTTAACGCTGTTGGTTTTTTCTACAGAAATTTGATCTTATCCCGAATAATACCTCTATAAGGGTAGGGATAGCGTTAGACCCAAGCTACGTAAGGATTAAGCCTTATGTTATCATTCGGTTTTCTTGAACGAACAATCCTACGGTGGAAGAAAATTCGTCATGCTGGAAGCAAAGAATCTGACCTGCATTCGAGATGAACGTCGCTTATTCCACAAGTTAAGTTTTTATGTGGCTGCGGGTGAAATCGTGCAGGTTGAGGGGCAAAATGGGGCAGGTAAAACCAGTTTGCTGCGTATCTTAGCCGGGCTGGCGGACGCGGATGAAGGGCAAGTGAACTGGCTGGGGGAGGATATCCGCCGTGATCGCGCCCGATATCACCAAGATTTACTGTTTCTAGGCCACCAACCGGGCATTAAAGCGGTGCTGACACCTTTTGAAAACTTGGCATTTTATCAGTCGGTGTTTCAAAAGGTGGATAGTGCCGCCATCTGGCAAGCATTGGCTCAGGTGGGGTTGGTGGGATACGAAGATTTGCCTGTCTCACAGCTATCGGCAGGGCAGCAACGGCGGGTCGCGCTGGCGCGTTTATGGCTGAGTCAATCGCCGTTATGGATTTTGGATGAACCCCTGACCGCCATTGATAAGCAAGGGGTGAGTACATTGTTAGCCCTGTTTGTCGCACATGCCGCTAAAGGTGGCATGGTACTGCTGACCACGCATCAAGATTTGGATACCGTCGGCCAACAGGTGCGTAAAATCCGTCTCACCAGCACGCAGGAGAATTAATGTTTATCAGCGTGTTGCGCCGTGAACTAAAAATAGCCTTCCGGAAAGGTGGGGAAATCGTTAACCCACTCTGGTTTTTTCTGATTGTTATCACCTTGTTTCCGTTGGGTATTGGCCCTGAACCACAATTATTAGCGCGTATGGCCCCTGGTATTGTTTGGGTCGCCGCTTTGTTAGCCTCGCTATTATCGCTGGAACGGTTATTCCGTGATGATTTCCTTGATGGGTCGCTTGAGCAACTGTTGCTATTGCCGACACCACTAGCACTCACGGTATTAGGCAAAGTGTGTGCTCACTGGGTTGTCACTGGGTTGCCGTTACTTATTTTATCGCCGCTGGTGGCGTTGCTGCTTTCCCTCGATAGCAATACCGCGATTGCGATGGCGCTAACGTTATTGTTAGGGACGCCGACCTTAAGTTTTATTGGTGCCATTGGCGTCGCGCTGACTGTGGGTTTGCGTAAAGGCGGGGTCTTGCTGAGTTTATTAGTGTTGCCGTTGTATATCCCCGTGTTGATATTTGCCACGGCAGCGATTGATGCGGCATCTATGTCTCTGCCGATTGATGGTTATCTGGCGATTCTTGGGGCGATGTTGGCAGGCAGTGCAACACTTGCACCTTTTGCTACCGCTGCCGCATTGAGAGTGAGTGTGCACTAGTGGCTTATCCTTGGCGGCTAACAGGCTGTCCATCAGAAGAATAGGTGCAGTAAAAAAAAGCAATAAAATAAGTACCGATTTTCAGACGCTTAAACGCGGTAGCCAACGCGAATCAGAGCAGATTGTGCGCCGTACCCTGCATGGGGTTGCCAACATGGTGATACCCATCCAATTTCAATGTGAGCAATGAAAAATGTGGAAATGGTTTCATCAATTGGCAAAACCCGAACGGCTATATCAGTTGTGTGGCCGATTTATTCCGTGGCTGGGCATTGGCGCTGCCATCTGCTTGATCGTCGGTTGGGTGTGGGGATTTGGTTTCGCCCCTTCGGATTACCAGCAAGGTGACAGCTTCCGTATCATCTATATACATGTTCCGGCGGCAATCTGGTCGATGGGCATCTATATGTCGATGGCTATCGCGGCGTTTGTTGGTTTGGTCTGGCAAATGAAAATGTCCGAGAACGTGCTCGCCGCCATGGCACCCGTTGGCGCGGTATTTACGTTTATTGCTTTAGCGACCGGTTCCACCTGGGGTAAACCGATGTGGGGAACTTGGTGGGTCTGGGATGCGCGATTGACCTCTGAGTTGGTGCTGTTGTTCCTCTATCTTGGGGTGATCGCCCTGTATAACGCCTTTGAAGATCGCAAATTGGCCGGACGTGCCGCCGGTATTTTGGTCTTAGTGGGCGTGGTGAATATTCCTATCATTCATTATTCCGTCGTTTGGTGGAACACCTTGCATCAAGGTTCGACCAACATGCAGCAAAGTATTGACCCAAGCATGCGTTCACCACTGCGCTGGGCGATATTCGGTTATCTATTGTGCTTTGTTACCCTCACTTTAATGCGCTTGCGCAATCTGATTTTGCAGCAAGAGCGCCATCGCCCTTGGGTCAGTGCCTTATTGCGTAAGGAGCCTCGTGTATGAATCCGGCTTTTGATTCTTGGACGGCATTTTTTGCCATGGGCGGTTACGCCTTTTATGTCTGGCTGGCCGTCGCGGTCACCTTAATCTCGATGCTGGGCCTCTACCTACATACCCTGTGGCAGCACAAACAATTAATCGCAGATATCCAGCGCCGCCAAGCCAGAGAACAGCGTATTCGTGAGCATGCCGCTCATTCGCAGGAGGGACACCAGTGAACCCACGTAGAAAAAGCCGGCTCTATCTGGCGTTAGCGGTGCTCATCGGTCTTGGTTTGACCACCACACTGGTGCTCTATGCATTACGCGCCAATATTGATTTGTTTTATACACCGGGCGAGATCATTGAGGGCAAAGGCGAACGTCATGAGATGCCCGAAATTGGCCAACGCTTACGCATCGGCGGCATGGTTATGCCGGGCTCCGTCAAGCGGGATGATAAAACGCTGGAAATGAGTTTTAAGGTTTACGATGCGCGGGGTGTCGTCACCGTCACTTATACCGGCATTCTGCCTGATCTGTTCCGCGAAGGGCAGGGTGTGGTCGCACAAGGCGTATTCGCCGAAGGCAATACCATTAACGCCAAAGAAGTGCTGGCAAAGCATGATGAAAAATACACCCCACCAGAAGTGAAAGAAGCGATGAAAGAAAACCATACGCGCCCCGCAGAGGTTTACAACAATGCCAACAGTGGGGGCAATGCCTCATGATGCCTGAAATTGGCAGTTTTCTATTATGTCTGGCCCTCGCCATTTCGCTGCTACTGAGCCTTTATCCTCAGTGGGGAGCAGCACGTCAAGATGCTCGCATGATGGCAACCGGCAGGCCACTGACTTATGGCATGTTCGCGACGATCGCACTTTCATTTATATGCCTTATTTATGCCTTTGTGGTGAATGATTTCACTGTCTCTTATGTGGCGGCCAACTCGAATTCGCACCTGCCGGTCTATTACCGGATCGCGGCGAGCTGGGGCGCGCATGAAGGGTCGCTGCTGTTGTGGGTGTTGCTACTCAGTTGTTGGTCGTTAGCCGTGGCGTTGTTTAGCCGTTCAATGCCCGAAGATGCAGTGGCAAGAGTGCTTTCAGTATTGGGGATGATCACGGCAGGCTTCCTGCTGTTTATTATCCTGACCTCGAATCCATTTACTCGCACCTTGCCGGACTTCCCCATTGATGGCAACGATCTGAACCCTCTGTTGCAGGATATCGGGCTGATATTCCACCCGCCGTTGCTGTATATGGGTTACGTCGGTTTCTCCGTGGCTTTTGCGTTCGCTATTGCTTCATTAATGGCCGGTCGGCTCGACAGTGCTTGGGCGCGCTGGTCGCGGCCTTGGACTCAGGCCGCATGGGTGTTCCTGACTTTGGGGATCGTGCTGGGTTCTGCGTGGGCTTATTATGAACTTGGCTGGGGCGGTTGGTGGTTCTGGGATCCAGTCGAAAATGCCTCCTTTATGCCTTGGTTAGCCGGTACCGCGCTGATTCACTCGCTGGCTGTCACGGAAAAACGCGGTACTTTCAAAGCTTGGACGGTACTGCTGGCTATCAGCGCATTTTCGCTGTGTCTGATGGGGACATTCTTGGTGCGTTCCGGTGTATTGGTGTCGGTGCATTCATTTGCCTCTGATCCGGCACGCGGCATGTTTATTCTCGCCTACTTGGTGATCGTCATTGGCGGCTCTTTGCTGCTGTACGCGGTGAAAGGTGCACAAGTGCGCAGCCGGACTCAGCATGAAGTGTTCTCGCGTGAGACATTCTTGCTCGGCAATAACGTGTTGTTGATTGCTGCCACACTGGTGGTGCTACTTGGAACATTACTGCCGTTGGTGCACAAACAGCTCGGGTTGGGCAGCATCTCTATCGGTGAGCCTTTCTTTAACACCATGTTTACTTGGCTGATGGCACCCATGGCACTGTTGATGGGGATTGGGCCGCTGATCCGTTGGCGTCGTGATGAACCGAGTAAGCTGTGGCGACGTCTGGGTGTAGCCTTGGTCGTCACCTTGCTATTGTCCATTTCGTTGCCATGGTTGCTGCAAGACACTATCGCCGGAATGACCGTGGTCGGGCTAATGATGGCGATTTGGGTGATTATCCTGACATTAATGGAGTTGCATGAGCGCGCGACGCATCGCCACGGTTTTTGGCGAGGTCTACGCCATCTCTCTCGCAGTCATTGGGGTATGGTGCTGGGCCACTTGGGTGTCGCGGTGACGGTGATTGGGATTGCATTCAGCCAGAATTACAGCGTCGAGCGTGATGTGCGCATGAAAGCCGGTGATAGCATTGATATTCACGATTATCACTTTGTTTTCCGAGATGTTCATGATGTTAAAGGGCCAAACTATACCGGTGGTGTTGGGATCATCGATGTGACCCGTCATGGCAAACCGGAAGCGACCTTACATGCAGAAAAACGCTATTACAGTGTGGCCCGTTCGATGATGACGGAAGCGGCCATTGATGGTGGCTTGACTCGGGATCTATACGCCGCATTGGGTGAAGAGCTGGATGACGGTTCGTGGGCGGTGCGTCTGTATTACAAACCTTTTGTGCGTTGGATCTGGTACGGCGGGGTGTTTATGGCTATCGGCGGCATCTTCTGCATGTTCGATCCGCGCTATCGGATGAGTAAAAAATTAAAACCTGGGGCTGAACAATGAAATCTGGAACTTCATTTAATAAGCTGATGTTTATTCCGTTGATACTATTTTTGCTGCTGGTGGTGGCCTTTTTAGTGCAATTGACCCGCAATGCGAATGGCGACGATCCCACGATGTTGGAGTCTGCGCTGATTGGTAAACCGGTTCCCATGTTCAAGTTAGAGTCGCTCGATCAACCGGGGAAAACCTTTGATCAAGCGGTGCTGCATGATGGCAAACCGATGCTACTGAATGTTTGGGCGACGTGGTGCCCGACTTGCAGAGCTGAGCATGAATATCTGAACAAGTTGGCCGCGCAAGGTATTCGCGTGGTAGGACTGAACTATAAAGACGATCGCGCGAAAGCAGTGCAGTGGCTCAATTCATTAGGTAATCCTTATGCGCTGAGTTTGTACGACGGCGATGGCATGCTAGGGCTGGATTTGGGGGTTTATGGTGCGCCGGAAACGTTCTTGATCGACGGCCAAGGTATTATTCGTTATCGCCATGCGGGTGATCTCAATGACCGCGTCTGGTTGCAAGAAATTCTACCGCTTTATAAAAAGTATCAGGGGGGCGCATGAAATTACTGAGCCTGATGTTTGGCCTGTTGCTGAGTGGGAGTGTCTTTGCGGCCATCGATACCTACACCTTCAAATCTGAAGCGCAAGAGCAGCAGTATCGCGAGCTGACCGAGCAGCTACGTTGCCCTAAATGCCAGAACAACAGCATTGCTGATTCCAATGCCATCATTGCCGCGGATATGCGTGGAAAGGTGTACGAACTCCAGCAGCAGGGGAACTCCAAACAGCAAATCATTGATTATATGGTGGCCCGTTACGGTAACTTCGTGACTTATGAACCGCCAGTGACAGCGGCGACAATCATCTTATGGGTTGGGCCCGCGCTGTTTGTGCTCATTGGCGCAACAGTGGTTGTCTTACGCGCTCGTCGGCGAGTAGAGAAAGACGTACCGCTTTCTGAGCAGGAACGGCAGCGATTACAAAAATTGTTGGCTGAACATTCGACCCAATCAGAACCGACTGACAGGAAACAACCATAATGGCTTTTTGGCTGATAGTGATTATTTTACTGGCGGTCGCGGGGGCCTTATTGGTCATTCCGGCCATGCGACAGAATAACCCTTCCGGGGTGACGACCCGGGATGCGCTCAACAAGGCTATTTATCAAGACCGATTATCTGAACTGGCTGAAGATGAAGCGCAAGGTGTCGTTGAGCAGCGGCCTGAATTGATTCAAGAGCTGCAACAAAACCTACTGACGGATATTCCCCAGCAAGCAGAAGAAACCAGAAGCCCAATCAACCGCTGGGCGTTATTGCCTGGCGTCATCATTATGGTGCTGCTTTCTGTGGGCTTATACCTAAAAACGGGTGGTTTAACGCAGGTGCAAGCGTGGCATCAGGTCGAAGCGCAAATGCCTGAATTACGCGCCAGAGTGGCCAATGAACGGGCTGAACCCCTCACCATGGAAGAGATCGCGCGTTTAGGGCTGGGGTTGCGGACGTCTTTGCAGCATGATCAAGGTAACGTCGACGATTGGATGATGCTGGGTAGAGTCGGGATGGCGCTCAATAACGCCACGACCGCGACTCAAGCCTTTGCCAAGGCCTACCAGCTCGCGCCGACGAATGATGATGTCAGATTCGGTTATGCAGAAGTGCTGACACGTTCCAACGATCCACAAGATAATCAGTTAGCCACTCAGATGCTGCGGAGCATGGTGGGGCAGGATCACAACAACCTGCGAGCCATGAGCTTATTAGCTTTTAATGCTTTTGAGCAAGGCGATTTTAAACAAGCCATTGGCGCATGGGAAGTTATGCTAAAATTGCTGCCGGCTGGCGATTCACGCGTAGAAGTGATAAAACGCAGTATTGCACAAGCCAGATCACAGGCTGGGCAGGAAACAGCTACACTGGGAATAGAGGTTTCACTATCATCTGAAGCAACCCGACAGTTACCCCAACAGGGAACACTGATTTTATCGGTAACCGATGGCACAAATCCGGTGCCGGTTGCCGTAAAGCAATTGCCGTTGAGTCGATTCCCGCTATCTATCGCGCTGGATGACAGCAATGCAATGATGCCTGAGCGCTTGCTTTCATCGTTGCAGCAGGTAAAAGTGCGTGCGCGTATTTCGCGAGATGGCACGGTCAATCCGCAGTCGGGTGACTGGTATGGCGAAAGCGATGTGCAGGATTTCAGTGGAAAAGGGCAGCCTCAGACGATAAATGTTGAGATAAATAAGCAGACCCCTTAAGTGTAAGGGGCTAGCAAGAATTTCATGGAGAAACATATGAACTACCGCCTGATTGGGCTGGCTTTTGCAACCGTACTATTAGTCGGGTGTGCCAGTAGCTCGCCGGATCACAGTGAGCAAGGCCGCTCGGATCCGCTAGAAGGTTTTAACCGGGCAATGTTCAATTTCAACTATGAAGTTCTTGATCCTTACGTCGTGCGCCCAGTTGCCGTTGTCTGGCGTGATTATGTGCCGCAACCGGCGCGTAATGGCATGAGTAACTTCTTGGGGAACCTTGAAGAGCCGGCGAGCATGGTCAACAGCTTCTTAGTGGGTGACCCCTATAACGCCATGAAGCACTTTAACCGCTTCTTCCTGAATACTATTTTGGGTATGGGTGGCTTGATTGATGTGGCTGGAATGGCGAACCCTAAACTGGCGAAGGAAGTTCCGCATCGGTTTGGTAGTACGCTGGGCCACTATAATGTCGGTTATGGGCCATATGTGGTATTACCAGGGTACGGCAGTTTCACGATCCGTGAGGATGGCGGAGACGCAGTTGATTTCGTCTATCCGGTGTTAAGCTATCTGACCTTCTGGATGTCAGCGGGTAAATGGATGGTTGAAGGGATAGAGACGCGTGCGCAACTGCTAGATTCAGATGGCTTGCTGCGTAACTCTTCAGACCCATATTTGATGGTGCGTGAAGCGTACTTCCAACGCTATGATTTCTTAGCCAATGGTGGCCAGTTGAAACCGGAAGTCAACTCAAATGCTCAGGCCATTGAGGGTGACTTGGAAAGCATCGACTCAGCAAACTGATCGATTCAGTCAGTCAACAGTGACGAGAGCAGAATTTAAAAAAGCGCCGAAAGGCGCTTTTTTGTATCTACGATGTATCTACGATGTATCTACGATGTATCTACGTGGCATCGTTGTGTATACTCATCGTAGAGACACAAAGTGCAGGAGGTTTTCATGCGTGCCCAAGCTACATTGCTAAAATGGGGTAATAGCGTTGCATTACGTTTATCCGGTAATCTAAAAACCATCCCAAATTTTGAAGTCGGTGATACCGTCGATATTGATATTAGCGAGCAGGGATTAGTCATTCAAAAAGTGGTCAAAAAACCGCTTACCGAAGAGAGTTTACTGGCCGGTCTGACCGCTTACACAGCTCATGCGGATGAACGGAGCGATCCCACGGAAAGGGAGTTTGATTATTAATGTATATACCAAAGCGTGGTGATATTTGTTGGTTGGATTTTGAGCCAACGAAAGGAAAAGAAATTGGTAAATATCGTCCCGCGTTAATTCTTTCGCATGAAACGTATAACCGGCTTACGGGGCTGGTGATGTGTTGCCCAGTCAGTAGTAGCGTGCGTGGTTCACCGACAGAAGTCTCGGTCACCAACTTGGATACGCCCTGCGTAGTGGCAACGACATTAATCCAAACTTTTGGCTGGCGTCAGCGCAAAGCCAAATTTGTCATTGAGTCCGAAGCTGGCTTATATGATGAGGTATTAGCGAGGCTTATTCCTCTAATTGGTGGCGAGCATTTGATTGCTTAACTAACTGTTTATAAAAAACAATATATAAAAAAGCGCCGAAAGGCGCTTTTTTGTGGGCATCGAGATGCCAATATCAACTGATTAGAAAGCGTAGTTAAAGTTAACGCCGTACAGCAGTGCAGTACCTTTTGAGTCGAATTGGTACGGAACATTACCCAATGCTGCCGGTGTTCTCTCAGTGATATGCACGTTCTGACCGTGCATATAAGAGATACCGACGTCAACAGATGCATCTTTGTTGAAGGCGTAAGTGGTACCGGCACTTATCCAGAAACGGTCTTGGTCTGGAATAGAGATAGTACGGTTATTGGCTGGAACTGGGCTATCATCAAACGCGATACCAGTACGGAAGGTCCAATTATCATCGTAGTAATAGGTGGTACCTAACGCGATACGGTAAGCATCTTTGAACCCTTCATCCTTCTCAAACAGTACCTGACCGTTGGTTCCGGTTGCTTTCAACTCTTTGAATTGGCTCCAACTGGTGTAGGCCAAGCTATAGTGAATTGCCCATTGCGGCGCGACTCTGTTGTAGCCGGACACTTCCCAAACTTCTGGCAGGTTCAGGGTTAACGCACCAGGGATGATGGCACCGCCAGTGCCTCTAGGTGGTGGTAACTGGCTGCTGAAATCGCCATCAAAATCAATTTTAACTTTTGAACGGTAAGTGAAGCTGTAACGGTTTTCTTTATCCACTTCATACAGGATACCGGCGTTCCAGCCATAGCCCCACTCTTTACCTTCCATACGGGTGACTTCTGTTTTTGCTGGAATGGTTGGGCCACCCAGTTCACCAATATGACGCACGATCTTCGCATCGGCATAAACTGCGTTAAAGCCCAGACCGAAACTGAAGTTTTCATTTAGACGATAAGCTGCCGCCAAGTTCAGGTTAGCGGTTTTAAGGTCGGTCTGCCCACCCAATGAACCGGCAATATAATCATCGTTGAATTCAGTTGCCAATCCGTAGTTTGAGGTACCGGAGGCACCAATTGCCCATTGTTCGTTCAGCGGCATAATAAAGTGAATGTTTGGAATCCACTCTGATGGCGCAATGTTATTGGCATCGGTGCTACGACCACTGACAGGTGACGTACCACTGATATTGACGTCAGGATCGACATAGACCAAACCGCCAGAGAATGAAGGACGATCAAACATAGTCATTGCGGCGGGGTTGCGGCTACCAACAGATGCGTTGTCGGCAACAGCGCCTTCACCAGAGAAAGAGCGGCCCAATGCAGCGGCTGAATATTCATTCAGTTGGAAACCTGCCGCAGATACGTTTGAAGAGATAATTGCTACTGCAGCTGCCAGAGCTGATCGAGTAAACAGGTTTTTCTGGTTCATGACCAAAACCTCATTGTTTTAATTAATGTTACATACCGTAACAAGAGAATGCGGGATTGTAGGGTCCGTTATCTGTCAGACAAAGCAGACCAGTGGCTGAAGTATAGGTCCGACCTGTATGAGTGTTGCAAGTGTGTTTTAAGATTTGTTCAAAATTGATCGCAAAAAATAGACGTAGTTAACAAAAAACTTACATTTCCGTATCAATTTATGCGCTATTGATGAGCAAACTAACAAAACGACTGTGATATCCATCACTTAATAAGCCTATAAACAGTAAGTTCTAGTGCCTTCGTGTTTGGGGGAGTAAAATAACAACAGAGAAAAATTTTTCTACGACAAATCGACTTTTTTTTGTATTTATTACTATTTGCGTTCGCTGCTAGGCAATTTTCACCTATTTTGAAATGTCCGTTGAGGAGAATTGAAGATGTCAGATACAACCGATCGTCCAATCAAAAACCGTTGTAGTGCTGAAGAAACGGCAGCGTGTTGCTGCGTAGATGTAGGCACTGTCATGGACAATACTGACTGTACTGCATCCTACAGCTGTGTGTTTGACAACCGCGCTGACGCAGAAGCTATGCTGAAATCGCTGACCGAGAAAGCCCGCGCCGTTGAGTCAGAGCCTTGCCTGATTGAACATAAACTGGAAGACGTTGAGGGTGGTGTACGCTTAACGATAGATTTCACTTTCTCCTGCCAAGCAGAAACCATGATTTTCCAGTTGGGCTTGCGTTAATATTCACGCTGATATCTAAATTGGCTATCATCTAACGCGGAGCTTTAGGCTTCGCGTTTTTTTATCTTTCTTTAATGAATTTATTGCGTTAAATGCATTGTTTTCGCTGAGACAATTCTACTTTCGTTTCTTCTCCCCGTTCCCGTAGCTATTACACCAAGCAGTTTTTACATCAAAAAGTTGCTCCTGCTCTCACTTTCCTGCTCTGTAGGTTTACCGAATGTAAATATTTGGTTAACAATCATCAGATCAGGTCAGACCTGTTCTTTATTACTTTGCTATATTAACAACTGCCACTTTTATTTATCGGGAGCGTTTATGAGTAAGCCATTACCGCTAGTGACGCGTCAGGGCGATCGTATTGCCATCGTCAGCGGCCTGCGGACCCCTTTTGCCAAGCAGGCAACTGTTTACCATGGCGTGCCCGCCGTCGATTTGGGCAAAATGGTGGTCAGCGAATTACTGGCTCGCAGTGGCGTCGCTCCTGAA
The DNA here is from genome assembly GCF_003048255.1 of Yersinia massiliensis. Classification (NCBI taxonomy): domain Bacteria; kingdom Pseudomonadati; phylum Pseudomonadota; class Gammaproteobacteria; order Enterobacterales; family Yersiniaceae; genus Yersinia; species Yersinia massiliensis. Next base: position 1,514,164 of record NZ_CP028487.1, read on the forward strand.
TTCATCGATCAATTGGTCTTCGGCCAAGTCGTGCAAATGCCGGAAGCGCCTAATATCGCTCGCGAAATTGTCTTAGGTACGGGCATGAGTGTGCATACCGATGCCTACAGTGTCTCACGTGCCTGCGCCACCAGTTTTCAGGCGGTAGCCAATGTCGCGGAAAGTATCATTGCGGGTTCAGTGACAGTGGGCGTGGCAGGAGGGGCAGATTCTTCTTCCGTGTTGCCTATTGGTGTCAGCAAAGCGCTAGCGCGCACCTTGGTTGACGTCAACAAAGCGCGCACTTTATCTCAGCGCCTCAAATTGTTCAGCCGATTAAAATTACGTGACCTCCTACCCGTAGCCCCCGCAGTGGCAGAATATTCCACGGGTTTACGCATGGGAGATACGGCTGAGCAGATGGCAAAAACCTATGGTATTAGCCGCGAAGATCAGGATGCATTAGCGTTGCGCTCGCATCAAATGGCGGCACAAGCTTGGCAGCAGGGGCTGTTGCAGGATGAAGTCATGACGGCCTATATCCCGCCTTATCGTGATGCGATTGCCGAAGATAACAATATCCGCAAAGATTCCACATTGGCGCAATACGCCAAACTGCGCCCGGCCTTTGATCGCAAGCACGGCAGTGTCACGGCAGCCAATAGTACGCCACTGACTGACGGTGCAGCGGCAGTGATGATGATGAGCGAATCAAAAGCGAAAGCGCTCGGTTTACAGCCATTAGGTTACCTACGCAGTTTTGCTTTTTCCGCGATTGATGTTTGGCAAGACATGCTGTTAGGCCCCTCTTATGCAACGCCACTGGCACTTGATCGTGCTGGCATCACGCTAGCAGATTTAACCTTGATTGATATGCATGAAGCCTTTGCGGCACAAACACTGGCGAACTTGAAAATGTTTGCCAGCGAGACTTTTGCGCGTGAAAAATTGGGGCGTAACCAAGCTATTGGTGAAGTTGATATGAGCAAGTTCAACGTGTTGGGTGGCTCAATTGCTTATGGTCACCCCTTTGCGGCCACTGGCGCACGTATGATTACCCAAACATTGAATGAATTGCGTCGCCGTGGCGGCGGGTTAGGGTTAACCACTGCCTGTGCTGCCGGTGGATTAGGTGCCGCGATGATTTTGGAGGTGGAGTAATGAATCAAGTAAACGGACTTAATACCCGTGATGAGCCGAAGGTCGTAGAGACCGCAGCAATGACTCCTTCTGTATTTAGCCTCACTCTTCGGCCTGACAATATCGGGGTGATCACCATCGATGTTGTTGGCGATAAAGTGAATACCTTAAAGGCTGAATTTGCAGCACAAATCGCCGAAATACTGCAACAAGCGCAGGCTTTGCCGCAATTACAGGGGCTGGTGGTGATTTCAGGTAAACCAGATTCGTTTATTGCGGGGGCTGATATCACCATGATTGCAGCTTGCCGTAGCGCACAAGATGCGCGGAAATTAGCCCAAAAAGGGCAATCAATCTTAGCTCAAATCGCGGCATTCCCTGTGCCAGTGGTCGCGGCTATCCACGGAGCTTGTCTCGGCGGTGGCTTAGAGTTGGCGCTGGCGTGCCACAGTCGTATCTGTTCATTGGACGATAAAACAGTACTGGGGCTGCCTGAAGTACAACTGGGCTTGCTGCCCGGTTCTGGCGGAACACAACGCTTACCGCGCCTAGTGGGCGTTAGTAAGGCGTTGGATATGATTCTAACAGGCAGGCAGGTTCGTGCTCGTCAGGCGCTTAAAATGGGGCTGGTGGACGATGCGGTACCACGAGATATTTTGCTGGAAGTGGCTATCGAACGAGCCAAAGCCGGTTGGCTTGATAAGCCCGTATTGCCTTGGCAAGAGCGTTTGCTCAGTGGGCCATTAGGTAAAGCACTTCTCTTTAGCATTGTGCGCAAGAAAACGCTGGCGAAGACCAAAGGCCATTATCCAGCAGCTGAACGTATTATTGACGTGGTGCGTAAGGGGCTGGATCACGGCAGTGCCAGTGGTTATGAGGCTGAAGCGACTGCATTTGGTGAATTAGCCATGACCCCGCAATCTGCGGCATTGCGCAGCTTGTTTTTTGCCACTACATCACTGAAAAAAGAAACCGGCGGGGATGCACAGCCTCGTGTTATTCACCGTGTTGGGGTGCTTGGTGGCGGGCTGATGGGTGGCGGCATTGCGAATGTCACGGCAACCCGCGCGGGGTTACCTGTTCGCATCAAAGATATTAATCCACAAGGGATCAATCAGGCGCTCAAATATACGTGGGACGCTCTAGGTAAACGCGTGCGCAGCAAACGAATGCGCCCCGCTGAGCGGCAACGACAGATGATGCTAATTTCTGGTAGCACGGATTACCGTGGTTTTGACACCATTGATATCGTGGTTGAGGCAGTATTTGAAGATTTATCTCTGAAGCAACAAATGGTTGCAGATATTGAGCGTTTTGGCGCGGCGCATACCATTTTTGCCTCCAATACATCGTCATTGCCCATCGGCCAAATTGCAGCTCAGGCGCAGCGACCAGAGCAAGTTATCGGCCTACATTACTTTAGTCCCGTCGATAAAATGCCGTTGGTTGAAGTGATCCCCCATGCAAAAACCAGCGAAGAAACCATTGCGACGACAGTGGCTTTAGCCCGTAAACAGGGGAAAACAGCCATTGTGGTGGCTGATCGCGCCGGTTTCTATGTCAATCGCATTTTGGCCCCTTATATCAATGAGGCCTCCCGCTGCTTGCTAGACGGGGAACCTATCGATTCTATCGACAGTGCATTGGTTGATTTTGGTTTCCCTGTGGGGCCAATCACATTACTGGATGAAGTCGGTATTGATGTGGGAACTAAAATTATGCCGATTCTGGTTGAACAATTAGGGCCACGTTTTGCTGCGCCGTCGTCGTTTGATGTCATTTTGCAAGATGGCCGCAAAGGGCGCAAAAACGGCCGTGGTTTTTATTTATACCCTACCCAAAAAAGCAGCGGATTTAAGTGGAAACGAAGCACAGCAAAACAAGTGGATCCTAGCGTTTATGTGTTACTTGGCGTCACCCCTAAGCCCCATCTTGGCGCGGCTGTGATAGCGCAGCGATGCACAATGATGATGCTGAACGAGGCCGCTCGCTGCTTAGATGAGTCCATCATTCGTCATGCACGGGATGGTGACATTGGCGCGGTATTTGGTATTGGCTTCCCGCCGTTCCTTGGTGGGCCATTCCGATATATGGATAGTTTGGGTGCCGATACCGTCGTGAAAACGCTCAAATTGCTGGCGCAACAGTACGGTGATCGTTTTGAGCCTTGCCCGTTGCTGGTCACCATGGCTGAACATCACCAGCGTTTTTACCCAGAGGAAAATAGCGATAATACGGTGTCTGTAAACCCTGTTGTTTAGAGTGTGAGCAGGATCACTGCCTGCAATTCTTGCGGTTAAGGTGGCTGTACACAGGGGGCAACCCGCGCTACCTTAAGCCGGAATCACGTGAAGTGACTATTCGTGCCAAAATGAATTAATCGCTACTTATTGGCAGGTAGTAGAGTTTAGATTAAGCTATTGATATGGTTATTATGTAACCAATCAGGGTTGGCTGCCGGGGTAACCGGTGTGAAAACAGCCATTTTATTTACTTTAAGTTTCAGGCAAAATGCCCGGCCGCCATAGAGAGACGGCGCGTTATCGTTATGAAGTTTCTTTATCTTCGGGTAAAGGTTTCGGCGGTACAGCACGCAAAGCGTTTCTGTATAGCGTTATTTGGTTAACAAAAACGGTGCAATATGCAAGTTTTCATTATGCGTCACGGTGACGCGGTACTTGACGCAGCAAGTGATGCGTTAAGGCCTCTAACTCTGTGTGGTCAGGATGAATCACGTCAGATAGCAAGTTGGCTTAACGAGCAATCGGTCGATGTCGATCAGATTCTGGTGAGTCCTTACTTGCGTGCTGAACAGACTTTGGAAGTTGTGCGTGGTGTCATGACGCTACCGGCAGAGCAGGAAGTGATGCCCGAATTAACGCCGGGTGGGGATGCCGCTTTTATCTGTTGCTATCTGCAAGCACTTGCCAAAGAAGACCATGCGGCAGTATTGGTTATCTCGCATTTACCGCTGGTGGGCTATTTGGTGGCTGAACTTTGCCCAGGGCAATGTCCGCCTATGTTCGCCACTTCAGCCGTCGCTTGCGTCACGCTAAACAGCGAAACGGGTAAAGGGACTTTTGACTGGCAAGTCAGCCCAACACAACTAATGGCGAAAGCCTGCCACGGCTAATATAGCGACTGTGTTAGGGGCATTTCGAGATATTGCATTCGAATGGTTGTTCTTGAGATAAATAAAAGGCGCGATATGAAAATATTGCGCCTTTTGTCATTTTACAGCGTAGTCATCAAAAATCGAAAGGCTTGAGGGGGAGAGGCGACTCTGAAGAGGGTTGAAGCTGCGTCACTGATGACATCCTTGCTAAATGAAACTAAACCGTTTTCGCCAAACGAGGCCATAGCGTTAGTCAACATTTGTATTTCTGTCGGGCTGGCGCATGCTGCTTTTAAAGTGTCGGCCGCAATTTTTTCAACGATTGGTACAACTTTATTATCCAAAACTGGAGGCGTTTCTTTTGCTAACCAGACCGGTTGCTCATTTTTACGCAGTGCAGTTCGAATGGTTTCCATCGGTAGGGTTTGGCCGTCAACCGAAATGTCTTTGAATCGGCTTGAGAGAGCGAAGCGGTCATTCAAACTCTCAGTAATAATGACACTATCATCGGATTGACTACCAAGCACACTGATTGTGAACTTAGGAAACAATGGACTGAAATGCGGAGATTTTTCAAAATGCAGCATATCAGGGGTAATCCCACTGCCAAATTCGAGGGTGTTGTCGCTTGAACCTGCCATGAGATAAATTTCTCTGCAGCCACCTCCTTGATTAACTTTGTAGATATTATTATTGCCGATAGTCTCATCAGGTTTTGTGATTTCTCTGTTTGGGCGATGATGCACATGTGGGTGTTTGGATGAAGTAGGGTTCTTCTCTAAGTGCATTTGAGGCTTGTAAAGCCTGAATGGCATCAGGTCCGAAACTCTTTGTCCACTCTTTGCTGTTGCTGACGATGCATTTACCTGACTGAACGTGTTCATATTTGACCTCTGTTTGTGGATGAAAAACAAACCAAGGTTATCGCTTGGTGCCTAAACGCCAGCACGCGAGTCAGGTGATGTAAGTCGATGGGGAGGCAAGTCGAGCACCTTTTTTTGGTACTCCCATATTCAATATCCGCGTGGTTAAATTACTCAGCTAACTCAATCAAAACCAATAATGCAGCGGTTCCTCCCCATTCCTTAGGGGCTTGATGGAATGCCAGCACATCAGGGTGCTGAGCTAACCACAGTGGTGTTTGCTGCTTCAAAACATGTTTGCCATGACCATGCATGACACAAGCGCAATGGACATGCTCACGTTTGCAGGCCGCAATCAATGCGCCCAATTCTTGCTTCGCCTGTTTTTGCGTCAATCCATGCAAATCTAAAAACATATCGGGTGAATAATCACCGCGCCGTAATTTCTTAACTTCAAAATGATCAACACCTGGCCGCACATAACGTGTCGGGCCATCCATATCCAACTGTGGCTGGAATTCATCAGAGAAATAATAGCTGGCATCAACTTGCTCTTGAATTAATCGCTCAGGCGCAATTTTTTGACCCAATTTAGGTGGCGAACGGTGGAGGATCGTGTCTTGCTCGAGCTTTTTTGCGCCCGCAATCGACTCTTTAAAGAGTTGTAACTCATCCGCTGTCAGGTGATATTTTTTTTTCATTATCGGTTCATTAGCCTGTTTCAATTGCTCTCAGTTTACCTGTTGATGGTCATCCGCCTAAATAAAAATTGGGTTAAGACTGGGACTTTAATGTGTCTATCATTATTGGGTTATCATTCAACTGATGTATTGCTGCTGATTTGTCGCGGGCTTCATGGCAAACTAGGGGTATAGAGAATGATTTTATGCACCCGTTGGAGATAACCTTGGACAAGATTTTCGTCGATGAAGCAGTCAGTGAGCTGCACACCATTCAAGATATGCTGCGTTGGGCAGTCAGCCGGTTTAATGCAGCCAATATTTTTTATGGTCACGGAACGGATAATCCGTGGGACGAAGCGGTGCAACTGGTTTTCCCCAGCCTGTTTTTACCGATTGATATTCCAGAGGATATGCGCAATGCGCGTCTGACCTCCAGCGAGCGTCATCGCATTGTTGAGCGAGTTATCCGCCGAGTTAACGAACGTATTCCAGTGGCCTACTTGACCAATAAGGCTTGGTTCTGTGGCATGGAATTTTATGTGGATGAACGTGTACTGGTACCGCGCTCGCCGATTGGTGAATTGATCAATAACCGCTTTGACGGGCTGATTCGTCATCAACCCAATCATATTTTAGATATGTGTACCGGCAGCGGCTGTATTGCCATTGCCTGCGCATATGCTTTCCCTGAAGCCGAAGTGGACGCTGTTGATATCTCCAACGATGTTTTGGCGGTGACTGAGCACAATATCGAGCAGCACGGAATGATTCATCAAGTTACCCCGATCCGTTCCGATCTGTTCCGCGATTTGCCACCGATCAAATACGATTTGATTGTCACTAACCCACCGTATGTCGATGCCGAAGATATGGCTGACTTGCCGCAAGAGTTCCGCTTTGAGCCTGAATTAGGTTTGGCGGCGGGCAGCGATGGCCTGAAATTGACGCGCCGAATTCTGGCCTGCGCGCCAGACTTTTTACAAGATGACGGCGTGTTGATTTGCGAGGTAGGCAACAGCATGGTCCATTTGATGGATCAATATCCTGATGTCCCGTTCACTTGGCTTGAGTTTGACAATGGCGGCGACGGCGTCTTCATGCTGACTAAACAGCAATTGATTGATTGCAAGCCACATTTTAGTATGTATCGCGATTAAGTCATCGATACTTAAACGAAACTATCGCTATTGAACAATCTGTCAGGTCGATGAAGATCGAGCTGGTGGATGGATAGCGAGCTATTTATTTGTCACTACAGGGTAAGGAGCCGTGATGGCTGGGAACAGTATTGGGCAGTTTTTCCGCGTCACCACTTTTGGTGAGTCTCACGGTATCGCCTTGGGGTGCATTATCGATGGGGTTCCGCCGGGTATTCCCATCACCGAGGCTGACATTCAGTTGGATCTCGATAGGCGTCGCCCAGGCACATCACGCTATACCACTCAACGCCGCGAAGCAGATGAAGTGCGTATTTTATCTGGCGTGTTTGAGGGGGTAACCACTGGGACAAGTATCGGGTTGATGATCGAAAATACCGATCAACGTTCGCAGGATTACAGCGCGATCAAAGATGTGTTCCGCCCTGGTCATGCTGACTATACCTACGAACAAAAATACGGTACGCGCGATTATCGTGGTGGTGGCCGTTCATCGGCCCGTGAAACCGCGATGCGTGTCGCAGCTGGCGCTATCGCCAAAAAATATTTGGCGCAGAAATTCGGTGTGCAGGTGCGAGGTTATCTGGCCCAAATGGGCGATATTAACTGCGATTTAATTGACTGGGATCTGGTTGAGCAAAATCCGTTCTTCTGCCCAGATGCGAGCAAATTAGAACCTTTGGACGCCTTGATGCGTGAGCTGAAAAAGGCTGGCGATTCCATTGGTGCCAAAATTACGGTCGTTGCAGAACATGTTCCTGTTGGATTAGGCGAACCCGTATTTGACCGGTTGGATGCAGACTTAGCCCATGCGCTGATGAGTATCAATGCGGTGAAAGGGGTGGAAATTGGCGATGGTTTTGCCGTGGTCACGAAGCGTGGCAGCGAAAACCGCGATGAAATCACTCCCGAAGGTTTTCAGAGCAACCACGCTGGCGGTATTTTGGGGGGCATTAGTAGCGGTCAACCTGTCGTAGCGCATATCGCGCTGAAGCCAACCTCCAGTATTATGGTGCCAGGGCAAACCATCAATCGGCAAGGTGAAGCGGTTGAAATGGTCACCCGTGGCCGCCATGACCCTTGCGTCGGTATCCGTGCGGTGCCGATTGCAGAAGCGATGATGGCTATCGTGTTAATGGATCACTTACTGCGTCAACGTGCACAGTGTGGTGATGTGGTTTCAGACGTTCCGCGCTGGTAGGCACAATGAAAAAATGGATTGCGGGTCTTTTGGCATTGACCCTTGCGGCCCCCGTCCTTGCTGCAACACCGTGGCAGCAAATTGCAAACCCAGTGGCCGGATCGCCGCAAGCGATCGGCGGTTTCGCTAACGGTTGCGTGATTGGGGCCATGCCTTTGCCGCTTGAGTCAGCACAATATCAGGTGATGCGACCAGATCAACGCCGCTATTTTGGTCACCCTGATTTGCTGAACTTTATTCACCGTCTGAGCGAGAAAGCAGAGAAAAATCAGCTGGGTACAGTTCTGATTGGTGATATGGCGATGCCAGCGGGTGGGCGTTTTAGCAGTGGTCATGCTAGCCATCAATCAGGTCTGGATGTGGATATCTGGTTACAGTTGCCCAAACAACGCTGGAGCCAGCAGCAATTACTTAAGCCACAACCCATTGATTTGGTTGCCGTTGACGGTAAACGTGTGGTGCCTGCATTATGGCAACCGCAGATTGAAAGTCTGATTAAGTTAGCGGCTAAAGATAGTGAAGTGACGCGTATCTTCGTCAATCCAGCCATCAAAAAACAACTTTGTCTGGATGCTGGTACGGATCGCGATTGGCTGCATAAAGTGCGCCCATGGTTTGCTCACCGCGCTCACATGCATGTGCGTTTACGCTGCCCAACTGATAGCTTGGAATGCTTGGATCAAGATACACCGCCACCGGGTGATGGTTGTGGTGCGGAACTGGAGAGCTGGTTCCAGCCTCATCAGCCAAGTGCTAAGCCGGGTAAAACCTTACCACCACCATTACCGCCTTCCTGTCAGGCGCTATTGGATAACCATTTCGCTGCGGAATAAATCATGGATTGGTTTACCCTTGGTCCTGCGCTTCTGGGGATACTGTTTGTCGTTGCACTGTTGGCCGGATTTATTGACTCTATCGCGGGCGGTGGTGGTTTGCTCACTGTCCCCGCACTGCTCGCTGTCGGATTACCGCCAGCGCAAGTATTAGCGACCAATAAGCTGCAATCTGTTGGCGGGTCGCTCTCCGCCAGCCTCTATTTTATTCGCCGTGGTGCGGTGAATCTTAAAGATCAAAAGCTAACCATTGCGCTAACCGTCGTCGGTTCGATGCTGGGTGCCATTTTGGTCCAATATATGCGGGCCGATATTTTGCGGCAGATCTTGCCGTTACTGGTGATCGGGATTGGTGTGTACTTTTTGGTGACGCCAAAATTAGGTGAAATCGACCAACAGCGCCGCTTGTCGCCTGTGCCTTTCGCCTTCATTGCGGGTGGTGGCGTCGGTTTTTATGATGGCTTTTTTGGTCCCGGTGCAGGTTCTTTCTATGCACTCGCTTTTGTTACCCTGTGCGGTTTTAATCTGGCTAAATCGACCGCCCATGCCAAAGTCCTTAATTTCACCTCTAATTTGGGCAGCCTGATTTTCTTTATCGTTGGCGGCAAAGTGGTGTGGAGCATCGGGCTAGTGATGCTGGTTGGCCAAGTGTTAGGCGCGCGGTTAGGGGCGCATATGGTATTAACCAAGGGGCAGAAATTAATTCGTCCCATGATTGTCGTGGTGTCATTCGTCATGAGCTGCAAATTGCTGTACGACAGCCACGGTGCCGAGATTTCTTCCTGGCTGGGATTACACGTTTTCGCATAACTTTAGGTGTCAGAAGGCGTAGAGGAATCTCTATGCCGCTAGCGATACCGCTCTTACGGACTCAAGCATGACGCACCATTATCAGCAGTTGATCGACGTTTTTAATGCCAGTTTTAGCTGCCCATTCAATACACAATTGGTCAAAGGTGACGATGAACCTATCTACCTGCCAGCCGACCATGAGTTTCCTTACCATCGGGTCATTTTCGCCCACGGCTACTACGCCAGTGCGATGCATGAAATTTCACATTGGTGTATTGCCGGTGAAGAGCGGCGCAAGCTAGTCGATTTTGGCTATTGGTATTGTCCAGATGGGCGTGATGCATTAACCCAAAGCCAGTTTGAAGCGGTAGAGATTAAGCCACAGGCGCTAGAGTGGATGTTTTGTGTCGCTGCGGGTTTCCCGTTCAACGTCAGTTGCGACAATTTGGAAGGGGATTGCGAACCGGATCGAATCACGTTCCAGCGTAAAGTGCGTGAGCAAGTACTTTGGCATTTGAAAAACGGAGTATCCCCACGACCTGCGGGCTTTATTCAGGCACTACAATCGTTCTACAATACGCCGCCGCTGGCCCCAGAACATTTCCCTTATCCGGAAGACTTGGTTTAGCGCTCAGTCGCGATTGGGCTGCCAGACCCCATCTTGGGGCATAGCGAAAATACATTTTATATTGAGGACCGGTAATGATCGCAGAGTTTGAAACACATATCTTGGCGCAAATAGATGACATGGTAGAGCACGCCAGTGATGATGATTTATTTGCCGGTGGTTATCTGCGTGGTCATCTGACGTTAGCCGTCGCTGAGTCAGAAGCAAACGGTGAACATTCCGCTGAGCAATTGCATGCCCGTGTTCAAGCCAGTCTGGAAAAAGCGATTAAGGCCGGTGAGCTTTCCCCGCCGGATCAGGTTTTGGTGTTGGGGTTGTGGGATCGTTTGCTTGAGAAAGCCATTAACTGATTGTCCTTGAAGCCGCAGGGGTGTTAGCGGCGTTCACTTACCCGAATCACTTACTGGTGTAAGCTCATCGGGATGCGTTTACTTGCTGCCTACCTGCGACTCCAATGACTTCCAGTTAATATTTTACTTTGAAGCCGCAGGGGTGTTAGCGGCGTTCACTTACCCGAATCACTTACTGGTGTAAGCTCATCGGGATGTGTTCGCCTCGATTAATCCGGTGTGCGTTGTTGCACCGGTCTGCCTTTCAATAATTTTCGAATCCAGAACCGATTAGGATTTAACGCTGCCAAAGTAGAAACATCCAATGGTAGCGGCTCGCCAAACATTTGCGCCGCCAAAATTTCTGCCGCCAATGGCGCACTGCACAAACCTCGTGACCCCAATGCGCCGACCATAAATAACTCTGGGTACACCGGCGCAAGGGCTATCTCTTCACCACGTTGTCTCTGACGCGGAAGATCCTGATACTGAGCCAACGTGGCATTATAATCGGGCACCGCACCGACCATCGGCAAATGATCACGGATAGCACAACGTACCCCACACCGCGCTTGATTATCACTGATATCCACTTGCTGCGGCCAACTCACCTGTGGCAAACACCGTAATAATCGATCCCGATTCTCTTGCTGCTCATCAGCCCGAAAATCAGTGGCGAGATCGCCGCGCTGATAACTGGCCCCGATACAGTGATGCTGATTGGCTGGATTCACGGGTGTCAGATAACCGTCATAGCACAGGACTTGCCGCAACTGGCTGAGCACTGGCGTAGTCGGAATATGCGAGACCTGCCCCCGCACGGCTGACAGCGGCAGATGGCGAGTCTGCGCCCACTCGGGTAAGCGGTGGCCCGTGGCAAGGATCACGCTGGCATGTTGCTTAGCAGCCTGTGGTTCAACAAAAGTCAGCTGCCATTGCCCTTCAATGCGTTCTAACTGATGCAATTCATGTTGATAGTGGCAGGTCATGCCGTTTTGTTGCGCGAGAGCCATCAGTGCAAGGGTTAGGTCAGAGGGGCAAAGCCAACCACCGGCTGGATAGTGGATGCCATCATGGGCGCAATCTAACCCTGCCAGCGCACTGAGTTGTTCACGGCTCATTGCTTGGGCGAGAGAGGCGGGCCAATCTGTTTGCAGCATTTTATCAATTTTGCCGCGACTTTTTTCGTCGTAGGCGAGTTGGCTGACGCCACACCACTGGTGATCAAAACGAATGCCTTGCGCAATAAGCTGATCATATTGGCGGCGTGCAAAGGTAAACGCGCTGGTGAAAAAGGTTTCTAATGCGTCATTTTTACCATTCAAAAGCGGGTAGAGTGCACCTTGCCGGTTACCGGATGCCCCTTGTGCGGGCTGCGCATCAGCACAATAAAGGGTGACCTTAGCCCCACGGCGCTGCAATGCCAATGCAGTCAATGCACTGACAATGCCACCCCCGATAATGGCGATATCATCGCAATGGGCCGAGGCAGGGCGGTGATACCAAGGATCAGGATGAGTGTCCGAATGAGAATGTGTATCGGGTTCAGATGGCGTATCAAGACGCTGGGGCAAAGTACCCGTCAGCATTTCACGTTTTTGCCCGAAACCTTTGACTTTAGCGACGTCAAACCCCGCATGTTGCAACCCTCGGCGCACAAATCCAGCCGCCGTAAAGGTAGCAAAAGTCCCTCCCGGTCTGGCCATCCGCGACATCGCACTAAACAGCGTGTCATTCCACATATCGGGGTTTTTGGCGGGGGCGAAGCCATCTAAGAACCAAGCATCTACCTGATCATTCAGGCTGGCATCTAACTGTGGTAGCAGCGTGTTGACATCGCCAAACCATAAATCCAGCGTGATGGCCCCCTGCGCGAGCACAATACGGTGGCAACCCCCTAAGGGCAGAGGCCATTGCGCCCGTAATTCCTCGGCGAAGAGTGCCAGTTCCGGCCAACGTGCATGGGCGGCGGCTAAATCAGCGACCTTAAGGGGGTATTTTTCGAAGCTAATATAGTGCAATCGCTGGAGTGTTGCCGTGGGATCTTGCTGCTTAAATTGGGCAAAGTCGCGCCACAAGGTGAGAAAATTCAACCCAGTACCAAAACCCGTTTCGGCGAAAATGCAGTTATCACGCGGGTGTTGGGCAAAGCGTTCGGGGAAACCATTTCCCTTGAGAAAAACGTAGTGCGTCTCCTCCAGCCCATCTTCATTGGAAAAATAGATGTCATCAAACTGTTCCGATACAGGTGTACCCTGTTCATTCCAGCTCAAGGTCGCAGTTTGAATTGGCGCTTGGCTCACGTTAAAAGACTCGTATCTCAAGGGGTGGGCCGATTCTAACTATGTGACCCGCCACGTGCAAATTGTAAAATTATCTGGCTATATTACGCTGATCGGACTTGTTCGGCGTACAACTGTACGCTAAAGTGCGTTGCAAAATCCCGAATGTAAAATTAGTGGAAGAGGTATTGAATGAAGCGTGCAGTCATTACTGGCTTGGGGATCGTCTCCAGCATTGGTAATAACCAGCAGGAAGTTCTGGCGTCTTTGCAGGAAGGCCGCTCTGGCATTACTTTCTCGCAAGAATTTAAAGATGTTGGAATGCGCAGCCATGTATGGGGTGACGTTAAACTCGCCTCTGAGCCAAAGGATCTCATTGATCGCAAAGTGCTGCGTTTCATGAGCGACGCCTCAATTTATGCTTACCTTGCCATGCAAGAAGCGATTACAGACGCCGGTTTGTCTGAAGAGCAGGTTTCTAATTTCCGCAGTGGGCTGGTGGTAGGTTCTGGCGGCGGTTCACCCCGCAATCAGGTTGCCGGCTCCGATGCGATGCGTACACCACGCGGTCTGAAGGGTGTTGGCCCTTACATGGTGACTAAAGCCATGGCATCGGGTGTTTCTGCTTGCCTAGCAACACCTTTTAAAATCAAAGGCGTGAACTACTCCATCAGTTCAGCTTGTGCGACATCTGCACACTGTATTGGTCATGCATTGGAATTGATCCAACTGGGCAAACAGGATGTGGTCTTTGCCGGTGGTGGCGAAGAACTGTGCTGGGAAATGGCCTGTGAGTTCGATGCGATGGGCGCATTGTCAACCAAGTACAATGAAACCCCCGCTAAGGCTTCCCGTACTTATGACCAAGACCGTGATGGTTTCGTCATTGCTGGCGGTGGTGGCATGGTCGTGGTTGAAGAGCTGGAACATGCTCTGGCGCGCGGCGCACATATCTATGCTGAAATTGTGGGTTACGGTGCGACTTCTGACGGTGCAGACATGGTTGCTCCATCAGGTGAAGGCGCTGTTCGTTGCATGCAGATGGCCATGCAGGGTGTTGACACCCCAATTGACTATATGAACGTACACGGCACTTCTACCCCGGTGGGTGATGTGAAAGAGCTGGGCGCAATTCGTGAAGTGTTTGGTGATAACACGCCAGCGATTTCTTCAACCAAAGCGATGACCGGCCACTCACTGGGTGCGGCGGGCGTACATGAAGCTATCTTTAGCTTGTTGATGGTTGAGCATGGCTTTATTGCACCGAGCATCAATATTGAAAATCTGGATGAGCAAGCTGCGGGGATGAATATCATCACTGAGCCAACTCAACGTGAACTGACAACCGTGATGTCTAACAGCTTCGGTTTCGGTGGTACTAACGCCACTTTAGTGATGCGTAAATACCAGAAGTAAGCCTAACGGCAGATATTTCTGCTAGTTATTGCTTAATAATGAGGCCCACGAGTGATCGTGGGCTTTTTTATTCGCTATAATATAAACACTATTCAAGAAAAATAGTGTAATTCTCAGATAATCGTATCTTTTTTGTTAATTCTATCTTTTTATGTAAAAGAATGAGTGCAGATCACTTGTTATTCATAAAAACATCTTATACTAAATAACCAAAGTGAATAGTGGTATAAAAAGTAGGTGATTGAATGTTAAAGCATTAGCGAGGTCGCTATCTATTTATATTCTTATAACGTCAAATTTAACGTTTAAAAAAACCTTGCCTGCCTAAAAACGTTAATTCACAATCTTAAAACAATAATTAAACAAATTTATTTTTCCTTGTTAATTTACCAACACAGCAGGGTAGTTCAATGAGCCATAATCAAAGTGATCAGAAGTTGAAGATTGCCGATTTAAACGAGCGCGTTGTTCACGAAATACTGGAAGTGATAAGTGATGGTATTTGGGATTGGAACGCTAACAGCGGATTCGTTTATCGTAACTCTGGCTGGTATGAAATGCTGGGTTACCCGGCCCATGCGTTTGAAAATACAGTGCATACGTGGGAAAAAATCATCCATCCAGATGACTTTGACCGTGTCATGTTTCAGTTTGATGCCTATATCAATAATCAGGCTGACAGATACCAGATTGAGTATCGCTGCCGGACCCATGATGGGGGTTATATCTGGATTGAGGACCGTGGCAAGGTGATTGAACGTAATCACGACGGCTCGGTCTCTAGGATGATTGGTGCGCATCGCAATATTCATGACAGAAAGCATCGTCTTGAAAAGTTAGAGCTAAAGAATAAAACGCTGGAAGCATTAGTTGAGGAGCGAACAGCAGAGTTACGTGAAACCAATGACCAATTGCAGCAGCAATTAAATATTAAAAAGAGTCTCTCTGAAACCGATGTATTAACGTCGGCTGCGAATCGCTATTTATTAGAGAAAGTTTTGAAGCATGAATATAATCGTGCTAAGCGATTTTCTCAGCCACTCTCATTGCTTTCGTTGGACCTCGATAATTTTAAATTTATTAATGACAAGTATGGGCATTCTGTCGGGGATTTAACCTTGACTCATATCGTTGATGTGGTGAGAAATAATATCAGAGAGATTGACGTTTTGGGCCGTTGGGGAGGCGATGAGTTTATGATTGTTTTGCCAAGCACACAGTTAAGCGAAGCGAAAGTCATTGCTGAGAAAATTAGGCATCTCATTGCGACCATGCCGGTCGACGACAATATCAGCGTCACCATGAGCTTAGGCGTGGTCGAGTTGGAACCGAATGAGACTCAAGAACAGTTATTAATTCGTGCGGACAAAATGCTGTATAACGCTAAGGCTGCGGGGAAAAATGTCATCAAAGGCTGATTTATCGTATTTGCCGTTGCTGCAATGGCAACGGCATTTTTATTGGCGATAACATTTTATTTTGAGCTAAACGGTTAAGGCTCCAGTGCATACTCTGCTGCCGCTTTGGCGTGTATAGCGGTCGTATCGAACACCGGCACAGTGGCATCCTGCGCATTAACCAGTAAGGTAATCTCAGTACAACCGAAGATAATCCCCTGCGCACCTTTCTGCTCTAACGTTTTCATAATCCGGCGATACTCTTGGCGAGAGTGCTCATTGATAACTCCCAAACACAGCTCTTCATAAATAATGCGGTTAATGATTTCGCGGTCAGCACTGTCTGGCGTAATCACCTCAATATCGTGTTTTTCCGTTAAGCGACCACGATAGAAATCTTGCTCCATGGTATAGCGAGTACCCAATAAACCTATTTTCCTGATCCCTTGGTGCTTAATTTGCGCCGCAGTGGCATCAGCAATATGCAGCAGCGGCAGCCCACTGGCGGCTTCAATGTCGTCCGCGACTTTATGCATTGTATTCGTGCAAACCACCACGACCTCTGCTCCAGCACGTTTTAATGACACGGCTGCATCAGAGAGCACTTGCGCAGCAGTTTGCCAATCACCTTTGGCCTGTAGCTGCTCAATTTCGTGGAAATCGACACTGTAGAGAATAATTTTGGCGCTATGCAACCCACCTAATTGTTCTTTAACCTGTTGATTAATCATCCGGTAATAAGGAATGGTCGATTCCCAACTCATACCACCAATAAGGCCCAAAATTTTCATCATTATCTTCCCGTCAGCACCGGTAGAGAGCAATTGGCAAAACTGTGATATGACTCCGCCATTGCTGGTTATCTATGACTATTATCATTTGTGTAACAAATTTCGTGTCACAAAACTGTAGTAATAGGAACACGCTATCTACTTTTATACCATCAACTGGATGACGGAGCTTGGGATGATAAAGATAAAGACGGCCTATACCCTGACCTTATTAGCGATACTTCTACCGACTTCAACCCATGTCGTGGCTCAGGATAAGAGCGACAATTATAAACTTGAGCAGGTATTAGTGATGAGTCGCCATGGTATTCGTGCGCCGCTAGTGAATTATGGCGATATGCTTTCGAGTGCGACACCGGATAAGTGGCCGCAATGGAATACGCCAGGAGGATACCTGACACCGAAAGGGGCTGAAATCGAGGCAATATTTGGCGGTTATTTCCGCTTATGGTTGGCAGAGACCAAGCTACTGAAAGCTACAGGTTGCCCCGCAGACAAGACCGTATTTACCTATGCCAACAGTTTGCCAAGAACCATTGGCACCGCGCAGCATTTCTTATTTGGTGCATTCCCTGGCTGTAATGTCCCCGTTGTTCACCAAAAAGATATCGGCAAGATGGACCCTGTTTTTAACCCGATAATTACGTTGGATGTCACGCCCGAATTTAAAGAAAAAGCGCTGGCCTCGATTAATCAACATGCGGGGCCGGGTGGGGTTGAGGGGCTAAATCAGCGATTACAACCTAACTATGCCTTGCTATCACAAGTGTTGGACTATAAAAACTCCCCCGCCTGCTTGGTAGATAAAAAATGTGACTGGAGTACGCAACCCACCAATATTGTGTTAGTGCAAAATAAGGAGCCGGGCATTACTGGGCCATTGAAATTAGGGACCGGTGCTTCTGATGCCTTTATGCTGCAATATTACGAAGGTTTTCCGGCGCAAGATGTCGCTTGGGGGCGAATTAAGTCCTCGGAAGAGTGGCGTAAATTAATCGATATAAAAAATCTGTACCATGAAACATTATTCGGCTCACCCGCGATTGCCGATAATGCCGCCGAGAAATTAGTGAGCTTTATCAGCGCCGCATTGGATCCTGTTGGTGAGAAAACGCCAAATGAATTAGCCGCGCAACAAGCCAAATTGGCTGTGTTAGTCGGGCATGATTCCAACATTGCTTCGTTGCTGGCGGCACTTAAAACCAAAGAGTATCAGTTGCCAGACCAATATGAGAAAACGCCGATCAGCGGCAAAGTGGTCTTTGAACGCTGGAAAGATATCAAGCAAAACAAAGATATGATGAAGATTGAATATATCTATCTGTCGACAGAGCAAATCCGCAATAAAACACCATTAACCCTGCAAGCACCGCCAAAACGTGTCACGTTGGAAATTGAAGGCTGTCCAATTGACGCCAAAGGGTTCTGCTCAATGGATGATTTTAGAAAAGCAATAAAGCACAACACGCAGATCTAATTGAGCGTTGGTGAGCTTAGGAATAACAGTAATAAAAAGGATGGGGCTGGCATTAAATGATGGGCTGCGTTAACGTGGCCTTTCTTTGTCAGCCCTTGGTTATTATCGATCACCCGATGACGCAACATACGACAACCCACCGCGCGATTAATACAATTTTCAGACCCTTTTTGAAAGATCGCCTGCTACATATTTTATTGGTTTTAGGCATAGGGTTAACCGTACTCATGCCAGCAAAAATCACGGCATTCCCGCAATTTATTGATTGGACGACCATTGTCACGCTGCTGGGATTAATGCTACTGACGAAAGGGGTTGAGGTCAGCGGCTATTTTGACTTTATCGGCCGCAAGATCATTAACACATTACACACTGAGCGGCATTTAGCCCTGTTCTTGGTATTATCCGCAGCGGTGCTGTCTTCTTTCCTGACCAATGATGTTGCGCTGTTTATCATTGTTCCACTGATTTTGACGCTGAAGAAAATCTCGTCGTTACCGGTTTCTCGCCTAATTATTTTCTCTGCGCTGGCGGTCAATGCCGGTTCACTATTAACGCCAATCGGTAATCCGCAAAATATTCTGTTATGGAGCCGTTCCGACCTCTCATTCATGGGCTTTACCCGCCAAATGGCCCCTTTGGCAGCGGTGATTCTACTGACATTACTGGCGGTCACTTGGTGGCGCTTTCCTGCGCGGACCATTAAGAAACAGGCTTCCAGCCCCATTTATCCTTACCAATTCCGCTTGCTGCTGAGTTGTGTTGCACTGTACGTGATTTTTATTATTTGCGTGGATTTGGGCTTGGAAAATTATGGGCTGCTCATTGTTTTCGCGGGATTACTCCTCATGGCACGGCGAGTTTTACTGGCGATCGATTGGAGCCTAATCGTGGTCTTTATGGCGATGTTTATCGATGTGCGCCTACTGACCGAATTACCTGCGCTACAAGCGTTGTTTGGCGAAATTAAAACACTCTCTCATGCTGCGGCTTATATTCTGGGTATTGGGTTATCCCAATTGATCAGCAATGTTCCTGCCACTATTTTATTGCTGAATTACTTACCCTCCAGTGCCCTCGTGGCTTATGCCGTGAATATTGGCGGCTTTGGTTTTGCGTTAGGCTCAATGGCTAATTTAATCGCGCTTAGAATGGCAGGTGAGCCGGCTATTTGGCTGAAATTCCATGCCTACTCGCTGCCTTTCCTATTGTGGAGCGCGCTGGTTGGCTGGTATTTGTTAGCGTGGTGAGCGGGTAAGTGAATGGCTCAGAGGCTAAGTACCTGAGCCATTATTTTGCTGCTATAGGAATATTGCCAACATAAAGGCGATAATCAGCGCCACGGTAATAATCACCAGTGACGGTTTTTGCAGTGCATCTTGTAATGATTGTGGCAGTGCAATAATCATCGGATTGATGGTGGGCTGAAGCGTTGTTTGATCTTCAGCTAAATGTTGCGCCGCGTTGGCACGGTCTAATCTGGCGGCAAACAGCACATTGATGAGGTCATTCAGTTGCGCCTGCGTCAGTGGTGTCGTCGGGCTTGCCTGAAAGCGATTCTGGCTGTAATCAATCAACAATTGCTGTTCTTGTGCATTGGCAGGTTGCTTAAGTGCAGTTTGCAGGTTGATTAACGTGGGCGCTGTTTGCTGACTGAGCGCCACTTTGGTTTGCAACAACTGGCTGATTAACTGGAAATGCCGTGCGGGCAGCGGATCACTGCTTTTCACCCCTACCATATCAAACAGCGCCTGCCATATTTTTGCCGGTTGTTCACCGGTGGCAGCACTCAGTTTCACCACCAGTGATTGGAGACTCTGCTGTTCTGCGGGCAATAGCGGCCTATCCATTATTGTTGCCAACTGTGGCGGCGGAATATTCAGCGTACCGGATTGCAGAAGGACGAACACTTGCTGTAACTCAGCATGGCTCAATTGACTTAATACGGTGTGACCAAAGTTCTGGCGGATAAAATCACTGACAGCCTGCCGATTATTACCTTGGGGCAGCAGTTCGGTCAGTTGTTGACGTAATTGATGACTCGCGTGATTTTCCTGCGCCTGTAACAAACGCGTTTGCAGCAATTGTTCCGCGGGTTGGAAGTGGCGAGCAAGGAGCTCACTACTGCTGCTAAGGGATAAATCGTGACGAAGCGTGGCCCAAATCTCAGCTGACTTGACTGGGCTAAGCGCAATAATCCGCATAATCAGTTTTTCTAGCGTCGTGCGTTGAATCGGCGTCAACGCCTGATTGTCCAGTTTGCCCTGAGAGGGAAGTTTGGTCGGCGCGATATTGCGGTCACTGGCAAGAGGCACACTTGGGCCATTCAAAGGTTGCATATCACCAGTCCTTCGCTGTGGAGACGATACTGCGGAAAGTAATGAGATTAGCCCACGATAGTCGTAAGCAGGCAACATGATACCTGTAAATGTGTCGACGACATTACATTTTTTAACTCAGTACTATTGTCAATAATTGTAACCTTGAGTGATTGTTTGGGTTTGGACATTGATAAACTTTATTATGCCGCTAAGATGGGCCGTCAGATTGATAATAACGATGAAGAACAGGGATTAGGTCTAAAGACGAATAATGGTAAAACGACAACGCGCCGCTCAATGGTTCCTCTGTCTGGCTTGCTTGGTCATACTGGTTTGTATGACGCAACGCATCGCCAGCCTGCACGCGTTGGAAAAAAACCTGTTGCCGACGACATCGGTGTCGCAGATTTTTGCTGACTCAGATGAAGAAACCACGCCCTGTGAACTCAGCGCTAAATCCCTCTTAGCGTCACCCCCCGTTCTATTCGAATTAGCAATTTTCTCTTTGGGCCTATTGTTGCTGCTGTTACTGCCAACTGTGCCGTCCAGCATGCGATTCCCGCCGCCCAGAGTCATATCACCCAGTGGTCTAAGGGTGCATTTGCAACTTTGTATTTTCCGAGAATAGAGACGCTTTTGGCGTCGTGACGGCAACTCAAGCGTTGCTGCGATTAATCTATTTTTTGGAGAAAGACAATGTTCAATTTATATAAGACAGCCTTGTTCTGTCTGTTGCTGCTATGGATGCCAACCCTTTGGGCTGCAGATAGTGGCTGGCTGGTTACACCGCAAAATGACCATGCCAAAGTCAGACTACGTGCTGAACCCTCAGCAGGCGGGGAAACTCGCATGTTACTTTCCGTTCAATTGGAAAAGGGCTGGAAAACCTACTGGCGTTCGCCAGGTGAAGGCGGTATTGCGCCGACTATTGTGTGGACACCACCACTTGAGAAAGTGAAGTGGTTTTGGCCAGTACCACAGCGCTTTGATGTATCGGGTATTTCAACGCAGGGATACCATGAGCAGGTGATGTTGCCGATAGTGATTTCTGGCCCGTTGCCCAAAACGTTAAGCGGAACACTCACGTTATCGACCTGTAGTAATGTCTGCATTTTGACCGATTACCCGTTTAGCCTTGATCTCACTTCCCCCATAAGTGCGGCAAACCAGCAGCAATTTGAACACGATTTTGCCCAAGCGATGGGGCAAGTACCGATTGCCAATGCTTTAACCAAACAGATTCAGGCCGGTTATGGCAATGGGGAAGTACAAATCCATGCCATCCGTGAAGAAGGCTGGCAACAACCCGCATTATTCTTCGATACGTTGGAAGATGCCGATCTGGGCAAACCTATTGTTAGTGTGCAAGGCAAACAGCTATCTGTGCGGGTGCCGGCTACCGATGGTTGGGGTGAGGGCTCCGCAGATCTGCAGGGCAAACAACTGACGATGGTGATTACCGATGGAGGCTTAGCGCAAGAAGCGAACGTGATGATTGGGCCGGCAATCACGCTACCGACTTCATCCACTGCTTTTTGGTCTTGGATATTGATGGCATTAACGGGGGGATTAATTCTCAATCTGATGCCCTGCGTGTTACCTGTTTTGGCGATGAAATTGGGTTCGATTCTGCATACCGAGCACCAAACTCGTCGTCAGGTGCGTTGGCAGTTTCTGGCTTCCTCAGCGGGAATTATTACCTCATTTTGGCTGCTGGCCCTGCTGATGACCGCCTTGCGTTTAGGTAATCATGCACTCGGCTGGGGAATTCAATTCCAGAATCCATGGTTTATCGGCTTTATGGTCGTGGTTACCGCACTTTTCACCGCCAATCTGTTCGGCCTATTCGAGATCCAACTTTCCTCTTCGTTGAATACGCGCATTGCCGCGCCTCGTATTGAGAAATCGGGTGTGCGGGGTATGGCAGGCCACTTTGGTCAGGGAGCATTAGCCACTTTGTTGGCAACCCCTTGTTCTGCACCTTTCTTGGGGACGGCGGTGGCGTTTGCACTGGCAGCGCCGTTGCCTGCACTGTGGGGGATATTCACTGCGCTGGGCGTCGGGATGAGCTTGCCGTGGCTGGCGGTGGCAGCGTGGCCCAAATTGGCACTCTGCTTACCGAAACCTGGCCGCTGGATGAACCATCTGCGTATCGCGATGGGCGTCTTGATGTTGGCCTCTAGCCTGTGGCTGCTCAGTCTGATGGCGAGCCATATTGGCTTACAAGCCGTCATGGTGATGACAGGTGTGCTGCTACTGGCGCTGATATTCGGCATTGGATGGCGTTATGGTGCTCGCATCGCCACTATTGTCTCTTTGATCAGTGTGTTGCTGGTGGGCGCGCTGCTTCTGGCCGGTTCGCTGACCGCTAACTTATGGCGGAAACCGTTGCATGACAATGTCGCGTGGCAGCCATTAACAGAGTCAGCCATTAAACAGGCTCTGCATGAGAATAAGCGAGTGTTTGTCGATGTCACTGCCGATTGGTGTGTGACCTGTAAAGTCAACAAGCTACATGTGCTGATGCGTGATGATGTGCAAAAGGCGTTGCAAGCGCCGGATGTCGTGGCACTGCGGGGCGACTGGACGCGACCTTCGGCGTCGATCACTCAATTTTTACGTGAGCGCGGCAGTGTCGCTATCCCATTCAATCAGATCTATGGCCCACAACAGCAGCAGGGCGTGGTGCTGTCCCCTCTGTTGGATCGTGACGTGTTATTGAAAGAACTGGCCGCTGCAAAAGGAGATCAAAAATGAGAATACTACTGGTTTTGTTATTCACGCTGACAGCGACGCCACTTTGGGCAGCACAACCCTTCACCCCCGAACAAGAAGTGCGGATAAAGGCATTGATCCGAGAAACCTTGATAGCCAATCCAGATATTTTGGAACAATCAGTTAACGCATGGCAGCAACAAGCCAATGAAGCGCAGGACAAGCAGCTCAATCAATTTATCGCTGCCAATAAGAAAGTCCTCTACGAGGACCCCGGTAGCCCGCGATTTGGCGCGGCAAAACCGGTACTCACCATTGTGCTATTTACCGATTACAATTGCCCATTCTGCAAAATATTTGATCCGCTGCTGGAAAAGCTCGTGCAGGAATACCCGCAAGTCGCGGTGGTGTTAAAACCGTTGCCGTTCAAGGGGGAAAGCTCAGTGACGAGCGCCAGAGTGGCATTGACACTATGGCAGCAACATCCTGATCAATTTATGGCATTTCATCAGCGACTCATGGCTAAAAAAGGATTTCATGATGCCAGCAGTATTGCGTCTGCGCAGAAAACAACCGGTGTCACGCCCGTTGAATCGAGCGAACAAAGCCTCACTGTGCTGCGCAGTAACCTGAAATTGGCTGAGCAACTGGGCGTTCAAGGGACACCTGCGACCTTGATTGGCGACCAAATGGTGCCGGGGGCGATCTCCTATGAACAGTTGGAGGCGATTGTTAAGCAGCAACTGGCACAGGCAGAAAAATGAGCCGATTAAAACGTTGGGGGAAAGAACTCGTCGTGTTGGTCCTGCTAGTGGCGGTTGTCTCGTTAGGGATGGATTGGCTGCGTAGCCCGCAAGCACCCTCAGACTGGTCCAGTACGCCATTGCAAACGCTGACGGGGGAGACGGTTTCTTTGCAGGCGATGAGCCAAGATAAGCCCTTGCTGATCTATTTTTGGGCGACATGGTGTGCGGTATGCAAATTCACCAGTCCTAGCGTCAATCAATTGGTTCAGGAAGGGGAGAATGTCATGACGGTGGCGTTACGTTCCGGCGATGGGCCGCAGGTTGAGCACTGGCTGAGGAAAAAAGGTTACCAGATGCCGGTGATTAATGACGCGACTGGCCAGCTATCTGCTCAATGGCAAGTC
Organism: Yersinia massiliensis; assembly: GCF_003048255.1. NCBI lineage: Bacteria > Pseudomonadati > Pseudomonadota > Gammaproteobacteria > Enterobacterales > Yersiniaceae > Yersinia > Yersinia massiliensis. The sequence continues at coordinate 1,538,433 of NZ_CP028487.1, forward strand.
AGTGTCACGCCAACGCTGGTGGTTCTCTATCGCGGGAAAATGGTGCAACACACTAGCGGCTGGACCAGCTATTGGGGGATGAAAGCACGTCTATGGTTGGCGGCATTTTGATGTTAAGCCACTAAATCAAATGTTCCGCCACTAAAATTGATTGCCCGGCGCATTTATGCCGGGCTTTTTTAGTCTACCCATCGCTTACAGGGGCAGATCTGAAATAACGTCTTACCCAGCGACTCGTAACCAGGCAAACAGTAAGGCGACGACAATCACAATAACGGCGGTCGCAAGGGTCAGTCGATCAGCAAATAAACGTCGCATTCGTATACTCCTTAAACAAAGCTGTAGCGCTCAGAATGGTATTTCGACATCGGAACCCCGATCTCATCCAGTGCTTTTTCAATCGCATCCATCATGATATTTGGACCACAGATAAAATACTCATGGCTGGCATAAGGAGGAGGCAAGTAGCGCTTGAAGACCTCGGCATTAATAAACCCTTTTTCGCCAGTCCAGTCTGGTGATGGATTGGATAATACGTGCACCACTTTCAAATTCAGTCGTGATTGTAAGGCTTCTAATTCCTCACGAAACGTAATTGACTCCCAATCTTTACTGCCATAAAGCAGTAGGGCGGGGCGCTGGTCGCCGCTATCGGCGAGAGTACGCAACATACTCATCATCGGGGTTATCCCAACGCCGCCGGCGACTAAAACATGCATATCTGCCGGATTACCCAAGGTAAAGGCGCCATAGGGACCATCGAGATAGACTCGCTGACCAACCGGTATTTTAGCAACACTACGGGTGAAATCGCCCAAGTTGCGGATCGACATTTCGACGCGCCCATCGCTCACTGCAGCGCTGGACGAAAAGGAAAAAGGATGCCCAGTGATGTTAAACGGGCTGCCCCAAACGGTGAGCCAGCCAAATTGACCAGGGGTAAAGCGAAAACCGCTATGACCTTCAGGGACCATCACCAGTGTCGTCGTGTCTCCACGTTCTTTAACCACATCGACCACTCGGTAGGGGCGGCGCAGAATAAAAAGCGGCTTGACGATACGCACATAGAGCAGCAGCCCAAACCAAAACAGAATCAGGCCAACCCACAGCGCTTTTTTCAGTGGATCGTCGAGATAAAAGCCCCAACCCACCATATGAGCGATCCCTGCGATGACCGCAACGATAGCCAGAATAATGTGAGATAAATGCCAGATTTCATAACGGATCCTCAACTGTACTCGCCACAATGCGGTGATCACCAAGGCAATCAGTGAATAGGTTGATATCGCGGCAAATCGGGCGCGCCAGGGGGCTTCGATGAAGTTGAGTAATGCCAGTAGCTCAGGGCGAACAACAAACAGGATGATGGGATGAGCGATAACCAAGCCAACAGCAATAAGTGAAATGCGCCGGTGGAAGTGATAAATAATATCTTCTCCCCACGGCTCGGTGACATAGCGAAAACGCGCCGTCAGACCAAATTGCAGCCCCATGATGGCTAATCCAGCATAACCGAGAGCAATGGAAAACTCAGTCCAGAAATCTCGGGCGGGGGGTAAGGTACCGGTCAATAATGCCAACAATGGCGCTAAAATAAAAAATAGGTATATCGCAATCCAAACAGTACTGCGCCAAGCATAAGTTGACATTTTTTCACCCAACATAATGAATTACATGCCGATAAGTATACTAAGCGAAAGGAATAATAACCATTGATTAACATTTAACTAATGATATCTATCATATATTTCGGTGAAGCCGCTTGACGCCTATTCTGCGTAACGGGATACGTAGCCGTTGGGCCAAAATGACCCCTGCCAGCGTAATTCCCCCGCCAATTAGGTGATAGCTATGTAATTGTTCATGAAGGAAAGTCACGGCTATCATGGCGGTAAACACCGGTGTCAAATTCATGAAAATTGAGGCGGTATTTGCGCCCAATCGCATCACGCCTTGAATCCATAAATAGGGCGCAATAATCGAAGCAGGGATACCGGCAAATAATACCAGTGGGATATTCTGCGCCGTTAATTGAACATCTTGTGCCAGCAGGAAATTCGGGATTAATAGCACTACACCAAAGGCAATCTGCATATAAAGAGATTGCCAATTTGGCAGTTGAATGGCCCAGCGTTTGGTTAACACGCCATAGAGGGCATAGGAGGCTGAAGCGCCCAGCATCATCAATTCACCTTTGCCGATGCCATGTTGCAGTAGTTCTGCGGGGCTGCCCGCACTGACTAACCACACCAATCCACCCAGTGAAAGCACGCTCCCGAGGGCAATCCCAACCGTCGGAGCCACACGTAACAAAACAATGCTGATCAGCACAGTTAGCAGTGGTATTAACGAGCTGAGTATCCCCATAAACAGGGCGCTAACGCTGTGGGCCGCGTAGTAAGCCAGACTTTGGTACAGCACCATGCCGAGCAGCCCCAAAATCATCAATTTCCACCAATAGACCCGAATGGCTGACCAGTTGCGGATAACGCCAGTTAATACAAAGGGGGTTAAGGTGAGTAACGCGAGTACCCAGCGGTAGAATGAGATCGCGGCTGGATCGATTGCGGTGGCAGACACTTTGCTGACCACGGCATTGATTGACCAAATAATCACCGCGAACAGAGGGAATAACACATTCATACTAATAATTCTCATTGATACACTTATACGGTGCAGTTTACCTCTGTCTGATTTATTATATATAGCGATAATCAGACAATCCTCGCACAGAATAGGACAATTTTAGCCTTAGCAATGGGGCATGCTGGAGCCGATGTATCATGACCAAACCCTCTTTTCCTGTTGTTGCCCCCACTGCGCCGCAAAGTTTGTCTTTCCGCTGCGAGATATACAATGCCAATACTGAATTCCTGCCGCACGCCCATTCTTACGGACAATTGATCTGTGTGAAAGCGGGCGTATTGGCGATGAACATTGGTGGTCAGCGTTTTTTAGCGCCGCCCGAATTCAGCGTTTGGGTGCCTGCGGGGGTAGAACACTCCAGTTTTAACCGTAAGTCGATGCACTTTCGCGCCATTGATATCGCCCTCGAACTTTGCGATGAGTTACCAAAATCGGCGTGCCTAATCAATATCAGCCCAATCTTTCGTGTCATTGTGGAAGATTGCTTTTCTCGTGGCTTATTAATGCCTGAGAATGAGCAAGATATGCGCTTAGCAAGCGTGTTAATTGATCAACTCAAGATATCGCCAGTGCAACGCACCTATCTGCCCACCTCGCAAGATAAACTCTTATCGCCCATCCTCGCGGCGCTGGAACGTTGCCCATCGGATAACACCTCGTTAGCGCTCTGGGCTAAACAGGTCTACACCACCGAGCGGACGTTATCGCGCCGTTGCCAGCAAGAGCTGGGTATGGCCTTCAGTGAATGGCGGCAGCGGCTGCGCTTTTTACATGCCATCTCGTTGTTAGAGCAAGGAAAAACCGTGCAAAATGTGGCGCTGGATGTCGGCTACAGTTCAGCGTCTGCTTTTATTGCGATGTTTCAGCAGGTGGCAGGGACTTCACCTGAGCGTTTTCGGCGCGCCAATCCTCTTCGCCCTTGACGCTGCAGGGTTGTTAGCTGCGCTCACTTACCCGAATCACTGACGAGTGTCAGCTCATCGGGATGCGCTTGCTTGCTGCCTACCTGCAACGGCAATGACTTTGAGGATTCCGGTGGTGTGCTTGACGCTGCAGGGTTGTTAGCTGCGCTCACTTACCCGAATCACTGACGAGTGTCAGCTCATCGGGATGCGTTTGCTTGCTGCCTACCTGCAACGGCAATGACTTTGAGTATTTCGGTGGTGTGCTTGACGTTGAGGATTTCGTTGTCTGCGTGGTGCTATAGAAAGGCATCTGCAACGCTGTGTTTTTTGGGTATATACTAAGCCCCCTGTTTTTCATCTGTAGGGCAGAGAACTGCTGGAGAACAACGTGAAAATTCTGGTTGATGAGAATATGCCGTACGCGGACGAACTATTCCGGCGTTTAGGTGATGTGCAAGCGGTGCCGGGGCGGCCCATTCCTCGTGAAGCGCTGGTCGATGCTGATGCGCTGATGGTGCGCTCCGTGACCAAAGTCAATGAAGCACTGCTGCAAGGCACGTCTATTGGTTTCGTCGGGACCGCGACAGCCGGTACAGACCATGTTGATGACAACTGGTTACGCCAACAGGGAATTGGCTTCTCCGCTGCGCCAGGCTGTAATGCTATCGCTGTGGTCGAGTACGTTTTTTCTGCGCTAATGATGATGGCCGAACGTGATGGTTTCCAACTGCGCGATAAAACGGTGGGCATCGTGGGGGTAGGTAATGTCGGTTCACGGCTCAATGACCGTCTAAAAGCCCTTGGTGTCCGTACCTTACTCTGCGATCCACCGCGGGCGGATCGGGGCGATAACGAAACATTTTGGCCCTTAGAAAAACTGGTTAGCGAAGCTGACGTTCTCACCTTCCATACGCCATTAAACAAAACCGGTGCTTATCAAAGCCTGCATATGGCTGATGATGAGTTACTGGCGGCGCTGCCCGATGGTCGCATACTGATCAATGCTTGCCGTGGCGCGGTGGTGGACAATGCCGCCTTACTCCGCGCACTGGAAAAAGGGAAAAAACTGAGTGTGGTATTGGATGTGTGGGAGCCAGAACCGGAGCTTTCTTTACCGCTGCTAGCGCGTGTCGATATCGGCACGCCGCACATTGCCGGATACACACTCGAAGGTAAAGCACGTGGCACGACCCAAGTGTTCGAGGCATTCAGCCAGCATTTAGGGCAGCCCCAATCGGTCGCCTTAGCGACGCTGCTACCACAACCTGAGTTCAGCCATTTACAACTCAATGGCGAGCTGGATGAAGGCAAATTAAAACGATTGATGCACTTAGTGTATGATGTGCGCCGCGATGATGCGCCGCTGCGCCGTGTTGCTGGCTTGCCGGGAGAGTTTGACCACTTGCGTAAGCACTATCAAGAACGGCGCGAATGGTCATCACTGTGTGTACAGTGTGACAATGCCGCGAGTGCCGCGTTATTGCAGAAATTAGGATTCGGGACTGAGTTAAAGTAACTCGATGACGAGATCTCAGACGGTGTCATCCCTATCAAAACAGGGTGTTACCGTCTTTTGTATTGGTATGCCTTATTTGCCATTTAATGAACATCGTGGAGAAAACCAACATGTCTGACGGCTGGAATATTGCTCTGTTAGGAGCGACGGGCGCAGTAGGCGAAGCTTTGCTGGAGTTGCTCAATGAACGCCAGTTCCCCGTTGGTGAATTGTATCCGCTGGCCAGCGAGCGTAGTGCTGGCGCGACCGTGCGTTTTAACGGTAAAAGTTTGCTGGTTGAAAACGCCGCTGAATTTGACTGGTCCCAAGCACAATTAGCGTTTTTTGTGGCTGGCCCTGAAGCCTCACAGCAGTATGCGGAAGAGGCAGGGAACGCCGGTTGTTTGGTTATCGACAGCAGTGGCTTGTTCGCGATGGAGCAAGATATACCGCTGGTGGTGCCGAGTGTGAACCCTCAAGTGCTGGCCGATTACCGTAATCGTAATATCGTCGCGGTTGCCGATAGCCTGACCAGCCAATTGCTGACGGCGATTAAACCGTTGACCGAACAGGCAGGTTTATCTCGTTTGCATGTTACCGCGCTGATTTCTGCCTCCGCCCACGGCAAAGCCGCCGTGGATGATCTCGCGGGCCAAAGTGCTAAGTTACTTAACGGTATCCCTGCCGAACCGGGTATCTTCGCCAAACAGCTGGCCTTTAACGTCTTGCCGTTGCTGGCAGATGAAGAGGGCAGTGTGCGCGAAGAGCGCCGTTTGGTGGATCAAGTGCGCAAAGTGTTGCAAGACGAAGGCTTGCCTATCTCGGTGACCTGCATTCAGTCGCCGGTATTTTACGGCCAAGCCCAAGTGGTCCATCTGGAAACACTACGTCCTATCGCCGCTGAAGAAGCGCGTGAAGAACTGGAAAATTGCGAAGATATTCAATTATCCGAAGAAGACGATTACCCCACGCAGGTCAGTGATGCGTCAGGCAGTGATGTCCTGAGCATTGGCTGTGTGCGCAACGATTACGGTATTCCTGAAGTCTTGCAGTTCTGGTCAGTGGCCGACAACATTCGTTTTGGTGGCGCATTAATGGCCATTGAAACGGCGGAGCGCCTGTTGCAGGAGCAGCTTTACTGATGTCTGAACTTGAGTTGACTCAGCAAGACAATGTTGTTCAGCAAGACAATGTTGCTCAGCAAAGCACCACAGTGTCTGAGACTGCCACTCTAAAGATTGCGCTGGGGATCGAGTATAACGGTAGCCGCTATTTTGGCTGGCAACGTCAGCAAGAAGTCACCAGCGTGCAAGCTTGCCTCGAGGCGGCGCTTTCGAAAGTCGCCAATGAGCCTATCGGCGTATTTTGTGCTGGGCGAACGGATGCGGGAGTACATGCCACTGGGCAAGTCGTGCATTTTGTTACCACCGCTGTGCGTAAAGATGCCGCTTGGACCATGGGGGTCAATAGCCATTTGCCGCCAGATATTGCCGTGCGCTGGGTAAAAACGGTTGATGAAGATTTCCATGCCCGTTTCAGTGCCACGGCTCGCCGCTATCGCTACATTATTTTTAACCATCGCTATCGCCCCGCAGTATTAGCGCAAGGGGTCACCCATTGCCACATGCCGTTGGATGCCGAAAAAATGGAACAGGCCGCGCAGTGTCTGCTTGGTGAGAATGATTTTACGTCATTTCGTGCCGTGCAATGTCAGTCTCGTACACCATGGCGAAATGTAAAACATGTCAAAGTTACCCGACACGGCGCGTATATCGTGGTAGATATCAAGGCCAACGCTTTTGTCCACCATATGGTGCGCAATATCGTGGGTAGCCTGATAGAAATTGGCGCTGGGAATCAGGACGTTAACTGGATGGCTGAGTTATTAGCGCTAAAGGACCGTTCGCGTGCAGCAGCAACAGCGAAAGCCGAAGGGTTGTATTTGGTGTCAGTTGATTATCCCGAACATTTTGCTTTGCCCTTTGCGCCGATGGGGCCACTTTTCTTAGCGGATGATTGATAGCAATAAATCTACGGTTATTGGCTGAACCTGTCTCTTAGTCTAAGGAATATTTAAGGAACATCAGCTAGTCTCAATCACCGTTTAAGCTCGCTTACCATTTGAGAGTAATTATGGATTTTATACGTTTCATTATTGATTTTATTTTGCATATTGATGTTCATCTGGCGGAGCTGGTGGCGCAGTATGGGATCTGGGTTTATGCCATTTTATTCCTGATTTTATTCTGTGAAACCGGGTTAGTTGTCACCCCGTTTTTACCGGGCGACTCTTTGCTCTTTGTGGCTGGGGCGCTGGCATCATTGCCATCAAATGATCTCAATGTGCATATCATGGTTGCGCTAATGGTGACAGCCGCAATTATCGGGGATGCGGTTAATTACACCATTGGCAGAGTGTTTGGTGAAAAGCTTTTCAGTGATCCAGATTCCAAGATTTTCCGTCGCAGTTATCTGGATAAAACTCACCAGTTTTACGAGAAACATGGTGGGAAGGCGATTATTCTGGCACGCTTCGTCCCCATTATTCGTACTTTTGCGCCATTCGTTGCCGGGATGGGGAAAATGTCCTATCGTCATTTTGCAGCGTATAACGTGATTGGGGCATTGGTATGGGTACTGCTATTCACCTATGCTGGTTATCTGTTTGGTAACGTGCCTTTCGTGCAGAACAATCTGAAATTGCTAATTGTCGCCATCATTGTGGTGTCAATATTACCTGGTGTCTTTGAGGTTTGGCGGCATCGGCGCGCAGCGGCACGTCAAAAAAATCAGTAAAAACGTTACCTAAGCCAAGGGTTCGACCAGTTTTTTATCCACACTGTCGAGCCAATATGGTTTAATGAGTGACATTTATGGTCTGTTCCTGCGGATAGCTCTAATTTCGATGCCTTAGCCACGCTGTACTGGCGTGTATCTCAGGCATTTTTTATTGGGGTGATTTCAGGAAGATGGTTAAAGCATGAACAGCGGACTGGCTTCGGCCAGGTTCAAACAGAAAGGTCATCGATGAGCTGGATTGAACGAATTCTTAACAAAAGCAATATCACACCAACCCGTAAAGCGAGTATTCCTGAAGGGGTGTGGACGAAATGTGACAGCTGTGGTCAGGTGCTTTACCGTGCCGAACTAGAGCGTAATCTAGAAGTTTGTCCTAAGTGTGATCATCATATGCGTATGTCAGCCCGTGCACGGTTACATATGCTGTTGGATGCAGGCAGTGAAGTTGAATTGGGTAGCGAGCTGGAACCGAAGGATATCCTGAAGTTTAAGGATTCCAAAAAGTATAAAGATCGTCTTTCTGCCGCTCAAAAAGAGACGGGCGAGAAAGATGCTTTGGTTTCCATGAAAGGCACTTTGCATGGCATGCCGATTGTTGCCGCTTCATTTGAATTTGCCTTTATGGGCGGTTCGATGGCATCAGTTGTGGGGGCGCGGTTTGTGCGCGCAGTCGAGCAGGCACTGGAAGATAATTGTCCATTAGTCTGTTTCTCATCCAGTGGCGGTGCTCGTATGCAGGAAGCATTGATGTCACTGATGCAGATGGCGAAAACCAGCGCTGCTCTGGCGAAAATGCAAGAGCGTGGTTTGCCTTACATCTCGGTGCTGACGGACCCTACCATGGGGGGCGTTTCCGCCAGTTTGGCGATGCTCGGTGATATTAATATCGGTGAGCCTAAAGCCTTGATCGGTTTTGCTGGCCCACGGGTTATTGAGCAAACTGTTCGAGAGAAACTGCCACCTGGCTTCCAGCGCAGTGAATTCTTGATTGAGAAAGGCGCTATCGACATGATTGTGCGTCGTCCAGTGATGCGTGAGACGATTGCCAGCATCTTGTCTAAGTTGACTCATCAGCCACAGCCAAGCGTGGATGACGTCAAAAGCGATATGACGGCGACGGATACTCAGGCCGAAGCCTGATTATCTCTGCGGGCACCCCCCTGATAAGGTGGTGCCCAGTTATTCAGCATTGTCGCCGCTTGAAAACCTTGTTCTCTTACATAAGACAGGGTTCTCTTACAGAAGACATTGTCGCTTTACACAAGAATAGAATTACCCTAAGTCATGACGTTGCAGGTAGGCAGCAAGTGAAATAACGTCGCTAATACCTCCTGTCATCTCAAGTACTAAGGGTATAAAGGCCAGTGACGGGACTCATGAACAATCATCAAATTCCCCAAGCCACGTCGCCTTTGGCCGCGTGGCTTGACTATCTTGAGCACTTGCATTCTCAGCCGATTGAGCTGGGTTTGGAGCGCGTAAAACAGGTTGCTGAGCGTCTTGATCTGCTTAAACCTGCCCCGACCGTATTCACCATTGCCGGCACAAATGGCAAAGGCACCACTTGCTGTACCCTTGAATCAATTCTACTGGCAGCCGGTCTGCGAGTGGGGGTGTATAGCTCGCCACATCTTTTACGTTACACCGAGCGCGTTCGCATTCAGGGGCAAGAGCTATCTGAAGCCGAACATAGCCACGCGTTTGCCCATGTTGAAGCTGGGCGCGAGGGTATCTCGCTGACTTACTTCGAATTTGGCACGTTATCAGCACTGCAACTCTTTAAGCAGGCTAAGCTTGATGTGGTGATTCTTGAAGTGGGGCTAGGTGGGCGATTGGATGCAACCAACATTGTTGATTCTGATGTGGCTGCTGTCACCAGCATTGCGATAGACCACACCGACTGGTTGGGCTTTGATCGCGAGAGCATTGGGCGCGAAAAAGCAGGGGTATTCCGTGCAGGAAAACCGGCTATCGTGGGCGAACCTGATATGCCGCAGTCTATTGCTGATGTCGCTGAAAAGCTCGGCGCTCAACTGTATCAGCGCAATAAAGCGTGGCAATTTAGCCAGCAAGAACAGCATTGGAACTGGCAGTGCGGCGATCATCAATGGGCGAATTTACCGTTACCCAATGTGCCGTTGGCGAATGCGGCCACGGCATTGGCCGTATTGTATTATTCCGGTCTGCCATTGAGTGAAGCTGCGGTGCATCAAGGTTTACTGGCTGCCCGTTTACCGGGACGTTTCCAGATAGTCAGTGAGCAACCCTTGCTGATTTTGGATGTAGCTCATAACCCGCACGCTGCACGTTATTTGACTGATAGGCTGGCCCAATTGCCGAAAAAAGGTCAAGTACGGGCAGTGGTGGGGATGCTATCAGATAAAGATATTGGCGGGACGTTGGCGTGTTTATCTGAACAGGTCGACGAATGGTATTGTGCGCCGTTAGAAGGCCCGCGTGGGGCCACGGCTGCGCAATTAGCTGAACACCTTAGCCGTCCCCGCGTATTTAATGATGTCGAAACGGCTTGGCGACAGGCCATGCAGGATGCAGCACCACAGGATGTGGTCATTGTCTGTGGCTCTTTCCATACAGTCGCCCATGTGATGGCCGCATTGAGTCTGTAGTGGTGTCGATTTTATAACCGATTGAATATAGACCTAAAATAGTGGGTGCTACACAGCGGTAGTCAGCGAACGTAGCTGTAGCATCCAGTATCACAGGCAAAGTTTGGGGAGTGCGAGTGGCAAGTAAGTTCCAGAACCGTTTAGTCGGGACCATCATTCTAGTCGCGTTAGGCGTGATTGTGCTGCCGGGGCTGCTCGATGGCAAAAAGAAGCATTATGAGGATGAGTTCGCCGCCATTCCATTAGTGCCAAAACCCGGTGATAGCCAAGAGATTGATGCGGTTCCGCCGGTCAGTCAGCCTTTGCCTATCGCGCCGCCGGAAGGCGCGGCACAAGCGGTGGAAGTCCCGAAAGATGATTCCGTCTCTCAGGCCGCGAACGATGCCGGTAACCGGCCAACTGAGCCCCTTATTGTCTCACCACCGCCGATGCAAAATAAGCCGGTTGAGGTGAAACCTGTGGAGAAGAAACCGGTTGAGATCAAGCCAGCTCCGGTAGAGAAAAAACCGCAGGAAGTGAAACCCAAACCCGAGGTTAAGCCAGAAGCACAGCCGGAGAGCAAACCCGTCACAGAAGAGAAAGCACCGGTCGGACAGGCTTATGTCGTCCAACTGGGGGCGTTGAAAAATGCCGCTAAAGTGAATGAGGTTGTTGCCACATTACGTCTGTCTGGTCATCGGGCTTATACCGTACCCGCGACCCCTGTTCAGGGCCAGATAACCCGTATTTTTGTCGGGCCGGATGCGTCAAAACAAAAACTGCAATCAGCGTTGCCTGAGCTTAATTCATTAAGCGGCCTAAATGGACAGGTTAAGTCCTACAGCACGGGGCGTTAAGGTCTCGCGTGGCATGACGATGTCTGGTCACGCGGGGGTTGCGAATGAAGTATGTGAGCTAAGTTTGTGCGACGATTGTTGTTTTTAAAATCGTCGCACTTTAATTTGTCATGGGGTCAGAAACCCCTACGCAAACGTTTTCTTTTTCTGTTAGAATTCGCCGCGAACAGGATGCAGCGGTGATTTCGTCATTGGAATAGCCATGGTCTGGATTGATTACGTCATTATAGGGATTATCGGATTTTCTGCGTTGGTCAGCTTAATCCGAGGGTTTGTCCGTGAAGCATTGTCACTTGTAACATGGGGATGTGCGTTTTTCGTTGCCAGCCATTTTTACAGTTACCTTGCTGTCTACTTCACTCGTTTTGAGGATGAAGTGGTCCGTAACGGAATTGCTATCGGCATTTTGTTCATCGCGACATTGATCGTCGGGGCTATTGTTAACTATGTGATTGGTTCACTGGTTGAGCGTACTGGGTTATCAGGAACAGACAGGGTATTAGGGATCTGTTTTGGGGCGCTGAGAGGTGTTCTGATTGTCTCTGCCATGTTGTTCTTCCTCGATACGTTTACCGGTTTCTCGCAAAGTGAAGACTGGAAACAGTCGCAATTAATCCCGCAGTTCAGTTATATCATCAGGTGGTTCTTTGACTACCTGCAGAGCACGTCGAGTTTCTTACCGGATCAACTACCGATTCGGAGCGGCTTATGAGGAAAAGACAACATGTGCGGTATTGTCGGTATCGCCGGTTTTGCACCGGTAAACCAGTCGATTTATGATGCGCTGACGGTGCTTCAGCACCGAGGCCAGGATGCTGCGGGCATCGTTACCATTGATGCCCATAACGGGTTCCGGCTGCGTAAAGCAAACGGCTTGGTGAAGGATGTATTTGAAACCCGGCATATGCTGCGCTTACAGGGGAATATGGGTATTGGCCATGTTCGTTACCCGACAGCTGGCAGTTCCAGTGCTTCCGAGGCTCAGCCTTTCTACGTTAATTCACCGTTTGGCATTACCTTGGCACATAACGGTAATCTGACTAACGCTCACCAGCTGAGAAAGAAATTATTCGAAGTTTCTCGCCGTCATGTGAATACCACGTCTGACTCAGAAATTTTGCTGAATATTTTTGCCAGTGAATTGGACCGCTTCCAACATTATCCGTTGGAGTCTGACAACATTTTTGCCGCTGTTGCCGCTACGCATCAGCTCATTCGCGGTGCTTATGCGTGCGTCGCGATGATTATCGGCCATGGCATGGTCGCCTTCCGTGATCCGAATGGGATTCGCCCGCTGGTGATTGGTAAACGCACATTGGTTGATGGCCGCAATGAGTATATGGTCGCTTCTGAAAGTGTGGCACTCGATACCCTTGGTTTCGAATTCCTGCGTGATGTTGCGCCAGGTGAAGCGGTGTATATCACCGAAAAAGGCCAGTTGTTCACTCGCCAATGCGCTGAAAATCCAAAATACAATCCATGCCTGTTTGAGTATGTCTACTTTGCTCGCCCTGACTCCTTTATGGACAAAATTTCTGTTTACAGTGCACGTGTGCGCATGGGCCAGAAGTTGGGCGCGAAAATTGCCAAACAGTGGGAAGATTTAGATATCGATGTGGTTATCCCTATCCCTGAAACCTCTTGCGATATTGCGCTGGAGATTGCTCGAATTCTGGATAAACCTTACCGCCAAGGTTTTGTGAAAAACCGCTATGTTGGCCGTACTTTCATCATGCCGGGTCAGCAAGAACGCCGTAAATCGGTGCGTCGTAAACTGAATGCTAACCGTGCAGAATTCCGCGATAAGAACGTGTTATTGGTGGATGATTCGATTGTGCGGGGCACCACATCAGAGCAGATCGTTGAGATGGCACGTGAAGCGGGAGCGAAAAAAGTCTATTTTGCCTCAGCCGCACCTGAAATCCGTTTCCCTAACGTGTATGGGATCGATATGCCGAGCGCCAATGAGTTAATCGCTCATGGTCGTGAAGTGGATGAGATTCGCCAGTTAATTGGTGCCGACGCGCTGATTTTCCAAGATCTTACTGATCTTATCGAAGCTGTACGCGAAGATAACCCCGATATCACTCAGTTTGAATGTTCCGTCTTTAATGGCGTTTACGTCACTAAAGATGTGGATCAGAGCTATCTAGAGTATCTGGAATCGTTACGTAACGATGATGCGCAAGCATTACGTAATCATAACGAAGCGGAAAATCTTGAGATGCATAACGAGGGTTGATACCCGCAACGGATTAAGTTGCAGGTATGCAGGCTGATTTACGATTGCGGTCTGCAAGACTTATTATGTGACAAAAATAGATGAATCAAAAAGGTGCAACTTGCGTTCAGGCGCGGTGCACCTTTTTTGTTTTAAGATACTGGGGGCATGACTTGCTTATCTGTGCCTGATACGGCAAAGTTTGCCCCTATTTCTTTGTGTTATGCTTATTTTTGAAGACATAACATCAGTACGAGGCATTTTCCATGAAGCGACTTATTATCGGTATCAGCGGGGCTAGCGGAGCCATTTATGGCGTGCGGCTGTTACAGGTGCTGCAACAGGTTGAGGGCGTGGAAACTCATTTAATTCTCAGCAATGCGGCGCGCCAAACGTTAGCACTTGAAACCGAGTTCAGCGTTAAGGATGTTCAAGCATTGGCCGATGTGGTGCATGACTCACGGGATATTGCAGCCTGCATTTCTTCTGGTTCATTTAAGACCCATGGAATGGTTATTTTACCTTGTTCAATCAAAACCTTATCTGGAATTGTCCATAGCTATACGGATGGTTTACTGACTCGTGCCGCTGATGTGATTTTAAAAGAGCGTCGCCCATTACTGCTCTGTGTCCGCGAAAGCCCGTTACATTTAGGGCATTTACGGCTATTGGTGCAAGCGGCTGAATTAGGTGCAGTTATTATGCCACCGATGCCTGCGTTCTATCATCGGCCACAAACCCTGCAAGAGATTGTTGATCAGACCGTTAATCGGGTTATCGATCAATTTGATATCGAATTACCTGAAGATCTCTTTGTCCGTTGGCAAGGTGCGAATTAACGTTTCGGATTGATCCGCACAAACCCCTCCCGATTAAATTCATATATTTCTCACTTTATTGATACATTTGTGCAACATCGCACTGAAATGAGGCAGGTTATGCACCACAATGATCCTGCCACAAGGTTGCATTGTGGCATGAATTTGGTGTTCGGTTTCTGTCGATGGCTTGATGCCTTGATTTGGTGGTGATCGTGCTCAGAAAGCTGGCGTGGAATTTCCTTTCCTCCCAGATAATTACTGGCACGATTACTGCAAATTGATTTATGAAAGCTATTATCTATTTATGAAAGCTCTGGGCTGTACCGAGCAAACCTGTACCTAGCGGGATTGAACAGAGCGAGATGGTACAGAAATCTAACGCGCTTTATGGCATCGAAAATCAATTTGAGGGTTATGTATGAAGAAGACGATTCTGGTTCTACCTTTAGTTTTAGCCTTAGCTGCCGCGAGCAGTGCTTTTGCTGCCATTCCTAAAGATATCAAGATCGGTACCGATCCAACTTATGAACCTTTTGAATCTAAAAATGCCAGTGGGGAATTGGTTGGTTTTGATATCGATATAGCAAAAGAGCTATGCAACCGTATTGATACCAAATGTACTTTCGTTGAAAGTGACTTTGATGCATTAATCCCATCGCTCAAAGCTAAAAAAATCGATGCTATTATCTCCTCGCTTTCCATCACCGAAAAACGCCAAAAAGAGATTGCGTTCACCGACAAACTCTACGCAGCGAATGCGCGTCTGATTGCGCCGAAAGACAGCAAAATTGAACCGACACTGGTGGCCTTGAAAGGCAAACGTGTTGGGGTGTTGCAAGGTTCAACACAAGAGGCTTTCGCCAATGCTGAGTGGCAACCAAAAGGCATTGATGTTGTTGCCTATCAAAACCAGGATTTGATCTACGCTGACTTAGCTTCGGGCCGTATTGATGCGGCGTTCCAAGATGAAGTCGCTGGCAGCGAAGGCTTCCTGAAACAAGCTATCGGTAAAGATTATGCGTTCGCAGGGCCATCCGTTAAAAATGACGAGTTCTTTGGCGTGGGTACCGGAATGGGCTTACGTAAAGATGATGCAGAACTGAAAGCGGCATTAGACAAAGCCTTTGCAGAAATGCGTCAAGATGGCACTTACGACAAGCTGGCGAAAAAATACTTCGACTTTGATGTTTACGGCGGTTAATTCTATTGCCGTGAAGGCCTCTGCTGACGCCAGCAGGGGCCGCTATAGGGTAATTAACACGCGTAATTTACCAGACTCCTTACTCAGTAAGACAGGATAACCCAGATGCTGGATGGATATTCGAAACTGATATTTGAAGGTGCCCTGGTAACGCTGGAGTTAGCATTATGTTCAGTGCTGCTATCGGTGATTATCGGCCTGATTGGTGCCGGTGGAAAGTTATCCTCAAATCGGCTGTTATCGGGCTTATTTGAGTGCTACACCACGCTTATTCGTGGTGTACCGGATTTAGTTTTAATGTTGCTTATCTTTTACGGTTTGCAGATCACCCTAAACAGCATTACCGAATCCCTCGGTTTTGAACAAATTAATATTGACCCTCTCTCTGCTGGGATCATTACCCTCGGTTTTATCTATGGGGCCTATTTCACCGAAACCTTTCGTGGCGCCTATATGGCTGTTCCTGCTGGCCAAATTGAAGCGGCTACCGCTTTTGGTTTCTCATCAAGCCAGATTTTCCGCAGAATTATGTTTCCAGCCATGATGCGCTATGCATTACCGGGCATTGGTAATAACTGGCAGGTGATTCTAAAAGCAACGGCATTAGTCTCTATTCTGGGGTTGAATGATGTCGTAAAAGCCACGCAATTAGCGGGTAAGGGCACTTACCAACCCTTCTTCTTTGCTTTAGTTGCCGGTGTGGTTTATCTGATCTTTACCACGGTATCGAATGGTGTCTTGCTGTGGTTAGAGCGGCGCTACTCCCATGGGGTGAAGAGGGCTGAGCTATGATCGAGATTCTGCATCAATATTGGCAAGCACTGCTCTGGAGTGATGGCTATCGGTTTACCGGCATGGCCGTCACCTTGTGGTTATTAATCTCCTCGGTCGTCATGGGTGGGCTGTTGGCTATTCCGCTAGCGGTTGCTCGGGTGGCAGAACGGCGCTGGATCCGCTTACCCGTCTGGATTTTCACTTATATTTTCCGCGGCACGCCGTTATATGTCCAATTGCTGGTGTTCTATTCTGGCATGTACAGCTTAGAGATTGTCCGAGGCAATGATTTACTGAATGCCTTCTTTCGCAGCGGATTGAATTGTACTATTTTAGCGCTGACATTAAATACCTGTGCTTACACAACAGAGATATTTGCCGGTGCTATTCGTTCAGTACCACACGGTGAAATTGAAGCGGCTAGAGCTTATGGCTTCTCGCGCTTTAAAATGTATCGGTGTATTATTTTGCCTTCAGCGCTGCGCATTGCTTTACCTGCGTACAGTAATGAAGTGATTTTAATGCTGCATTCAACGGCATTAGCTTTTACGGCCACCGTGCCGGATATACTGAAAATAGCGCGAGATATTAACGCCGCGACTTATCAGCCGTTTTATGCTTTTGGTATTGCTGCCGTACTTTATCTGATTATCTCCTTTACGCTAATTAGCCTGTTCCGCCAGGCAGAGAGACGTTGGCTGGCTCATATAAAACCGCAGGCATCGCATTAAGTACGGAGAAACCATGATGGACATAATTGAAACTATTTCTAGCACATCCGAAACTATGACTGACACATCAGAAACGAAAATAGCTGAAACCAAGCTCTCTGTAACGGAATTACATAAGCATTATGGTGAGCATGAGGTTTTAAAAGGTGTTTCACTTTCCGCTAAAGCTGGGGATGTGATTTCTATTATTGGCTCTTCGGGCTCTGGGAAAAGTACCTTTTTACGCTGTATTAATTTTTTGGAAAAACCAAGCGAAGGTTCGATTAGCGTTAATAACCAAGATATTCGCTTAGTGCGAGATAAAGATGGGCAATTAAAAGTTTTCGATAAAAAAGAACTGCAGTTATTGCGCACGCGGTTAACGATGGTCTTCCAACATTTTAATTTATGGAGCCATATGACGGTGCTGGAAAACGTCATGGAAGCGCCTATTCAAGTATTAGGGCTAAGTAAATCGATAGCGAAAGAGCGAGCTATCCGCTATTTGGATAAAGTCGGTATTGATGAACGAGCGCGGGCGAAATATCCGGTGCATCTCTCTGGCGGCCAGCAACAGCGCGTTTCAATTGCACGGGCATTGGCCATGGAGCCGGATGTATTACTGTTTGATGAGCCGACCTCAGCGCTAGACCCTGAACTGGTTGGCGAAGTTTTACGTATTATGCAAAAACTGGCAGAAGAGGGGAAAACCATGGTGGTGGTGACCCACGAAATGGAGTTCGCTCGGCATGTTTCAAGCCATGTCATCTTCTTGCACAAGGGGGTGATAGAAGAAGAAGGCCCACCGGCAGAGCTTTTTGGTAACCCGAAAAGTCCTCGCTTGCAGCAGTTCCTTTCAGGGGCATTGAAGTAACATATTGTTCAGCGGGATAGCGATGAATGAGTCTATCCCGCTGCGATATATCTCAGGTATTTAGCGTTTGGCGTTATCGGCAGTTGTTGGTTTTTTCAATACAGCCCGCAGCGCCTCTTCCAGATCGAAATAACGAAAACCAAAGCCCGCCTCTTCCAATCGTTTTGGTACGGCCCGTTGGCCACCGAGTACCAACGCCGCTGATTCACCCAGTAATAAACGCATTGCCGCCGCAGGAGTACGAATGACGGCAGGGCGGTCTAATACTTCTGCTAGCGTGGCAATAAATTGCTCGTTATGTACCGGATACGGGGAAACCATATTGAAGGGGCCGTTAAGGCCATCGGTCGTCAATAAGAAATAGATGCCATGTACCATGTCATCGATATGAATCCACGGTAAATATTGACGGCCATCACCGATTGGGCCACCCAAACCAAGGCGCAGCAACGGCACCATTTTGGCTAACGCACCGCCGTGAGGAGCTAACACGATACCCGTACGCAATAAACAGACTCGCGTCTGCTCACTTTCGGCGGCGAGTGCTAGACTTTCCCAGCGTTCGCAAAGTTGATGGGTAAACTCATCGTGTGGTGTTTCTTCTTCTGTGACCAAAGCTTGCCCCTGGTCGCCATAGAACCCCACCGCAGATCCGGATATGAACACCGCAGGAGGCTCACTACTGGCTTTAATTAGCGCGGTTAGTTTTTCGGTTATTTGCCAGCGGCTTTGGCACAAAATCTCTTTTTGCTGTGGGGTCCAACGTTTTTCCGCAATAGGCTCGCCAGCGAGGTTAATCACGGCATCAAAGCTATTCAGATCATGCTGATCATCAAGCGTAGACCAGCAGGTGACTTGTGGACCAAGCACTTCTTTTGCGCGCTGTAGATCGCGTGTCAGTGCAGTGACTTGATGAGCTTGTGACAACAGGAAGGCGGTCAGACTGCGTCCGATTAGCCCTGTCGCGCCAGTGATTAAAATACGCATAGCCAATCTCCATTGATGCCCTTTAACATGAACTCTGAAGGGTAAATAACCCACCCCATCGGGTCACGCACTCATTATTATTTGTTTCACTTTCAGCATAGATGATTCCAAGCGCTTATCCTACGATACTGAGCACATCCTGAGATAAATCTAAAGAGAAAACCCCTCCTACAGCCTCGTTTGAAAAATAATTAAATAATCATTAAACAAATCCGACATTCTGACCGATTAATACAAGAGTAGGTATTCAGGTACTACCAGTTCCCCCTTAGGTGGTATCGGTATACCTCATTGTTTTTAAATGTTAAAAATATGTATAAGCCATGCCCAAACGACGTTAAAACACGCTAAAGTGAATTTCTGCTAAAGTGAATATGAGTATTTTAATTAAAGGGAGCCATCCGCCTTCCTTCACTTTGCGAAATTGGATGTTTTATCAATGTCGGGTATTTTATAAAAGTTAACGCAGGCTTATAAATCGTCCCGCTGAGGTTAGGTTGTGATCTCATTATTGCTTATAAACTTTTCAGGTGCGCATGAAGCTAAACATCGAAGTTAATTGTTCTTACGTATGTGAACCCATACATAAGCAGGATGGTAGTTTATTAGCCGTCGAGCTATTAAGCCGATTCTCAGCCAAATCGGTCGATTTATCCATGGACGTCGAACAGTTTATTCGAGAGTTAGGCGTTGAAGGGAAAACGAAATTATTTCATGATCAATTGCGCGCAGTAAAAACCTACAGTGAATGGTTTATTGCTAACAATGTTCTGCTATCGATTAATATCGATTTTGACTTGGCAAGCGTGATCGTTTCCGATGATTCAACCCGCCGTATGATGGATGAAGTGCCTTTCCTTAGGCTGGAAATTATGGAAACTTTCTCTAATTTATCCGATGGTATGAATAACCCGCTATTACGTGAATTAGCTGGGCGATATCCGCTCTGGTTAGATGATTTGGGCAGTGGGGGTTCGACTTTAAATGCGGTGACGGCCAATATTTTTGAATATGTGAAGATCGATAAACATTTCTTCTGGCAGCACAATAAACATACCTTCCCAATTCTGATCAATAACATCAAGAAATATTGCCTCGGTGTTATTGTTGTTGGCGTCGAAAATCAGGATGAATCGGCACAACTCAAGGGGAGCAATATTGACGCGATGCAGGGGTATTTATTCCATCCTCTGACATTAGATGAGCTGGTATCCCAACCTAGATGATATCCGTTCCTCCCTTGCTATTTCGAAATACGCTGGCACGGCTAACAGGGCGGCGCTGTTACGATGGAAAAAAATTTCTCGCAAATGATACCTCTTTTTATCGGATAAATCCGACGGATTGGGTGATAGAATAACGCCTCTTTTAGCTCTCATCAGTCATGCGGCGATATATATCGTCAGAATGACTGAGATTATGATCAGGGAAGATGATGTCATGAAGTTAATGTTTGCTTCTGATCTGCATGGTTCACTGCCCGCGACTGAAAAAGTGCTGGCAATTTTCGACCAAAGTGAAGCGCAATGGCTAGTGCTATTAGGCGATTTGCTCAACCATGGCCCGCGTAACGCGTTACCGGCGGGCTATCAACCCGCAGCCGTTGCTGAGTGTCTTAATCCCTACAAAGACAAGATCATTGCTGTGCGTGGCAACTGCGACAGTGAAGTCGATCAAATGCTCTTACAGTTCCCTATCATGGCCGGTTGGCAGCAGATAATTATGCCAGAAACGCGTTTATTTTTGACGCATGGTCACCTTTATCATCCAGAGTCACTTCCTCCGTTGCGTAAAGGGGATGTCTTAGTTTATGGTCATACTCACCTTCCGCAAGCAGAGTGGCAGGAGGATGTGATTTGCTTCAATCCGGGCTCTGTCAGCATCCCGAAAGGGGGATTTCCGGCGAGCTATGGCATGTTAAACAAAGGTGTTTTACAGGTTCTGACCCTACAAAATGATGAACTTGTCGCCCAGTTGGCATTAAAAAAATAGTCGGCATTGAAAAAGTAAGTATTTAAAAAACAATAAGATAAATCGTCATTTACCCTAGAGAGGCGGGCGCTTACCAGACTGCGGCCACTCGAGAAGGTCATTTCTTGATTAACAATTGCGCGCGTTTCATCGCGCCTAGATAGAAGGTTTTAGAGGATGGTGGAGCAAAATCCAGCAGCAGTCATCGAGTGGGTTGATATTGTTGATGAGCAAAACGAGGTTATTGCTCAATCCAGTCGTCAACAAATGAGAGCTCAGCGACTACGCCACCGTGCTACCTATATTGTGGTGCATGATGGAATGGGCAAAATTCTGGTACAACGCCGTACTGAGATCAAAGATTTCTATCCCGGCAAACTGGATGCCACCGCGGGCGGCGTCGTGCAAAGTGGTGAAAATTATCTCGACTCTGCTCGGCGTGAAGCAGAAGAAGAGTTAGGTATCGCAGGTGTCCCATTTGCTGAACATGGACAGTTTTACTTTGAGGAAGATTGCTGCCGTGTTTGGGGGGCATTATTCAGTTGTGTGTCTCACGGCCCATTTGCACTACAAGCTGAAGAGATAGATGAAGTCCGTTGGATGCTGCCGGAAGAGATCACTGCGCGTTGTGATGAGTTTACGCCGGATTCCCTGAAAGCCTTGTCACTGTGGCTGACGCGTAACAACGAACAAGACTACGGTAAAATCACCCCACGCGAAGATTGATTTTAGTGTGATGCGAACCTCCCAACCTGCCTAGGTTAGGAGGTCGATTTAGGCCTTATGAGGTGATTCACTCACCTCAATATCAGGCTAGAACATGCTGGCGAATAACGGCAGCAATACCCGGTTGTTCATTATCGGCAATGACTAAATCGGCTCGTTCCTTAATAGCATCAGCGCTGTTACCCATTGCTACGCCCAGACCGGCGCTTTCCAGCATACTCAGGTCGTTAAAGTTGTCACCAAAGGCGACCACGTCGTTCATGCTCATGCCCTGAGATTCAACCCACCGTTGTAAGCGCATCCCTTTGCTGTTGCCCGCTTGTGCAATATCCACCTGATCATGCCATGACCATTCACAGGCTAGCCCCAATTCACCCTCAACCATGGTCGCGAATGCATTAAGCTGCTCGAGATTGGCGTGAGACGTGGCGAATTTCCAGATGTCGGTGGCGCGGTGAGCGGCGTCTAACAAGCTGTCGACATGGAGCAATGTCGGGCGTTGTGAGGCAGGCAAAGACTCAGCCCAACTCAGTGAACGAATGACATGCCCACTGGTTTGCTGATAGAGCATCGCATCATCCACATACATCAGACCGTGAATCTGAGTTTGCTCTAACAACTGAAGAACTTGCACCGCTTGTTTAGGGGCTAACGGGTTAGACTCCAGCACTTTTTTTGCATGATAATCATAAAGATAAGTGCCGTTGCAGCAAATAGCGGGCGTATCCAGTTCTAGCGCCTGATAAAATGGATGGATAGCGACATGATGACGCCCAGTGACCACCACGACTTTAATGCCTTCAGCACGTGCCTGTGCTAGTGCAGATAAAGATTCAGGCAGAATACGTTTTTTGTGATCCAGCAGTGTTCCATCCAGATCCAGTGCAATTACGCGATATGTCATAGCAGTCCAGACTCATTGAAAGGGCGAGTGAGATAGTCAGTATCAAAATGATTTTCTGTATCGAGTTAATGGATAGTACACCGGATAAGCAGCTGATTAAACCAGACTGTTTATTCGCTAAGAATAAGCAGGGTAAGTTTAAGGTGTGCGACGCGAGAGTGTTGTTATGCCCAGCCAGTCAGGTAAGCTAGGCTAAAATAAGGTGTTAAAATCGATATTGGGTTAAGGCCGGATTTGCTGAGGCAGATAAAGACGGCTAAACAGTATTGCTCAACAGGTTCGACTAAGGAGTAGAGATGAAGCAAGTGGTTTACGTGGCAAGCCCAGACAGTCAGCAAATTCATGTCTGGCAATTAGATTCCGCTGGCGCATTAACTTTATTGCAAACAGTGGACGTTCCGGGCCAAGTGCAGCCGATGGTCATCAACCCGAATCAACGCCATTTGTATGTTGGGGTTCGCCCTGATTTTGGTATTGTCAGCTACAACATTGTTGATGACGGCACGCTAGTTGCTGCGGGTATGGCACCTCTGCCAGGTAGCCCGACTCACATCGGCACCGATTTACAAGGCCGTTTCCTGTTCTCTGCTTCTTACAGCTTCAACTGTGTCAGCGTCAGCCCTATTGATGAGCATGGCGTGGTACAGGCTCCTATTCAGCAGCTAGATGATTTGCCAGCACCGCACTCGGCGAACATTGATCCAACCAATCAGATCCTGCTCGTCCCTTGCTTGAAAGAGGATAAAGTCCGGCTATTTGATTTGAGTGAGAATGGCAAGCTAACACCTCATGCACAGGCGAACATTCAGGTTGCAGCGGGCGCGGGGCCGCGTCATATGGCGTTCCATCCCAACCAGCAAGTCGCTTATTGCGTCAACGAACTCAATAGCTCCGTTGATGTGTACCAAATCAGTGATAACGGTCAGGAATACCAACTGATTCAAACATTGAATGCCATGCCTGCTGATTTTACTGAGACCTGCTGGGCGGCAGATATCCATATCACGCCAAATGGTCGTCATCTTTATATCAGCGATCGTACGGCTAGCCTGCTGAGTATTTTCAGCGTATCGGAAGACGGGCGTGAGATTTCATTGGTTGGCCATCATCCGACGGAAGCACAACCGCGTGGGTTTAATATCGATCACAGCGGCCAGTTCCTGATTTCTTCTGGTCAAAAATCTGATCATATTGCCGTCTATCGTATCGATCAGAACAGCGGTGAACTGACAACATTGAACCGCTACCCTGTGGGTAAAGGCCCAATGTGGGTCAGTATCTTGGCGCAATAAGTCATTTTACCTGCCACGCTGCATACGGGCAGTGTGCATTATCCTCACGTATGACGTGAGGTTGACTGTGCACTGGCCGTTTGCCGATTGGATTGCAGCGATACTCTGGATTCCGTTCGACTACTCCATGGCTGCGCTGGCGACAGCATCAGTCAGCTTTGTTAGCGCCTCAGGCGAGATCACATAAGGCGGCATCAAGTAAATCAGCCGACCAAAGGGCCGGATCCACACGCCCAGCTCGACAAACCTGCGCTGTAAACGGGCAACGTTAACCGGTGCTTTCATTTCGACCACCCCAATGGCCCCCAACACCCTGACATCCGCGACGTTAGCCTGTTTTGCCAGTGGCAATAACCCCTGCTTGAGTTGAATCTCGATGGCGCTCACTTGCTGTTGCCAGCGATTCTCTGCCAGCAGCTCCAGACTGGCGCAGGCGACAGCACAGGCGAGCGGATTCGCCATAAAAGTCGGCCCATGCATAAAGCAGCCAGCATCACCATGACTGATGGTTTCCGCCACCTGACGAGTGCTTATCGTGGAGGATAAAGTGAGATAACCGCCCGTCAGTGCCTTACCGAGGCAGAGAATATCGGGCACGATCTGCGCATGTTCGCAGGCAAAGAGTTTGCCAGTGCGGCCAAAGCCTGTGGCAATTTCATCTGCAATCAACAAAATCTGATGTTTATCGCACAGCGCTCTCACCTCACGTAAATAAGCCGGATGATAAATTCGCATTCCTCCCGCGCCTTGCACGATAGGTTCCAGAATGACCGCGGCAATCTCGTGAGCGTGCTGCGCTATCGTTGCGGCAAAATCCGTGATGTCTTCAGGGTTCCATGTGTCATCGAAACGGCATTGCGGTGAAGTCACGAACAGATTTTCCGCTAAATAGCCCTGATACAAACTGTGCATTGAATTTTGCGGATCACACACTGACATCGCGCCGAACGTATCGCCATGGTAGCCATGGCGCAGCGTCAGAAATCGCTGCCGCCGTTCTCCTTTTGCCTGCCAATATTGCAAGGCCATTTTCAGCGCGACTTCAACCGCCACTGAACCCGAATCGGCTAAAAATACACACTCCAGCTCAGCGGGCGTCATGGAGACTAACTGTCTGCAAAGTGCAACCGCAGGCGGGTGGGTAATGCCGCCAAACATCACGTGTGACATTTTATCTAACTGCTGATGCGCAGCTTGATTGAGGGCAGGGTGATTGTAACCATGAATGGCTGACCACCAAGATGACATACCATCAATCAATCGCCGACCATCCGCTAATTGCAGCTCCACACCTTCGGCGGCAACCACCGGATAGCAAGGGAGCGGGTCGGTCATTGAGGTGTAGGGGTGCCAGATATGGCGTTGATCAAAAGCCAAGTCAGAAGGTGTCATGAGAATTTGTCGTAAACCAAATTGCAGTAAGAATGGTTGACAGTATAACGAGTTTATTTACACTGACGACACTTTTTTCTCTTCTTTGGAGAAGCCGTAATGGCAAATTATACTCGCTGGACAGTGGGGCAAGCCCAAGCCCTGTTTGAAAAACCGCTGTTAGATTTATTGTTCGAAGCACAATGTATCCACCGCCAACATTTTGATCCCCGCCAAGTACAAGTCAGTACTCTGCTCTCGATTAAAACCGGTGCTTGTCCTGAAGATTGCAAGTATTGCCCCCAAAGCTCACGCTACAAAACGGGTCTGGAAAGCGAACGCCTCATGCAAGTCGAGCAAGTCCTCGAGTCCGCTAAAAAAGCCAAGGCCGCAGGTTCTACTCGCTTCTGTATGGGGGCTGCTTGGAAAAATCCTCATGAACGAGATATGCCTTACTTGGAGAAAATGGTCGAAGGCGTCAAAGCGATGGGGATGGAAACCTGCATGACACTCGGAACGTTGGATAAGCAACAAGCGCACCGGCTCGCAGACGCTGGCTTGGATTACTACAACCACAATCTGGATACCTCGCCTGAGTTTTACGGCAGCATCATTACCACTCGCAGCTATCAAGAGCGATTGGATACCCTCACCGAAGTGCGTGATGCCGGTATCAAAGTCTGCTCTGGTGGCATCGTTGGACTCGGGGAAACAGTTCGTGATCGCGCCGGACTGTTGGTACAACTGGCGAATCTGCCGAAGCCTCCTGAAAGTGTGCCCATCAATATGCTGGTCAAAGTGAAAGGGACACCCCTTGAGAACAATGACGACGTAGATGCTTTTGAATTTATCCGTGCCATTGCGGTGGCGCGCATCATGATGCCCACCTCGTACGTCCGCCTATCTGCTGGTCGCGAACAAATGAATGAGCAAACACAAGCCATGTGCTTTATGGCCGGTGCTAACTCCATTTTCTACGGCTGCAAGCTACTCACCACGCCGAATCCTGAAGAGGATAAAGACCTGCAACTGTTCCGTAAGTTGGGATTGAATCCACAACAAACCGCCACTGAACAGGGGGATCGCGAGCAGCAGCAAGCGCTGACTGAGCAACTTTTCCACGGTGATTCATCCCCTGAAGACAGCGTCCAATTCTATAACGCGGCGGTATGATGAGTTGGCAAAGCAAGATAGAACAGGGGCTGCAACAGCGGCGCGATGCTGCCGCTTATCGGACTCGTCAGGTTAATTCGGGGGCGAATGGCCGTTGGTTACAGTGTGGCGAACAGCGCTATCTCAACTTCGCGGGCAATGATTATCTGGGGTTAAGCCAAGATGCTGCTGTGATAGCGGCATGGCAGCAGGGCGCGCAGTGCTACGGTGTCGGCAGCGGCGGTTCAGGCCATGTTACCGGTTATAGCCAGCCTCATGCGCAATTAGAGCAACAGTTGGCCGATTGGCTCGGTTACCCACGAGCACTGCTATTTATTGCTGGTTATGCCGCGAATCAGGCGGTGTTAGCCGCGCTGACGGGGGCCGATGATCGCATATTGGCTGATAAACTCAGCCACGCGTCCTTATTGGAGGCGGCGGCACACTCTCCGGCTCAACTGCGGCGCTTTGCACATAATCAACCGGATTCATTGCAAAAGTTGCTCAGTAAGCCCTGTGTCGGCCAAACCTTGGTGGTCACTGAAGGCGTTTTTAGTATGGACGGCGACAGTGCGCCGCTGACCGCCTTGCAGCAGCATACCACCGCTGCGGGGGGCTGGCTGATGGTCGATGATGCGCACGGCATTGGTGTACAGGGCGACGGCGGCCGTGGTAGCTGTTGGTCACAAGGGGTAAAACCCGATCTTTTGGTCGTCACTTTTGGCAAGGCATTTGGCCTCAGTGGTGCGGCGGTTTTGTGCCAAGCTCCTGTGGCTGAATATCTGCTGCAATATGCTCGCCACCTCATTTACAGCACCGCGATGCCACCTGCACAGGCCGTCGCTTTACAAGCTGCACTCTTGCGCATTCAACAAGGTGATGACCTACGCCAACAACTCCAGCAGCGTATTGCTCAATTTCGTCGTGGTGCAGGGGATTTACCGTGGCAATTAGGGGCTTCAGAAACCGCCATCCAGCCGCTGATGGTGGGGGATAACCCACAGACATTAGCGCTGGCAGAAAGGCTACGCGCCGCAGGGTTATGGGTGACGGCCATCCGTCCACCCACAGTCCCGCCCGGGGGAGCTAGGTTGCGAATTACCCTGAGTGCTGCGCATCAGCCGGAAGATATTGACCGATTACTGGAGGGGCTGCATGGCGCTAGTCACTGAAAACCAGCAGGCATTTATTGATCTGCAAACCGACTTTGAGCCGCAAACCAAAAGTCTTGATAAAGCTGCGCCTACAGATAAAACCGCCAGTGCTGCCAAACCTGTCGCGGTAGACAAAATCGCAATAGCGGCGGCCTTTAGCCGCGCCGCGGGCAGCTATGACACGGCAGCCGATTTACAGCGCAAAACAGGCGAGACATTGTTGGGGCTAGGCCAACAGCACGCTGGGGTATCGGTGCTGGATGCAGGATGCGGTACGGGGCACTTTAGCCGCCGCTGGCGTGAACTCGGCAAGCGGGTGATTGCATTCGATCTCGCGGCGGGCATGTTGGATCATGCACGACAGCAGCAGGCCGCTGACGACTATTTACTGGGGGATATCGAACATATCCCGCTGCCCGATCACGCTATTGATATCTGTTTCAGTAATCTGGCGGTGCAGTGGTGTGCTGATTTACCTGCGGCATTGGCCGAACTCTATCGCGTCACGCGCCGCGGCGGCATCATCCTGTTCTCTACGCTGGCAGAAGGTTCGCTTGATGAACTGGGGCAGGCGTGGCAACAAGTTGATGGCAGGCGTCACGTCAATGATTTCTTATCCCTCCAGCAAATCGGTGCGGCTTGTCAGGGCTATCGTCATCAGCTAACACCACAGCGCTATCAACAACAATTTCCAGATGTGATAGCACTTATGCGCTCGCTACAAGGTGTTGGTGCCACGCATTTACATCAAGGGCGTGAGGCTGGGCTAAGCGGCCGCCAGCGCTTGGTGGCCTTGCAGCAGGCTTATACCACACAAGCGGGATGCTATCCGTTAAGTTACCATTTGGTTTATGGGGTTATCTATCGTGATTAAGCGTTGGTTCATTACGGGTACTGATACCGATGTCGGTAAAACAATCGCTAGCTGCGCATTATTGCAAGCCGCTGCCAGTGAAGGTTACCGGACTGTCGGTTATAAGCCGGTTGCCTCCGGCAGCCAAATAACGGTCGATGGATTACGTAATAGTGATGCCTTGGCACTGCAAGCGAACAGCAGTGAAAGATTGCCTTACTCGCAGATAAATCCACTGACGTTGTTGGAAGCGACATCACCGCATATTGCCAGCGAAAGTGAAGGGTGCGAGATCCATCTGTCAGCCTTATCACAAGGCTTACGCCAGCTTGAGCAACAGGCAGAATGGATATTGATTGAAGGGGCGGGAGGCTGGTTTACCCCACTTTCTACGCAAGCGACCTTTGCCGATTGGGTACAGCAAGAACAACTACCGGTCATTATGGTTGTTGGAGTTAAGCTGGGGTGTATCAACCATGCATTGTTGACGGCGTTGGCTATACAACAAGCGGGTTTGACCTTGGTCGGTTGGGTTGCCAATGAGGTGATACCGGCGGGAACGCGGCAAGCGGAATATTTGGCAACATTAGCGAGGATGATCGACGCACCACTATTAGGCGTGATCCCACATCTGGCTGATCTTGGCGCATTCCCTGCCACTGAACGCCGCGATCTGGGGGCTTACCTAGATTTAAGCTTATTGCCATCATCAGCCAGTTAGCCGCTCAAAAGGGCTCGCTTATTTTCAGGGCTAATAGCGCTTCTTAGCCCTGAAAATAGTAAGTTCTGAACATCAACTGGCTAAATGCTCAATAATCATTCCTTCATCCAATTGATCCACGGTTCCTTGTGCCACATTTCTCCCTCCTGCCATCAAACAGAATCTATCTGCAACATGGCGAATGAGCGGTATTCGATGCTCAACTAATAACACGGTCAGGCCCAGACTGCGGCTAAGTTGATGCAGAATATTGCCCATATCTTCACTCAATGGCGGCAACGTATCGCTACCTGGCTCATCAAGGATGAGCAACTCTGGTTCAGCGACCAAGGCTCTGGCAATTGCTAACTGCTGCTGTTGATGGCGAGTAAGCTCACCACCACGCTGGCTGCGTCTGTCATACAGTTGGGGGAATAAGTCAAACACCCAGCTTGGGATGTGGCGTGATTTATGGCGGCCAGCTAACACTGCGATCAACATATTCTCTTCGACACTTAATTGAGAAAAGATCTGCTGTCCTTGCGGAACATAACCAATGCCCAGCGCGGTTCGCCCTTCGACAGGCTGCTGCAGTAAGTTTTGTGGCGGCTCATGATTGGGTTGCCATGTCATGGTGCCACTCTTAATGGGTAAATGCCCCATGATGCAATTAATTAACGTCGTTTTCCCTACGCCGTTGCGTCCAATGAGGCAGGTACATTGGCCGCGAGGAAGTTCTAGGTTGATATCCCAAAGGATATGGTTCTGACCATAGTATTGATTTACTGCGGTTAAACTCAGCATCAGTGCTTCTCCTCAGTCGATCTCAGTAGTTCACAGGTGACCCGGTGTTCTGTAACGGCTAGTGAAGAATTAACCAGCAAATCTGCATACTAAAAAGCGGCAGTCCAGCATAAAACACCGCGCTTATATCGCGTGGTTGTCAGTGTAAATTGAGGTAAATTCAGTGAGTAGCGTTATAAAAGTCCCTCAATGCGTTATTTTGACTCATTATCACTCTGCTTATCGGATCATTCGCAGCCAATTGGCCGTCACAAGAGTCGAGATCATTTCGCCTCTTATCTATCCGCTTAATAGAGATTCTCTGCTTCATCATAAAGTAAGCAACTCTTGGGCCAAGTTGAGGGTATGCACAATAAAATCCGTATGTTAATAGGCTGTAAATGGTTTTGACGTAAGACTCGCGTGTAAAGAGCCTGGGTCTGTGAGGCAGAAGGCGCTAAAGGGTGAATTCGTTGCACCTCAGCGGTGCTTTGATGGAGATAATGGTGCAGAAAAAGTAGAAAGGCGCGAACGGCTATTTTTGAAACTTGTAGGGTTAAACATTTAGAATTAGCAAGCTGAGTATTTAGTACTAATTGAAATATGTGTTGAAATAAAAATGTAAAAAAAACACTAAAAAAGCTAATTAATCCCTATTTCATCTCGAAGCTTTGCTTTTCGCCAACTCCCAGCCCCTATGGGGTTGAATGAGTTATCCACCATTCCTGTGGATAACCATGTGCATTAGCCATAGAAAACTGAAGGAAAGCGAGAGCGGGCGCGGCTTACGACTCAGTTGTCCGGATTCTCTACTTTTCTAAAATAATATTTATTTTCAATACGTTAATTAAAATCAAGCGTCCAGAAATTATCACTAAGGCTGATGGTTGAACTTTAATCAATTAGCTATCGCTAATGTGTTTATGTTAACAGTTGGGGATAAAAACACTTTTACAGTGCAACTTGCGTCAATATGCCACTGTAACGAAGCAACTCATCGCACGATTACAGAAATTCCCACATATTGGTGCTTGAAGCTGGTTTTATATCCAGTATCATAGGGGTGGCAAAATTTTATGGGGCTTTCATAATTAGCCTCCTGACAGTGTATGTTTCTCCGGCGGGTAACAAATTCATGAGTAAATCATTCAAACTACATTCTGAGTTTAAGCCAGCAGGCGATCAGCCTGAAGCCATCCGTAAACTGGAGGAGGGGCTGGAAAATGGTCTTGCCCACCAGACGCTGTTAGGGGTCACGGGATCAGGTAAAACCTTTACGGTTGCCAATGTGATTGCGGATTTGAATCGGCCGACGATGGTGCTGGCACCCAATAAAACGTTGGCCGCCCAATTGTATGGTGAGATGAAAGAGTTTTTCCCTGATAACGCGGTAGAGTATTTCGTCTCCTACTATGATTACTATCAGCCTGAAGCCTACGTCCCTAGCTCTGATACTTTTATCGAAAAAGACGCCTCGGTAAACGAACATATCGAACAGATGCGGTTATCTGCGACTAAAGCATTGCTAGAGCGGCGAGATGTGGTCGTCGTGGCGTCGGTTTCAGCCATTTATGGTTTGGGCGATCCCGACCTTTACCTGAAAATGATGCTACATCTGACGAAGGGCATGATCATCGATCAGCGCTCAATATTGCGCCGCTTGTCAGAGTTACAATACAGCCGCAATGACCAAGTTTTTCAGCGGGGTACTTTCCGCGTTCGTGGTGAGGTTATCGATATTTTCCCAGCAGAATCAGATGAATGGGCGCTGCGGGTAGAATTGTTCGATGAAGAAGTGGAGCGGCTCTCGATATTTGATCCCCTCACCGGCCAATTGCAACACGAAGTTCCGCGTTTTACGGTCTACCCTAAGACGCACTACGTCACCCCCCGTGAGCGTATTTTGCAGGCAATGGAAGAGATCAAAGTCGAGTTAGCGGAACGGCGCAAGGTGCTGTTGGAGAACAATAAACTCATCGAAGAACAGCGCATAACTCAACGTACTCAGTTTGATCTCGAAATGATGAATGAATTGGGTTACTGCTCCGGCATCGAAAACTATTCCCGCTATCTATCGGGCCGTGGGCCGGGCGAGCCACCACCAACGTTATTCGATTATCTGCCCGCAGATGGTTTGTTGATTGTCGATGAATCTCACGTCACGATCCCGCAAATTGGTGCCATGTACAAAGGTGACCGTTCACGTAAAGAGACATTGGTGGAATATGGCTTCCGGTTACCCTCTGCGCTCGATAACCGGCCGATGCGTTTTGAAGAGTTTGAGGCTTTAGCGCCGCAAACCATCTATGTCTCGGCAACACCGGGTAAATATGAACTGGAGAAATCCGGTGGTGACGTGATTGATCAAGTGGTGCGGCCAACGGGGCTGCTTGATCCCATCATTGAAGTGCGGCCTGTCACGACGCAGGTCGATGATCTCTTATCAGAAATTCGTATCCGCGCAGCGATTAACGAGCGGGTGCTGGTGACCACGTTGACCAAACGTATGGCGGAGGACTTGACCGAGTATCTGATAGAGCATGGCGCACGTGTACGTTACCTGCATTCAGATATTGATACCGTTGAACGGGTTGAAATTATCCGTGATTTACGTTTGGGTGAATTTGATGTGCTGGTGGGTATCAACTTGCTGCGCGAAGGTTTGGATATGCCTGAAGTGTCATTGGTCGCAATTTTGGATGCCGATAAAGAAGGCTTCCTGCGCTCTGAACGCTCCCTAATCCAGACGATTGGCCGTGCGGCACGTAACCTCAACGGGAAAGCTATTCTCTACGGTGACCGCATCACGGCATCAATGGAAAAAGCCATTGGTGAAACAGAACGTCGGCGCGCTAAACAACAAGCATACAACGAAGAACGTGGCATTATTCCGCAAGGGCTCAACAAGAAAATTGGCGACATTCTTCAGCTCGGTCAACCTTCTACCCGTGGCAAAGGGAAAGGGCGCAGCAACAAAGTGGTTGATACCCATGATTATCAATCCTTGGCACCGAAAGCGCTGGATCAGAAAATCCGTGAGCTGGAAGCAAAAATGTATACCCATGCGCAGAATCTGGAGTTTGAACAGGCCGCAGAATTACGTGATCAGGTCCATCAGTTGCGCCAGCAATTTATCGCCATTTCCTGATAATCGCCTATTTAGCGCTTGAACGGGCAACGCGGGGCGGCAATTGATTTGGAAAAGGTCAATTGGCAAAGGAAAGATAAATTGGCATTTACTGCTTGTCGCACCCACCAATCCTGATTAAGGTGTGCGGCTGATAAAATTGTCACCGAATAACGCGTGAGATAAAAAATGAGTGATCACTTGTCCAAAGATCCATTGCACGGCATTACGCTGGAGCAATTGCTGACCAAGTTGGTGGAACATTACGGCTGGGAAGAGCTGGGATACCGTATCCAGATCAACTGTTTCACCAGCGATCCCAGCATTAAATCGAGTTTGAAGTTCTTGCGGCGCACGCCGTGGGCACGGGCCAAAGTCGAAGCGCTCTATATCCATATGATTGAAAATGCAGCTTTGCGCGCTAAATCTCAGCCATAACGATATCTTAGCTGCGGCATTTTTAGCCGTTAGCATTTTTCAGGGGTAACGTGTTTATAGCTGTAACCCGTCGCGCGCAGTCAAGCAGA
The DNA here is from genome assembly GCF_003048255.1 of Yersinia massiliensis. NCBI lineage: Bacteria > Pseudomonadati > Pseudomonadota > Gammaproteobacteria > Enterobacterales > Yersiniaceae > Yersinia > Yersinia massiliensis. The sequence continues at coordinate 1,571,889 of NZ_CP028487.1, forward strand.
TCCTGCGCCACCTAACTGCTGCAAAGTCGCTTCCAGTGCCTGACGCAATAACTCGCGATCGTGGCGGTAAGGGATATCTTTGGCTTCCAAGGGTTGCTGGATAATAATTCTGTCAGTGACCCCACTAATATCAATCCTTGGGCTAACGATGGCGGCATCAATTATCTTGCGACCAATCTTGCTTTCCATGATGGCCAGCTTTTCTTGTAATGATAATTCCGCAGCCGCCACACTGAGTTCACGGCCCAAATTACCAATATAAATCATGCTGGCGGAGCTGCGGCGTAAAGCCTGCGTCAAATCATCTAACAGCAAGAGTGGCATCAAACTGGTCAGGAAGCTCCCTGGGCCAATCAAGATCACATCTGCCTGACTGATGGCTTCAATGGCTTCTCGAGTGGCATGGACATGAGGTGAGAGCAACATTTCTTGTGGCATGTGCGCCAATTGGTCGATATTCACTTCCCCATAGACCGGATGCCCTTCGCTATCGATTGCCACTAAATCGACGGGTTGTTCGGACATAGGGATTAGCCAAGCATCTACCTTCAGCAAGCTACGCACGAGATTGATGGCTTCAATGGGGCGAATGCTGAGATGATCCAGCGCCTTAAGCATCAAATTCCCCAGATTATGGCCTGCTAACTCACCATTACCGGTAAAACGATACTCAAACATTGCGGAAGCCACACTGGGCTCTGTAATCAATTGGTTAAGGCAGTTTCGTGTATCGCCCCAAGCAATGCCGCCTTCTGAGCGGCGTATACGCCCAGTTGAACCGCCATTATCCGTTGTAGTGACAATGCCCGTTAGGCGTGAACCTAAAGAGGAGAGGGCTGACATTACTCGACCCAAGCCATGACCGCCGCCAAGTGCAACCACCCGATCGAGATCCGCTAATGTGCGATTTCGCATATTTTCCTGCCTAAAAAGTGTTACTTAGCTTTAATAGCATATACCCATCATTTTCAATCAGTCGCTGTTTCAAATTGTCGAAAGACTATCTTCTTAGCTTAGCCTTGAATCTTTTGGGTAACGCAAATGGTGCAATTGCTGCATAAGTTAACGGATTTACCGTTAAAACGCGATAAAAGCCATGATTTACGTGATTTTAAACAAGGTATTAGCGGGCAATTAATTTACTGTTAATAACGCGGTATTGTGTGTCCTAAGTCGTTGTATATAAAAATATATAGCGAAAAACTGAGATTGGCTATCCTGTCGTTTTAGCGTTAGAATCTCTGTGAAAAGTAGGGTTTTTAGCGTTTAGTCGTCTTGATGTCGGCACGTGCCTGACTTTTTTAAACCATGGTTCAGCAGCAGTCACTGACCGTCTCTGAACTTAAACTCCTAGCCTTGGTGTCTAAGTTGTCTCGTTGGATGAATAACGAACAATATGATGCCTTGGCCGTGGCTTTAAGCCACCAGGGTGCGAGGCAGAAATGCCTGCATCTCCCGTATTTGGAAAGGTGTTATGGTACAACTTACTGACGCATTTGCGCGCAAGTTCTATTATTTGCGCCTATCAATCACCGACGTGTGCAATTTTCGCTGTACCTATTGCCTGCCGGATGGTTATCGCCCTGACGGGCAAAAAAGTTTTCTGAGCCTTGATGAAATAAGCCGCGTCAGTCGCGCCTTTGCTTTGTTAGGGACGGAAAAAATCCGCCTGACGGGCGGTGAACCCTCTATGCGGCGTGATTTCACCGATATCATTGCGACAATCCGCCAAAATCCTGCGATACGCACTATTGCTGTGACCACTAATGGTTATCGCTTAGCCCGTGACGCCATGCAATGGCGAGAGGCAGGGCTAACCGCCATTAACGTGAGTGTCGACAGCCTCGACCCGCGGCAATTTCATGCCATTACTGGGCAGGATAAATTCCATCAAGTCATGCAGGGTATTGATGCCGCCTTTGAAGCCGGTTTTGACAAAATCAAAATCAATGCGGTGCTGATGCGAGATGTGAATGATCGCCAATTAAGTGCCTTCCTTCACTGGATTAAATCCCGACCGATCCAACTGCGATTCATTGAGTTGATGGAAACGGGAGAGGGCGGCAATCTATTTCGCAAACACCATGTTTCCGGTGGCGTTATCCGCCAGCAATTACTTCAGCAAGGTTGGCAACAGCAAGAACGTGCCCGCAGTGATGGCCCCGCACAGGTATTCCATCACCCTGATTACTTAGGGGAAGTGGGGCTTATCATGCCGTATGAGAAAGATTTTTGCGCCAGTTGTAACCGCTTGCGTGTCTCAGCGCTGGGGAATCTGCACTTATGCTTATTTGGCGAACAAGGCATTACGCTGCGTGACCTGCTGGGCAGTGATGATCAGCAAGATGAATTGATGATGCGAATTCAGCGCGCACTGCAAACTAAGAAGCAGACCCATTTCTTGCATGAAGGCAACAGCGGTATCACGCAGAATTTATCGTTTATTGGCGGCTAACGCCTTTTAACATCAATAACGAAAATAATGAAAATAATGACAAAACTCACCCACATCAACGCCGCTGGCGAAGCCCACATGGTCGATGTATCTGCCAAAGCAGATACCGTACGCGAAGCACGAGCGGAGGCATTTGTTGAAATGTACGCCGCGACACTGGCAATGATCATTGACGGCAGCCATCACAAAGGCGACGTTTTTGCCACCGCACGTATTGCGGGCATTCAAGCAGCTAAACGCACTTGGGAACTCATCCCATTGTGTCACCCGCTGCTACTGACCAAAGTGGAAGTGCAGTTAGAAGCTCAGCCTGAACACAATCGGGTGCGTATTGAGTCCTGCTGCCGTCTGACCGGTAAAACTGGCGTAGAAATGGAAGCCCTGACTGCGGCATCAGTCGCGGCACTGACCATCTACGATATGTGCAAAGCGGTGCAAAAAGACATGATTATTGGCCCAGTACGCCTGCTGGCAAAAAGCGGTGGGAAGTCTGGTGATTTTAAGGTGAACCCATGATCCAGATTCTATTTTTCGCTCAGGTTCGTGAACTGGTGGGAACCGATAGCCTGCAATTGGCGGCTGAGTTCCCAACCGTCGAGGCATTGCGGCAAGCGCTGTGCCAACGAGGTGATCGCTGGCAGTTGGCCCTCGAAGAGGGTAAGTTACTCACCGCGGTCAACCAATCGTTGGTGAGCGGGCAACATCCGCTGGTGGCTGGTGATGAAGTGGCCTTCTTTCCACCGGTGACGGGGGGATAATGATGGAACACACCCGTATTCACGTTGGGCCTGAAGCCTTCAATGTCGGTGATGAATATCAATGGTTATCGCAGTGTGACGAAGACGGCGCAGTCGTGACATTTACCGGTAAAGTTCGCAACCACAATCTGGGCGAAAGTGTCAGCGCACTGACACTGGAACATTACCCCGGTATGACGGAGAAAGCGCTTGGCGACATTATCGCTGAAGCGCGCGGCCGTTGGCCCCTACAGCGGGTGACGGTCATTCATCGTGTTGGGCCACTCTTCCCCGGCGATGAAATCGTCTTTGTTGGCGTCACCAGTGCGCATCGTGGCATGGCATTTGATGCCGCTGAATTTATTATGGATTACTTAAAAACGAAGGCACCTTTCTGGAAACGGGAAGCCACTGCGGAGGGTGAACGTTGGGTTGAATCACGCGATAGTGACCATGCTGCCGCCAATCGCTGGTAAATCATACGTAAACCCATGTAAAGATTAGCGCTAAATACCGATTTTTACTCCCGTATTGAGGGTGTTTCTGTGTTAATCTAAAAGAGTCGGTGGGCTGTCAGTTGATAGCCTGTTTCATTATTTATATGCATAAGGTAACTACCATGGATCGCTATCCACGCTCTAATGGTTCTATTGTCGAACGTGCCAACTCTGGCATTCAGGCATATATGGCGCAGGTATACGGCTGGATGACCTGTGGTCTGTTATTAACGGCGGTTGTCGCTTGGTACGCAGCGAATACACCTGCGATACTTAATTTTATTTTCTCCAGCCAGATTACTTTTTTCGGGCTGATCATTGTTCAGTTGGGCTTGGTATTTGTTATTTCAGGCATGGTTAATCGCCTGAGTGGTTCGATGGCAACCAGCTTGTTCATGCTCTATTCCGCATTAACGGGCTTAACACTTTCCAGCATTTTGATCATGTATACCGGCGCGTCAATTGCCAGCACCTTTATCATTTGTGCGGGGATGTTTGGTGCGATGAGCTTCTACGGCTACACCACCAAACGCGATTTGAGCGGCATGGGCAGTATGCTGTTTATGGGCCTGATCGGGATCGTATTAGCCTCGATTGTGAATATCTGGCTGAAAAGCCCTGCATTAATGTGGGCAGTGACTTATATCGGTGTGCTCGTGTTCGTTGGCTTGACTGCATACGATACCCAGAAGTTGAAGAATATGGGTGCGCAGTTGGATCCTAACGACAGAGATAGCTTCCGTAAGTATTCCATTGTTGGCGCATTGACGTTGTATCTTGATTTCATCAACTTGTTCTTGATGTTGCTGCGGATTTTCGGCAACCGTCGTTAACAAGGGTTGGCCAGTTGATGCTGGTGAAGTGAAGTTCTGATGAAGGGCACCTGCGGGTGCCCTTTTTGTTTTTGGTGTCAGGGAGCAATTAGCACGTAGATTGAGAACCCGTACCGGCATAGCTCAACCGGCACGGGGTAGAACTATCAGAGGACTTACCAGGAATAGCTGACCGTTGCGGTGGCAACACGGCCACTGCCATAGAAACAAGCGGCCATTTGTGCGCAACTGGCGACATACTCTTTATTGAAAACGTTGTTGACGTTGACTTGCAAACTGGTGCCTTTCAGAGAAGGTACTGCTTGCCCGAGTTCATAGCGCATCATCCAGTCATACAGGGTCACTGCCGGGACTTTAAAGCTGTTCTTCGCATCTCCCCAACTGGTGCCGATATATCGCACGCCCATACCGGTGGATAAGCCCTCTACCACGCCTTTATCAAAGGTATACATTCCCCAGAGTGAAGCAGAATGGCTCGGTGTACGGGCTGGCATTTTATCCAATTCAGCCAGTGTTTTGGTCTCACGCACTTTCCCTTTGGTGTAGGTATAGGCGGCAATCAAGTTGATATTATCGTTAATCTCACTGTTTAACTGGGCTTCGATACCCTGAGATTGTACTTCGCCAATCGGGACGCTATAGGCTAGCGCCTGATCGTATTGGCTGATGTTTTTCTGGCGCAAATCATACAGCGCGGTGGTCAGCATGGTGCTGCTACCCGGTGGCTGATATTTGATGCCAATTTCAACCTGACGTGCGGTCACTGGGTCCAATGCCCCCGTCCCTGGCGCGCCTTTGGCGGTGCTAGGTTCAAATGAAGTACTGTAACTGGCGTAAGGAGAAATACCCGAATCGAAGGCATACAGTACGCCAGCACGGCCAGTGAAAGCATGGTCGTCTTGCTGATCATGAGTGGCGGTTTTGCGGTACTGGTTTTTTAGCTGTGACCAGTCATAGCGCCCAGACAGCAGGAAGTTCCACTTATCCAGCTCAATTTGATCTTGTAAATAAACCCCGACTTGATCGAGCTTGGTCAGATCGCTGCTATTGAGTGATAAATCACTGTCCTGAATATTCAGGCCATAACTCGGCGATACCCAATCCAGATTGTATTTTGTCTGTACCGTTCCCATAAAGAATTGGCTATCGATACGGGTGCGTTTGTAATCTAACCCCGTCAGCACGGTATGGTTAAGTTGGCCAGTCCAGAAATCCGCTTGCAACTGGTTATCAACTGCAAATTCACCGGTTGTCTGTCGCTCGATTTGCGGGCGACGGGTCATGGTGCGGTTATCGGCGAGCAAATTCATAAAGACCAGATATTTATAGTCTTGTTTGTTATAGCTGTAGCGTAGATTCTGACGGAATTTTAAGGTGTCATTGATGTAATGCTCAAGCGAATAACCAACAGACGTTTGTTCGCGCTCAGACTGATCAAATGAGGGGTCACTGACATTAAAGTCATAGGGAATTTTGCCGTAGGCAGTGCCAAACACCGTACCCGTTGCGGGTAAGAAGTTACGCGAGCCGGCTTTTGGCTCTTTCTGATAGCTGGTCAGTAAAGTAAAGGTGGTGTCTTCGTTCGGGATAAAGGTTAACGCAGGCGCAATCGCAAAGCGTTCCTGCTTAAATGAATTAACCGCATCATCTTGAGTTCTGCCAATGCCATTCAGGCGATAAAGCACTTTGCCTTCATCATCCACTGCACCGCCAAAGTCGAAAGCGGCTTCTGCCAAGCTGTTATTACCTGCACCGACCTGAACTTTATGGATGCTTTCTGCGGTTGGGCGCTTGCTAACCATATTGATTAAGCCACCTGGGTTGACCTGACCGTACAGCACGGAGGCAGGGCCACGCACTACTTCAATCCGTTCCAGTAACCATGGATCAATTTGACCACCACGACGTGCGCCACCCAATGAGTTATAGCTCAAACCATCAAGAAAACGCGGTGCGTAACCAAAACCACGAATGATCACTTCATCATTCATATTAGAGCCGCCCCGATACTCCGGTACAACGCCTGCGGTGTAGCGCAGAGCTTGTGCGACAGAGGTTGCACCTTGGTCTTGTATTTGCTGAGCGGTAATAACAGAAACTGATTGTGGTGTGCGGATTAGCGGGGTATCGGTCTTGGTGCCAGTGGAGCTATTTTTAGCAACGAAACCATCATCTTGTTGCCCGCTGCCGGTTTGGGCAACCACCACCAGCTTATCTTCTTTCGACGCAGTGGCTTCTTTAGCGGTGGTCGCAGCGGAAGCTTGAAGAGAAGGAATTAATATTAATGCTGAGGTAAATAATAAGGTCTTTGATTTGCAGCTTGCCCGAAATGGCAATTTTGTTGGTCTCTTCTTGCCAGAAGTTTCAAACATGATTTATCCCTATCTAGAAACACAAAAATATACCCTCGGAAACTATTGGGTATAGGTCTGATTTAATGAGTTATATAAAAGATTTCTAGCCATTCAATCATTAGCCGCACCACACCGCGCCCATGCCAAATGCGACAAGAGAGTGACACCCCAGAAAGAATGCGCACTATGTTATTGCAAATAATAATTGTTCTCAATAGAATTCGTATTCTCATAAGAAACACGTATGTATTAGCTTTCTCTTTAGTCGTTACGGGACAGGTATTCGCGCGAATAGCCGCGAATAGACTTGGGCAGTAAAATTAAGAGGGTTGAGTGTGGGCACGACAAATGAATATCCGGCGAGTCAGCATCTGCTAGCTGATCCTTTCGCCGGGAGTGACTCATGGTGGCAGCAGGTCGCGCAGTGGGGGACACCGCTGGTGGAACCTCTCGCGGCGGGCAATATAAAACTGACTTTCCTGTGGCGCGACCGGCAGGAAAAGGCGCACGACTCTGTTTACCGTCGAGTCTATATCGACGTCAATGGGCTGACAGATCACCACAGCCCGAATCCTGAAACTCTTCAGCGCTTGGGCCAAACAGATGTTTGGTATTGGCAGGCGGAAGTGGAATCTGATTTCCGTGCCAGCTATTGCTTTATTCCGGCCACCGCAGCGCAATGCTTAAATTTGCCCGAAGGTAGCGCACCAGAGCGGCGTCAGGCGCAGCGCAATTGGTGGATATCAATGTTGGATCTGGCAGAAAACGATCCATTAAATCTCACTGCGGCTCATTGCAGTTATCGTGGCATGCCGCTTTCTGCGGTGCATCTCGCCGATGCTTTGCCGCAAACGGCCTGGCAACAGGTTGATACGGGCCAAACACTGCCTACCGACTCAAAACGGCTACAACGCATCACTTGGAACAGCCAGCGATTAGGTAACAGCCGCAATGTGTGGATTTATCACACTGTGGGTGATGAAAGTCTTGGCAATGCCCGTTTTGATGCGGACGCGATAGCAGAAAGGCCGTTGGCTATTTTGCTCGATGGTCAGTATTGGGCGCAGGGGCAGACGGTATTTGGCGTGTTGGATAATGAAACGACCGCTGGCCGCTTACCCCCGAGTGTATATGTGTTGATCGATATTATTGATCAGCCCCATCGTTCGGAAGAATTGCCCTGCAATCAAGAATTTTGGCTCGCGCTGCAAACAGAATTACTGCCACAAGTTGCCTTGTTGCAACCCTTCACTGAAAAAGCCTCTCGCACCGTCGTTGCTGGGCAAAGCTATGGTGGTCTGGCTTCGCTATATGCCGGATTACATTGGCCTGCGCGTTTTGGCTGTGTATTAAGCCAATCCGGTTCTTTCTGGTGGCCAGACGTTGATAATTTCACCGCATTGTCGGCGGGGACGGCTGAACATCAGGGGTGGCTGACAGAGCAGGTTTACCAAGGTCTGGGAGCGGGTCATCCATTGGCTATTTTTATGGAAGCCGGCCGCCGTGAAGATGTGATTTATCAAGTCAATGAAACCATGAGTGACGCGCTGCGTCAGGCTGGGCATCGGTTGCACTATCGTATTTATTCCGGTGGTCACGATGCACTGTGTTGGCGTGGTGGATTGATTGATGGATTGCACTGTTTATTAGGTTCCACTCATTAAAAACAAGGACGTCATCGCCATGAGCAATGAAACACAAGTTAACCCCTTCGATAACGAAGAATTACCCTTCTTAGTGCTGATCAACGCGCAGCAGCAATACAGTTTGTGGCCACAAATTACGGCGATCCCAGCCGGGTGGACGAGTGTCTATGGCCCGCAAAGCAGGGCGGACTGTGTGAAATATCTTGAGGCCAATTGGACCGATATGCGTCCGGCCAGCTTGATTCGTGCAGAGGCTGCCCTGCGATAACGCAGGTCATCGGTGAACGGAATTATCGGAATATTGCGACCCTACCGGTTGCGATAAGTCGTTTGTTGCCCAAAAAAGGAATACCCATCGTGTCAGAGGATTCAACCCCCATTTTCGCAGATGCCGCTATTGTCGAGTTGCCACTGGTTGCCGCGCAACCCGGTATTTGGTTTGCCGATCAGCTCAGCCAGCAAAAGACCTTGTATACCGTGGCTCATTACATTGAACTGGCCGGTTCGTTGGACCGAATGTTATTTAGCCGCGCCGTCAGCCAAGGGTTGTCTGAGGCTGACACCCTGCATGCTCGCTTTTTCCACGGCGTTGATGGCCCGATGCAGCGTATTCCTCTCCAGTGTAAAGCAACTGACATCCCCAAGCTGGTTTGGCTCGATCTCAGTTCTCGTGCCGATGGTCGTCAGGCGGCACTGGCATTAATGCAAGATGATATTGATGCAGATTTACTGGCCGATGGCGACGAACCCCTTTATCGCCACTGGGTGATTCGTGTACCGGATGAACAAGGTAAACCGGTCTGGCTCTGGTATCAGCGTTATCATCATCTGGTAATCGATGGCTTTAGTTTCACCGCTATTACCCGCCGTATCGCTGATATATACACCGCTCTTCAGCAGGGTAAACCCATTGGCGAATCGCCCTTTACCCCTTTCAGTGATGTAGTCAGTGAATACTTAGCGTATGCCGGTTCTGAAACCGAGCAACGTGATAAGCAATTCTGGCTGCAACATACTGCGGATTTACCCGCCGCGATTTCTCTTTCAGCCATAAACTCGCCTATTCGGGCCGAACAAGCTGCGAGTCGCGTGTTGCGTCAGCGCATTGATATCGACTCAGCCTTGTTTAGCTGTTTGACACAACAGGGGGCAGAGCAACGTCTGACTGCCGCCGATATGGCGATGGCACTGCTGATGTCGTATTTTGCCCGAATGAGTGGTGAAAGGCGTCTATCGGTAGGATGTCCGTTTATGCGCCGCTTGGGATCGGCCGCTTTATCTGCCACTGGGCCGGTGGTGAATGTCCTCCCATTGCAGGTGAATTTACAACCTGAAATGAACCTGCTGGATGTTGCTCGGGCAGTGGCGAGCGAGTTGAAAAGGGTACGGAAATACCAGCGCTATGAAGCGGACCAATTACGGCGCGATCTGGGGATGGTCGGTTCCCAACGGTCACTTTATGGCCCCGTGCTGAATTTCAAACTGTTTGATTTTGCGCTGAATCTAGGGGAAATCACGGGCATCACTCACACGCTCGCCTCTGGCCCCGTAGATGATTTAGAAATTGACCTCTATCTCGAAAGCGGCGAGCTAACGCTGGAAATCTTGGCGAATGCGGAGCGTTATGATCACGCCAACCTCCAGGCACACGGTGAGCGGATATCGTATTTGCTGCAACAACTGGCGACTCAGGCCACCATGCCGATTGGCAACCTCATACTGACCCCCACGCAAGAATTGCAATCCATTGATAGCTGGGCGAAAGGCCCACAATTCAGTCTGCCTGCCGGCATCGTTTCAGTACTGGATATTTTCCAGCAACAAGTCAGCGCGCAGCCGGATGCCATTGCGGTGAGATGTGGCGATCAAAGCCTGACTTATCATCAGCTTTCTGCCCGTGTCGCCCAATTGGGGCGTGCGTTAATTGCCCGAGGTATTGGGGCCGAAGATGTGATTGCGATTGGTCTTCCCCGAACGGTGGATTCGCTAGTGGCAATTTTGGGGGTGTTATCCAGTGGTGCTGCCTATATGCCGCTGGATCTCGATTATCCGATGGACCGATTAGCGCTCATGTGTGAAGACGCCACTCCGCGTATCCTGTTGGCCCACCAATCGACAGAAAGTGTGTTATCTCCGTTGAATGCGATGGGTGAGATGCCGATAGTCTGTCTGGATGACGTTCACTTCCAGCGTGAATGTGCGGCTTATGCTATCCAACCCATCAGCAATATTGAACGTCGGCAGCCAATGCACGGCGACCATTTGGCTTACATGATTTACACCTCCGGCTCGACTGGGCGGCCCAAAGGAGTCATGAGCACCCATGGCGGTTTAGTGAACTTGTTGGTGGCGCATCGTACCTATCTGTATGGTCCGGCGATGGCTGCCTTCAAGCAACAAAATACGCGTCGAATGCGTGCTGGACACACCGCGTCATTTTCCTTTGATTCCTCTTGGGAACCACTGTTTTGGATGATGATGGGCTGTGAGATGGTGATTTTTGATGAAGAAATGCGCCGTGATGCTTATGCACTGGTGCAGTTGATGGATCAGGCCCCCATCGACACGATGGATATTACGCCGTCTTTCTTCACACAAATGATCGATAGCGGCTTATTGGAGCTTGGTCGCCATCGGCCTGCTTTCATTATGATTGGCGGCGAAGCGGCGACCCCGCGGTTATGGGATCTGTTAAAGCAGCATACTGAGCTCAATGTGGTTAACTTCTATGGTCCTTCGGAATACACCATTGATACCCTTGGCGCACATACCACTGTGTCGTTACAACCGGTGGTGGGCCGCCCGGTAGCTAACACCGAAGTTTATTTGTTGGATAGCCAACTGGCAAAAGTCCCAGTGGGCTCGGTCGGGGAGCTCTATATTGCTGGCCTAGGGCTGGCGCGTGGTTATCTGAATCGGCCTGATTTAACGGCAGCTCGTTTTGTCGCCAACCCATTCCGTTACGGCGAAGTGATGTACCGCAGTGGCGATTTGATGCGCTGGACAGCACAGGGGCAGTTAGATTTTGTTGGCCGAATTGATCATCAGATAAAAGTGCGTGGTTTCCGCGTCGAACTGGGTGAAGTAGAAAATGCATTGGTGGCTTTACCCGAAGTCAGCAGTGCCGTGGTGATTGCACAAGCCATCGGCGCGACACACCGGCTGATTGGTTACTGCTCAGTGCCTGATGCACAACTGCGTGACAGCGAAGATCTCAATGCGCGATTAATGCGTCAACTGGCGGCCACTTTACCGGATTATATGGTGCCCGCGCTGCTGATGGTGCTGGATGAAATGCCATTGACCGTGAATGGTAAAATTGATCGTCAGGCACTGCCCGCCCCACAACATCGGCAACAGTCATCCCGTCTTGAACAGTCAGCTTATCTTGAACAACTAACCCCGCAGGAAACGCTCCTGTGCACGAATATTGCCAGCTTGCTGCGTTTAGACTGCATCGGGGCAGAAGATGATTTCTTCCAACTGGGTGGCGACAGTATTTTAGCCATGGCTTTGGGGAGTGCTTTGCGCCGCGCGGGTTACCGCTTAACTCCGCGTGAAATTTTTGCTTTGCGTACGCCGGCTCGAATGGCGCAAGCATTACAGCCATTGATTGAGAAGGGGACAGAGCCAGCGCTAGCGATGCCAACAGCCCATATTTTACCGGAAAAACTGTGGCAAGCCGCCAGTGAAAAATATGGCCCGATAGCCGATATTTTACCGGTTTTACCGCTGCAACAGGGGTTGCTATTCCATGCTCAATTAGGGCAAGAAGCCAACAATTACAATGCCATTAGCCGCTTTGATCTTCAGGGTGAGCTCGATATCGAACGCTTGCGCGATGCACTGGAAAGCCTGCTACAACGCTATCCGCAATTGGGCGCTATTTTTGACAGTGAGCTCCACCCTGAATCTTTGCAAATCCTGCCGCAGATTCATGGCAATGCCCGTCGCTGGCCTTGGAGACAGCATGATCTCAGTGCACTGACACCGCATCAGCAAATGGCCGAAACCCAACGATTAGAGCGCGAAGGGCTGGCACGGGATCTGATGCGCGACACGGCGGGGACGCTGCAACCTTTGCTGGTGGCGACGTTGATCCGCTACAGCAGCGAGCGCCATTCCTTAGTAATCATTGCGCATCATTTGGTGGGTGATGGCTGGTCGTCGGCCATCTTGTTACATGACTTACTGCACCTGTATGGCAATAGTGAAAAATCGGGGAATAGTGAAACATATGACAAGAGTGCAAAACTGCCGCCGCTGAGCGTGAGTTATGGCGACCTCATTCGCCGCATGACAGCGCGGGACTTACGGCAAGACCGCTCGGTTTGGCAGCAGGCGTTGCAGGGGGCGACGCCGACAATTTTGTACCCTGAATCCAATGCCGCCGGTCCAGTGTCCGAGTGGGTGATTGAGCTGGACAGCAAACTGGAAAGCGCATTGACCGCCTTGCAGCGGCGTGAAGGCATCACGCTGAATACCTTATTGCAAGGTGTTTGGGCGACATTATTGGGGGTACTCAGTGGCCGTGATGATGTGGTCTTCGGCTCGCCGGTTTCGGGTCGTTTTAGTGAAATAGAAGGCATCGAGCAGCATGTTGGCTTGTTCAGTAATACCCTCCCTGTGCGGGTAAAATTGCAACCTCAATTGCCACTGTTAACGCAACTGGCAGCCTTGCAGCAACAGCAAATCCAGTTATTGGAGCATGATGGCCTTGGCTTGGGCGAGATCCAACGTCTGGCCGGCGCGAACACCTTATTTGATACTTTATTGGTGGTCGAGAATTATCCAGAAAACAACCAATTACATCAGCAATCTTTCAATGGTCTACGCTGTGATGCACTGAATAATCGCGGCTATACCCATTATCCACTGACGTTATTGGTGCTACCGGGTGAGAGGCTGCACCTGCAACTGGAATACCGTGATGCCGTCACCGATCCGCAACAAATAGCCCAGCGTTTGGTGATGTTGCTTGAGCACTTGGTTTGGCAGCCAGAGCTGCCTTTATCCGCACTGGATTTGCTGACCCATGGCGAAAAAGCTCTGATAGCGTCAGTCAATGACACCGCCATCGCCCTACCTAAACTGACGCTATGTGACTTGATGAACCAGCAGGCACAATCCACCCCGCAAGCGGTCGCGTTACTGGATATCGATGAAACACTGACTTACCAGCAGGTAAATCAACGGGTCAACGCACTGGCGGCTATTTTACGCCAACAAGGTGTGCAATCGGGGGATCGGGTCGCTGTGGCACTGCCACGTTCGGTCAATCTTAGTCTGGCTCTGATGGCTATTTTGGCGGCCGGTGCCGCTTATTTACCGTTGGATACCGGTTATCCTGCGGATCGTCTGGCTTATATGATAGGTGATGCCAAGCCACGGTTGATTATTACCGTCAGTTCATTGGCGGAACGTTTTATCGGTCAGGCACCCTTATTGCAGCTCGATCAGCAGGATTTGCTGGTGACAGCGACATTGCCTACCGTCCTGATCACGGTGGAAAGTCCGGCTTATCTCATCTATACCTCAGGTTCCACTGGCCGACCTAAAGGGGTGGTGATCTCGCACGGTGCCATCGTTAACCGCTTGTTGTGGATGCAAAATGAGTACCCATTGGGCGGTGATGATGTGGTATTACAAAAAACGCCGTGCAGTTTTGATGTTTCGGTGTGGGAGTTCTTCTGGCCGATGATCACCGGGGCTAGATTGGTCATGGCACCACCGGAGGCGCACCGTGATCCCGATGCATTACGCACCCTGATTGAAGATTATGGGGTGACCACCGCCCACTTTGTCCCCTCCATGCTGGCGGCTTTTGTCAGTGCTATGGCAGCGCAAGATAAGCCCTGCCAGAGCTTGCGCCGAGTATTCTGTAGTGGTGAGGCATTGTCACGCGAGCTCTCGGTTCTCTATCAGGCGATTTTTTCTGCGCCATTACATAACTTATATGGCCCGACTGAGGCGGCGGTTGATGTGACTTATCAGCCAGCCTATGGCGATGCGCTGGCGCAGGTGGCGGGCAACAGTGTGCCCATTGGTAAGCCGGTCTGGAATACTCAACTGCGAATTCTCGACAGTATGCTGCGCCAAGTCCCCGTTGGCGTGGCAGGCGATCTGTATCTGTGTGGCGTGCAATTGGCGCAAGGCTACTATGATCGTCCAGATCTCACGGCCAGCCGCTTTGTCGCTGATCCTTACGATCATGGCCAGCGAATGTATCTCACTGGCGATATTGCTCGCTGGCTGCCGGACGGTGCCGTCGAGTATCTGGGGCGCAGCGATTTTCAATTAAAGATCCGTGGACAGCGTATTGAATTGGGCGAGATAGAGTCTGCTTTGCTGGCGCTACCTCAAGTCCAGCAAGCCGTTGTTCATGCTCGCACCTTGGTCGGTGTCGAGGGAGCTTTGGCCGGTGCCGATAGCCGTCAATTAGTGGGCTATATCGTGCCGACTAACGGGGCTGAAAATACCGACATGGAACTCTTGCGCCAACAGCTCAGTGAACAGTTGCCCGCGCATATGGTGCCGGCAGTTATCGTCAGTCTGAAAGCATTTCCGCTTAGCGCCAATGGCAAACTGGATCGCAAAGCGTTACCCGCTCCCGTTAATCAAGCAGGTCATGGTGGACGTGCGCCACACGCCGGTCTGGAAAGTGTGATCGCGGGGTTATTTGCCAACTTGCTGGGGGTTGAGTCGGTCAATGCTGATGATGATTTCTTTGCGTTAGGGGGGCACTCTTTGCTGGCGATGAGACTGGCGGCTGATTTACGTCGCGAGTTGCAGCAACCGGTCGCGGTTGGGCAAGTGATGGTGGCCTCAACAGTAGCAACGTTGGCGGCAGCATTGAGCCAGCCATCATCAGAAATGTCAGCCGGAAAAGCGGGCTTCAGTGAAGTATTGCCGTTGCGAAGCGGCCACGGTCATCCGCTATTTTGTCTCCATCCGGCCTCGGGTTTTGCTTGGCAATTCAGCCTATTACCTCGTTATTTGCCGGGCAACTGGCCAGTGTTAGGGATCCAATCACCTCGCCCTGATGGGGCAATCGCCACCTGTCAGGATATGGATAGCCTCTGTGATCATCATCTGGCAACGTTACGTCAGGTCCAACCACAGGGGCCATATCATCTGATGGGCTATTCACTGGGCGGCACCGTGGCGCAGGCCATGGCGGTAAAATTGCGGGCACAGGGTGAGGAAGTCGCTTTCTTAGGGTTGTTGGATACCTATCCACCGGAAACTCAGGATTGGAATGCACCGATTGAGGCTGAAGCACTCGAAGAAGTCGAACGTGAGCGGGCATTATTTATGGCTGCGGCAGGTGACGAGCAAGAAGAGAAACGCGAGATGTTTGCGCAAATTCAAGCAAACTACGACGATGCGGTTGGTTTGCTGTCAGGGGCGAAAACGCCGGTTTATGAGGGTGAAACCACGTTGTTTGTTGCCACTCAGACCTTGCCTGACGGTGAATCGCCAGAGGAAATTTGGCGACCTTATGCGAAACAATTGCAAACTTACAGTTTGGATTGTTCCCATATCACGATGATGTCACCGGAGACATTAAAAGTGTTGGGGCCGATTTTGCAACGCGTGTTTAAGGGGATTCGATCGTTATCCTAGTAGTGGCAAGCGGTTGATGGTTGATGTTGGCTAGGTGAGGCGTAAAGACCTATCAGCCGAACGGTTCACTGAGCCAACGTTCAACCGAATCTATCGACTCTCTTAAGGCATGGCGGGTCATGGTGGCCCACATTAACGGATTAAATAAACATGGCAAAATCGCCTATTCTTCTAGATTTCAGCTTGTTAAAGAATAACGCCAACTTTCGCGCAGTATTTTTTGCTCGCCTGATTTCGATATTAGGGCTGGGAATGCTCACAGTCGCGGTACCGGTACAGATTCAACAGATGACGGGATCAACCTTACAAGTCGGATTGGCCGTCACCTTGGATGGGGCAGGGATGTTTATCGGCCTGCTACTGGGGGGCGTACTGGCAGACAGATTTGATCGGCGCACACTGATCTTATTTGCGCGTTTTACCTGTGGCTTAGGCTTTATTGGCTTAAGTTTCAATGCATTCTCCGCGACACCTTCCTTATGGGTACTGTATGTCTTAGCCGCGTGGGATGGGTTCTTCGGGGCGCTGGGGATGACAGCATTGATGGCGGCAACACCGTCATTGGTTGGGCGGGAGAATTTGGCTGCTGCTGGTGGCTTAAGCATGCTTACTGTCCGTTTTGGCTCGGTCATCTCTCCGGCGATCGGGGGCTTAGTCATAGTGTACGGCGGGTTAGGTTGGAACTACGGCATTGCTGCGGTGGGCACCATGCTCACCTTATTACCGCTGTTGCGTCTGCCAGCCATGAAACCGGCGATAAGCCAACATGAGCACCCGCTACGGGCGCTTGCCACTGGGATTTCATTCGTCTTTAGCCACAAAATTGTGGGGGCGGTGGTGTTGCTGGGGACGTTGGTCAGCATGATTGGCGCCATTCGTATTTTGTTTCCGGCGTTGGCGGAAAATACTTATCATGTCGGCGCCTCGCAGATTGGTTTGATGTATTCAATCGTGCCGCTGGGGGCGACCATCGGGGCGTTTACCAGTGGATGGGTCAGTCAGGTAAGGCGGCCTGGCGTGGTGCTGATGTACAGCTCGATTGCCGCTTTTTTAGCCATCGGGACACTCGGCTTAACCCATAATGTCTATTTGGCCCTACCGGGCTTGTTGATGTACGGCTATCTGGGGTCGATTAGCGGCTTGCTGCAATATACATTGGTACAAACTCATACACCGGATGCGTTATTGGGGCGGGTAAACAGTCTGTGGAATGTCCAGTTTGTCGCGGGTGAATCATTCGGGGCATTGGGGCTAGGGGTATTAGCAAAAGTGATGGCGCCGGCACTCAGCGCCCTGACATTTGGCGTGGCAGCCGCAGCACTGGGGAGCCTCATTGCGCTCTGTGGTGGGACACTGCGTGAGGCCACCATGGCGGGCGACCAGCGTGGTTCAGAAGAGGATGAGGCCGTCGTTGAGTAATTTGATGGCTTGCTTGCCAGATGCCGGTTAAGGCTGTGAAGATCAACTGGGTTGTGACACTTTATCAACCCAATTGATCACTCAGCCGAATATCCACCAAAACAACATTCGCCGCTAAGGCTTTGCCTTAAACATGCCCTCAATTCGGGTGAGCAAATTACTCGCACTGTAATAATCCAACCGAAAGGTATCGTACCCTGCGGCATAAACTCGATTGTGTTCAATCGCCGGAATATGGGCTAAAAATTGATTACTTTTCAATGCATCAATCGCCGGTTGGTCACCGGAAAAGAGCAAAATAGTCTCGCCATTCAAGCCTTCGGCTAACTTCTCCCCACCCAGTTGGATGATATCTTTACGATTCCCCATACTGGTGTTGCCCTTCACTGAATTCGGGATCTCTGCCAGCGTAAAGCCCAGCTCCTGCAATAATTTCCCCTGCGCTGAATTCTCTGTCCATAAGTTCGCGGTGCTACTGGCTGCCTGATAGACGAATGCCGAAATGGGTTGCGGCGGTAAAGTAATATTCTGTCTTACCTCATTGAGCCGATTGGAAAATTCATCAATCACCCGTTTAGCGTCGCTTTCGTGTCCTGTCGCTTGCCCTAATACAAGGGCTAATTCTTGCCAGCTCTTATCATCGTAATTAATCACTAGCGTTGGGGCGATGGCTGACAATTGCTCATATAACTTCAGCGCTGAATCACCGCCCGTGGCAGCAATGATAATTAAATCTGGACTCATGCCCGCAACGGCTTCGGCGTTGGGCTCGGTCTGGTACATCGGCATTAATTTTCGCGATTGCGCAACATCTGACCATTGTGTAAAGAATCCTTGATGATCAGCCACTGTCGTATCGGGTACGGTCACGCCTGTGGCGATCACCGGTGCATTGATCGCCAGCAAGGTGCCGGTCATGGTGATACTGGTAGAGACAATCCGTGTTGGCTGTTGTGTCAGTGTGACTGAGCCTTTAGCGGTTTCTACTGTACGCGACCATGTAGTTGGGCTTTCACTGGCTGCTGGAGGGGTAGACTTACCTGTTGTTTCTTCGGCAGGTTTGCAGCCTGATAAGCACAAAACAAGGCCCAAAATACCCAAGCCAGTTAAGAGTGAACACCCTGTTTTATGCTGATGACCAAGGGACATAACGACGTTTTCTCTTCTTGTGAGTAGGCGCTAAGTTAGCGGGTTTATATTAGCAATGGTTAATAATAATATTTTTACATTTATTGACAATGCGAATACTTAGTCGTAATTTACCATGCATTAAAGGAAATGATAGTCATTATTATTATCATTAGTATTTACATCGCAATGGAGGTCTTTGTGCGATACAGCAACTCTGACGAACATGGTAGCTCTGAAGAAATGCCCGTTAATTCGCCGTTTTCAACCATACCCTCAACTTTCTTATTCACCTCAGGACACCAGAGTATTAAAACTCGCGGTATCTTCGAGCGAATAAACCAAGCCGCGCAAAGTCGTATTGGAAGCAATGATTCACTGCAAAATGCGATAAAACGGGCTTTCCAACGTGCTCATAAAGCGGGTAAACAGCAGCCTATCGTGGTTGGCGCAATTCCGTTTGATGCGAGTCAAGCATCCTGCTTATTTGTGCCGGAGCAATATCAGGTTTGTGACCGACAAACGTTGGTCAATGCAGCAAAAATAGCAAATCGTAGTCCGGTCAGCGCTGGGTGCGTGCGTAGTCTGCCAGATGAAAACCAATTCAAACAATGCGTGACTGAAGCCATTTCTGCCTGTCAACGCGGAACCATTCATAAAGTTGTTCTGTCCCGTATTTTAGAAATTGAAACTGATACCCCAGTTGATAGTGACCAAGTCATGAATCATTTGCTGGTCCAAAACAGTCATGCCCATCACTTTAGGGTGCCTTTGTCCGATGGGGGAGTCCTACTCGGTGCTAGCCCTGAATTATTGGTGCGTAAGCATTTATCTCAGGTTTATACCAACCCATTGGCAGGGTCGGCAAAACGGCAGACGAATCAGCAGGACGATCTGGACATCAGCCAAGCACTGCTGAATTCAGAAAAAGATCAATATGAGCACCGCTTGGTTATTGATGAAATTCGCCGTTTGCTGACACCCCATTGCCGCAGCCTGAATATCCCCTCCCAACCTTCGCTGATTAGCACGGCGGCTTTATGGCACTTATCTTCTGCCATCAGTGGTGAACTGGAAGACCCGGCGATGTCGGTGCTGGAACTGGCTAACTTATTGCATCCGACACCGGCTTTGTGTGGCTTACCAACAGCAAAAGCTCGGCAATTGATTAACCACTTGGAGCCCTTTGATCGTGGCTTATTCAGTGGCATTGTCGGCTGGTGTGATGAGCAGGGTAATGGTGAATGGGCGGTCATTATCCGCTGCGCCACCTTGCATCCCACTCAAGTGCGATTATTTGCCGGTGCAGGCATTGTTGCCGCCTCACAACCAGCATTGGAATGGTTAGAAACCGAAGCCAAATTGGGCACCATGCTCAATGCGCTGGCAATTACCCCTTCAGGAGAGCAGCCATGAGCATCGAGTTCACTCGCTGGCCAGAGGAATTTGCACGTCGCTACCGCGAAAAAGGCTATTGGACCGATCAGCCGATGACAGAGATGTTATCTCGTCAGTGCCAGATTCGGCCCGAAGCCACAGCCATCATTTGTGGTGAGCGTCATATTAGCTATCTTCAGTTTGAGCAGGCCGCGCAACGACTCGCCATTTACCTGACTCAGCAGGGCTTGGGTTGCGGTGATACGGCATTGGTCCAACTCCCTAATTGCGCCGAATTCTATCTCGTCTATTTCGCGCTATTAAAAATCGGCGTAGCACCCGTTAATGCATTATTCAGCCATAATCGGCTGGAATTAAATGCCTATATTGAACAGATTCAACCACGTTTACTGATCGCCCACGCCGATCACAACCTGTTTGCTGATGGCCATTATTGCGCCCAATTGCAGCAAAAAGCGCCAATGTTGGACGTGGTGCTGGTGGCGGGAGAGACAGATTATGCGCCATTGTTGGAAGCGGTGCTCTATGGGACAGAGTTGGCGGGTGAGCTAGGCAATCAAGCCGTAGAATTTCATCCCTCAGCCGCCGACGAAGTCGCCTTTTTCCAACTGTCAGGTGGCAGCACCGGTATGCCAAAACTGATCCCCCGTACCCACAATGACTATTACTACAGTGTGCGTGCCAGTGCGGAAATCTGTCAGCTTGATGAACACACTCGCTACTTATGCGCCTTACCCGCGGCTCATAATTACCCGCTAAGTTCACCGGGGGCATTAGGCGTCTTTTACGCTGGCGGCTGCGTCGTGCTCGCGCCCGATCCCAGTGCCATGAGCTGTTTCCCACTCATTAAGCGCCATCAGATCACATTGACTTCCTTAGTTCCTCCCGCCGTAGCCCTATGGTTACAAGCCGCGGAGCATTTTGCTGATGACCTGACCAGTTTGCAGGTATTACAAGTCGGTGGCGCGAAACTCAGTGAATCTCTGGCGCGACGTATACCGCAGGTATTGGGCTGTCAATTGCAGCAGGTATTGGGTATGGCGGAAGGACTGGTGAATTACACCCGCTTTGATGACAGTGACCACTTGGTGTTTACCACTCAAGGGCGACCCATCAGCGAAGACGATGAAATCAAGCTGGTTGATAGTGAAGGGGTTCCCGTCGCGCAGGGGGAAGTTGGTGCGTTGGTGACCCGTGGCCCTTATACCTTCCGCGGCTATTACCGCAGCCCGACGCATAATGCCAATACCTTTGATCATGAAGGTTTTTACCATTCCGGTGATTTGGTCCAGATGACCGAAGAGGGTTATTTACGCGTCGTTGGGCGGGAAAAAGATCAGATTAATCGTGGCGGGGAAAAGATCGCCGCAGAAGAGATTGAAAACCTGCTGGTGGCTCATGACAACATTATTCATGCGGCGTTGGTTTCAATGCCCGACGAGATGATGGGGGAGAAAAGCTGCGCCTTTATTGTGAGCAATGACGCCAGTTTGCGGCCAGTCACTTTACGTAAATATCTGCGTGAGCAAGGGGTGGCTGACTTCAAATTACCCGATCGTTTTGAAATGGTGACCCATTTACCGGTTACGCCAGTCGGCAAAATAGATAAAAAGCGGTTACGTCAGGATATACAAGACCGCCTCAGTACGCTTAGCAAATAAGGATTTTATCATGGCTATCCCTGTTCTTTCTGCTTACGACCTGCCCAAACCTGGGCAATTTCCAGCAAATAAAGTGAATTGGCAGTTTAACCCAGCGCGTGCGGTGTTGCTGATCCATGATATGCAGGATTATTTCGTCAGTTTTTATGGTGAAGATAACCCCTTGATACAGCAGGTTATCGCCAATATCGCCGCCCTACGACATTACTGCAAACAGCAGGGCGTACCGGTTATCTACACCGCCCAACCTAATCATCAAAGTGCAGAAGATAGAGCACTGCTTAATGATATGTGGGGCGCAGGTTTAAATAATCATCCAGCCAAACAGCGGGTGGTATCAGAACTGACACCGGATGCGGAAGATGAAGTCTTGGTCAAATGGCGATACAGCGCATTTTACCGTTCGCCTTTACGCCAAATCATGACGGATAAGGGCCGCGATCAATTGGTTATCTGCGGTATTTATGGGCACATCGGGTGTTTGACCACCGCAACAGATGCTTTTATGCAAGACATTCAGCCATTTATGGTTGCTGATGCTATTGCCGATTTCTCGTTGGATGAGCATTTGATGGCACTTAAGTATGTGGCAACCCGAAGTGGACGCGTCATTTTTACCGAGGAAATGGTGGTGAACGGAAGTGCCGCAAATTTCAGCAAAGATGAGCTTAAACAGCAATTATTGACACTGGTTGATGAAAGTGCCGAAGATTTCGATGAGAACGAAAATCTGATCAATTATGGCCTGAGCTCGGTGCATATCATGACACTGGCAACCCAGTGGCGTCAGCAAGGCATTGAGCTGAACTTTGTCGATTTAGCGAAGAATCCCAGCCTCAATAATTGGTGGAAGCTGTTGGAGCAACAGCTCGCCAATCAGACCGACAATTCGGCTTTGGCAGGAGCAGAATAATGGCAACTATGCAGATGGATTTTACCGGTAAACGAGTTTGGGTCACCGGTGCTGGGCAGGGAATTGGCTATCAGGTTGCCTGTCAATTTGCCGCCATGGGGGCCGACGTCGTGGGTCTGGATAAGGCATTTTCAACTGATAATGCCTCGACTGCGCGAGACTATCCCTTCGCGACCGAATTACTCGATATTAGCCATCCACAGCAAGTGGAAGGGGTGTGTCAGCGCCTATTGTGCCAAGTTCCGCGTATTGATGTTTTGGTGAACGGTGCAGGCATTTTGCGCATGGCAGAGACGGAGTCACTCAGTCTGGAAGAATGGAAACAATGCTTTGATGTGAATGTTTCCGGCGCGTTTTACCTTTTGCGTCAATTGATCCCACAATTTAAACAGCAGCGTTTTGGTGCTGTGGTCACCATTAGCTCCAATGCGGCCCATGTGCCGCGGATGCAAATGTCGGCTTATTGTGCCTCTAAAGCCGCATTAACCAGCTTTAGTCATTGTGTTGGATTGGAGTTGGCGCCCTACGGCGTGCGCTGCAATCTGGTCTCACCGGGTTCTACTGATACCCCGATGCAACGCAGTATGTGGCACAGTGACGATGCGCAGCAGCAAACCATTGCCGGTTTTCCGCAACAATATAAGTTGGGAATTCCACTGGGGAAAATTGCGACGCCAACAGAAATAGCCAACACCGTGGCATTTCTGGCCTCCGATTTAGCCAGCCATATTACGCTGCAAGATATTGTCGTGGATGGCGGGGCAACGCTGTCGGCTTGATGCCGTATTGCCCGCCTGAATATGGTTTCCGCTTAAGCTATTTTCCGCCTAAACATCCCATACGCCACACTTCCCGTTGTGGCGGTAATCACCAACAGCGGCCATAAACTGTGCCAAATAATATCGAAGCTCGCATCCT
This sequence comes from Yersinia massiliensis, assembly GCF_003048255.1. NCBI lineage: Bacteria > Pseudomonadati > Pseudomonadota > Gammaproteobacteria > Enterobacterales > Yersiniaceae > Yersinia > Yersinia massiliensis. The sequence continues at coordinate 1,595,474 of NZ_CP028487.1, forward strand.
TGAGATAAATCTGTTTGGTGATATCCGTAAAGTGACGAATAGGGTTGATCCAAGTGATATTTTGCAACCAGACCGGCATGTTCTCGACCGGCGAAACATAACCGGATAGCAAAATCGCGGGCATCATAAACACAAATACCCCGATAAACGCCTGTTGTTGCGTAGAGCATAATGACGAAATCAACAGCCCAAAACCCACTAGCGACAAACCATAGAGCAGCATGGTGAAGTAAAACAGGGCTAACGACCCAGCAAACGGAATCTGATAGAAAAAGATACCGATAAACAACACGATACTGGCTTGGAAGGTGGCTACAATCAACGCCGGAACCGCTTTGCCAATAAAAATCTGCCAAGTGGTCAGCGGGGAAACCAGCAGTTGCTCCAATGTGCCTTGCTCACGCTCCCGCGCCACGGAAAGTGAGGTCACAATCAATACACCAATGGTCGTAATCATCGCAATCAATGATGGCACCACAAACCATTTATAGTCCAAATTGGGGTTATACCAATTTCGAATGACTAACTCGCTGTTATTGGGCTTAACTTGGCCTTGGGTTAGCTCTAATTGGTAATTTTGCACAATTTGCTGAATGTAGTTCGCAGCAATCTGGGCGCTGTTAGAGTTGCGCCCATCCAGCACTAACTGTAGCTGAGTAGTTTTACCGTTAGCCAAATCGGCACTGAATTGTTCTGGAAAACGGATCAGCAGCAGCGCTTTCTGGTTATCAATCACCGGCTGGATCTCATGAGGACTATGCAGCAGTAGCACATGAGAAAACGCTTCTGCTTTCGCAAAACGCTGGGTGAGCTCAACAGAGGCTTTGCCGCTGTCTTCGCTGTATATGGCGATAGTGGCGTTCGTCACTTCTAAGGTCGCGGCAAAGGGGAATAAAATCACCTGCAAAATGACGGGCATGATTAATATCGCACGGGTTTGCGGTTCGCGGAGTAGCGACTGCAACTCTTTAATAATCAATGTGTAGAGGCGATGAAACATAGTTTACTTCCTTGGGTTAATCTCATCGGAGTCAATCTAATCTGCGCTGTGTTTTCCATGCCGTGAGGCCGATAAATACCGCGGCGGAAGCCACCAGGAACAACAGATTAACCACTAATACGGTGCCAATATTCCCTGCGAGGAACAGCGTTTGTAAGCTGCTGACAAAGTAGCGGGCAGGAATGATATAGGTCACGGCACGGACAACGGCGGGCATGCTGTCAATTTGGAATATGAAGCCCGAGAGCATTACCGCAGGTAAAAATGCAGCGTTTAGTGCCACCATGGCGGCATTGAATTGATTTCGCGTGATGGTCGAAATTAATAGCCCCATCCCCAGCGTGCTGGCTAAGAAGAGGCTGGTCATGATGAACAGTATCCACAGCGATCCGCGATAGGGTACGCCCAGAACAAACACCGCCACCACCATACAGAGTGTCATGGCCACCATGCCGAGGACGTAATAAGGAATCAGCTTCGAGAGCAACAACTCACTGCGTGTCACCTGCGTCGACAGCAAGGCCTCCATGGTGCCGCGCTCCCATTCACGGGCGATGACCAGCGACGTTAGAATGGCACCAATCACCGTCATAATAATGGTTATCGCGCCGGGAATAATAAAGTGCCGGCTGATGGCGGCGGGGTTAAACCAATAGCGCACCTGCACTTCAATCAGCGGGTCATTTTTTTGCCCCAGATTTTGTGCCTGTTGCTGTTGCCAGATTTGCCAGACGCCTTGTGCGTAACCTTGCACAAAGTTGGCGGTATTCGGCTCACTGCCATCCGTAATCACCTGAATGGGCGCTTTGCTTTCTGGTCGAGCAAGTTGTTCGGCGAAATCATTCGGAATAACGATTAAGCCACGAATTTTACCCGCTTGCATGGCTTGAATTAGCGCCTGACGATCATCACTGATTTGCGGCATGATATAGGGCGAACTGGCAAACGCGTTCGCCAAATCTTGCGCCGGTTTACTCTGTTGCTCCATCAGAATACCAACATGTAGCTTGCTGGAGTCCAGATTGATGCCGTAGCCAAAAATAAACAGCAACAACAAGGGGATGACGAAGGCTATCAAGCCGCTACTGGGGTCACGCAGAATCTGCCGCGTCTCTTTACGGCACAAAGCCCGTAGGCGACGCCAAGAAAAACCGGTGTCCTGATAAGTTTCTTCCTCATTTACTGGCGTAGGATGTGCTGGCATAGCATGTGGCTCGGTCATGACTGTTGCCCCTTATCATGTTGCTGATCATAGCGCTGAACTAACCCGATAAAGGCTTCTTCCATGGAGGGGTTGAGCATTTCATCGGTGGCGACTTGCTGTTTGAGTTCATCCGGTGTGCCAGCAGCAATAATCTTGCCACGATAAACCAAGCCGATACGGTCGCAGTATTCGGCTTCATCCATAAAGTGTGTGGTCACCATTACTGTGACGCCTTTATCGACCATGCCATTGATATGTAGCCAGAATTCACGGCGGGTTAGCGGGTCAACGCCAGAGGTTGGCTCATCAAGAAATAAAATATCGGGTTCATGCATCAAAGCACAGGCCAGTGCTAGCCGCTGTTTAAAACCGAGTGGCAATGCGTCTGGTGTCTGCTTGAGGATCGGCGTGAAATTAAATGCTGAGGTCATATCGGCGATTTTGTCACGCTGCGTTTTACCCCGCAGGCCATAAACACCCGAGAAAAACTTCAGGTTTTGTTCAACGGTCAAATTGCCATACAGCGAGAATTTCTGCGCCATATAGCCTAAATGCTGCCTCGCTTTGCCGGAGCTGGTTTTCAGATCCATCCCCAATACCAATGCATTACCGGAGCTGGGGACTAACAAGCCGCACATCATTTTAAAGGTGGTGGATTTACCGGCCCCATTTGGCCCCAGTAGGCCAAATATCTCGCCGCGTTTTACTTGGAAATTGACGTGGTCGGTGGCGGCAAAATCACCAAATTTTTTCGTTAACTCTTGCGCCTCAATCACCGTATCTTCATGGCTACCGGCAACTTTAGGCATGATTTTCGCCAATGCGGATTCACTGGCAGGGCCGCCACCCAACAAATCAATAAACGCATCTTCAAAGCGTGGTTCCGCTTCGATGATTTCTGCATTGGGTTGATTGAGCAGGGGTAATATTTGGCTGTGGTCGACATCCTGTTTCAGGATGAGACGCACATATTTGCCCTGAATAACCCCGTCACTGACCTGCGGCAATGTTAGAGCATGCTGTAACAGCTTGCGGTGAGCGCCACTTTGGGCGGCAACCAAAATCGTGCGTCCACTCATGCGCTGGGTGAGGTCTTGCGGTGCGCCGCTGTACAGCAACTTGCCTTCATTCAGTAGCAACACTTCACGGCATTGCTCGGCTTCATCAAGATAGGATGTGCTCCACAAAATGAGCATGCCATCGTTCGCCAACTCATGCACCATGCGCCATAACTCGCGGCGTGAGATAGGGTCAACCCCGACTCCGGGCTCATCAAGTAATAACACTTTGGGTTGGCCGACCAAGGTACAAGCCAAGCCCAGTTTTTGTTTCATCCCGCCAGACAGTTTTCCTGCTAAGCGTTCGGTAAAGCGGGTCAAATCGGTAAACGTCAGCAGGCGCTCAAAGGTCTGGCGGCGCTCTTCACCGATGACGCCACGCAGATCGGCATACAGCGTCAGATTCTCCATCACCGTCAGATCTTCATATAAACCAAACTTTTGTGGCATGTATCCGAGGATGGAATGAAGCTGGCGATCGTTTTCCAGCGGATCAAGACCGACGACCTCCATTTTGCCTTGGCTAGGTTTGAGTAACCCAGCTAACATCCGTAGCAACGTGGTTTTACCAGCGCCATCCGGCCCCACTAAGCCGGTCACGGCACCACTGCGGATCTCGGTCGTCAGGCTGGCGACAGCAGGGTGATCCAGTTCAGGGAAGCGTTTCTCAACGCCATCCAGAGTAATGAGATGCTGGATTCCATTCATAACGTTGGCCGCCTTAAGGTTGGGCAAAACGAACGGTAACCGGCATACCTTGTCGCAGTGATTCATCAGCATCTGTGATGATGATTCTCAAGCGATAAACTAAATCGGTCCGCAAGTCCGGCGTCTCAACACTCTTAGGCGTAAATTCGGCGGTCGGTGACACAAAACCAATTTTGCCGTGATAAGGCTTGTTGGGCCGGCCATCGGTGAAAACTTCAACTTGTGTACCCGGGATGGCTTTATCTAAATTGCGCTCACTGACATAAGCCCGTACCCAAACCGGATCAGTCAATGAAAGGGTAAAGACGGTATTGCTGGCGGATAAGATGGTGCCCGGTTCCACGGCGCGAGTGAGCACCGTTCCACTTGAGGGCGAAAGGAGCGTCGCGTCTTGCAGATTAAGCTGGGCTTGGGCGAGTTCTGCTTCCGCTTGGGCCAAATTTGCCTCCGCCTGTGCGATTTCTTGCGGACGGTTACCACTTAAATATTGCGCGAGCTTATCTTTGGATGCTTGCAGATTGGCCTGTGCTTGATTACGCGCTGTGCGAGCATTTTCCAGTTCGTTAGCCGAGGTGGCCTTGCTGGCCCATAATCCTTGCTGCCGTTTGAGGAAGCTATCGGCATAACTAAATGCGGCTTCACGTTGGGAAACTTCTGATTTGACCTGTGCTATCTCTTCATCGCGGTATCCCGCTTTCAGTAGTGCGAGCTGTGCTTGCGCGCTTTGCACATTGGCCTGCGCCTGCTTGAGGGCATTGATATAAGGGCCATCATCCAGTTTACCGAGCAGTTGCCCCGGCTTGATATCATCCCCTTCATCGACCGCTAATGATGCCAAGCGTCCACCGACTCGGAAGCCTAGATTGACCGTGCGGATATCCACATTACCGTATAGCGTCAATGTCGAGTCGTGCTGCTGCCGGTAATAACTCCATCCATAACCTATCGCCGCCAACAGCGCGACAATAACGACGGCCACTACAATCTTTTTGCGATTCATAATGCTCCCTATCTGTTACTGGTATGTATCACCACAGTCATGATCTTTATGGAGATGGCTCGTATTTCGTCTTTCTAATTTCTTATTTCATATCTCATGCTGAAACTTGGCGCGTAGCCCGTAGAGAAGCAGATCAATATGCTCAACCAGCACTTCATTGATCATTTCACTTTCGGCCTGACCAATGTCTAGCCAACCGGCTTGACGGCGAATCGTCTCGCGCCCCATTCGAAAAGCCAGAACCTCGCCAATCAATGCGTGGGTATGAAGAATCGTTTTCGTCGCACTGGCATCCGCACCAATAAATGCGGCCAATAGTACATTCAATTTTTGATGCAAAGGTGCGATCGCTTGGGCGTGAATCAGCGGATAGGCATCGGTGGGCGAAAGCTGCTCACGCGCCATGATTTTGCTCATGTTTAAGGTTTCTGGCTGGGTCATCAAATGACTGAATTCCAGTAATCCACGGCGAATGTAGTGCAACTGTTGTTCAGCCGTTTGGGCATGAAGAGGTTGCTGGAGGAAATGGTTAATTTCTTGCGCCAAGGGTGAAAACGCTTGCTGGATAAAGTCAGCTATTTGCTGAGCAACCGCCAGATACAAACCTTCTTTGGAGTTGAAATAGTAGGTAATGGCTGCAATATTTTGCCCCGCGCGCTGCGCAATATCTCGGGTGGTTGCGCCTTTCAGCCCCAATTCCCCGAAGAGTTCGGTCGCTGCCTGAATCAGTTGCTGACGCGCAAGTTCACCTCGGCTAGTGACCGAGGCTGATGTAGTTGAGCTATGAGATGTGGAATGGGGCATGAGCTTCCTATTCGGTCAACAGGGTTTGCATTAACTTCATTTATGCCGATTTTAATAGATAGCTAAATAATAAATCAATCGTATGATTAACTTTAGGCGTCCGCAGTGGATCTGTAAAGTGATGGGACAAATAAGGCCTATTTTTGTGAGCTGGGTTGGATGACAGAAGAGAAATTAATCAATTTTTTTCATGTTTTTCGCCATAAAAAATCGAATAGAAACGTAAAAATCCCTTTTCTTGCTAAACATCTGTTATAATCCGCCGCAATGGTGCACTGCAGTTTGTGCCAATCCTCGTGGTAATGCCTCAATTCATGCCTCGTCTGATAATCTTCCCTTGAAACTGCACCTGACGATATCGTTGGGATTGGGAAGGTCTGGAGCTTCTCGTAATATGTCATTTGATTCTCTCGGCTTAAATGCCGATATCCTGCGCGCTGTTGAAGAGCAGGGCTACCTTGTGCCGACACCGATTCAAAGTCAGGCAATCCCTGTTGTATTGGCAGGCCGTGATTTAATGGCTAGCGCACAAACTGGTACGGGCAAAACGGCCGGTTTCACCTTGCCGCTGTTGCAGTTGCTTAGCCAGAACCAAGCGCCGATTAAAGGCCGCCGTCCAGTCCGCGCGTTGATTCTAACGCCGACCCGTGAACTGGCTGCGCAGATTGATGAAAACGTACAGAGTTACAGTAAATATTTGAAGTTGCGTTCGCTGGTGGTATTTGGTGGCGTTAGCATCAATCCACAGATGATGAAATTACGCGGTGGCGTCGATATTTTGGTCGCGACCCCAGGCCGTTTACTGGATCTGGAACATCAGAACGCAGTCGACCTCTCCAAGATTGAGATTTTGGTGTTGGACGAAGCTGACCGCATGCTGGATATGGGCTTTATTCACGATATCCGCCGCGTATTGGCAAAACTACCGGCTAAACGCCAGAACCTGCTGTTCTCCGCGACGTTCTCGGATGAGATTAAAGGTTTGGCCAGCAAGCTGTTGCATAATCCGGCATCGGTTGAAGTGGCTCGTCGCAATACCGCTTCCGAGCAAATCGCCCAAAGCGTTCATTTTGTAGATAAAAATCGCAAGCGCGAGTTGTTGTCTCAGATGATCGGCGAAGGTGATTGGCAGCAAGTGTTAGTGTTTACCCGCACTAAACACGGTGCGAACCATTTGGCTGAACAGCTAAATAAAGACGGTATTACCGCGGCTGCTATTCACGGTAACAAGAGTCAGGGCGCGCGTACTCGTGCATTGGCTGATTTTAAAGACGGTAAAATTCGCGTATTGGTGGCGACGGATATCGCGGCTCGTGGCCTAGATATCGATCAGTTGCCGCATGTGGTTAACTATGAGTTGCCAAATGTGCCTGAAGATTACGTCCACCGTATTGGCCGTACTGGCCGTGCAGAACGCACAGGTGAAGCGATTTCACTGGTTTGCGTTGATGAGCATAAACTGCTGCGTGATATTGAGCGTTTGTTGAAGCGTGAAATTCCGCGTATTGCGTTGGAAGGTTATGAACCAGATCCAAGCATTAAAGCGGATCCGATTCAAAATGGTCGCCAAGGCCGTGGTGCGCAACGTCCAGGTATGGGTCGTGGCAGCAATGCAGGGCGCTCACAAAATGGCGGTGGTGCAGCAGGTCGTGGCGATAGCCGTAACAGCCGCCCACGTAGCCAAGCTGATGGTCAGCGTCGCCCAGCCGGTCCGTCTTCTCGCGGGCGCAGCCGTAATCCAGGCGAATAAGCTGTAAAAGCTATTTGCTAATGAAACCGAGATAGCTGACAACGTGCTGATGGTGGAGAGAACAAGCAGATCGTAAAGACGCCGTAAATCATCCCTGATGGCTCGAGCCGCGCCATCCTTGGCGCGGACGCTTTACTCTTCTGCCTGTCCTCACCGTTCTAGATCGAGTCATCGGTGTTTGTCAGCAGTCTGAAACCGCTTCTCTGGAGCGGTTTTTTTTTACCTCTATTATTGGTACAAGGGGGAATCTCTTGTTTAACGCCGCTATTCCCCCGTATGATTGCCGGTCTTTTTGATGGCGATATTGGCTGAAGTTATCGCGGCTGTTGTATTGGCAGTGGCTGGAAACAGCCAAACGTCGAAGAACCTGATGGTGTGGATGATTAATGAGGCGGGATAAGTAGCATGCGGGTAATACTGGCACCGATGGAAGGTGTATTAGATTCACTGGTACGCGAATTACTCAGCGAAGTGAATGATTATGATCTTTGTATCACCGAGTTCCTCAGGGTGGTCGATCAGCTATTGCCTGCAAAGTCCTTCTATCGCCTATGCCCGGAATTGCACAATCAAAGCCGAACTCAGTCAGGCACCTTAGTGCGGGTTCAACTGTTAGGCCAATATCCACAGTGGTTAGCGGAAAATGCCGCCCGTGCGGTAGAACTGGGGTCATATGGTGTCGATCTCAATTGTGGTTGCCCTTCAAAGCTCGTCAATGGGAGTGGCGGTGGGGCCACGTTGCTCAAAGATCCTGAGCTGATATATCAGGGCGCTAAAGCAATGCGTGAAGCTGTACCCGCTCATCTGCCGGTCACGGTTAAAATACGCTTAGGTTGGGATTCTGGTGATCGTCAGTTTGAAATTGCGGATGCCGTGCAGCAGGCCGGTGCAACCGAGCTAGCCGTGCATGGCCGCACGAAAGAAGATGGCTATCAGGCCGAGCGCATTAACTGGCAGGCGATCGGTGAAATTCGCCAGCGTCTAACAATACCGGTGATCGCCAACGGTGAAATCTGGGATTATCAGAGCGCGCAGGCGTGCATGGATATGACAGGCTGCGATGCCGTGATGTTAGGGCGTGGCGCACTGAATGTGCCGAATCTCAGTCGCGTGGTGAAATATAACGAACCGCGCATGCCATGGCCGGAAGTGGTCAAACTCCTGAAGAAATATGTGCAGTTGGAAAAACAGGGCGATACGGGTTTGTATCATGTTGCACGTATCAAACAGTGGTTGGGTTATCTGCGTAAGGAATACACTGAAGCAACAGATTTATTCAGCCAAATACGTGCGCTAAAAACCTCAAAAGATATCGCGCTGGCTATTCAACAAATCGCTGTCTATGTTGATGAAGAATAGGTTGAATGCTAAAGAGTATAAAGGCGTGTTTTACGCCTTTAGTTATCAATACGTTATAATTACTTCTTTTTGCGGCCAATAAATTTAGCGACCCCGAGTAGGAATATCGCACCAACAAAAATCAGCAACGCATCAACCCAAAATGTTAATGATGCAAGATTCTCATCATGAATATCAGCTAATCCTGCGGCTATCAAAAATACACCAAAAATAATTCCTACGATTGTCGTGCCCATATTAATACCTATAAATCTGATTTAATAAAAAATTATGCCGCTAATTATAGGTTAATAAAGTCGCGCGTAGGCGTTTTTTTACTATTATTGAGTATCTGTATAGGTTTTTAGGACTGATGCTTAATGTACGTCGCCGATATCAATTCACTCAGTATGTTTACCGATGAGCGGCAATTAGCCAATTTTTAATCTTTGTAACAATCATTTAAGTAATGGCTGATGCGCAGCGCATTACTGTAATTTATAATGCGGCGGAACAACTATCATCACTCCCAACAACCATCACTCCCAACAACCTATTTAAGCTGACGAACATGCATGTGAAAATCCGTTCTGCACTATTAAGTTTATTGCTTTTATCCACTGGTTTTAGTGTCGCACCTTTGGCTCTCGCCAAGGGGGGAACGGCTGAAATAAAAGGGACGTCTCCGCTGGAATTAGCATCAGGGAGTGCAATGGTGGTTGATTTACAAACCAATAAAGTGGTTTATGCCAACAATGCAGATCACGTTGTTCCCATTGCTTCAATTACTAAGCTGATGACCGCAATGGTGGTATTGGATGCGAAATTACCGCTTGATGAGATTATCTCCGTCGATATTCATCAAACGAAAGAAATGAAAGGCGTATTCTCGCGGGTCCGAGTCAACAGTGAAATTAGCCGTAAAGATATGCTACTGCTGGCGTTGATGTCTTCCGAAAATCGCGCAGCGGCTAGTTTGGCGCATCACTACCCAGGCGGATATAACGCCTTTATTAAGGCAATGAATGCCAAAGCCAAATCTCTGGGCATGACAAAAACGCGCTATGTCGAACCAACAGGTCTGTCGATTGATAATGTCTCGACAGCCCGTGACCTAACCAAGTTGCTAATCGCGACTAAGCAGTACCCGCTGATTGGGCAACTGAGTACCACGACCGAGAAAATGGCGACGTTCCGCGATCCTAACTATACGCTGCCCTTCCGGAATACTAACCATTTGGTTTATAACGATAAGTGGAATATCCAATTAACTAAAACCGGTTTTACTAATCAAGCAGGGCATTGCTTGGCGATGCGTACTGTGATTGGTAATCGTCCTGTTGCACTGGTGGTATTAGATGCTTTTGGCAAATATACCCATTTTGCCGATGCAAACCGTTTACGCAGTTGGATGGAAACCGGTAAAGCAACGCCAATTCCAGGCGCGGCGAAAAGCTATCGTCTGCAAAAAGATACGCAGGCACGGATCGCTCAGGTTTCAGAATAAAGTCGGCAGGGCGTTTGCGACAGAATTTGCAGTGAGCTTGCAAATTCTGTCGATAGGCGCGATATCACTTCAGTAATATTATTATTCCTGCCAAAACTTAAGTTTTGACGTTTTACCTATCCCAGGATTAAAACTATTCGTTGGGTCTATCTGCCGATAAAACGCTTTCAATGCAGGTTTGGCGAAATAAAGATGCCCGACATTGTGTTCTGCTGGATACTCCGCCCCTTTATCGTTCAACAGTGCCAGCATTTTTTGTTTTAACGCTTGGGTATCCACGCCTTTCTTCACAATATAATCTTGATGGAAAACGTGGCACAAAAAATGGCCGTAATAGAGTTTGGCGACCAAACATTGATCTATTTCGGGTGGCAGAGTTTCAAACCAATTTTCTTCATTTCTTGGTAGGGCAATGTCTAACGGCAGAATGTCTTCTACTTTATCGGCATGCATAGCGTGATAGCGTACCGCTGCACCTGCGGCGGCAAAGCGGTGTAAAAAGGCTTTTTTACCTTCATCTGCTGTACAGGTTATAAAGTTACCCTCCGCCGTCGCAAAGTAATCTTTCAAAAATTGCTGCGCCTCAGCAATACCTTCTCCTGACATTTTAAGTAATAAATGGTGCTCATACTTATTCCGATACATTTTAAGGCGCTTCGGTAAATGATTAGGCAGTACTCGGCTAAAACCTTGCATTATCCGATCAGATAAATGATCGACTAGAAAAGGAACTTTGTTGAGGCGTGCATCAATCTTGCCTTTCAATGTGAAGAAACGAGGCATGTTATTAGTGCCCATGCTATTGATCATCACAAATGTATCTTTCCCGTAAATTTCGGCGATATCAAAAATATCACGGTGCATATATTCACCGGCGATCGGTAAATGTTTAAAATCACGTAAAATAGCGCGGCGCAGCTCAGTCAATACTTGAGTTTGATTGGTGCCGATATAAAAAACTTGCTGCTTTTTCTCACTAGGGAAGGTATCCAAGCGTACGGCAAATACCGCTAATTTACCTGCGCAGCCAGAAGCCTCAAATAAACGCCGTGGATCGGCATTAAAGCGAGAAGGTGTCGAGGCATCAATGTCCCTTACCCGAGTCGCATATTCGTGGTCTGAGGCTTGTTGCGTACCTTGCTCAACATCACTGGCTTGATAATTACCCTGTTCTAAGCGTCGTAAAATCTCTTCCGGTGTATTGCCTAAATTAATGCCTAGATGATTAATTAGCTGTAATTCACCTTGAGCATCAATTTGTGCATACAGTGCCATTTCAGTGTAGGCCGGTCCGCGTTGAACTAAGGAACCGCCCGAATTATTACAAATACCGCCCACGACTGAAGCACCAATACATGAGGAGCCAATAACGGAATGTGGCTCACGATCATAAGGTTTCAGCATTTTTTCTAACTGATTTAAGGTGCTGCCAGGGAATCCAATGATTTGTTTGCCATTATTCAACAACTGAATTTTGTTGAGGCGCAAAGTACTCAGTATCACAATTGGCCTGTCGTAATCATGGCCGCTAGGGGTCGATCCCTCTGTGAGTCCGGTATTGGCCGCCTGCATGATGACAATGGTATCGGCCGCGACACAGGCTTGTAGCAATTGCCATTGTTGCAATAACGTTGCAGGGAATACCACCGCAAGTGCCGCGCCGCCGCCCGATCGAAAGCCTGTACGATATCGCTCGGTTTGCCGCTCGCCAGTGAGTAGGCCACGAGCGCCCACAATCTGCTGCAATTTATTTAGCAAGATTTGCGTCTTATCATCATTGGATTGATTCATTCGTGCCGCTTCCCGTCATTGAATTGACTTTTTATCTCATCGAGCATGACACCCGAGTTCAGATCCCTATGAAACAGTCAAACTAGAGCTATGAAGTAAACATGAGGGAGAGAAGGCTTTCCTGTTAGAACCTGTTTTTTGTGATGCGTATCACGTTATTTGCGCTTGAGTTGCATTTCAGCCAGTGACTATTCATTAAAAAATATTATTAATATTAATGAGTTGGGAAAAGAAATATCCGAATAATAGATATCGGTAAAACTATTCGTTATCGCGATCATGATTGTGATTCATCAGACGAAAAAGTATAAGATCGAATCTAATTTTTACATGGATTAGTAGGACAGATGATGAGCGAGCATTTTGTTGGCCAATTTGAAATTGAGCTTAAGTTTAGGTTATCGGATATTGCACAGTTGCATGAACAATTGAAGCAACATGAAGCTATACCTTTTACTTTGGATAATCATGAAAAAGACATCTATCTGGAAGCCAATGGCGAGGATTTAGCCAATCAAAAGATCAGCATGGTGCTGCGAGAGATGAACCCATCAGGCATTCGGTTATGGATAGTTAAAGGGCCGGGAACCGAGCGTTGTGAAGCCTGCAATATCGAAGATATCGACAAAGTAAAAAGCATGTTAGGAACATTAGGATATCAACCTGCTTTTATACTAGAAAAAAGGCGAAGTATTTATTTCGTTGGTAAATTCCATGTCACTATCGACAGTTTAGTTGGGCTGGGTGATTTTGCTGAAATAGCCATTATGACGGATGATGCCGCTGCAACTAATGAGTTAGAGATAGAATGCTGGCAGTTAGCGAATAAGTTGGGATTATTGCCAGAAAAACAAGAACATCGTTCATATCGGCAATTATTAGGATTTTAGTCACTTGAGCGCGATAAAGTCTCTGGTCGCTCTCAAATAAGCGACCAGATCGATTTACTTCTTCATCATGGACTTTAGATTAGCGAATGGATTATGAGTTGCCACGCCCTGATCATTTTGAGCATCGTCACCCGCAATCACGGTTGAGCCATATTGATCCGCTTCGGTGTATTTAGAGTGCTCATGATCATGGCAAAATAGGCACAACATTTCCCAATTACTGCCATCTTCTGGATTATTACTGTGGTCATGATCAACATGATGAACCGTCAGTTCTCGTAGGTTGGAATAAACAAACTCGCGTGAACATCTACCACAGACCCATGGGTAAATCTTTAATGCTTTCTCCCGATAACCACTTTCCAGACGGGTATAATTCTTCGGTATATATGCCATATGAACCTTCGGTGCTACGAAAATATTAGCGCTATTTTAGCGTGAATCTTGCTTATAAACTATCACCGATTGGCGATAAATCTCTCAATAGCGGTCTATCATTTTCACTGAATCTGATAGGAACATATTGAATTAATGCGATAAGTTATCGTTATAAATTATTCATCTTAAGCCGCCGTTTTTTGAGACTTTTGCTGATGATTTATAGGACTAGGGTGTTTTACACTGTCCTTTAATGTTTAGTATGTCATGTTGATATCACCCATATGTTTACATGGCCAATACCAAGTTATTAGCTTAAGAATATCAGCATAACGCTAATAGACTGATGTTACGGCAGGCATGCAAGATGTTTTGCCTGAAATCCTTTGCCGATACTGTTGAGGCGATATGAAAGAATCTGAAGTACTGGCTGAAGTCAGTAATGAAAACCAAACATTAGTCGCTGTGGTGCAGCAAGACCAGCGGGTCGTTTATTTTTATATTTATCCGCAGGAGGCATTTGAGGAGCGTTTTCCTGTTCGTGCCTGCTGGGTACGGAATTTAGTTGCAGCACCACTATCGGCAGATAATGCCGCTCTTGAACAAGGGCTAGCTCCCCGATTGGCAGCCGAATTCTGCCGTAATGTTGCTGGTGAGGCACAATTGGATGCCCAATATATTACGGTCGTCTGGTCCGAAAGTGATGATGGTGCTGCTTTGTGGTATCAAGGGCAATTGTTAGCGATTATTCCCGGTTGGAGTTTATATATTGATCACTCCATTTGTTATTCTGCCAGTTGTATTAAAGATAATCCGTTAACGATGCCACTTGGCTCCGCTTCAACCAACACTCAATATGCTAATGCACAAAATACGCGCCAATTTTGGCGAACTTGGCAACAAGAAGAAGGGAATCCGTGGCCAGCATTACAGACTGAATATATTCAAAGCTACGAACAGCACTTTGGCCCGTCATTAAAATATTATGCTATCGACCAAGGTACGTGGCCGCCGATGGCTATTTCGCAGCATGAGAAAGACGGCATATATTACTTCTTGACCTTAGGGGTCAGTATTCGTCCGCAACCCTGGGTCGAAATTCTCTTTAATGATGATGCGACTAAATACCGCCGCTTGGAAATGGCTATTGCGATCGATGGGCAATATATGACGGAAGACAATGCGATTCAAATGGCCAGTGCTTTAGCTGGGTTTGCTCATGTCCCTTGGAACAAATTAACGTGGTTTGGGGAAGGGCATACATTAGCATCATCGGTCGCCCCTCAAGGCTACGAAGGCTATATTCTTTCGTCAGCACTCTATGCTGACGCTGATAGCCTTACATTGCCTCTCCAGCAAGGTGACCCAGTCAATATCTATTGGGCCAGCCCTATCTTTACCAGTGAAAGTGAGTTTGCGCAAAGTATGCCAAATGGTGGTACGGATTTACTGAAAAAATTACAGGCGCAGGGCGTTAACCAGATTTTCATACCGCGCCAACCTGTTATTTGATTCGTGCTGAGAACAGCTGGTCTGATTTGCGAATTTTGTTTTTTGGGTCTTAACTTAATATTGATGATGATGGTTGATCAGTAGATGGCTGGCCACATAGCTAAATCAACTATCAGCGAAAATTAATTTAATGGAGGCGTTTATGGGCATACTATCTTGGATTATTTTTGGCCTTATTGCTGGTATCTTGGCTAAATGGATCATGCCCGGAGAGGATGGTGGCGGTTTTATTATGACCATCATCCTAGGTGTAGTCGGTGCGCTGGTTGGGGGATATATTAGTACCTTCTTTGGTATGGGCAGAGTAGACGGGTTCAATATTGGTAGCTTCGTTGTTGCTGTTATTGGTTCGTTGGTCGTCCTGTTTGTCTACCGAAAACTAAGAAGCTAGCGCGACTTAATCGCCAATAATATGGCGTCT
The DNA here is from genome assembly GCF_003048255.1 of Yersinia massiliensis. Lineage (NCBI taxonomy): Bacteria > Pseudomonadati > Pseudomonadota > Gammaproteobacteria > Enterobacterales > Yersiniaceae > Yersinia > Yersinia massiliensis. The sequence goes on from NZ_CP028487.1 coordinate 1,610,835, forward strand.
GAGTATTAATATTCTCTTGAACTAATAAGAAAGGTGGCTATTTTTTGTCACCTTTCTCTCATAAAACTATCATCAATATGCAATAAAAATATCCGTTAATGGCTCATGACGACAGGCAATCTGAGAGACATGATATGGGCCAGGCATTACGTAAATTCATTGTGGCTGATTATCAGGCTATGGTGCCAGAAGCGCGTAAGAAGGTACTTGCCGTTAAGGGATTAGTTAAAACCTACAAATCGCAGCATCGCGTTTTAGATGATATTAATTTTGAACTCCATGCAGGGGAATTCGTCGCCATTATTGGCCGTTCAGGTGCCGGTAAATCCACATTACTGCATGTATTAAACGGTACTATTCCCAGTAGCGCAGGCGAAATTATTAATTACCATGACAATGGTGATACGCAGAATATTGCGGCATTAACGGCAAAACAGATGCGTCAATGGCGTGCTAAATGCGGCATGATTTTTCAAGACTTTTGTTTAGTTCCTCGCCTTGATGTTATGACCAACGTTTTATTAGGCCGCCTCAGTTATACCTCAACACTAAAATCATTTTTCAAAATATTCGCCGAGCAAGATAGAGCTAGGGCGATTGAGTTATTACAATGGCTTAATATGTTGCCTCATGCTTTACAGCGGGCAGAAAATCTCTCTGGTGGACAAATGCAGCGAGTGGCTATTTGTCGCGCCATGATGCAGAACCCTAGCATATTATTGGCCGATGAACCGGTTGCCTCTTTGGACCCAAAAAATACAACGCGCATCATGAATACATTACAGAAAATAAGTGAAAACGATATTGCTGTCGTTGTGAATTTGCATTCTGTTGAATTAGTGAAAGATTACTGTACACGAGTTATTGGTATTGCACATGGACGAATTGTTTTTGACGGGCCACCATCGCAACTGAATGACGCCATTATTCAAGATATATATAGCGATGAATCAACTGATCTTTTGCATTAATCCCTACTTATCCCTTTATCAGAATAGGTTATTTTAATGAAAAAAGTACTTTGTCTTACCTCACTTTTGGCCAGCATGATGATCTTTAATGCGACCGCAGCGGATGCACCAAAGGAAATTAACCTGGGTATACTTGGTGGGCAAAACGCCACGCAGCAAATTGGTGATAATATGTGCGTCAAAGAGTTCTTGGAAAAAGAACTCAATGTAAAAACAAATTTGCACAATGCATCTGATTATTCTGGTGTCATTCAAGGTTTATTGGGCGGCAAAATTGATTTGGTATTAAGTATGTCTCCCTCATCGTTCGCTTCTGTTTATATCAAAGATCCTAAAGCGGTTGATATTGTCGGTATCGCTATCGATGACACGGATAAATCACGTGGTTATCACTCAGTGGTTGTTGTGAAAGCAGATAGCCCTTATCAGAAAATTGAAGACTTGAAGGGGAAAGCATTTGGCTTTGCTGACCCAGATTCAACGTCAGGCTTCCTCATCCCTAATCAAAGCTTTAAACAGAAGTTTGGCGGGACGGTTGATAATAAATATAACGACTTCTTTTCTAGCGTGACTTTCTCCGGTGGTCATGAACAAGATATTCTTGGTGTCATTAATGGCCAGTTTGATGGTGCTGTGACTTGGGCTTCCATGATCGGTGATTATGATACGGGTTATACTAGTGGCGCATTTACCCGCATGATCCGTATGGACCATCCTGATTTAATGAAACAGATCCGTATTATCTGGGAATCTCCGCTGATTCCTAATGGCCCGATTTTAGTTCGTAATGGGTTACCACCTGAGTTTAAAGCGCAATTAGTGGCAGCGGTTAAAAAATTAGATAAAGAAGATCACGGTTGCTTTATTAAGGCAATGGGTGGGAAACAGCATATTGGTGAAACATCCCTTAGCGAGTATCAAAATATTATTGATATGAAGCGAGAGTTAACCAAAGGCGATCGTTAATTCGAACGATGGGTAATAAATATTGACCCAACGTATTTGGTGTTGCAGGCGCGTTAGTGGATAACCTCTCTGGAACGTCAAGATATAGGGTATAGCTCTGGCTTGCCAGAGCTATTGCTTTTAGGTGGTAGCTCATTTTGAATACAGACTTTAACCGCTACTATCAACAGATACGCGGTAAACAAAAACGTGAAACGTTAATATGGTCACTAGCCTTGGCGATAATCTACCTTGGCGCAGGCAGTATTGCAGAATTTAACCTGCATACTGTTTTTATTTCCATTCCCCATTTCTTCGATTATTTAGCCGAAACCATACCGGTACTCCATTTGAACTCATTATTCGCAGATGGCCGTACGGAAGGTTCTTTCGCTTATTGGGGCTATCGATTACACATTCAATTACCGCTGATTTGGGAAACGCTACAGCTGGCCATCGCTTCAACCATTTTATCCGTCATCGTCGCCACTGTTCTGGCTTTTATGGCCGCGAATAATACCCAAAGTCCAGCTTGGTTGCGTTTAATGATTCGAACTTTCGTTGCCTTTTTGCGCACTATGCCAGAATTAGCGTGGGCGGTGATGTTTGTTATGGCCTTTGGAATCGGTGCGATACCCGGCTTTTTGGCATTGGCACTACACACCATCGGTAGCTTAACCAAATTGTTCTATGAGTCATTGGAAACGGCATCGGATAAGCCTGTTCGCGGTTTAGCTGCTTGTGGTGCCGGTAAATTGCAACGTATGCGTTTTGCGCTGTGGCCACAAGTCAAACCTATCTTCCTTTCTTACAGTTTTATGCGATTGGAAATTAATTTCCGGCAATCAACGATCTTAGGATTAGTGGGAGCGGGCGGTATTGGGCAGGAATTGATGACCTCAATCAAGCTGGATCGCTATGATCAAGTCAGCATGACATTATTACTCATCATCATCGTGGTTTCGTTACTGGATTATACATCCGGTCAATTACGCAAACGAGTTGTGGAAGGGGCATCATAATGTTGACTTATCATCTCACCACAGAACAAATATTGCGCCTCAAACAGCAACATCCTCAGCTTTTTACACAGCAAAAACGTTATGTCAGGCTGATTACCGCCATTGCAGTTGGGATTATTTTATATTACCTTTTTTTCTTCAAATTTTTTGGTATCCCTTGGCAAACACTCGCTCATGGTAGCCAGCAAATAAGTCGCTACTTTTTACGTATGTTTGTTTGGCATGATTTCATTAACTGGCCATTTAAATATTATTTTAGTCAGATATTTATCACGCTAGCCATTGTCTTTGCTGGGACACTAACAGCAACACTGATTGCTTTGCCTTTATCATTCCTTGCCGCGCGCAATGTTATGTCTACACCAGGCTTGCGTATTATCTCCTTTATGGTCCGCCGCTTCTTGGATATTTTCCGAGGGATTGATATGGCGATATGGGGGCTGATTTTTGTTCGAGCCGTAGGTATGGGGCCACTGGCCGGGGTGCTGGCCATTATCATGCAAGATATGGGATTACTGGGCAAACTCTATGCCGAAGGCCATGAGGCAGTCGATAAGTCCCCTAACCGTGGACTGACCGCCATGGGCGCTAACGCCTTACAAAAACATCGCTTTGGCATATTCACTCAATCCTTTCCGACTTTTTTAGCATTAAGCCTTTATCAAATAGAATCTAACACTCGTTCAGCAGCGGTATTAGGTTTTGTTGGCGCAGGCGGTATCGGCTTGGTCTATGCCGAGAATATGCGTTTATGGAACTGGGATGTCGTGATGTTTATCACGCTAATTATGGTCGTTATTGTCATGATAATGGATAAAATATCGGCAACGCTAAGAAGAAAATATATTCTTGGCGAAGAGATTTCTCTTTATCAACCTGAAAATAACAAAGTGATTAATTAATATTATTATGGCAATAAAAAGATTAAGATAGGGTATTATTGATATACTGTCTTAATCTTTTTATTGCCGCTATATATAATAGTGATCTTATATGTATATGATGGCTAACTTTAATGCAGCCCCTATTTGAGGTGCTCACGTCAAACAGATTTGCGTTGAGAAGATCGACGTTGATCGATACAATACTGCCCGCTAGACGTTAAAGAAATGTTTCGTTTTCTTGCGATATTCGCTACGTCTAAACTAAATAATAGGAATAGGGCAGTAATATGATGAACAACGATGTACTCCGTAGTGTTCGCTACATGCTTAACGTGAATGATACTAAGATAACTGAAATCATTAAGTTGGCTGATTTTGATGTGAACCATGCGGATGTCGTTAATTTTCTTAAGAAAGAAGATGAAGCTGGTTATCAGGATTGTCCTGATCTGGTGATGGCGCATTTCCTGAATGGCCTTATCTTCTTTCGACGCGGTAAAGATGACAAATTCCCCGCCCCTGCGATAGAAGCTGTTATTACCAACAATATCGTGTTGAAAAAACTGCGTGTTGCATTTGAGTTGAAAGATACCGACATGCACGATGTGTTTAATGCCGTTGACTTCCCTGTGTCAAAACCTGAGTTGAATGCCTTGTTCCGTAAAGAAGGCAGTAAAAACTTCCGTCCATGCGGCGATCAAGTTTTACGTTATTTCCTGAAAGGTCTGACATTACGCATACGTGGCCCGAAAAAGTAATATCAAGAATATTGGGTAGCAGTTGCAGTCGCGGTAAAACACGTTTTATTCGTCATCACTTCTTCATCACAATACAGCAGGAATGGTCATTAACCATTCCTGCTTGTTGCTGAAATATTTCTCCTCAGTTTACCGTCAATTCATATTCGTTTTTATTCCGAATGTTTATTTATCATCTCCTATTTCCCTCTTGGTATTTTGCACTATCTAGGCTCATTCTTTGCGCATTAATGGTGCAGTCTATTTGCTCCTAAACCCGAATAGTTGTCTGAAATAACTCTTTTCTCAATGAAATTATCAAGATGTAAAATTGGCATGGCGATTGCGCAGAGTAATTCAATCTTGTGTGTTTAACTCAACGACCAGAGGTTAATACTATGCAACATCGTCACTTAATTAAGGTTTTTGCACTGTCAGCTTCCGTTATTAGCATGGGTGTGGCTTTTGGTACACTGGCCGCCGACACGATTAAAGTGGGTATTTTGCACTCTTTGTCCGGCACAATGGCTATCTCTGAAACACCATTGAAAGATATGGCCCTAATGAGTATTGATGATATCAATGCTCATGGTGGTGTCTTGGGTAAACAACTCGAGCCAGTTATTGTGGATCCCGCCTCTAACTGGCCATTATTTGCTGAAAAAGCACGGCAATTATTAACACAAGATAAAGTCGCGGTGGTATTTGGTGCTTGGACTTCTGTTTCCCGAAAATCTGTATTACCGGTATTTGAGGAATTAAATGGCTTACTGTTTTACCCCGTGCAATACGAAGGGGAGGAAATGTCACCGAATGTTTTCTATACCGGTGCTGCACCTAACCAACAAGCTATCCCAGCAGTAGAATATTTATTAAGTGAAGATGGCGGTGGGGCTAAACGCTTTATTTTGTTGGGCACAGATTATGTCTATCCACGCACCACAAATAAAATTCTACGTGCCTTCCTGCACACCAAGGGTATTCAGGACAAAGATATTGAGGAAATTTATACCCCGTTTGGCTACAGCGATTATCAAACCATTGTGAGCAATATTAAGAAGTTCTCTGCTGATGGCAAAACGGCTGTTATCTCTACCATTAATGGCGATTCAAATGTCCCTTTCTATAAAGAACTCGCCAACCAAGGCATCAAAGCGACTGATGTCCCTGTTATTGCTTTCTCCGTCGGAGAGGAAGAATTGCGTGGCATCGATACTAAACCATTGGTCGGGAATCTGGCCGCTTGGAACTACTTCCAGTCGGTAGAGAATCCAACTAATAAGCAGTTTGTCGATCAATGGAAAGCTTACGCCAAAGAGAAAAAATTACCGAATGCAGAAACTGCCGTCACCAATGACCCTATGGAGGCTACTTGGGTCGGTATGCATATGTGGGCGCAAGCCGTTGAAAAAGCCAAATCAACGGATGTGGATAAAGTACGCGAAGCTATGGCAGGGCAGACTTACCCCGCTCCTTCTGGTTTTACGCTGACGATGGACAAAACGAATCATCATCTGCATAAGCCAGTGATGATTGGCGAAATTGAGCCGAATGGGCAATTCAATGTGGTTTGGCAGACTGATGCCCCCATTCGGGCACAGCCATGGAGCCCATTTATCGCCGGCAATGATAAAAAACCGGATCACCCCGTAAAAAGTACTCAATAGCCGTGACTTTCTGGAGTGAGTTCTGTTGATGTTAACAAACTGACTCCAGATCTCTTTTGCAAAATCAGCAATGAGTGAGTGTATGAAATCATTAACTCCTGTGTGGGATAAAACGGCCAATCTTTTACTCAGGCTGATGATAGGGCTAGTGTTGGGGATTTCGACATTTGCCGTCGCGGGGCCAGCCCATGATTTCGCTACAGCCAATCGTTCACAACAAGCCACGTTATTACAGCAATGGGCGACGGAACCTGATGTCAGTCGCTTGCCTTTATTGCAGGCACTGAAACAAGAAACATTGATGATTGACAGTGCGGGGCAAGCGTTCATTCAAAGTAACCAAGGTTTCACCCCGTTAGAAGGGCAAGCACAGCCTAGCGGTACGCCTAAGAAAGTTTGGCTCAACAATCGGTTACGCATATTAATCGCCAATGCGTTAGCGGCCCAACGGCTGGTGAGTGACGATGAGTCTGTGCGGCTACAAGCTGCGTTGGCATTACAGCAACAGGCAAATAGTGAGCAATTACCTCTCCTCAACCAACGCCTGAAATTGGAAACTGACAGTAAAGTCAAAGAAGCATTAGAGATTGCACTGGCTAATTTACAACTGGCTGATAGTAACCCGCAGATACGCCTGAATGCCGTGCAGCTATTAGGGCAATCTGGTTCACCGCAAACCGTGTCGCGGCTACAAAGCTTAACCGACCCCAATACCGAGCAAGATGCACAAGTCCGTGCGGCTGCGGCCAGTAGCTTAAAGCAAGTACAAAACCGGTTATGGGTGGGGGACATTATCGGGCAAGTCTTCAGTGGATTATCACTGGGTTCTATCCTGCTGTTAGCCGCGTTGGGATTGGCTATCACTTATGGCTTATTGGGCGTCATCAATATGGCTCATGGCGAAATGTTGATGTTAGGGGCCTATTCCGCGTATCTGGTACAAACCGCATTTCAACAATTTGCTCCGCACTGGCTGGCTTTATATCCCTTGGTCGCCTTACCAATTGCTTTCTTTATCACCGCCAGTATAGGTATGGCATTGGAGCGTACAGTCATTCGGCACCTGTATGGACGCCCATTAGAAACACTGTTGGCGACATGGGGGATCAGCCTAATGCTGATTCAGGGCGTCCGCATGATCTTTGGGGCGCAAAATTTGGAAGTGGCTAACCCTGTGTGGCTTTCTGGTGGGCTACAGGTGCTACCGAATTTGGTTTTACCTTGGAACCGTATTGCTGTGATTGCTTTCGTCATCATTGTTCTGTTGCTCACTTGGTTACTGCTAAATAAAACCCGCCTTGGGTTACAGGTTCGGGCTGTGACGCAAAACCGAGCGATGGCTGCGTGTTGCGGTGTCGCGACAGGACGGGTGGATATGCTGGCCTTTGGACTTGGTTCGGGGATTGCCGGATTGGGCGGTGTTGCACTATCACAATTGGGCAATGTCGGCCCAGAGTTAGGGCAGGGCTACATCATCGACTCCTTCCTCGTGGTGGTACTGGGCGGCGTTGGGCAATTAGCGGGAAGCGTTGTTGCTGCACTCGGACTGGGGATGTTGAACAAAATTTTGGAACCGCAGATTGGCGCAGTGCTAGGCAAGATTTTGATTTTAGTGCTGATCATTTTGTTTATTCAGAAACGACCACAAGGTCTGTTTGCCCTCAAGGGCAGGGTGAGTGACTAATGAATCAACCTTTGGCGATTACCTTGACGCAAAAAGCCCCGACAATCAGCCTATCTCTGGGTGCAGTGGTGGTTGTCGCGCTGACTATTCTACCCTTTTTGGCTTTGCTGCCTGCGGATAATCCACTGGCAATTTCGACCTACACCTTAACGCTGGTCGGTAAAATTCTCTGTTATGCGATAGTCGCTATCGCGCTGGATTTAGTTTGGGGATATGCCGGATTACTGTCACTTGGGCATGGTCTGTTTTTTGCTCTTGGTGGCTATGGGATGGGAATGTACCTGATGCGGCAAGCGGCAGGTGATGGACTGCCGGCGTTTATGTCTTTTCTGTCATGGTCTGAATTACCGTGGTTTTGGAGTGGTAGCCAATACTTTGTCTGGGCATTGTGCTTAATCGTGCTGGTACCTGGGCTCCTAGCCTTTATTTTTGGTTACTTTGCTTTTCGCTCCAAAATAAAAGGGGTCTACTTCTCTATTATGACCCAAGCGCTCACCTATGCTGGGATGCTGTTATTCTTCCGTAATGAGACCGGTTTTGGTGGCAACAACGGTTTTACGGGATTCACTACCATGCTGGGGTTTTCAGTTTCGGCAACCTCAACGCGCATTGCGTTATTCCTCGCAACACTCACATTATTAATTGCCAGCCTAGCGCTGGGATTTGCGCTGGCACGCACCAAGTTTGGCCGGGTTCTAACCGCTGTGCGCGATGCTGAAAATCGCCTGACGTTTTGTGGTTATGATCCGAAAGGCTTCAAGTTATTTGTTTGGACACTTTCGGCTGTGCTGTGTGCCTTGGCTGGGGCGCTATATGTACCTCAAGTCGGCATCATTAATCCCAGCGAAATGTCTCCGACGAACTCTATTGAAGCGGCAATTTGGGTCGCCCTTGGTGGCAGAGGAACACTTATTGGCCCTGTCATAGGCGCGGGGATCGTCAACGGTGCAAAAAGCTGGTTCACCATGGCTATGCCAGAATATTGGCAATTCTTCCTCGGGTTAATATTTATCTTGGTGACCTTGTTCTTACCAAAAGGTGTGATTGGTTTGTTGAAGCGAGGAAAAGATAAATGAGCCGATTTCAAATTACGGAGCAACTCATCTATCCCGAGATCCTGAGTCAAGAACCGGGTGCGATTGAATATGCGGCTGACAAATATCGACAGCAACGGGATCCGGTGCTGACATTAGAAAATATCAATGTCAGTTTTGATGGTTTTCATGCGTTACGTGATCTTTCCTTGCAAATCGGCGTCGGGGAATTGCGTTGTGTTATCGGCCCGAATGGCGCAGGCAAAACAACGCTGATGGATGTGATCACGGGGAAAACGCGGCCACAGACTGGCAAGATGATGTATGACCAACGCCATGACCTCTCCATGATGAATACGATTGAGATTGCTCAAGCGGGGATCGGGCGGAAATTTCAGAAGCCAACTGTTTTTGAAGCATTGAGTGTGTTTGAAAATTTAGAGCTGGCGCAAAAAAGCACCAAAACAGTTTGGGCTAGCCTACGAGCCAAATTAAACAGCGAACAGCGTGATCAAATTGACGAAACACTGGCTATGTTACGCCTCAGTGATATGCGGCAGCGACAGGCTGGTTTGTTATCTCATGGGCAAAAGCAGTTTCTTGAAATTGGGATGTTATTGGTGCAAGACCCGCATCTACTCTTATTAGATGAACCTGCCGCAGGGATGACTGATGCAGAAACAGCCTATACCGCGGAGTTGTTTAATCAATTGGCGGGAAAGCATTCACTGATGGTCGTCGAGCATGACATGGGGTTTGTCGAAACCATTGCTGATCATGTCACTGTGTTGCACCAAGGCCAGGTCTTGGCAGAAGGTTCCTTAGCTGAGGTGCAAGCCAATGAACAGGTGATAGAGGTATACCTTGGCCGTTAGGTTGCTCAGACGCTATTTAGTCGGTGCTTTTTTAGGCAACGAAATACGGTGTGGCGTAAGGGGGATTTCGCTTTTCATGGGCAATTAAGGTCGGCTTATTTGAGGGTTAAAAATGCTGCAAGTAAATGAACTTGAACAATATTATGGCGGAAGTCATATCTTGCGTAGCTTATCATTTGAGGCCGAGGTGGGAGAGGTGACGTGTTTATTGGGCCGCAATGGCGTCGGTAAAACCACCTTGCTCAAGTGCCTGATGGGATTAGTTCCCCTTAAAAATGGCAGCATCATTTGGGAAGGTAAAAATATTAGCCATCAATCACCACATCAACGGGTTAAGAGCGGGATCGCTTATGTACCACAGGGACGAGAAATATTTCCTCGATTAACGGTAGAAGAAAACATTTTAATCGGGCTTTCTCGTTTCCCTAGCTCACAGAGCAAGGCTGTACCGGAAAATATTTACCAACTCTTTCCTGTCTTGCAAGAAATGAAGCATCGCCGTGGTGGGGACTTATCCGGTGGGCAACAGCAACAATTGGCGATTGGTCGTGCATTGGCTTGCCAGCCTCGATTATTGATTCTGGATGAGCCTACCGAGGGAATTCAGCCTTCAGTCATCAAGGAGATTGGTGTCGTGATTAAAAAACTGGCAGCCCAAGGCGATATTGCAATTTTGTTGGTTGAGCAATTTTACGATTTTGCCGCAGAACTGGCCGATAACTATTTAGTGATGTCTCGTGGCAAAATTGTTCAGCGAGGGCGTGGGGTTGATATGGAGAGAGATGGCGTCCGTGGACTGGTCGCCATTTAAGCTACGACTACGGGAGACGGGTATCATCGATTGGTAGAGCGTCCGATGCCCCCCATTCCGCCCACGAGCCATCATAAAGTGAAACGGATGACGCATTTACTGCCGCTAAACCGAGCGCAACCACCGCGGCTGTTACGCCGGAGCCACAGCTAGTGATAATGGGTTTGGTCAAATCCACGCCTTGATCGGCAAAAATGGTGGCTAGCGCCTGCGGCGATTTCAAATTGCCATTTTCGACCATGCTACCCCAAGGAATGTTGATACTGCCAGGAATGCGCCCAAGGCGTAAACCGGGGCGAGGTTCAGGTTCTTGCGCTTTATACCGTCCTGCAGGGCGAGCATCTAAAATCTGTATCTCGTTATTACCAAGTGCGGCGACAACCTCATCAGCGTGTTTGACGGCGGTGTGATTAAAGTGAGCATTGAACGTCTGGCAGGCAGGCGCAGCCTGGCCGCTTTCTAATGCATAACCCGCCTGCTGCCATCCGCTAATCCCACCAGCCAGAATATGCACATTTTTGGCACCAAATATCCGGAACGTCCACCAAACTCGTGGAGCGGAAAAGAGATTGCCATCGTCGTAAATGACTAAAGTATGTTGCTCACTGATCCCCAACTGGCCGACCATTTCACTGAACTCTTGGGAGGAGGGCAGCATATGAGGCAAGTTGGTGCTGTGATCGGCTATGGCATCTATATCAAAGTAAACAGCGCCAGGAATATGCCCCTGCTCAAACTCAGCCTGAATATCCCTTTTAGGTATCAATCCTGGCGGTGACATTCTGGCATCCAGAATAGCGATCTTTGTATCGTGCTTATGTTCCGCCAGCCATTGCGGTGTAACCATAAAAGGTGAGTTCATAGCGGTTTACCTATCAAAATGATCAAGACGCGAATGTGTGGTCGCGTCAGCGTGTTGCCCACTATATAACGAAACTAGGTGATTGGAACCCCAGCTTATCATTGATGCGTAACCTATCGCATTTTTTAGAATTTTATTTTCATCGATACCTTTAACCGAATTATTAGACCTCTAATTTATACTGAGTGGCTGTTTTTGCGAGCTGAGTACAGAGTTTAAGTCCCGCCTAATGCAAATTTCATGGGAGATAAATTAAATCTAGTCGCACTTCGCAAAATGAGTTTTTTATTCCATTTCATTCTTGATGGTGAAATTTAAATTTCGTATAAAAGTGGCAAGCAAAACGCCTTATTAGGGCCATTATTTATCAACAGGCTGGAGGATAGGATGCAAAAGGTTCGAATTGGCCTCATTGGTACCGGGTATATTGGTCGCTGCCATGCCATTGCTTACGCGCAGGTTGCGACTGTTTTCCCTTTAAAAGGGCTGCCAGTATTAGAAATGCTAGCGGAGGTCACCCCTGAATTGGCTCAACAGCGTGCCACTGAATTTGGGTTTTCCCGCTCTACCGCTAATTGGCGCGAACTCGTGGCTGATCCAGATATCGATGTAGTGGATATCTGCGCACCTAACTTCTTGCATAAAGAAATGGCCTTGGCGGCAATCAGCCATGGCAAACATGTTTATTCTGAGAAGCCGCTAGCACTAAATGCCACAGACGCCAAAGAAATGGTCGATGCTGCACGTGCGAAAGGGGTAAAAACGCTGGTGGGATTTAATTACATGAAAAACCCGACCAGCCAGTTAGCCAAAGAGATTATTGCCAAGGGTGAAATTGGTGAGGTGGTGCATTTCTACGGTACGCATAATGAAGATTATCTGGCTGACCCCCTCACACCTTTAGACTGGCACTGCACTAAAGCGCAAGCGGGACTGGGGGCGTTGGGGGATTTAGCGGCACACATTGTTAATATGGCCCACTATTTGGTTGGTGATATCACAAGCGTTTCGGGTGATATGCAGACCATCATAAAGGAGCGGCCCGATCCGCATAATCCATCCTCACGCAGAGCGGTGGAAAATGAAGATCAAGCCAGTGCGTTGGTACGCTTCGCCAATGGCGCGATGGGGACTATCGAGACTTCACGGATCGCTTGTGGACGTAAAATGGGGTTGACCTACGTCGTCACTGGTACCAAAGGGACTATCAGCTACTCTCAAGAACGTATGGCTGAATTACAGTTCTATCGCCATGATGATCCGCAAGCAAGGCAAGGGTTCAAAACAATCCTCACTGGACCACAGCACCCAGATTATGCGGCATTTTGTATCAGTGCAGGACATGGGATTGGCTTTAACGATCAAAAAACAGTTGAGATCCGTGATTTGATTAATGGTATTGCCGCAGGGGATCGTATGTGGCCTGATTTTGAAGAGGGTTGGAAAGTTTCTAAAGTACTGGATGCTATTGCTGTCTCAGCACACGAAAAGCGCTGGAGAGAAGTTTAAATAGACATTTTTTAGCTATAGAAAGTGTTTTAAGTTGGTTAGCCATGGGCATGATTCAATGAATACTGGCGCTCATTATGCCCTGTATGAGCCCAAAATATGCCAACTTTGGACCCCCAATCTGATTATCGTCCTGCAAGCGGTGCTCACTACCTTAGTGAGCAACAGCGGGCACGAATACTGACATTATCGCGCTCTTGGATATGGCGATTGGAGTTGCCGACTTGGCTACTCATCGGTGTCATTTACACTGGGTGGTTCAACACCGTGATTCATTGGCAGCAATTGGGTACGGTGATGGGGAGCGTACTACTCATCTTGCTGAGTGCATGGTATATGTCGTTACAACATGAGTTGATCCATGGGCACCCCACACCCTGGCGGGGCGTTAATCAACTCTTTGGAACGTTACCCCTTGCTGTCTGGTATCCCTATGGTCTCTATCGTGATTCACATATTCAGCACCACCGCGATGACGATTTGACTCATCCAGAAAAGGATCCTGAGAGTTACTACTATTCAGCATCTCAGTGGAATCATTTTTCTTCATTTTTCAAATATATTGTGCGGATTAACAATACTTTCCTTGGCAGATTAGTGCTCGGGCCTGCATTGGATATCATTGGCACAATACGCAGTGCTGGCCGTGCCTTCTATTCAGGTGATCGCCAAACCATCATCATGTGGGTGATCCATTTAGCATTGCTTTTGTGCTTGTTTCACTGGATGGCAAGCTACGGTATTTCGCCGCTTTATTATCTGCTGGTAGTGAGTTATCCGGCACTTAGCTTAACCAAAGTGAGATCTTTTTTTGAACATCGCGCTGTTAAAAACAGTGCCGCACGCTCAACATTGAATGAAGCAGCATGGCATTGGCGTCTGTTATTTCTCAACCTCAATTACCATCTCGTCCACCATGATTTACCCTCCTTGCCTTGGTATGGGCTAAGACAGATTTATCTAGAAAATCGTATTGAATACCAGCATCGAAGCGAGCAATTTATTGTTCGCGGCTATGCTCAGTGGCTTGAAGATTATGCGGTTACCGCGTTAGAAATCCAAGTACACCCATTTTACGCCAGCGCAGAGAATGCGGTGATAGAGCGAGATCAGCGCGGAGGAATCGAAAGTGGTGATCGCCGCTCGCCTTCAATTGAAAATAGCTAATCAATGAGCTGTTTTGACTGCGATGTTCATCTCAATCTTGCTATTTTTTTAAAATAAACTGTTGTTATATACAGTGTTTGGTGTCATCTTAACATCAATTTTATGATGATGAGTTATAGCTTAACTAATTAATAATTATAGTTTTATTTGTATTTTAGATTGTGTTGGCGAACCAAAATTGTATGAATAATATAATTGATATCAATTGGTTATTTGGTTTGTTTTAGACTAAATCTATTATGGTTACTGACTTGTTAATGGTGGCTGTTCTCTTCAAATCGGGTAGATACCCACATTCGATAGACGCTAACAATTCAATTTTTACTCACCCTTGAGCATATAGAGGTAAACATGGCAAAGACCCTACCCCGTAGCGGGATTTTTGCGCTGCTTGCAGTGATGATGACGGCATTTAGCGGCGTATCTCAGGCAGCAGACACGGTCCGTGTCGGTTCAAAAATTGATACTGAAGGCTCATTGTTGGGCAATATTATTGTGCAGGTTCTCGATGCTAATGGGATAAAAACCACCAACAAATCACAGTTGGGTACGACTAAAGTTGTGCGTGGTGCGATCACTGCAGGTGAGATTGATATTTACCCTGAATACACCGGCAATGGTGCATTTTTCTTCTCTGATGAAAACGATCCCGCGTGGAAAGATAGCAAAGCCGGATACGAAAAAGTCAAAGCGCTCGATTACGAGAAAAATAAGTTGGTATGGCTCCAGCCTGCGCCAGCGAACAACACTTGGACCATTGCCGTGCGCCAAGATTTAGCCCAAGCAAACAATTTGAAAACGCTTGAAGATTTGGGTAAATGGATTAATGCAGGCGGGAAATTTAAGTTGGCAGCCTCGGCAGAATTTATTGAACGCCCTGATGCTTTACCTGCCTTCCAGCAAGCCTATGGCTTTAAATTGAACCAAGACCAACTGTTGTCATTGGCTGGCGGCGATACAGCGGTGACGATTAAAGCTGCTGCTGAGCAAACCTCTGGTGTGAATGCGGCCATGGCTTATGGCACCGATGGCCCAGTCGCGGCTTTGGGCTTACAAACACTGGAAGACACCAAAGGTGTGCAACCAATTTATGCACCTACTCCCATTATCCGCGAAGCTACATTAAAAGCGCATCCAACAATACCCGCTTTACTCAATCCGGTATTTGCCACTCTTGATGGGCCAACACTACAAAAATTGAATGCTCGCATTGCAGTTGAAGGCCAAGATGCAAAAAAAGTCGCAGCTAATTACCTGAAAGAAAAAGGGTTCGTTAAAGGATAACGGTGGGAATTAAGGGATGGCGCTATCGCAAGCAACGCGATAGCGCCATTAAATACACAGGTAGTACTTTTCGACGGTACTGATTACCTGTCATGGAGATGGATTTTTATGGCTGTTAAAAACCGAGTCCTGCTAACAATGGTGGTGATGTTGGTCCTGTCAGGAGGAGGACTTTCTTTTGTCAGTCACGCTCCAAATCGGTTGATTTCTGGGCAAGGAATTTCATTTACGTCGTTGCTAACGGGGCACGTGTGGTGGTTGTTAATTCCGATAGTGATACTGTTCGCCTTCTCTTTCGTTAAACAGACTATTTTGCTGCATTGGTCAACGGTACTCGTTGCTGAAATGTTGTTATTCGGTCTATTGCTGCTGGCGGGCCGCACTGCACTTCAACTAACTGGGGGAGAAGAGAGCCTTGCTCGTACTTCACTCGGCGGTGGGTTCTGGCTGATGAGTGGGTTTGGCATATTGATTGCGGTCGATGGCTTGTCCCGTGCCATTGTTAACCCCGTTTGGCGGAGTTTGGCGAATGTCATGTTGGTATTACCGGTTGTCGTCTTGTTAGCCACGGGGCAACTTGATCAACTGTCTTTAATGAAAGAGTACGTTAATCGACAAGATGTGTTTGATGATGCACTATGGCAGCATCTCCAGATTCTAGTCACTACGCTAGTCCCCGCTGTACTGATAGGTATCCCTTTGGGGTTACTCTGCTATCGTTCTGTTCGCTTTCAAAGTGCCATTTTTTCAGCGTTGAATATTATTCAAACCATTCCCTCTATCGCTCTGTTTGGCTTGCTTATTGCACCTTTGGCAGGGCTAGCTGCCGCTATCCCATGGCTGGCAGAACATGGTGTGAGTGGCATTGGTCTGGCACCTGCGATTGTCGCACTGGTGCTTTATGCGCTCTTGCCATTAGTTCGCAGTGTGGTAGCAGGTCTAGAGTCTATCCCTGACAGTGTGGTTGAATCAGCTCAAGGGATGGGTATGACCCGTCGCCAGCTTTTTTTTCGGGTACAAGTCCCTATCGCGATGCCGCTTATTTTATCTGGCATTCGCATTATTGCTGTGCAAACGGTGGGCCTGGCTGTCGTGGCGGCACTGATTGGGGCGGGCGGTTTAGGTGCGATTATGTTTCAAGGGTTACTCAGCAGCGCATTGGATTTAGTGCTATTGGGCGTTATCCCCGTGATAGTGATGGCGGTCATGGTTGACTCACTGTTTAAATTCATTGTTATTTTTATGGATACTTCACATCGATGATTCATTTCCATCAGGTAAGCAAATATTTTGCCGGTAAGCGGGCGGTAGACAACCTGACGTTGCAGATTGCGAAGGGCGAGTTCACCGTACTGATTGGGACTTCAGGCTCTGGGAAGTCAACCACGCTGAAAATGATTAACCGATTGATTGAGCATGACGAGGGAGAAATCCATTTTGCCGGTGAAGAGATTCGTCGCTATAAACCAGAAGATATCCGGCGGCGGATGGGCTATGCCATTCAGTCAATAGGCCTGTTTCCGCATTGGACGGTAGAGCGTAACATCGCGACTGTCCCCCAGTTACTGAAGTGGCCACAAGACCGTATCCGCCAGCGTGTTGCCGAGTTACTCGAGCTATTGCAGTTGGATCCAGAACAATTTCTTCATCGCTATCCTCACCAACTCTCTGGCGGTCAGCAACAGCGCGTCGGTGTTGCTCGAGCCTTGGCGGCTGATCCTGAAGTGTTATTAATGGACGAACCTTTTGGGGCGCTAGACCCAGTGACCCGTTCCGCTCTACAGTTCGAAATAACCCGTATCCATCAACTATCGGGTCGAACTATCGTCTTGGTCACCCATGATATTGATGAAGCGTTGAGCTTGGCTGATCGCATTGTTTTGATGGATGAAGGACGAGTGGTTCAACAAGGAACACCGCTTGAAATGCTAACGAAGCCCGCCAATGATTTCGTTCGTGACTTCTTTGGCCGCAGCGATCTCGGTATTAAGCTGTTATCGCTTGGGCGGGCTGAACATCGGGTCAGACGCGGTGAAACCCTGATGGGCCAGCCGATACTGGGGACAACCAGTCTGCGTGAAGCGCTCTCTCTGTTTGTGTCACGCCAGACCGATAAATTGCCTGTCGCTGACGAGCATGGGCAACCATTGGGCGTGCTTTATTTTGCTGATTTGGTGGCTGATAACTTGGTGGCAGAAAAGGAGAGGCTGTGAAATTGGGATCGACTAAAGTCAGCGACATAAAAAAGTCTGCCTCTAGACGCGAAACATCCAGATTAGTGGGTTGGCTAACCGACCCTCTGGGCTGGGCCGTTCTTTTGCTTGGGTGCTTGGTCTTTGGGATGACGTCGTTACACGGTTTTTTTGCCGCTTTATTCCCCGATCTCGATAGACCGATTTATGTGCAAGACACATTTTGGTCACTGGTCGTCGCTCATGTCTTGTTAGTGCTTATCTCGAGCATTATCGCCGTTTTAATCGGTGTCAGCGCCGGTATTGCAGTGACACGACCCGCAGGGAAAGAGTTTCGATCTGTTGTCGAAACCGTTGTCGCAATGGGGCAGACATTTCCCCCCGTTGCGGTTCTCGCCATTGCTGTTCCCGTGATGGGTTTTAGCGAGAATCCTGCCATTATTGCTTTAGTACTCTATGGGTTATTGCCTATCTTGCAGGGAACAATAACGGGTATTGAGTCTGTTTCCCGAGATATCCGAGAAGTCGCGCAAGGGGTCGGCATGAGTGCTCGGCAAATTTTATGGCAAGTCGAATTACCACTGGCTGCACCTGTTATTGTGGCGGGCATTCGAACATCGGTCATTATCAATATTGGAACAGCCGCAATAGCTTCAACAGTTGGAACGAAAACCTTGGGCTCCCCTATCATTATCGGCTTAAGTGGCTTTAATACCGCCTATGTTATTCAGGGTGCGGTTGTTGTTGCATTGCTAGCGATTATTACGGATATGATCCTTTCGCGTTGGAGTCGCCGATTATCACGTTGGCGGGAATTAAAAATGCTCTCTGTGACAACGCGTCACTGACCGCCTTATTTTATTCGTTCAAATTATATTTTATTCGTTCAAATTAATAGGAGGGCCAATATTGATCTCACTTCCCATGTATGGTATCCAACCACAGGACGTGCTGCCTTTTGGGCAACAATTACGGCATCAATTGCGCCTTTATGGTGTCACGAAAACGGATGAACAATTAGTCTGGCCTTCAGATTTACTGCAACACTGGCGTGACCCTAAATTGCTTTTGAGCCAGACGTGTGGCTTCCCGCTGGTAACCTTATTGCAGCAACATGTGCGGCTAGTGGGTGTATTTAGCTATCAATCACCTTACTGCTCAGGCGCCTATTATCGAAGTTTAGTTGTGGTGCGAGACGATGAAGTTGGGCAGGAATTGGCTGATTTTCGTCACCGGCGAGTGGCCTATAACAGCATAGACTCGCAGTCTGGTTACAATGCGCTGCGGGCATTAATTACGCCGCTGGCTATCAATGGGCACTTTTTTTCCCAACGTTTTGCTTCTGGGAGCCATACCCAATCAATTGAAATGATTCGGCGACATCAAGCCGATATCGCTGCGATAGACTGTGTTAGCTTTGCGCTATTACAACGAGAGAATCCCTCAGCCGTGACGGGTTTAAAGATAATAGCGCAAACACAGGCCGTGCCAGGGTTACCTCTCATAACCTCATTGTCGACATCTGAAGAGCAATTTATCCGATTACGGCAGGCTATTCGCGCTACAGTTGAAGCGCCAGAGGCTAGGTCAGCCAAGGATAGGCTATTGATCAATTCATTTAACGAAATACCGTGGTCAGCTTATGACGTTATTCGGCAGTTGCAAGCAGCTGCTTTTGCATCAGGGGTAATAACACTTTAGAGTGCATATTAATATTTCACCAATAATTATATTGGATAACTATTTTTTATTTTAATTATTATTAATACTTTTAATTTCTTAATTAATGTTATTGGATTAAATAAAAATACCTCAATAAAAAATAGAATTATTTATATCTTTATGTTGCTTTATTTATAACTTATATCAGCTACCTTTATAGGTGCGGGAAATACTCATCATTATTTTTATTCTTTTATAGGCGTTTGTAAGGATTACCTATGTCTACAGATGATCAAAAGGTGGGCCTTATTCCTGTCACCTTAATGGTAGCAGGGAATATAATGGGCTCCGGTGTGTTTTTATTACCGGCAAATTTAGCTTCAACGGGAGGAATAGCAATATGGGGGTGGCTGGTCACCATTATAGGCGCATTAGCACTATCAATGGTTTATGCCAAAATGTCATCTCTAGATGATAGCCCAGGGGGATCTTATGCTTATGCACGGCGTGCGTTTGGCCCCTTTTTAGGTTATCAAACTAACGTTCTTTACTGGTTAGCATGTTGGATTGGCAACATTGCGATGGTTGTTATTGGGGTGGGGTACCTCAGCTATTTTTTCCCAATATTGAAAGAGCCAATGGTATTAACGATTACCTGTATTGTTATTCTATGGATATTTGTAGGGCTTAATATTATCGGGCCTAAAATGATTACTCGCGTGCAGGCGGTCGCTACGTCACTGGCACTAATACCGATTGTCGGCGTTGCTTTATTTGGTTGGTTTTGGTTCAAAGGCGAAACCTATATGGCAGCTTGGAATGTCAGCGGTTTGGGGTCATTAGGGGCGATTCAAAGTACCTTAAACGTTACTTTGTGGTCGTTTATTGGGGTAGAAACTGCTTCGGTGGCTGCTGGCGTCGTGAAAAATCCAAAGCGTAACGTGCCAATTGCCACGATTGGCGGCGTGTTGATTGCTGCCGTGTCCTATGTCCTATCGAGCACTGCCATCATGGGTATGATCCCCAATGCGCAGTTGCGTGTATCAGCATCGCCTTTTGGTGATGCTGCTCGTCTTGCTCTGGGGGACACTGCGGGGGCAATTGTTTCACTCTGCGCTGCGCTAGGGTGTTTAGGGTCGCTGGGTGGTTGGACATTAGTTGCCGGTCAAACCGCTAAAGCCGCTGCTGATGATAAATTATTCCCACCGATTTTCGGTAAGGTCAATAAGGCAGGTACACCTGTTGCTGGCTTATTGATCATCGGTGTTCTGATGACGATTTTCCAAATTTGCAGTATTTCACCGAATGCCGCCAAAGAGTTTGGCCTTGTCTCATCTGTTTCGGTTATTTTCACGTTGGTTCCCTATCTTTATACCTGCGCCGCTTTGCTGCTGGTTGGGCATGGTCATTTAGGAACACAATCAACAACGTATCTCGGTATTACATTGATCGCTTTTATCTATTGTATTTGGGCTGTGGTCGGTTCAGGAGCCGAACAGGTGATGTGGTCATTCGTTACTCTAATGATTATCACGGCTCTCTATACCTTCAATTATAACCGTACTCATAAAAACCCATTCCCGCTCGATTCATCTGCTAAAAATGCTCAGTAATTTCGGAATGGACCGATTATCAGTAAGTGATAAGTCATAGCGAATAAGGACAAAGACAATGATTGATTTAAGTAGCCACAGAAAGCGTAATATTTTGGTCGTCGACAGTAATATTTGTGATTTTAATACTGCCAATGGCCGCGCGGTTAATGAACTCATTATTGCATTAGATGATATCAATTTTAATGTCATTGCTGCCTCATCATTTGAAGATGGCAGGGCCACGGTGGCCTCAGATGCTTCACTGTGCTGTATTTTTGTCGATTGGACCTCTGGAGGAAATGATGATGAATCCCACAGTCAAGCATTTGCTCTGCTGAAAGATATTCGTCGCCGCAATAAATCTATTCCGGTGTTATTGATGGCGGAACATTCCTGCATAGATAGCTTGAATTTAGACACCATGAAGATGGTCAATGAGTTTGTCTGGATGCATGAAGATACGGCGGAGTTTATTGCTGCTCGAGCGAAAGCGCTCATAAACAAATATTACCAACAGTTATTACCTCCCTTCACCAAAGCCCTGTTGCAGTATACGGAAGACAACCCTGAATACTCGTGGGCAGCACCCGGGCATCAGGGAGGCGTAGCTTTTAGCAAAAGTGCCGTGGGGCGAGAGTTTTTGGATTTCTTTGGCGAAAATTTATTTCGCTCAGATACCGGCATTGAGCGGGCGGCCTTGGGGTCCTTACTTGATCACAGTGGGCCAATAAAAGAGTCAGAGTCTTACGTGGCGCAAATTTTTGGCGCACACATCAGTTACTCAATGCTAAATGGGACTTCGGGTTCAAATCGCGCCATTATGACGGCAGTAGTGGGTGATAGACAGATTGCGCTGTGTGATCGAAATTGTCATAAATCCATCGAGCAGGGCTTGGTATTAACCGGTGCCTTGCCGGTATTCTTTATCCCAACACGCAACCGCTACGGGATAATCGGTCCTATTCCCAAAGCACAATTTCAACCTGCCGCTATTACCAAGAAAATCACTCAGAATCCGTTAAGTGGGATGGCTTCGGGCCAAAAGCCTGTCTATGCGGTGATCACCAACTGTACCTATGACGGCATGTGTTACAACGCGAAGCAGGCCGAGGAACTGCTGGCGAAAAGTGTCGATCAAATCCATTTTGATGAGGCATGGTATGCCTATGCGCGCTTCAATCCTCTTTACCGCGATCGCTTTGCTATGCGTGGGGCGGCGGCTGACCATAGCCCGAAAGGGCCGACTGTCTTTGCCTCGCAATCAACACATAAATTGCTCGCAGCATTATCTCAGGCTTCCTATATCCATGTGAGGAATGGCAAGAAACCGATTGAACACTCACGCTTTAATGAGTCCTATATGCTGCAATCCACTACCTCGCCACTCTATGCCATTATCGCTGCCAATGAAGTCGGTGCGGCGATGATGGAGGGCGAACAAGGTGAGATGCTCACACAAGAGGTCATTGAAGAGGCGGTTGATTTCCGTTTAGCACTGGCGCGTGCACATGATGCTTTTGCTAAACAAGGTGAGTGGTTCTTTAAGCCTTGGAATCCGCCGGAAATCACTGAAAGTAAGAGCGGTAAAAAAATTCCTTTTGCGCAAGCGTCTAGAGAACAGCTTGCTACCGATCCAAGCTGTTGGGTGCTCAAACCGGGTGAGTTGTGGCATGGTTTTGATCAACTGGAGGATGGCTGGTGCATGTTGGACCCTATCAAAGCCGGCATTATGGTGCCGGGAATGGGAGATGATGGCACTTTAATGGACAAGGGTATTCCTGCCGCAATTGTGACTGAATTCCTCGGGCAGCGAGGGATTGTTCCTTCACGAACGACTGATTTTATGGTGCTGTGTCTGTTTTCAGTCGGGGTGACCAAAGGGAAGTGGGGGACGTTAATCAACGTGTTATTGGAGTTCAAACAGCATTATGACAGCAACACACCCCTGTCAATTTGTCTGCCGAATCTCGCAAAAAACTATCCGCAACAATATGGACACTTGGGTCTGAAAACATTATGTGACAGCATGTTTTCTTACATGAAAGTCAGTGAAATGGATAAGTTACAGGCGACAGCATTTAGTCAGTTACCCTCGCCAGAAACCTTGCCTCGACACGCTTTTCAAGCCCAAATGGCGGGGCGTTGTGAACTACTGCCTCTGGATAAATTAGCTGGGCGTATTTCTGCTGTTGGGGTGATTCCCTACCCACCGGGTATTCCGATTGTGATGCCGGGAGAGAGCTTTGGCCGTGATGATGAGCCGTGGTTGTGCTATATCCGCAGCTTAACTGATTGGGGACAGCACTTCCCAGGATTCGAAAAAATTCTGGAAGGTTCGGAACAGAAAGACGGGCAATACTATATATGGGTACTGAAGGAATAGAATATGGGTACTGAAGGAATAGATTTGGGTCCTGAAGGAATAGTTTTGGGTACTGAAACAGTAGATTTGAATACTGAATAAGTTGTCGCAGCGACTGTTTTACCATTAATCACACGGAGTAGACATTACTCCGTGTGATGGAATGAGGACTAAGGAGACTCGTGACCATTGTTGGATAAGCCTTCAGGACCTACATCAGGCACTGGGGAGGATTCTACGGCTTCAGTTTCCTGCGGGGTGGTTGAACGAGTGTAGATGTTCAGCCCAGCCAGAAAAACGCCACCTAATGAACTCAGAGCCATGATCGCAATCAGGATAATGAGTGCTTTTCTCAGCATAATTATTTTCACTTTTTATCTAACCAGCGGGAATTATAGCCTGTTCATTCAATGAAACAACTGTGTTGCATTCTTGATGCAAAAAGATTACCGCGGCTTAAACAGAAATTTCCCCAGCGTCACTAATACGACGGCAGAGACAATCACGGCCAATGCACACCATTCGGTCACTGACAAGCTTTCGCCAGCAAAACCAATGCCTAGCAACACTGCAACGACGGGGTTCACATAGGCATAACTGGTGGCGACCGCTGGGCGAACATTTTTCAACAAAAACATATAAGCGCTGATTGCCAGCATCGAACCGAAAACAATCAAGTAAAGTAACGCGAGAATGCCACCCGTCGAGGGCATTTGCTCTAGCTCTTCACCACTAAAGGTACTGGCCAATAACAGCACAACCCCAGCTACTAACATCTGTGCCGCGCCGGACATCGCACCAGCGGGTAATGCCATACGTGAACTCCAAACGGAGCCGAACGCCCAACTGGCGGAAGCGAGTAATATCAGCACTGCCCCCATAGGGTTACCCAGCAAATTGCTACCCGTATTCAGTAATATGATGCCGACCAAACCCAGAGCAATCCCCGCCCATTCTAGTTTTGTATTGCGCATCCCCCACAACATGCTAAAGCAGAGTGTGAAGAGTGGTACGGTGGCGACCATGACAGCAGCAATACCCGATGGGACATGCTGGTGCTCAGCGATGGTGACAAGCCCATTACCGATTGCCAATAATAAAATACCGATCGCACTGGCTCCCATCCATTGGCGCAACGTGGGCAAGGCATGACCTCGGATGGCAAGGAAACTGAACAGTAGAACCCCCGCAATCAGATAGCGTAAGCCTGCCATCATCAACGGCGGCCAGCTCTCCACACCGATACGGATGACCAGATAAGTTGAACCCCAAACGAAATATAAGGTGAACAGTGAACCGATCAGCAACCACAAATTACGGTTATTTTGCTTTAACATAGTTCTTCAACAAAGAAAGAGCGGTAAAACACAGATGCATCAGTAAACATGAGAATAGCGGTGGTTAGCAAAGGTTTTTATCATTTATTTTTGTTTTAGCTTTTCGTCTAAATTTTGCACTAAAACAGAGGGTTATTCTTAAAGATAAGCACTGAAAGGTGTGCTGGCAGTGGCACATTCTGTGCTTTCCATGAAAGCAAAAAACATTTCCAACATAAAAATACCCTACAAATCTTTAGGGCGAAAACCGTTACCAGCAATGGATCCAGCAGGCGGATTTTTCTTTCACGGATGGAAAACAAGAAGCGAAACGAAAAGGTGCGGTTGTTGAGGCATTACGTGATACGACGTTATTGGCGGTGATCGCTGTTCAATAGCTTGCCTATAATAAAAAAGCCGGGAAATATCCCGGCATAATGAAAAATGACTCATTAAATTCACAGATCACATTGAAGCATTCAAACAGTAAGACAATGAGGATAATACCGATATAACGTGATTAGAACTGATAAACCAAACCGACAGCAATAACGTTGTCTGTATTCAATTTCAGTTTGTTATCATCATTCAGTTGGTTGATTTTATAATCAACGTAAGTGGACATGTTCTTATTGAAGTAATAAGAAGCGCCGATATCAACATATTTAACTAAATCTGCATCACCGATACCTTCGATATCTTTGCCTTTAGATTGAATATAGGCCAATGAAGGTTTTAAGCCGAAATCGAACAGGTATTGTGCAACGATTTCTACGTTCTGTGTTTTATTAGCAAAACCACTGACGCTGGTTGATACGTTATTGATTACCGCAGTACCAGAAATCGGCGTCATATTACGGGTTTCAGCATACATTGCGGCCAGATAAACACCGTTATCATCATATTTCAGGCCAGTGGTCCAAGCGTCAGCTTTATCACCTTTACCGAAGTTACCGTTCTTTTGCGCGGTGGTACGGTTAGATGAAGCAAAGGCAGCACCTACGCTCACACCTGCGCCAATCTCGTAACTGGAAGACATGCCGAAGCCGTCGCCATTTTGTTTGGTCATGTCAGCACGGCCGTTGTTGCTATCCGCTTCGCTGCCATTTTTACCTTGATATTGCAGGGAGAATTTCAGGCCATCAACCAAGCCGAAGAAGTCGGTGTTGCGATACGTTGCCACGCCTGTAGTACGGCCAGTCATAAAGTTATCAGTTCGGGTGTAGCTGTCGTTACCGAACTCAGGCAGCATATCGGTCCAAGCGGCGACGTCATATAACACGCCGTAGTTACGACCATAGTCAATAGAGCCTAAATTGCCGTAACGCAAACCAGCAAATGCTAAACGTGTTTTATTATCTTTTGTTTCTTGGCTTTCAGCGTAGTTAGCTGCAACGTTATATTCCCACTGGCCGTAACCGGTCAGTTGGTCAGTAATTTTTGTGGCACCTTTAAATCCAAAACGGACGTAAGATTTATCACCATCACTTTTATTATTGTCTGAGAAGTAATGCAGTGCTTTTACTTTTCCGTATAAATCAAGCTTGTTACCGTCTTTATTATAAATTTCTGCTGCGTGTGAAGTGGTGGCAACTAATAAGGCCGGTACTAGGATTGCCAGAATATTACGTTTCATATTTTGCCCTGTTTCTCTTATTTGAAAAAACGCGAATGGTAGAATTTTTTGCTGTATTCAATATCTGTCTGAATTCGTCCAGCGCAGAATTTTTACCGCATCTGTGTGATAGATTTATGACAAATCATAAATAACGGCAACATTCCGTAAATTTCATCTTACTGTCATTTGCGCAAGCAGCAGATTTCAGCTACGACGCTGCAAAATTCAACGGCGAATAAGCCGCCTTTCAGGCTGACGTGAGCCTTGTGGTATGGGACAATAGGACAACATTCAGTTTAGATAAGATATGCATGGCGTTATCCCCAGCAGTAAAAGAACAAATAAGTCAGTGGTATAAGGCGCTTTCGCAGCAGATCCCCGATTTTATTTCCCGCGCACCACAGCGCCAGATGATAGCCGAAGTGGCAAAAACACTGGCGGGAGATGCTGGCCGCCATTTAGCCATTGAGGCGCCGACGGGCGTTGGCAAAACGTTGTCCTATCTGATTCCCGGTATTGCGGTTGGGCGAGCCGAAAGCAAACCGTTGGTGGTCAGTACCGCGAACGTGGCATTACAAGACCAGATTTACAGCAAAGATCTGCCACTGCTGAAAAAGATTATTCCAGACCTTAAGTTCACCGGTGCCTTTGGGCGCGGGCGCTATGTCTGTCCGCGTAATTTGGCCGCGATGTGCACTGATGTTTCTGGGCAGGGCGACCTATCGCTGTTTCTCGGTGATGAACTTGCGCCCGCTAATGGCGAAGAACAAGCAACCTGCTTGGCACTCACTAAGTCATTGAACAGCCATGTTTGGGATGGGTTACGCGACCATCATCAGTTATCACTCAGTGATAGCTTGTGGGCAAAACTGAGTACTGATAAGGCCAACTGCCTTGGGCGTAATTGTCACTATTTTCGTGAATGCCCTTTTTTTATTGCCCGTAAAGAGATTGAAAGTGCCGATGTCGTGGTCGCAAACCACGCTTTAGTGATGGCGGCATTGGAAACGGAATCTGTGTTGCCCAATCCTAAAGAGCTCTTGTTGGTGTTGGATGAAGGCCACCATTTGCCTGATGTGGCACGCGATGCCCTTGAAATCGAAGGTGAGATCACCGCTGTTTTCGCCAATATGCAGTTGGATATGATTGTACGACTGGTGGATCAATGCATGGTGCAGTATCGGCCGAAGAATCCTCCCAGCTTATCGAATCCGGAGCGCTTGAAAGATCATTGTGAGCAACTACGCGAACTGATGTTGAGTGTGGAGCAGCAAGTGAGTCAACTGTTGCCTGCTGAAGGCAACCCAGCGGTGTACCGTTTTGAGATGGGTGAACTGCCCGACAGTTTGACGGAAGACTGTGCCAAATTATTCAAGTTAACTGATGCCTTACGGGGCTTGGCTGAATTTGTTCTCAATGATTTGAGTGAACAAACGGGTAAGCACGACATTGTCCGATTACACCGCGCGATTATCCAAATGAGCCGGACACTGGGCTATCTTGAGGCCATGAGCAAACTGTGGCGTTTGGCCGCGATGGCTAAAGCGTCGAACGCCCCGATTTCAAAGTGGGTCACCCGCGAATATCGCGAGAATCAAACGCATCTCTATTTCCACTGTGTGGGCATCCGCGTCAGCGATCAGCTTGATAAAATGCTCTGGCGTAAAGTCCCCCATGTGATTGTGACTTCAGCGACGTTACGTTCACTGAACAGTTTTGGCCGCCTACAGGAACTCAGTGGGCTGAGCGAAAAGGGCGGCGACCGGTTTGAAGCGTTATCGTCACCGTTCAATCATATTGATCAAGGGAAGTTAGTTATTCCCAAAATGCGTTTTGAGCCAACGATGGCCAATGAAGCTGAGCATCTAGCTGAAATGGCACATTTCTTCCGCGCGCAGCAAGCTAGCGGGCGACATAAGGGAATGTTGATTCTGTTCAGCAGCCACAGAGCGATGCAAACCTTCCTTAGCCATGTCACCGATTTAAGGTTGATGCTGTTAGTGCAGGGGGATCAACCACGATATCGGCTGGTCGAAGAGCACCGCAAACGGGTGAAAAGCGGTACTGCAAGTGTACTGATTGGCCTGCAATCCTTCGCTGAAGGGTTGGATTTAAAAGGTGAATTACTGACTCAAGTCCATATTCATAAAATATCATTCCCACCGATTGATAGCCCAGTGATCCTCACGGAAGGCGAATGGTTAAAATCATTGAAACGCTATCCATTCGAAGTGCAAAGCTTGCCGAGCGCCTCGTTTAACTTGATCCAGCAAGTTGGACGGTTGATCCGAAGCCATAAATGCCATGGTGAAATTGTTATCTATGACCGACGATTAATAACCAAGGGTTATGGTTCGAGATTATTAGCCGCATTGCCCATTTTCCCGATTGAGCAGCCGGATATGCCGGAGGGGGAAATACCCTCTACATCATTGAATTTAAAAGTAGTTAAGACCGTGGCGAAGAAAGGGCGTAAAAAGCGGGGGTAGCTTTAGGCATTTTTAATTTAGGCACCTATTAGATCCAATAATTGCTCTGGTAAACCATTTACGCTGAAATCTATCCGAATATAGTTATTTATGACTAAAATTTAATCAGCCGCTGGGGAGCTGACCCTAACAAGTCAAGCCTGATCGTACCGTCGGTGTAAATTGCTGGTGATGAGTGAGTGATGATGCTAGCGATTATCAACCTATTTATCGGGTAGGGGTGAGGCAGAATGAAACAGCTAATGGCAGAGTTTATTGGCACTTTCTGGTTGGTACTCGGCGGTTGTGGCAGTGCAGTATTAGCCGCTATGTTCCCTGTGGCGGGGATTGGCTTTCTTGGCGTGGCATTGGCATTTGGCCTGACGGTGGTCACGATGGCTTATGCATTAGGGCATGTCTCCGGCGCACATTTTAATCCGGCGATATCGTTGGGTTTATGGGTCGGTGGCCGCTTCCCGGGGGCACAACTTGTGCCCTATATTGTGGCGCAGGTACTGGGTGGCTTGGTGGGTGCGGCAATTTTGTACATGATTGCTAGCGGTAAAGCGGGATTTGATGTGAGTGCTGGATTCGCCACTAATGGTTTCGGTGTTCGTTCACCGGGCGGCTATAGCTTACAAGCCGTATTGGTGGCTGAGGTCGTGTTAACCATGGGGTTTGTGATGGTGGTGATGGGGGCAACAGATAGCCGTTCTCATGCTGCGGCTGCACCTCTGGCCATCGGTTTATGTCTCACACTGATTCATTTAATCAGTATCCCCGTGGATAACACCTCGGTAAATCCTGCACGGAGTACCGGTGTGGCTATTTTTGCCGGAGGCATTGCATTGCAACAATTGTGGGTGTTCTGGCTGGCGCCTTTGGTAGGGGGGGCTTTAGGTGGAGCAATCTACCGCGTGCTGTTTAGTCCACCAGAAGAGATAAAATAACGTCCATCATCGACAGGCTGCAACGAGGTTTTATCTCAGCAGCCTGTTTCAAGACTCGTTCACGCCCAAGCGCCTATTCTGGCGTTCGAATGGCTATTGATGGTGATGGCTGACTTCGTATTATCTAACCTTGATGACAATATTCCATTGTCCAAAGCATTCCTCTCTTAACTGCATTTTCCTCTTAGCCCCTCCCTAGGTGACAACATTTCATCTAACGCAACAATTGCGGGTATATCGATTACTATCAGTGATAAAGTTTCAGCAATATATAGCCTGATGATAACTAACATGATGACAGGGGAAGCGGCGCACCATGGATTACAGCAAGATTATTAAAGAGATTGGGCGCGGTAAGAACCATGCCCGTGATTTGGATCAGCCGACGGCGTATGAGTTGTACAAGGCGATGCTGGCTGAGCAAGTACCGGCGCTCGAGTTAGGGGGCATCTTAATCGCCTTTCGCATCAAAGGTGAATCTGAGGAGGAGATTTTAGGCTTCTATCAGGCAATGCAAGAGCAAGTGATGTCACTGCGCGCACCTGCTGGCCGCTCATTACCGGTGGTGATCCCCAGTTACAATGGCGCGCGTAAACAGGCTAACCTCACTCCATTACTGGCTTTGTTACTCTCGCGTCTGGGCCTACCGGTCGTGGTACACGGCGTGACGCAAGACAGCAGCCGAGTGACCAGCGCTGAGATTTTCCAGCAGCTCAATATCCCATGGTCACTCACCGCCGACGAGGCCCAACAACGGCTGGATAACGGATTACCGGTGTTTATTCCTGTGTCCGCACTTTCCGCGCCATTAGATAATCAATTGCAGTTGCGTTGGCGAATGGGGGTAAGAAATAGCAGCCATACATTGGCAAAACTGGCCACTCCATTTACTCAAGATAAAGCGCTGCGACTTGCCAGTGTTTCTCACCCAGAATATATGCAAAAAGTCGGGGGATTCTTCCAAGCGATTAATGCGCCAGCACTGTTGCAGCAAGGTACTGAAGGTGAGGTTTATGCTAACCCATTGCGCTGTCCACCGATTCATTACATCAATGCTGGCGAGCAGCAAATTTTACATGATCGCCAGCCAGAGCCAGTAGCGCCGGAACTGCCTACTTCGAAAGAAGCCACAATAACGGCACGTTGGATTGAGCGTTGTCTAGCAGGCGAAGTGGCTATTCCTGAAGCTATCGAAAAACAGCTGGCCTGCTGTTTGGTCGCCGTTGGGCGTGCTGATTCCATCGAACAGGCGCTAGAGCAGATTAGGGCTACAACAAATTAAGGCTACGACAGAGTAAAGCTGCTACAACAGATTAAAACGACGGCAGACCCAAATAGTGTCACTTTTGTCGTCACTTATTGATTGATCTCATGGTGCTAGGCTGAAGAGAATCCATTGATTTTCTTCATTTCATCTTGCGAAGAAGGAACGTTATGCAACAGGCTTTGAGTTACTTTACCGATCTGAATCGGGATTATCTGGCCGTCCATCAGACCAAAGAAGACCTTTTCTGGCAGAACTATATGGGGCTGGGCGGTGACGATATTGCGCAGCAATTTTAAGCGGCGCAAACGGCTTATAAGCGTTTTATTTCGCAAAGTCGCCGGTTAAAAGAACTCCGTGATCTGGTGGCCGCTCTTGAAAGTCAGCCTGTTACCGCTGAGCGTGATGCATTGCTGCATGGGTTACAGGGGTGGTATCGCTTTTTTGAATGCAATTCCATTGAAGATCCCAAGGCGCAAGCCTTGCTTGATGAGATTATTGCCGCTGAGTCGTCACTGTATCAGCAACGTATGGCTTTTACGTTGACCCACTTAGACACAACAGGTGAGCGTGTTCCCGCCTCATTGGGGGAGTTGTTGACGAACCAAGGCACCAATGAAAACGAGGAGTACCGCCATAGCTCGCAGCTTGCTTTGCGTGAACTGGAGCAATGGTTGCTGCATAACGGCTTGCCAGAGTTGATTAATTTACGTAATCGATTTGCGCGCCAAATGGGTTATCGCAATTATTTTGACTACAAGGTCAATCAAACCGAACGTATGACACCAGAACAGCTTTTCGCGATTTTGGACCGCTTTGAAGCGCAAACCAGAGAGGCGAATCAGCGCAGTTTGCAGCAACTCGCAGCGCAAAAGGGTTCAGCAGCGTTGGAGCCTTGGAACATCCGTTTTGCCAGCGCAGGAGATGTTACCCGCCAACTCGATCCCTATTTCCCCTTTGCGGAATCACTCGATCGCTGGGTCAATAGCTTCAAGCGGTTGCATATCGGCTTTCGTGGCGCGCAGATGAATCTCGACCTGCTGGTTCGGCAGGGCAAATATGAGAATGGTTTTATGCATGGGCCCGTGCCGCCGTTTGTGGATCAAGGTAAATGGCGGCCAGCACGGATCAACTTTACCAGTTTGGCAAAACCGGATCAGGTCGGCAGTGGTGCGTCGGGGCTAAACACCTTATTCCACGAAGGCGGGCATGCAGCTCACTTCTCCAATATCGTACAAAATGCGCCCTGTTTCTCACAAGAATTCCCGCCGACATCGATGGCGTATGCTGAAACTCAATCCATGTTTTGCGATAGCCTGCTGGATGATGCTGATTGGCTCAAGCGCTACGCGAAAAATAGCAAAGGTGAATCCCTGCCCGATACGCTAATTCAAGAGAGCATTCAGGCACGTCAGCCAATGCGGGCTTTTAATGAGCGGCATATCTTGCTAGTACCCTATTTTGAGTGGCAACTTTACCAGTGGGATGATGCGCAGCGCACGCCACAGGCTATCACTCAATTGGCCAGAGACATTGAGCTGAAGATCCTCGGTGTCACGGGGAGTCCACGGCCAACATTGGCTATTCCTCACTTGTTATCGATGGAGTCAGCGTGCTCATATCAAGGCTATTTACTGGCGCTGATGGCCGTCGAGCAAACTCGAGCATTCTTCCTGCAACGAGATGGCTATCTCACGGATAATCCGGCAATCGGACCGGATCTTGCTGAACATTATTGGCGCCCTGGTAACAGTGTTAGCCATGATGAGACGCTACGTAGCCTGACAGGCGAAGGATTCAACCCCGATTATTTGGCTGCGGTCTGCAACCAAACAGTGGCAGAAGCCTGGCATAACGCGCAGGAAACGATGGCGCAAGCGGCTACGCGAGTACAACCGGCAGCTGATTTTGATTTAAACGTTAGCATACGGGTGGTGGATGGTGATCGGCTCTTGGCTGATAATCAGCAAGGGGATGAGGCGATGTGCCGGACTTTTGCCCGAGCAATAAACGTGCTTTCACACTAGCGTTAACATCAGTGCTTAATGATCAGAACAAAGCCCATCAGTTTGGCTGATGGGCTTTGTCGGGAATAATAAATCGCTTTATAACCTAGCAATGAGGTGCTGATTAGTTATAAATAACCGCAGAACCGTGCATCAAGTTATTACCTGTTACTGAAGTAATGGTGAAAGACTTAGCGCCAGCCGCATCTGCTTTCTCTGCCAGTTTCGCTTTCAGGCTACTCAAGTCAGTGGCACCACTGACAGTGATAACGCCAGCTTGTTCTAATTTAGCCGCATCTTGGTTGCTCACATATTCAGCGGCGAAGCTACCGAAAGATAAAGTAGACAGGGCGATAACTGCAACGAAATTTTTGATGCTTTTCATGATGTATTCCTATTCGGTTTTAAGGTTGAAAGGGCGTTCCCTTTCGATAGAAGCTATGTTACGCCCTTGTTGAATTTTTAAAACCGGATAACATTGAGTAATACATTCAAAATATTTGAATCAATCCTGGCGAGGATTGACATGAGAGGGCCTGAATAAATCAAAGCTTAAATCATCTGAGATTTGGTAATAAGTGCTAGGACCACCACCGCGCAGAATGGGCTGTGCGACGGTTGTTTGATAAATCCCCTCAGCGTTGATGAGGTCGCGATGAATATGGACGGCGATAACTTCCCCGAGTACTAGCCAGTTATCAATCAATGCCCCATCAGCATTTTTTAGCTGGATACATTGCGTCAGTTTACATTCAAAATTAACCGGGCTTTCGGCCACATAGTCGACATTAACTCGCCGCCCTCGCTTAGGCGTCAATCCGGCAAACTGAAATTCATCTTGGTCCGCAGGTAGAGAGGCTGAGCTGTTATTCATCGCAGCGGCCAATTCACGGGTCGCCAGATTCCATGCAAACTCACCCGTTTCGGCGATATTAGCGACACTATCCTTCCAACCACTGCTAGAAAAACCAATAATCGGTGGCCGATCGCTGAAGCAGTTAAAGAAGCTATAAGGTGCAAGGTTACGTTGGCCGCTACTGCTGACGGAGGAGATCCAACCGATAGGGCGTGGGCTGATAATAGATTTCAGCGGATCATGCGCCAAACCATGACCGGTTGCAGGTTCATAGTAATAATCGTTTTCAGTATGCATATATTCCTACGCTGCATAAAAGTGACATAAGGACAGAATGTTATTATTCAACTGGCATTACTGTCATAGATAAATTGGGTAATGAACAAGCGGGCTAAAAAATAAACCGGTTTTGGGCCATCTCGACATGGCTGACCTGTTTAACATGAATTTATGCTATCTTACGCGCCAGAAAATGCCTATCAGAGAGTCAGTACGATGGAAAACAAAAAAGTATTCCCCAAAGAAAAAAGCGGATTGCATCCCCGAAACCGTCATCGCTCGCGTTATGATTTTGATGCGCTTTCAGTGAGTTGCCCTGAATTAATCCCTTTTTTGGCACCGAATGCCTATGGTGATATTTCTGTCGACTTTGCTGACCCCTCGGCGGTAAAAATGCTGAATCGGGCATTACTGAAACATTTCTACGGCATTGAATATTGGGATATTCCCGCTGATTTTCTCTGCCCACCGATCCCTGGGCGTGCTGATTATATTCATCATTTGGCCGATTTGTTGGCCAGTTGCAATGATGGGGTTATCCCAGAAGGTAAAAGCATTGCGTTACTGGATATTGGTGTCGGCGCGAATTGTATTTATCCAATCATTGGTCAGCGTGAATACGGCTGGCGTTTCACCGGTACTGACATTGACCCGCAAGCCTTGAGCGCGGCAAAAATGGTGGTATCCATGAACCCGACGCTGAGAAATACCCTGCGGTTAAAGCAGCAAAAAGACCCGCAGGCCATTTTCGACGGGATTTTGGCAGTGAATGAGCGTTACGATGCTACGTTGTGTAACCCGCCGTTCCACGGCTCGGCAGAAGAAGCGGCAGCAACCACGCGTCGTAAATTGCACAAGTTAGGGAAAGGTGAAGTTGCCGCTAAACCGGTGCAAAATTTTGGCGGAAAAAATAGTGAGCTGTGGTGTGAAGGGGGCGAAGAAGGGTTTGTCAGCCGCATGGTGGCGGAAAGCGCAACCAAAGCAAAAAGTTGTTTCTGGTTTACCTCATTGATTTCTAAGAAAACGACTTTACCGGCTATCTACCATGCATTGCGTTATGCCAATGCGGTTGAGGTTCGCACCATCGATATGGCGCAAGGCCAGAAAGTCAGTCGATTCGTGGCATGGACTTTCTTGACGCCGGAAGAGCAAGCGCGCTGGAAAGCGGAACGTTGGTCATCGACCCCTCAGGATTTGAAGCCGTAAGGAATGGCCTTCCCGTCATCTTCTCGCTTCTTACTTCGCAGTATTTACTCTATTTAACTGTTAAATACTGCGATAAGCCTATTTCCCTCGGTATTCATTAGACATTACCGAGCAACCTGCAAATCTCATTTCTATAGTCTAAGCTGATTAAGATAATTCTTAGCTTGGCAATATAGCCAGCAATGAAAAGTGTTATTTTGATTTTTTGTCGTGTTTAGAACTCATCAGTTCAATGACCTCATCGTCCAGGGTGAAGAATAAAATCTCAAGAGAAGTCTAATCAATTCTCTGGGTTTTACCGTGCATGCACGTTGAAAGGCACATGATTCATTTGCTGCTCAATCATTCACCAGAAGGACTCAACTTATGTTGTTCAACTTCAGCTCATCTCATGCGTCTCCACGGGCAGAGCTAGCATCGATTGATAATGCTGTTCCAATGATAATCTTTAAGCCAGATGGCACGGTGAAACACGCTAATACACTCTTTTTACAGGCAATGGGTTATCAACAAAATGAGGTGATCGGCAAGCATCATAAATTATTTTGTGATCCACAATATGTACTCAGTGAACCTTATCGCCGCCACTGGAAATTGCTCAATGAGGGGCGTCCCATCACCGATAATATTAAGCGGATACGTAAAGACGGCAGCATTATTTGGTTGCAGGGGACGTATACACCGGTATTAGATAACCAAGGGCGTGTCGTCGAAATAATTAAAATAGCCCATGACGTGACTGAACGAATACTGCAATCTCAAGAGCACCAAAGTTTACTGGAAGCGCTTAACCGTTCGATGGGGATGATTACGTTCTCCCCTCAAGGCATTATTTTAGCGGCAAACGATAATCTGCTGCGTGTTATTGGTTATTCACTCGCAGATATTCAGCATAAATCCCATCAGATGTTATGTACGCCTGAATTTGCCCACTCGGATGATTATTATCAGCATTGGCAACGTCTGGCGCGCGGTGAATTTATTCTCGGGCGCTTTGAACGCGTAAACAGTCGTGGCCAACGTGTCTGGCTGGAGGCCAGTTATAACCCGATTATGGATAATGAAGGGCAGGTGTTTAAAGTGGTGAAAATTGCTCAGGACATTACGCAACTGATGTTGCAACAAGAGCATGAAGAAAACCTGATCCGTAATGTACACCACCTCTCACTTTCGACGGACCGTTCTGCCTCACAAGGCGCTGAAATTGTTCAGCAAGCCGTTCGCGGCATGCAAGAAGTCGAGTCGATAGCGCGTGAAACGTCAGATGTGGTCAGCGATTTAGGTCGATGCTCGCAAGAGATCGGTACGATTGTCGAAGCTATCCGTAAAATCTCTTCACAAACGAATCTACTGGCTATCAATGCCTCGATTGAAGCGGCTCATGCGGGTGAGCATGGAAAGGGCTTTTCTGTCGTCGCCAGCGAGGTGCGCTTGCTGGCAGAGCATTCACGTAAGGCGGCGACAGAGATAGAGCAGATGACTAAGACCATTCAGCACGGCGTAATGGCGGCCATCAAAGGGATGGGAACCTGTGTTGAGCAAGCAGGTGGCGGGGTGACACTGACACAAGATGCGGGTGAGGTGATCAATCAGGTCAACATTGGTATGCAGGATGTAGTGAAACTAATGACAGCTTTTGCTCAGGTTAAAAATCAGCAAACACCTCTGTAAGCTATTCTGCATAAAAAAACGGGCGGGGATCTAAGATGCCCGCCCGTTTTATTTTAGATTAACGTTAAACCGCGTATCAGGAAACGTGTTGCAGGAATTCCCGTAAACGTTCACTTGGCGGGTTAGTGATCAAACTATCTGGCTCACCATCTTGCGCCACTCGGCCTTTATCGATAAAGATCAGGCGCGATGCCACTTTTTGGGCAAAGCCCACTTCGTGCGTAACGATAACCATGGTCATGCCTTCTTCGGCCAGATCTTTCATTACGGTCAACACTTCATGGCGTAATTCAGGGTCCAGCGCAGAGGTTGGTTCATCAAACAGCATCAGTTTTGGCTTAACGGCCAGCGCACGAGCGATCGCCACTCGTTGCTGTTGACCACCGGATAATTCTGCTGGGAAATGATGAGCGCGATCGGCTAGGCCAACTTTGGTCAATAGTTCCATCGCCAGCTTATTGGCGGCATCTTTAGACGCCCCACGAACGCGGATAGGGCCAAAAGCCACGTTTTCCAGCGCAGTAAGATGTGGGAACAGATAAAATTGCTGGAACACCATTCCCGCTTCTTGGCGAATGAGGCGTTCGTCAACTTTAGGGTCATTCACATCTAGACCATCGACGATTAGTTGCCCACTGGTAATGACTTCCAGCTTATTGATACAACGCAGCAAAGTCGATTTACCTGAGCCGGAAGGACCAATAATCACCACCACTTCTCCCTTGGTGATGTTCAGATTGATGTCATGGAGCACCTGGGTTTTGCCAAAGTG
Source organism: Yersinia massiliensis (assembly GCF_003048255.1). Taxonomy (NCBI): domain Bacteria; kingdom Pseudomonadati; phylum Pseudomonadota; class Gammaproteobacteria; order Enterobacterales; family Yersiniaceae; genus Yersinia; species Yersinia massiliensis. The sequence goes on from NZ_CP028487.1 coordinate 1,648,504, forward strand.
TTTGGAGACGTTTTTAAATTCAATCATATTATTTTCAGCTTTCTTTCTAACCGGCGCAGAACAAAGCTCAGAGCCAAGGTGATTATCAGGTAGATCACCGCGACCGCACTCCATATTTCCATGGCGCGGAAGTTACCGGCGATAATTTCCTGACCCTGACGAGTCAGTTCTGCCACACCAATCACGATAAACAGTGAGGTATCTTTGATACTGACAATCCACTGGTTACCTAATGGTGGCAGCATGCGGCGCAGAGCCAGCGGGGCAATCACATAACGTAAGGTGTCACGCTTGGATAACCCCAGCGCCAGACCGGCCTCACGGAACCCGTTGTGGATTGACAGCACGGCACCACGGGTGATTTCCGCGATATAAGCGCCTGAGTTAATGATGATCGTCACAACGGCGGCTGAGAAAGGATCGATGCGCACTGGCATCATCATCGGCAAGGCAAAGTAGATAAACATCACCTGCACCACAATCGGCGTGCCACGGATCAGCTCAATAAAGACTAATGCGATATTCCGGCTTAACCAACCTCCATAGGCACGGGCAAAACCGGCTATAACCCCAATTATCAGGCCGCCAAGCAACCCTAGGACCGAAATCCATAGGGTTAACTTGGCGCCTTCAAGCAGGATTGGGATGGCGGGCCAAATAGCGCTCCATTCAAACTGCATGGATATTCTCCTGGTCTAAAAACGGCAAAAATGAATTACTTAGGTTCTACGCCGAACCATTTTTTATAAATTGCAGCGTAAGTGCCGTCTTCTTTCAGAGATTTCAGAGCTACGTTAACTTTGTCACGCAGTTCGCTGCCTTGTGGGAAAGCAACACCGTATTGCTGTGCTTTGATAGAATCACCCACTGCTTTGAACTGGCCATTACCGGCAGTTTTGATGAAGTACAGGATGTTTGGTGTGTCATGCAAAACAGCATCAGCACGGCCAGTGCCTAACTCCAAATAGGCGTTATCGATATTCGGGAATTGACGTAGGTCTTTGGTTTTGATGTTGGCTTTAGCGTAATCGACAGAGCCAGTACCGCTTTTAACGGCGACCACTTTGTCTTTCAGATCAGCTTCGCTTTTGATGTCGTTGTTGTCTGCTTTCACCATGACCAGCAGGCCGCTGTTGTAATAGCCGTCAGAGAAATCGACCGCTTTTTTACGTTCATCGGTGATAGTGATACCCGCCAGTGCCAGATCAACGTTTTTGGTTTGCAGCGCAGGAATGATGCCACTGAAATCCATCGGTTTCAGGGTATATTTCAGATCCAGTTTTTTCGCGATGGCATCCCATAAATCGATATCAAAACCAACGTATTTATCCCCTTGTTTGAATTCAAATGGGACGAAAGCGGTATCTGTAGCAACAATCAATTCTTTTTCTGCGGCGTGGGAGCTAACGGCAAAGGCCAGCGCAAGTGCGGCCAATGAAACTTTGACAAGTGACTTCATAAGTGGGAGTTCCTTTGTGCTTTTGTGGACGTACCTTTTGCATCGACGCTGCAGTTAAACTGCAACACCAATTACTTGGGGCAAAGAGATCCATTTTTATATTTCAGGGAGCAATATGAAAAGATCGTGCCAGAAATGCAAGTTATTTAAAAATATGGCTTTTACCCTAAGTACTTAGCCTGAAACTAATGAGTTAGCGTTGATTGCACCATGCTGGCCCACCAAAATGGTGCGATAATCTCATTATGGTGCAATGGGCTATATATTTACTTATTATTAACTCTGCAATCAAGAATAAACAATCGATAAACAACATCGATGTAACAATATTGTTAACTGCATCGAGTTTTTGCATGAAAAAAGTGCAGGGTAGGGATGTGGACTGCGGGGGTTATCTGAGTTGACTATCTTTACTGCCGCGGCGGTTATAGCCGGCATGGCTGGCTTGATGCTTATCTAATTCGGTTTGGCAGGCGAGACAATACTTAACACCCGCCAATGCGTTACGGCGCGCTTCGGGGATTTCTTGCCCGCATTCGAGACAATAATTTTCACTCTTACCTTTGCCGAGCGCCTGTCTGGCACGTTGCACGGCGTCTTCAAGGGTCGAGTCAATTTGATCTTGTACTGCGCCGTCTCCAGCCCATCCACTTGCCATATAACCTCCGTTCAGAGGGCCGGTTGACCGACCCTCTATGACGTTATTATTCAAATTGCAGGTGCATTTAATCAAATACGACGATTACTCAATATTGGCTTCGAGGAACCACAAGAATTTATCCAAATCGCGTGAAGCGGCAGTGAACATATCTGCGCTGGCTTCATCATCAACTTCTGTAATCGCTTTGCGAATAAAGTTAGCGACGACGCCATAACGGTCTGCTAACTCTTTGAGATGTTCTTGGACACTATGGATATTAGTGGGGTAGCTTCTCAGTGGTGTTTTATCCGTCACCAACTGTGCAGTACCCAGTGCTACGCCACCTAATTGTACCGCGCGTTCTGCAAAGGTATCCAAATGGTCGTTAATGGCGGTACGGAAGCCATCAAGCATTTCATGGACCGCGATAAAATTACCGCCGCGCATATTCCAGTGAGCCTGTTTGGTGATCAGCGACAGATCGATAAACTGAATAACCAATTGGTTTAAGAGCTTAATCGTCAGTGCTTTTGCATGCTCATCGACATCATTACGGGTATAGATGAGTTCGGAAGATTTTGCTTTGACCAGTTTTGCTGTACTCATAATAGGTATCCCTTTATTGAGTTGATTACCAATTTCTTCACCGCAATAAGTATAACAAAGATATTTAATTTTGCAGTTTAGATATTGCCTATCAATTAAATAGTTGAATGCTGAAAGTATTTTGAAGTGTAATTTTATGTTTCGTATATAAAATAATTTCAATTGAATGTTATGGCTAATTGATAATGACTATCGCTGTGATTTATATCTGTTTTTTATTTCAACTTTTGATGGGGTGTCTAGCTGGATATTTCTCAGCAACCAAAGGTTGAAATATTGTTAACGTATAAGTTGATTGAGTAGAAAGTCAGTTTTAATAAAAATGAATAACAAATAAATAATTCTTACGCAGGACTATTTTATTGTTGTTTTATCAATGCGATATACCGGCCTCATTTATTGGCCGGTATATATTGTGGGATTATGCTCGGGCGTGAGCGATGATAAATAAGCGTGGAAATGCCAGCAAGCGCTGGCCATCGATGAGGGCTGGATAGGCAGCATCAATGATGGACAGATAATCTTGCAGGAAATCCACTTGCATCGCTTCCGGAAGCGGGTCCAAAAATGGGCGCAAGCCGGTGGATCGTAACCAGTCAACAATCGCTTGGGCAGAGGGCATCGGATGATAGTAGGTGGTGCGCCATATATTCACTCGTTCCCCATGAGGCGCTAACAAATCATAGTATTGAGTCGCGCTGAGTACTTTTGCCCGTACCGCGCCCGCCTCTTGCAATGTTTGCTGCCAAGGCCCATTTTCTGCGACTTTGCGCATGGCGCGGTGACTGGGTTCATCCAAGTTATCCGGCATCTGAACAGCCAGTACACCGTTGGGCGCTAGTTGAGAAAGCAAATGCGGAAACAGTTGTGAATGGTCCGTTAGCCACTGCAATGAGGCATTGGCGTAGATAAGATCCTGTGGTTCAGAAGGTTGCCATTGGCGAATATCTGCTTCAAGAAAGTCACAATGAGGAAGGCGTTTTTGCGCACTGGCTAACATGGTGGCCGAGTTATCAACCCCCACCAGTTGAGCGTCAGGAAAACGCTGATAAAGCAATTCGGTGGAGTTGCCTGGCCCGCATCCTAAGTCACTAATGTAACGTGGTGCGGCGAGATCAATCTGAGCTAACAGATCGTGAGCAGGGCGAGTACGTTCTGCTTCAAATTGACGATATAAGTCAGGATTCCAGTCTTTCATGCAGGGCCTCCGAGGCAAAAACTCAGAAATACAACGGGATGGCGCGGTTTACACCGCGACCGCACCCAATAACACTCATCTGTTACAAATTCTGTATTGGGCCGCTAAACAGCACTGACCCTGTTGGCTGACCCGTTGGGGAGCCGCCGTGCGGTTCAAGGCTAATGGCCAGCAGCGAATGACCGTCGAGTTGATTTTCAGCTAACTGCAATTGGGTCGGGCCACTGGCATTGAGTAGCCCAAGAGATTGCGGTTTTTTACCGTCAGGAATACGCCATAATTCGAGGCTATTGTTGTGACTGACCTCAATGGGATTCAGTGGTGTTAAGGTCAAGTGACGGGTTGATTTTTCTAGACTAACGACCCATTGGCTACTTTGCTGGCTATTAGACAGTACCGCAACAGGGATGGCGCTTGGCGGTTCTACCAATAGGCGCGGAATGATTAAAACAGCCGCTAAGCATGCGGCTATCGCCCAGCCTGCATACAGCCAACGATGACGATTGATGTGGCGCACGTTAATCGGCGGTAATTCCAACACTAAGCGTTTCCAGACGCGTTCTGGTGGGGCCAAGGGGGCCAACCGATTATCGAGTTGAGTGAACAAGCTCTGCCAACTGGCAACATCTGCCGCCAGTCGAGGATCACGGCGAACCCTGCGTTCAAAACGCATTCGGGCCAATCCGCGCAGGGGGCCGAGTGCATACTCTGCGGCTAATGCTGAGTCATATTCACGTCTGTTTTTCATAAGCCTACACAGTCCTTTAGGTGGTCCAGTGCACGACGAATCCAGCTTTTTATCGTACCAAGGGGTTGTTGTAAATGAACCGATATTTCCCCATGAGAAAGCCCTTGATAATAGGCCAGCATAATACTTTGGCGTTGATCCGCAGGGAGATGCGTTAAACAGTCTGCCAGTTGTTTAGCCTCGCTGTCTTGCTGCAATTGCGCCAACGGTGTCAGCCTGTTGTCCGTCAGCATCTCGGTTTCATCGTCATCGAGTGCTTGTAAGCGGTTATCGCTGCCGCGCATCAAATCTATTGCTCGGTTACGGACAATGTGTGTCAACCAAGTCAGTGGCGCACTGAGTTGCGCGTTGTAATTATCCGCCCGATTCCAGACAGTGAGAAAGCTGTCATGTAGAACTTCTTCTGCACGGGCGTGGCTACGTAGCATTCGCACAGCTACGGCGAATAATCGGGGGGAGGTTAGACGGTAAAGCTGTTCAAACGCGGACTGATCGCCTTTAGCAATGGCCTCGATCAGTCCGACTTGTTGTTCCAAAGAACATTCATTCATGCGCCAATCCCTAAAAAATCCGTCAGGTGCAGTAAGACACTGCACCCAGTATAGACGGGATTTATTTAGGCATCAGGACAGTATCAATTACATCGATCACACCATTTTTCTGTTGTACATCATAGGTGCTGATGTTGGCGACGTTTCCTTTACCATCTTTTAACTGAATATTGTGTGGGCCATTATTCATAATCCAGAGTGATTGGCCGTTAACGGTTTTCAGTTCCGCAGTTCCGCCACCTGCTTTGATTTTACTTTGCAGCTGTTTCATATCGTACTTACCCGGGACGACGTGATAGGTCAGGATCTGGGTGAGCATGGCTTTATTTTCTGGTTTGACCAAACTTTCAACCGTACCGGCGGGCAATTTTGCGAAGGCGGCATCGGTGGGCGCAAACACGGTAAAGGGCCCTGGACCTTGTAGGGTATCAACCAACCCCGCAGCTTTGACGGCTGCCACTAATGTGGTGTGATCTTTTGAATTCACCGCATTCTCAATAATGTTTTTGCTTGGGAACATGGATGCACCACCGACCATGACGGTTTCGGACATCATCGCGGCCATAGAAACACTGCTGAATACCAAGGAAGCACAGATAGCGGTACGAATAAGCGTTTTCATAATGTATTCCTTTTGAGCGGGTTGTGGTGAAGTCTTGCCTCACATCTACCTATACGAACCAACCTGTGGTTTTGGATGCACAGAAAACGAAAAATAATGATAAAAAAACGCCAACCCGCGAAATCACTGGGCTGGCGTGCAATAAGTTAAATCAAAATATTCTGCTTTGGGCGGGATCATCGGATGTTAGTCTGAACTTGGCACCAATACCCGATGCATGACGTAAGCATCGACATAACCTAATTGGCGGTGATTAAACGCGGCAGGTAGCGTGGCGATGATCTTGAAACCGAGCTTTTGCCATAACGCCACTGCCAGCGTATTGGTGCTGACCACAAAGTTAAACTGCATGGCTCGGTAGCCCAATGCGGTGGCCTGTTCAATGCAATGCAGGCCGAGTGCTTTGCCTATCCCCAAACCTCGCGCTTGCCCATCCACCATAAAGGAAGCATTAGCCACATGAGCGCCAAGGTCACGTTGGTTATTGATGAGTTTATACATGCCCACAATACGTTGTTGGTGCACGGCAACAAAACAACGCACACCCGCACCAAACCAGTAATCATAAGCATCTTGCTTGGGTGTGTCAGGGCTGAACACATAGGTATCACCGCCACTGACAATGGTCTGAAATAGTGGCCATATTTCAGTAAAATCTGCCGGTGTTGCTGCTCTAATTTCCACTCAATGCCCCTATTTAAGTAATGCTATCAAGCTTTGGCTTAGGCCTGATGGTCAACGTTGCACCGATAGATGCACAGATGATTGATGCCAATGCCAGCCATTGAATCAACGTCAGATGCTCATTCAAAAACACTAATCCTGAAATTGCCGCTAATGCAGGCTCCAGACTCATTAATGTGCCGAATGTTCGTGTCGGGAGGTTGGTTAATGCCACCATCTCGAGTGAGTAGGGCAAGGCTGTAGACAAAATCGCGACGGCCAGAGCAACCGGTAAAATAGCAGGGGAGAACAGCGCCATACCGTTATAAGCCACCCCAATCGGGCAGAACACTAGGGCGGCAATCAGTGAGCCAACCGCAACTGTCCCTGGCCCGTGGTCGCCACCGGCTTTTTGCCCGGAAACGATGTAAAGCGCCCAGCAGACACCCGCACCCAATGCACAAGCCGCGCCGAATAAATCGATGGTGCCAATGTTATGCCCCAATGGCAGTAGGAACCACAGCCCTAGAACGGCTAGCCCGACCCAGATAAAGTCAACTGGGCGGCGAGATGACAGCATTGCCAAGGCCAATGGGCCAGTGAATTCCAATGCGACAGCAATGCCTAGCGGTACCGTTTTCAGTGACAGGTAAAAGAGAAAGTTCATTCCACCGAGCGTCACCCCATAAATAAGCAGGGGCAAACGACTGCCCGCTTCAAATTTCATCCGCCAAGGCTTAAAAATGACAAACAGAATGAGTGTACCGATACCGAGTCGCAAAGAGGTTATCCCCTGTGCGCCAACCAGCGGGAACAAGCTTTTTGCCAATGACGCGCCACTTTGGATGGAGATCATGGCGACTATCAACAGCAAAATAGGGACTAACGGAATTGAATGTTTGGATGGGGGAGACAAAGACATCCTTTTGAGCCTCAAAAATAAGTATTAGGTTTTCGTCTTTGCCAGTGTAAATGAAATGTCAGGGGAGTGTTTAAAAATCGCCAATCCGTTATCAAAAATAAAAAAGGGCGACGATTTCTCTCGTGGCGCTGTTTTTTAACGCTATTTTTGATGTTTATTTGAGCTGGAAAATTAAGAATAGTCTGGAATGGATTTTAGTGATGGGTATCACAATAAGGTGTAGGATAGCCGGAAATCGTAAGCGTATTAGTAAGATGGAAGATACTTGAAATTCTTTGTTACACCAAATAAATGATTAGACAATCATTAGTAGGCAGAGTTTCAAACTGTTTATTGTTATAATTTCATGGTGTTTTTGTTTCATCTATATTTTTGCGTCTTTCGAGGTGGTTATGAATAAAATGACATGTCTTTCAGCGGTAGCAGCTTGTGTATTAGCAGTGACTGCAGGTTCAGCATTTGCAGGTCAAAGCACCGTTTCTGGTGGTTATGCCCAGAGCGATTACCAAGGTGTTGCAAACAAATCTTCAGGCTTCAACCTGAAATACCGTTACGAGTGGAGCGATTCCCAACTGGGCTACATCACCTCTTTCACTCACACTGAGAAAAGCAGCTTTGGTGACAGCGCATCTGTTTACAACAAAGCACAATACAACGCGATCACCGCAGGTCCTGCTTACCGTATCAACGATTGGGCAAGCGTTTATGGTTTAGTCGGTGTGGGTTATGGTCGCTTCACTCAGAACTTCCCAACGGCTAACTCAGACAAAAACAGCACCAGCGATTACGGCTTCACCTATGGCGCAGGTATGCAGTTTAACCCAATGCAAAACGTTGCTTTGGACGTCTCTTACGAGCAGAGCCGTATCCGTAATGTTGACATCGGTACTTGGGTTGCTGGCGTAGGTTACACTTTCTAAGTATTACTTAGGATGATCAGCACTCATCTTTAACGATGAATGACTAGATTGCATAAAATCCGCTCTAGGGCGGATTTTTTTCGTTTGTGGATAAGAGAACCTTGTAAGGGCTTTGAGCTCTGCCACAACTTCATTGAGTTTAATGGCAATGGTGCTGATTATTTGACCGTATTTGCTGCATCGGCAATCAAGGCAATGATCTGCTGCGGATGCGATAGGTGCGAGCAGTGACTAGCAGCCAACTCAATCACTTTTTGCGCTTGAATTCGCTCGGCAAATCCACGTTGTATTTCAACAGGTAACATTCTGTCTTCCGTTGAAATCTGATACCAACAAGGCTTCACTCGCCAAGCTGGCTGGGCTGATTTATCCGTATAAGCCCGTGCCGCTAACGGTTTTTGCGATAACGCTAGGACTATTGCTTCGCTTTCATCAATATCTTGGCACATGCTCTCGTGGAATTTATCGGTATCTACCCACAAAAAGCCATTATCATCAGGGCGAATGTATGCTGCCCCAATGGGGGATGGGCGAAATGCGCCAGAAAGGCTTGATAGACTTTCACCCGCATCCGGTGCGAACGCGGCAAGATACACCATGCCTACCACATTTTGCAGGTGCCCGACCTGAGTAATAACCATACCGCCATAAGCATGGCCCACTAGTAGGGTAGGGCCATATAACGCAGTCGTGAGTTTGATTGTACGTTCTACATCATCCGCGAGTGATGTCAGGGGATTTTGAATAGCGATAACCCGGTGACCCATCGCATGTAGCGCGGGGATAATATGTCGCCATTGTGAACCATCAGCCCACGCGCCATGCACTAATAGGATATTAAGCTTAGCCGCCATATTCCCCCCTAAACAGGTATTAGCCAAAACACTGGATAATATCGTTCTGTAGAAAATGCATTTTTGACGAATAACAACTTCTACTCATTTACGATGTCGTTTCTTTTTTCTAATCTCACTTGTATGTTATGAGAATAAATAAAGTCTGTTATGAAGTATCAGTATAAAATTTTGCTGGTGGATGGCTTTAGGATAAAGATGAAAATAAAACATGTATTAATGCTATAAAGCGGCAAATTGGCGATATAAAATATCTCGTAACATAGCCAGTGAAACTTAAAGCAAGTAAAAACAATAGATTAAAAAGCTTTTCTATTGATAGTAAAAGCGCAATTTACTGGTAAAAATTGAATAATATGACAAACTACTTTTAACGCTGATTGAGTCTCACACTCCTTGTTGTGATTTCTATCTGAAGCCGAATATTAAATAACAAATAATAGGTTGTAATAAAAACAGTTGCTTGCATTAGAAACAAACAATGATAACCAAAATAATAGGGTGTAATCATGACGACACAGAGTGCAGCGGCTCCACTTATGCTACATGACACCAAGCTTGAACAGCAGATTTTACGGCGATCGATTTTTTTCACTTTATTTATCGCCACCATGGGGATCGTTTTCGGCATTGTTTGTGGTTCGATGTCGATTATCTTTGATGGCATGTTCTCCGCGTTAGATGCTGGTATGTGCAGCTTATCCTTGTTGGTTTCGCGATTGTTAGGTCAACCGAATAGCCGCCGCTTCCAATATGGCTTTTGGCATGTTGAACCGCTGGTTCTGGCATTTAATGGCAGTTTATTGGCTTTTCTCTGTTTGTATGCATTTGTTAATGCTATCAAAGGTATTATCGATGGCGGTCGTGAATTAGAACTTGGCTGGGCAATTGTTTATGCTCTAGTCGTCAGTATTTTCTGTTTTACAGTATTTTTAAAACAGCGCCGCTTAAATAAGCGTGTTAAGTCTGAACTTATTGCACTGGATACCAAAAGCTGGTTGATGTCAGCCTGTATTAGTTCTGCTTTATTGGTGGCATTTTTGCTTTCTTGGAGCATGGAAGGCACGCGCTATGAGCATTTGATTGTCTATACTGACCCTAGCGTATTAGCCCTGTTAACGCTGATATTGATACCTGTCCCAATAAAAACGGTCATTTCTGCTGTGCGTGAAGTATTGCAAATGACACCAGATACATTAGATACCTCCATGGAAAATTTGATGGATAGGCTAATGGAAAAATATCAATTTGTTGATTACTCGCATTACGCTACTCGCATTGGTCGAGGCTTATTTGTTGAAATTCATGTTGTTATTCCACCTGAAATGGAAAATAGCGGGGTTCTTTATTTTGACAAGATACGTGATGAGATCTCCCATGCAATTGGTGATTCAGGTCCCCATCGCTGGTTAACTATCTCCTTTACCCGTGATGCTAAATGGTTATAACCCAATAGAAATAACCTAATTTAAATTAACTAATGGAGGTCGTGATTGTGATGGATAAAAAAGTGGCTATGAATAAAGTCGTGGCTAAGCGCCAAGTCAAGCTGGCCCCGATTGAGTCACCCGCACGATTTGAAGCCGTATCTAAGGTCGCCATTAGCGATAGCACTATTGCCGCTCGCCAAGCCAAACTCATTAACAACATGTCCCAAGCGGGTATCGACTATTTATTTGTTTATGCCGATAAAGAGCATGGCGGCAACTTTGAATATTTAGCGGGGTTTATTCCTCGATTTGAAGAAGCAGCGATAGTGTTACATGCTACAGGTGAGATTTATCTGTTGTTGGGTAATGAAAACCTAAAGTTATCGCAATATGCACGAGTGAAAAATACGGGGATACATGTCCCCTATTTTTCACTGCCGAATCAACCGATGGGGAACAGTAAAACCTTGGCTGAATTGTTGGCAGAAACGGGTATTCAGCAAGCTAAAAAGGTCGGGGTAGTCGGGTGGAAACTCTTCACCAGTAAGCTGGATGATAATAGCCAGTTATTTGATATTCCGCATTTTATGCTAGATGCCATAAAACAATCTGTTTCATCCACCACTGCGGTCATTAATGCCACCGCGCTATTTATAGGGAGTGAGACTGCGGCCAGAGTGACCAATAATGCGAATGAATTGGCGCACTATGAATATGGCGCAAATCTCGCATCGAATTGCATTCTTAATGCGCTAGCTGCTGTAGAAGTGGGTAAAACGGAAAAACAACTTGGCAGTTATCTGGCTGATGAAGGTCAACCGAATACGGTTGTCATGATTGCCGCAACCGGTGCCCGTTTTGAACAGGCGAATCTGTATCCCAGTGATAAAACAGTACAACTTGGCGATAAGCTCTCGTTGACCACTGGGTTTAAAGGCGGCTTGAGCAGCCGAACGGGTTATGTTGTTCACCAAGCTGATGAATTGCCTGCGGCGGAAAGAGATTATCTCGACAAAGTGGCGATTCCTTATTACACCACGGTGGTCGCTTGGTTGGAAAACATCCGCATTGGGATGTTGGGCCAAGAGATGTATGCATTGGTTGAAAGGGTATTCCCTCAATCGCAATATCATTGGTCGTTAAATCCGGGCCACTTAGTCGCCGATGAAGAGTGGCTATGTTCGCCGATTTATCGTGGCTCTAATGAGAAAATCAGCAGTGGCATGTTATTCCAAATTGACATTATTCCTTCGGTGAAAGGTTACGCTGGGGTGAGTGCGGAAGAGTGTATTGCGCTCGCTGATGAGCCGCTACGTCAAGAACTTGCGGCGCATTATCCTGAGGTGTGGCAACGAATAATGCATCGCCGGCATTATATTTCTAATGTGCTGAATATTCGTCTTAGCGAAGAAGTGTTACCGATGTCTAATACCGTGGGTTATCTACGGCCTTACTTATTGGATAAGTACAGTGCATTACAATGCGTGATTGAGGTATAGCACTGATAGCTTAGGCGTTAATTAGGATGACTCTAGGGGCGATTTCGCCCCTTTTAACGTCCCAGAACAGGGTTGTTATCCTCGTGTATTTTCAGATTTAAGCCCCTGCTGAGATTTCGTGCAAAACTGGAGGCGATACTCTTGCCATCTTGTGGCATAATGCGCGCCGAATCACATTTTCTATCATTCTTGAATATCCCTATTCAGTAATACAATCGAGAGCGAGCTCTGTGCTAAGTACTAACAATATCACCATGCAATTCGGCAGCAAGCCGCTGTTTGAAAACATTTCAGTCAAATTCGGCGGCGGTAATCGCTACGGTCTGATTGGCGCAAATGGCTGTGGTAAATCCACATTCATGAAAATCCTTGGTGGCGATTTGGCGCCAAGTGGTGGCAACGTCTTCCTTGATCCAAATGAGCGCTTGGGTAAATTGCGTCAGGATCAATTCGCCTTTGAAAACAACACTGTGCTGGACACCGTTATTATGGGTCACGGCGAGTTGTGGGAAGTCAAAGAAGAGCGTGACCGTATTTACGGCTTGCCTGAGATGAGCGAAGAAGACGGCTACAAAGTGGCTGATCTGGAAGTTGCCTATGGTGAGATGGATGGCTACAGCGCAGAAGCCCGTGCGGGTGAATTGCTGCTCGGTGTGGGTATTCCGGTTGAACAACATTATGGTTTGATGAGCGAAATCGCCCCCGGCTTTAAATTGCGTGTATTGCTGGCGCAGGCGTTGTTCTCAGACCCAGAGATTTTGTTACTCGACGAACCGACCAACAACTTGGATATCGATACTATCCGTTGGTTGGAGCAAGTTCTGAATGAACGTAGCAGCACCATGATCATCATTTCCCATGACCGTCACTTCCTGAATATGGTGTGCACACACATGGCGGATTTGGATTACGGTGAATTGCGTGTTTATCCGGGTAACTATGATGAGTACATGACGGCTGCGACTCAAGCGCGTGAGCGTCTGTTGTCCGATAATGCGAAGAAAAAAGCCCAGATCTCTGAGCTACAATCTTTCGTTAGCCGCTTTAGTGCCAACGCCTCTAAATCAAAACAGGCCACGTCGCGCGCCCGTCAGATTGATAAAATTCAGCTTGATGAAGTTAAAGCTTCTAGCCGCCAGAACCCGTTTATCCGCTTTGATCAGGATAAAAAATTGTTCCGTAATGCGCTGGAAGTTGAATTACTGACCAAAGGTTTTGATGACGGCCCATTGTTTAAAAAACTGGATCTGCGCTTAGAAGTTGGCGAGAAAGTGGCGATTCTTGGGCCGAACGGTATCGGTAAATCGACACTGCTGAAAACGCTGGTCGGGGACTACGAAGCAGACTCTGGTACGGTGAAATGGTCTGAAAACAGCAAAGTGGGTTACTACGCACAGGATCACGCCAGTGATTTTGAAATTGACCTGACTGTTTTTGACTGGATGAGCCAGTGGAAACAAGAAAAAGACGACGAGCAGGCTGTGCGCAGTGTGTTGGGTCGTTTGCTGTTTAGCCAAGACGATATCAAGAAAAAAGTTCAGGTCTTGTCGGGTGGTGAAAAAGGGCGGATGTTGTTTGGTAAGCTGATGATGCAGCGTCCTAACATTCTGGTTATGGATGAACCAACCAACCACTTGGACATGGAATCTATTGAAGCCCTTAACATGGCATTGGAAATGTACGAAGGGACATTAATCTTCGTTTCTCATGACCGTGAGTTCGTCAGTTCATTGGCGAGCCGAGTGCTTGAAATGACCCCAACTAAGGTGATCGACTTCACCGGTAACTACGAAGATTATCTGCGTAGCCAAGGTATTCAGTCCTGATTATCTGATGGTGTCAAAATAAAGAAAGCTGATGCATGGCATCAGCTTTTTTTTCGCCTCAAATTCGGCTAAGCCTTGCTGCAAACCTTTTAAGCATGGCTGCAAACTTCGCAGTGGGCATCTTTTGCCAGTTTTAAACTGCGAAACTCTGCCGTCATAGCGTCATACATCAATATTCGCCCTGAAATGACCTGACCATAATTGGCCAATAATTTGATGGCTTCCATTGCTTGTAAATTACCAATAATCCCAACCAACGGGGCCATCACTCCCGCTTCGACGCAGGTCAGGGCATTTTCACCAAACAACCGACTAAGGCAGCGATAACAGGGTTGATTCTCCTGATAGGTAAAGACGCTGACTTGCCCCTCCATGCGAATCGCGGCACCTGATACCAGTGGTTTGCGTTGTGCATAGCACAAGCGGTTCAACTGCTCACGGCTGGCAATATTATCGGTGCAATCCAGCACGAGATTGTGTTCCGTGATAGCAGCGGCGAGTTGTTCATCCTCTAGCTGAGCATCAATGGTGGTTAGCGTCAGATGGGGATTCAAATCTGGCAAAGCTAACGCCGCAGAGGCGACCTTAGACATCCCAATCCGATTATCACGGTGCAAAATTTGCCGTTGCAAGTTAGAGAGAGAGACCGTATCAAAATCCAGTAAGGTGAGATGCCCCACGCCAGCCACGGCTAGATATTGTGCGGCGGCGCAGCCAAGGCCGCCTAAGCCCACGATCAATACTTTCGCCGCGTTAAGCTTTTCCTGCCCGTCAAAGTCAAACCCCCGCAGGACGATTTGCCGGTTGTACCGCAGAGCCTGTGCATCGGAAAGTTCAGGCAACATTTAGCCCCCTAGCAACGCGTTAAATAACTCTATCTCAACGGTTTCACCGATCTCTACCGAACCACGTTCTCGCTCAAGTACGATGAAACAATTGCCTTGGCTAAATGAGCTGAAAATATGGGAGCCTTGATGGCCGGTGGTGCGGACTTCCAGCTCGCCTTTGGCGTTGGACGCGAAAATGCCACGTTGGAAATCCAAACGGCCAGGGGATTTTTTCAATTTCGTCATGGCAGTGGCTTTCAGGCGTAGCGGTGGTTGCCATTGAGAGTGGCCCGACAGTTTGGCAATCAGAGGTTGTACGAGCTGATAGAAGGTGAGGGCAGCAGAGACTGGATTACCGGGTAAGCCGCAGAACCAAGCGTGGGCCAATTTGCCAAAGGCGAAAGGTTTACCGGGCTTAATGGCTAATTTCCAGAAGCCGATATCGCCGAGTTCTTCTAGCATTTGTTTGGTGTAATCCGCTTCACCAACAGAAACGCCGCCGCTACTTATCACGAGATCTGCCACGCTATCTGCTTGCTCAAAGGCTTTGCGCAAAGCGTGTTGATCATCAGGGATAACGCCCAGATCGATGATTTGGCAGCCCAGTTGTTGCAGCATCAAACGCACGGCAAAACGGTTAGTATCGTAAATCTGACCTTCGCCCAACGGCTGACCGATAGCCTGCAATTCATCACCGGTTGAGAAAATAGCGACTTTCAACGCGCGAAAAACAGTCACGTCGGCAATCCCCAATGATGCCAACAAGGGAAGCTGTGCCGTGCCAAGCTTTACGCCAGCAGGGAACACCGCAGCACCTTGTTGAATATCTTCTCCGGCTAAACGGATGTTTTGCCCGATACGCACGCTGCCATTAAATGTGACACCCTGTTCACTCACCGCCGCCTGCTCTTGCATGATGACGGCATCAGCGCCAGTCGGGATCGGGGCGCCGGTCATGATTCGAATACAGGTATTGGCAGGCCAAATATCGTTAAAGGGGGCACCGGCAAAAGACTTACCAGCCACCGGTAAAGGCAGTCCGCTGCTAAGCTCATTACTGCGCACCGCATAACCATCCATGGCCGAATTGGCGAAAGGGGGAACAGCAATGGGGGACGTAATAGCACTGGCAGTGATACGTCCGGCAGCATCGGTTAACGGGATGAATTCTGTTGTTTGTAATGGCGTGACCTGCGACAGCATTGTAGTCAGTGCTTGTTCCAGAGAGATTAAATCCGAGGTATTACAGTGATCCATGCTGAACTCCGTGGTCTATGTGCACCCTAACGAAGAGGTATTGTGGATGCAGAATTACCTATCAAGTAAGGTGGCTATTATGGCAGAGATTGCAAGGTGGGTGAATGGATGAAGGCCACAGACTGGGACTGTATTGGTCGGTGCTAGGCTTTTTTATGAGTGTTTATTGTTGGCTGACGAAATAGGGGAAAAAATATGGACTATCAAAAAATTCTTAATTTTTGGTTCAGTGAAATGGACTCAGCATTGTGGTTCAAAAAGGATGACGATTTTGATGCCCATTTGCGTCAGCATTTTGGCTCAGTCTGGCAGGCTGCATCCAAGGGCGAACTGGCGAATTGGCGGCAAAAGATAGAAGGGCGCTTAGCGGAAATATTGGTACTCGACCAGTTCAGCCGGAATATGTTCCGTGATCTTCCCGCTTCCTTCTCCTGCGATGGTATGGCATTGGTGCTGGCTCAAGAGGCTATCAGCAGCGGTCAGACGGGGCAGCTAACAGATACACAACGTGGTTTTCTCTATATGCCATTTATGCACTCGGAATCCCCATTCATTCATCAACAAGCGCTGGTGCTTTATACCGAACTAGGCAATGAGCTTCAACTTGATTATGAGTTGCGCCATAAAGCGATTATTGATCGTTTCGGCCGTTATCCGCACCGCAATCATATTCTTGGTCGGGTATCCAGCGCTGAGGAACAGGCATTTCTATTACAACCGGGCTCAGCGTTTTAGGTCTAAGTCTTAAACGCAATAATTGACCAGTGAAGCTCAAACACTGGTCAATTATTATCGATGCATTATTGTCTCTGATTGTTTTATCTGCGTTCAACCTCACAGAAATACATCTGCCATACATAAGTGCTGCAAAAATTATCTCTTTGAGATCACAAGTAAATATAAGTATTTTCCTAAACTGTGAAACCAGAGATAACGTCAATTGAAACAATATTACTACCAATATATAACAATATGACAATACATAAAGAATGTTCATGTGGGTGTGAACATTCAACAAGATGATGGATACATCAACATGGCAGAAACAACATCAATCGAAGCAGTTTCGACAGAAAATTCAGCACAATCAGCGCGTTTGACAGAGAGCGCAGATACTCGGCAGAGAATTCGCGCAATTGTTGGGGCTTCTTCTGGTAACTTAGTTGAATGGTTTGATTTTTATATTTATTCATTCTGCGCCCTCTATTTCGCCCCATTATTTTTCCCCAGTGATAATCCCACCACGCAATTAGTGCAAACCGCAGGTGTTTTTGCCGCCGGTTTTTTAATGCGACCAATAGGGGGTTGGCTATTTGGGTATATTGCGGATAAACATGGCCGTAAACTCTCCATGTTGATTTCCGTTTATATGATGTGCGCAGGCTCATTGATGATTGCTTGCCTGCCTACCTATGCTTCCATCGGTAATTTGGCCCCTATCTTGCTGCTAGTGGCTCGCTTATTCCAAGGGTTGTCCGTTGGGGGGGAATACGGCACCAGTGCAACCTATATGAGTGAAGTGGCAGTGAAAGGGCGGAAGGGTTTTTACGCCTCATTCCAATACGTCACATTGATTGGGGGGCAATTACTGGCTTTATTAGTGCTCGTTATTTTACAGCAAACTTTGCCATCAGATGTTCTGCATAGCTGGGGTTGGCGTATTCCGTTTGTACTGGGCGCATTATTGGCGGTGGTGGCACTTTATTTGCGCCGTTCGTTGAATGAAACCTCTGATGAAAAGACGCGTAATAAGAAAGATGCTGGTAGCTTAAAAGGACTGTGGAAGAATCGCCGCGCATTTATCATGGTGCTAGGTTTTACTGCGGGTGGGTCACTCTCTTTTTATACCTACACCACTTATATGCAAAAGTATTTGGTTAATACTGCCGGAATGGATGTAAAAACAGCCAGTTTAGTGATGACGGCTGCGCTCTTTATTTTCATGATTATGCAGCCATTATTTGGTGCGTTGTCCGATCGAATTAGCCGCCGCACTTCCATGCTTATTTTTGGTCTGTTATCGATGCTGCTAACGGTGCCTATTTTGCATGCATTGAAAGGCGTGACCAGCCCTTATATTGCTTTTGCGTTGATTGTAACGGCACTGATTATACTGAGTTTCTACACCTCAATTGGTGGGTTACTTAAAGCTGAAATGTTCCCGCCGGAAGTGAGAGCGTTAGGGGTCGGCTTATCCTATGCTGTCGCAAATGCCATGTTTGGTGGCAGCGCTGAATATGTGGCACTGTCTCTCAAGTCGTTTGATCTGGAAAATAGCTTCTTTTGGTATGTCTCAGCCATGTGTTTCCTCACCTTCTTAGTGTCTTTACGGTTACATCGTAAAGGGCAAGAGGTCGATTTATAGGAACAGTAAAATATATCAGCCCTGAAACAAGATGAGTGTGGTTTAGGGGCTGAGTATTAATTCATTCTACAATCAACCGCAATTCGCCATTTATTAGCCCATATCACTCATTAAATAACGCATAAAAAAAGCCCCCGTAGGGGCTTGAGATAGCATTAATTGAGAGTGACGTTTTTAATTAATGTTATGCGTGCAAATACTCTGCATGGAAACGTAGATGATCTTCAATAAAGGTCGCGATGGTGAAATAGCTATGGTCATAACCGGGTTGAATCCGAAGCGTCAGTGGCCAATCACGCTGACGTGCCAATTCGGCTAATTTTGCTGGCTGTAACTGCTCTGCGAGGAACTGATCACCATCACCTTGATCGACCAACATCGGCAGCGGAATTTGTGCATGAGTCAGTAAATGGCAACTGTCATATTGCAGCCATTGGCTTTCGTCCGCGCCCAAATAGGCCGCAAAAGCTTTGCGGCCCCAAGGCACTTGGCATGGATTAACGATTGGCGCGAAGGCTGATGCTGACTGATATTGCTGGGGGTTACGCAATGCCAACATCAATGCACCATGACCCCCCATTGAATGCCCGCAGATAGATTGACGATCACTGACACTAAAATGCTCGCGGATTAAGGCGGGCAATTCTTGGCTGATATAGTCGTACATCCGAAAATGCGTCGACCAAGGCGCTTGCGTTGCATTCAGATAGAACCCCGCGCCTTGCCCCAAATCATAGCCTTCATCGTTCGGCACATCCTCACCGCGCGGGCTGGTATCAGGCATCACTAGCACAATACCCAGTTCAGCAGCAATCCGCTGTGCGCCCGCTTTTAACGTGAAGTTTTCATCATTACATGTCAGCCCTGACAGCCAATACAGTACTGGCGGTGGGTTATCATCCCGTGGTGGTGGCAGATAGATGCTGAACGTCATATTGCAATTCAGGCTGCTAGCGGCATGGCGATAGCGTTGCTGCCATCCACCAAACATCCGGTGCTCTTCGAGAAGTTCAAGTGACATATTCATGCGGCGTCTGCCTCCTTGGTCGACTTATTTTATGAAGTACGATTTTATAAAGTATGATTTTATGAATGACGATCTTGCGAAGATTGATCGAAATGAATCACGGTACGAATAGATTTACCTTCATGCATCAAGTCAAAAGCTTCATTGATTTGATCCAAGCCCATTGTATGGGTGATGAAATCGTTCAATGCGAATTTGCCATCCAGATATTGCTGCACGATACCCGGCAATTCTGAGCGGCCCTTGACGCCACCAAAGGCAGAACCACGCCAAACTCGGCCTGTCACCAGTTGGAATGGACGTGTTGAGATCTCTTCACCGGCACCGGCGACACCAATGATCACGGATTCGCCCCAGCCTTTGTGGCAACACTCAAGTGCAGAGCGCATGACATTGACGTTACCAATGCATTCGAAGGAGAAATCAACCCCGCCATCGGTCAGCTCGACAATCACATCTTGGATAGGTTTATCATAGTCTTTCGGGTTGATCAGGTCAGTCGCGCCGAGTTTGCGGGCCAGCTCGAATTTACTGGTATTCAGATCGATGCCGATAATACGGCTCGCGCCGGCCATTTGTGCGCCAATCACCGCCGAAAGACCGATGCCACCTAAACCGAAGATAGCGACAGTGTCACCAGGCTTCACTTTGGCGGTATTGATCACTGCACCCATACCAGTCGTGACGCCGCAACCCAGCAAACAAACTTCTTCTAATGGCGCTTCTTTATTGATTTTTGCCAATGATATTTCTGGCACAACGGTCAACTCAGAGAACGTAGAGGTGCCCATATAATGGAAGATGGGTTGGCCATTTTTTGAGAAGCGAGTCGTGCCATCTGGCATCAAGCCTTTGCCTTGTGTGCTACGGATCGCCTGACATAAATTGGTTTTCCCTGAGCGACAGAATTTACACTCGCCGCATTCAGGCGTGTACAGAGGGATCACGTGATCACCTACTGCCACGCTGGTAACGCCTTCGCCAATCGCTTCAACAATCCCGCCGCCTTCATGGCCCAAAATAGCTGGGAATACCCCCTCAGGATCTTTACCCGATAGGGTGTAAGCGTCAGTGTGGCAAACCCCACTGGCGACAATCCGTACAAGCACTTCGCCTTTCTGTGGTGGCATCAAATCCACTTCTTCAACGGATAGTGGCTGGTTTGGCCCCCATGCGACAGCGGCGCGGGTTTTAATCATCTCCATGGTGTTGCTCCTATAGCTTCTTCGTGATGAGTGTTATATAAATATATTCTTTATGTATCATATATGTTGCATTGGATTTTTGACTGAGTCGCAACATTTTCTTGTATAGATTATGACCGGAAAATGCAGTGCCGTGCGCTTAATCATCAATATCAAATTGCTCGATGATCAACTCTTTTAGCGCGCGGACATTGGGACTAAAGGCGTCTTTACGCCAGATGAGCCAAGTGGCTGTATCGGCAATCTCGCTGGGTAATGGATGCACTCGCACCCGCTCATGGCCGGGCAACAGTGCCAAGACGGAATGTGGTATCAGTGCCAATCCAGCACCGCTGGCGACACACGCCAGCATGGCATGGTAGGACTGAATCTCCATGATAGGCCCCGGTAAGATACCGGCTTGATGGAACCAGCCTTCTAAGCGTAGCCGGTATGAACAACTGGTGCGAAAGGCAAACAATGTCTCATCAACCGCATCGCGGGCTTGCCGAATAGGCGGGTGATCCAAACATGAAATCAGCACCAGTTGCTCTTCGAAGGAGCGACAGCCGTGTAGTTCATCGTGTTGGACTGGGCCATCAACCAGCGCCGTTGCTAATGTCCCCGCACGGACTTGCTCAATGATTTCGCCTGACGTGCCGGTGGTGAGTGACAGCGTGACGTTGGGAAAGCGTTGATGATAAGCCGCCAGCAAACTAGGCAAGCGGGTGGCGGCCGTGCTTTCCATCGATCCGATGGGGAAGTTACCGGCAGGTTCGCCAGCATGGGTAACACGCATCGCTTCATCGCTCAATGCCAGAATCCGGTGGGCATAACACAGAAAGTTATGTCCCATTGGAGAAAGGCGTAGGCGCTGTTTTTCACGGATAAACAGATCCGCACCTAACTCAATTTCGAGTTGGCGCAGGCGAGTGGTGAGATTTGAAGGTACGCGGTGCATCTGCTCCGCTGCTCGAGCAACGGAACCGGTTTCTGCCACGCAACAAAACATGCGTAGCTGGGTCAGATCCATAATTATTCTCTTTTCGTGATGAACTTGGTAATTATTATTCATTTTTTGTGATTCTAATGCTCAGGCATGATATTGGCAACTTTCTTTTAACCCACTGGCAGATTTCTCAACTGACAGCGCAACAAATAGGTGAGATGAATGGCTTTAAGAATTGCACTAAGTGGCTTTCTGGCCTTAGTGGTCGCCATGGGCATTGGACGCTTTGCTTTTACGCCGCAAGTGCCATTGATGATTGCAGAACATCAATTCACATTGACGGGTGCGGGGTTGGTTGCCGCCTTTAATTATCTGGGCTACTTATTTGGTGCCTTTGACGCCATGCGTGCCAGCCGTCATGTGGAACGGCGCTTATGGCTGGGGCTCTGGGGAGCAGTGGCGCTCACACTGCTCTCGGCAGTCGTTGAAGGCGCGTGGTGGCATGGCATTGTTCGCTTTGCGATTGGTTGGGCCAGTGGTTGGTCAATGGTGCTGATCGCGGCATGGACCAATGAACGCTTGGCGCATTATGGTCGCCCAGCGCTCAGCGCTGCGGTCTTTGCTGGACCAGGGGCCGGTATCTTCATCAGCGGTATGCTAGCCGTGCTGATTCATAGCTATGGGTTATCTGCAGCGCAAGCGTGGACAGTGTATGGCACATTGGCGCTGATTATTATTGCCGCGATAAGTATCAATCTGCCACGTGGCGGTGAATTACATCGCCCACACATTGCAGCAGTGCCATTGACCTTAACACCGGCGCTAAAACGCTTGGTGTGGAGTTACAGTTTGGCTGGGTTTGGCTATATTCTACCGGCGACTTTTCTATCACAGATGGCGACTGCTCGTTTCCCTGATAGTCTGTTTGCTCAATTTGTTTGGCCGGTATTCGGTGGGGCGGCGGTTATCGGCATCACCATTGGCATTTTGACTCGTCATTGCCTAACCTCACAGACACGCCTAGCGTTGACGTTATGGATTCAGGCACTTGGCGTGCTCTGTGCTGAGTTAGTCCCTGGTGTTAGCGGGCTGGCTCTGGGGGCATTATTGACCGGCGGTGGGTTCCTCAGTGTGGTGCAGCTTTCATTGCAGCATGGCCGTGAACTCGCGCCCGATCATACGCGCTATATGGCGGGACTCCTTACCACGGGTTATGCCATCGGGCAGTTAGTTGGCCCGATATTATCGGCGATTTCGACGACGCTCACCCATCGGTTGGAACCCGCACTTTATGTGGCGGTTGTCGCGCTGATCGTTGCAGGCGCGCTGGTGATTAAAACGCCAGCCCGCGCTCGAGAAGGGGTGGTGGAGCAATCAGTTTAAAGGCGTGAGCTGAAGCTCTATATCCATCATGATAGAAAGAACAATTGGATATGAATAACAATCACTGGATAATCATTTTGCTCTCAACTACAGTGGGGAGCAAAATCCGGGTGTGATCTGCATCATGTTTATTTCACCCGGACGCGTAGCCTGTTGGAGAAAAGAATGTCATCGCTAAGTAAAGAAGCTGAGCTCGTTCATGAAGCGCTGCTGGCTCGTGGCCTCGAAACCCCGTTGCGTAAGCAAGAGTTAGATGCCAAAACGCGCAAGACCCAGATTGAAGCGCATATGACGCAAGTCATGCAGTTATTGAATCTTGATTTAACGGACGATAGTTTGGCGGATACGCCAAGACGTATTGCCAAGATGTATGTTGATGAGATTTTCTCCGGACTGGATTACGAAAATTTCCCTAAAATTACCTTGATTGAAAATAAAATGAAGGTCGATGAAATGGTCACGGTACGGGATATCACCCTGACCAGCACCTGCGAGCACCATTTTGTGACGATCGATGGTAAAGCCACTGTGGCGTATATTCCTAAAGATAGCGTGATTGGGTTGTCCAAAATCAACCGTATCGTGCAGTTCTTTGCTCAGCGCCCGCAAGTGCAAGAGCGCTTAACCCAGCAAATATTGTTGGCGTTACAGACGCTACTGGGTACCAATAATGTCGCGGTTTCGATTGATGCAGTGCATTATTGCGTCAAAGCACGCGGTATCCGTGATGCAACCAGTGCGACCACCACCACATCATTGGGTGGGTTATTCAAATCCAGCCAGAATACCCGTCAGGAATTCCTGCGCGCGGTACGTCACCACGGCTAAATAGCCTTTTGCCAGAGAGGGCACCAATGGGTGCCCGTACACAGGATGTCGGGTATGCGTCAACGCATCGCAACGTTAGACAGTGCGCGAGGGCTGGCCATTCTTGGCATTCTGCTGCTCAATATCAGCGCATTTGGCCTGCCAAAGGCTGCCTACCTAAACCCCGCCTATATGGGGCTTCCCTCGCTGTCTGATAGCTGGACTTGGGCCATACTCGATATCGTGGCGCAAGCGAAGTTTCTCTTTATCTTTGCCATCCTGTTTGGTGGGGGCCTTGAACTGCTGCTTAAGCGGGGCAAAAGCTGGATACGGGCACGTTTATCTCTCTTGCTTTTGCTTGGATTGATTCATGGCATCTTTTTCTGGGATGGGGACATTCTATTTGCTTATGGTTTGATTGGTCTGGTGTGTTGGCGAATGATCCGTGATGCCAAAGATGCCGCCAGTTTAATGCGCACTGGTGTGGTGCTGTATCTGATTGGGGTCGCTGTGTTGTTGCTACTGGGGTTTATTACCCAGGGTGAACCGGGCCGTTTTTGGCTGCCGGGTTTGGCTGACCTGCAATATGAACAATTCTGGAAGTTACAAGGTGGCATGGAAGCATGGAAAAACCGGCTGGATCTGTTTTCATCCAATTTGATTGCGATCGGTGCACAGTACGGGTGGGAACTGGCAGGCTCCATGCTCTTTGGTGCGGGTTTAATGCGTTGTGGCTGGTTGCGCGGCGAGTTTAGTTTGCGCCATTACCGGTTGATAGCGGCCTGTTTGATACCGCTTTCATTGGTGATCCAAATTCCAGGCGTGGCGCTGCAATGGGCTGTGGGCTGGGATTACCGCTGGACGGGCTTTTTACTGCAAGTTCCCCGCGAGTTAGGTGCACCGTTACAGGCAGTGGGGTATCTGGCGCTACTCTATGGCTATTGGCCTACGTTATCCGGCTGGCGTGTGAGCTATTGGCTGGCAAAAGTGGGCAGAATGGCGCTCAGTAATTACTTGCTACAAACATTGCTGTGCACATTAATCTTCTATCACTTTGGTCTCTATCAACAGCTGGACCGCTTACAATTGCTCGCGGTGGTGCCTTTTATCTGGCTCTGTAACATCCTTTTCTCGCTGTTTTGGCTACGTTATTTTGCTCAAGGTCCCGTAGAATGGCTCTGGCGTAAATTAACGGCATATGCCTGCGGCCAATCGTTACAACCTCGCAACACCAAGCCCTGAATCTGTGCAATAGAGAAAAATGTTTGAGCGGGTTGCAAATTTGTATGTAAACGTTTTCTTTCTTGTGACGTATTTCACGTGGCAAACTCAACAAACTGGGTAGGATAGGCCACCTGCCATGCCCAGTTAATTCCAATGTGCGCATGGTGACTTATTGATGAAGTAATATTCACAGGATAAGGCCATGACCGCTCTGCATTCATCTGGTCACAATATTACGATCCGCGATGTGGCCTCACGAGCTGGCGTTTCGCTGGCGACCGTCTCTCGCGTCCTTAACAACAGCGCTGCCATCCGGCCGGAAACCCGTGCTGCGGTCCTTAAAGCGGTATCAGAGCTGGGCTACCGTCCTAATGCCAATGCCCAAGCACTGGCGACCCAAAGCAGTGACACTGTGGGTGTGGTGGTGATGGATGTCTCTGATCCCTTCTTTGGTGCCTTAGTGAAAGCGGTAGACACTGTGGCGCAACGGCATAAAAAATACGTCCTAATTGGCAATAGTTATCATCAGGCAGACAAAGAACGCCATGCCATTGAGGTGCTCTTACGCCAGCGCTGTAATTCATTGGTTGTACACGCTAAAGCATTGAGTGACCGAGAGTTAATTGGATTTTTAGAGCAAGTTCCCGGCATGGTGCTCATTAATCGAATTATTCCTGGCTTTGAGCATCGCTGCGTAGGATTAGACAATGTTAGCGGTGCGCAAATGGCGTGTCGCTTATTGCTCAAGCAAGGTCATCAGCGCATTGGTTTTCTCGGATCAAATCACCCTATTGATGATGTGATGCAGCGCCAGACCGGTTACCTCAATGCACTTGAGGCCGCCGGTATCACTGCTCTCGACAGTTGGCGAGCATTTGGCACCCCAGACTTGGCAGGGGGAGAGCGCGCCATGATTGACTTGCTGGGGCGTAATTTACAGCTCAGTGCGGTGTTCGCCTACAATGATTCAATGGCGGCGGGTGCATTAGCGGCTTTGAAAGAGAACGGTATCAGTGTACCTGAGCAGTTCTCGGTCGTGGGCTTCGATGATATTCCCATTGCCCGCTACACCAGCCCTAAATTGAGCACTATCCGCTATCCGATTGTTTCTATGGCAACTTTAGCCACCGAGTTAGCACTTGATGGGGCTTTGCGTGCACCCGATCCTCAAGCAACTTACTGCTTTAAGCCAACCTTGGTTCCGCGGCACTCTGTCGCAATTTGTGGGGTTGCTCACTAGTTACGAATTTATTCTTGTGTAACCGTTTTCAATCTGTGAGAAAATTCACAGATTCTTAACAACGAGCCGTCTATGCTCTAGCTGTTTTCTACCTGAATGTATCAATATGTCATCGGCTACCGGATAAAAAACACGCGGTAGCAGGTTTTTAAAATAGCGATTTATCAACGAGTGTTCCGCAAACAATACGTTGGTAAATGACATGGTTTATGACGACTCAGGCGGCCCTTTCGGAGTGGAGTGCGGTCAAGGACGATAAATTTAAGTGTCAGCCGCTTTACGATGGTTTTTTCTCGTTAGGCGATGGTGTTATCACCCTGTACTACCCTACATAAACCCGGAGATACAAATGAATAAGAAGGTTTTCACATTAGCGGCTCTGGCTGCCAGCATGATGTTTGGCGCAGCTGCTCAAGCTGATACCCGTATTGGTGTCACCATCTATAAGTATGATGACAACTTTATGTCCGTGGTCCGTAAAGCTATCGAGAAAGATGCCAAAGCATCTCCTGACGTTACCTTACTGATGAATGACTCCCAGAACGACCAGTCCAAGCAAAACGATCAAATTGACGTGTTGCTGGCAAAGGGTGTCAAAGCGTTGGCGATTAACTTGGTTGACCCAGCAGCAGCACCGGTGGTTATCGATAAAGCTCGCGCCAATGATGTGCCGGTTGTGTTCTATAACAAAGAACCTTCACGTAAAGCCTTGGACAGCTATGACAAAGCTTACTATGTCGGGACTGACTCTAAAGAGTCTGGTGTGATTCAAGGTGAGCTGATAGCGAAACACTGGCAAGCGAATCCAGCCTGGGATCTGAATAAAGACGGCAAAATTCAATTTGTGTTGCTCAAAGGCGAGCCGGGTCATCCAGATGCGGAAGCACGTACCACTTACGTGATTAAGACACTGAACGAAAAAGGCATTCCAACGCAACAATTGCAGTTAGATACCGCAATGTGGGATACCGCACAGGCTAAAGATAAGATGGATGCGTGGTTATCTGGCCCTAACGCCAACAAGATCGAAGTGGTTATTGCCAACAACGATGCGATGGCGATGGGTGCAGTAGAAGCGCTGAAAGCACACAACAAAACCAGCATTCCTGTGTTCGGTGTTGATGCCTTGCCAGAAGCGTTAGCGATGGTGAAATCAGGTCAAATGGCCGGTACGGTGCTGAACGATGCGAACAATCAGGCGAAAGCGACGTTCGATCTGGCGAAAAACTTGGCTGACGGTAAACCTGCGGCTGAAGGGACAACCTGGAAAATCGACAACAAAATCGTACGTATTCCGTATGTAGGCGTCGATAAAGATAACTTGGCTGAATTTACTAAGTAACAGTCGAAGACGTTTTACACCCAAGCATGACGGGTAGAAAGTCCTTAACCTTCTGGCCTCGGTACTGATTATTCGGTATACGGAGTCGGGCACCGAGGCTGAAGGTTTTTTTGTTGCATTGATCCTTATTTTAGAGTGCGCACTTAATGGTGGATGTTGATATATCCAACAATAGGTGGCGGTTCTTAGCCAGGTACAACTATGGCCGATATTAATACAGCACAACCCCGCGAGTGGTTGCTGGAAATGAGCAATATCAATAAATCATTTCCGGGTGTAAAGGCGTTAGATAATGTTAATCTTAAAGTGCGGCCTAATTCGATCCATGCATTAATGGGCGAGAATGGTGCAGGTAAGTCAACGCTATTAAAATGCCTTTTTGGTATCTATAAAAAAGACTCCGGGAGTATCATCTTTCAGGGGCAAGAAATAGAGTTTAAAAGTTCGAAAGAAGCATTAGAGCATGGTATCTCTATGGTGCATCAGGAATTAAACTTGGTGCTACAGCGTACAGTGATGGACAATATGTGGCTGGGTCGTTACCCAACCAAAGGCTTTTTTGTCGATCAAGATAAAATGTACAACGATACCAAAGCTATTTTCGATGAGTTGGATATTGATATTGATCCACGCGATAAAGTCGCCACATTATCCGTATCCCAAATGCAGATGATCGAAATAGCCAAAGCATTCTCTTATAACGCCAAAATCGTCATTATGGACGAGCCAACATCTTCATTAACAGAGAAAGAAGTTAATCACCTATTTACCATCATCCGCAAATTAAAAGATCGTGGCTGCGGAATTGTTTATATCTCCCATAAAATGGAAGAGATATTCCAACTGTGTGATGAAATCACGATATTACGTGATGGCCAATGGATCGCCACCCAACCACTGGAAGGGCTGACCATGGACCAGATTATCTCCATGATGGTCGGGCGCTCACTGAGCCAGCGTTTCCCTGATCGCCTGAATACGCCCGGTGAAGTCATTTTAGAGGTGAAGAATTTAACCTCACTACGCCAACCATCAATCCGTGACATTTCCTTTGATTTGCATAAAGGCGAGATTTTGGGGATTGCCGGTTTGGTCGGGGCTAAGCGTACCGATATCGTGGAAACCTTATTTGGTATTCGCGAAAAAGTGGCTGGCACCATTAAATTACACGGCAAAACGATTAATAATCACAGCGCGAATGAAGCCATTAATCATGGGTTCGCACTGGTGACTGAAGAGCGCCGTTCAACCGGGATTTACGCTTATCTTGATGTTGGTTTTAATTCCCTGATCTCTAATATCCGTAATTATAAAAATAAACTTGGGCTGCTGGATAATACCCGCATGAAGAGCGATACCCAATGGGTTATCGATGCGATGCGAGTAAAAACACCGGGTCACCGTACCAGTATTGGTTCTTTGTCAGGTGGTAATCAGCAGAAAGTCATTATTGGCCGTTGGCTACTCACTCAGCCAGAAATATTAATGTTGGATGAGCCGACTCGGGGTATTGATGTCGGTGCTAAGTTTGAAATCTATCAGTTAATGACTGAACTAGCGAAGAAAGACAAAGGAATTATTATTATTTCCTCTGAAATGCCTGAGCTATTAGGGATCACTGACAGAATTTTGGTAATGAGTAATGGTCAGGTTGCGGGAATTGTTGAAACCAAACATACCACGCAAAATGAAATATTACGTCTTGCATCCTTGCATCTCTAATCTAGTCGAAGGTTCTTATTATGAATGCGTTAAATAAGAAAAGTATGCTCACTTACCTTAAAGAGGGCGGGATTTATGTCGTATTATTCGTATTGCTGGGCATTATTATCGTCAAGGACCCGACATTTTTAAGTTTGATGAACTTAAGTAACATTCTGACCCAATCGTCGGTGCGTATTATTATCGCACTCGGTGTGGCGGGCCTGATTGTCACTCAAGGGACCGACTTGTCAGCCGGTCGCCAAGTGGGCTTGGCGGCGGTGGTGGCCGCGACCATGCTGCAATCTATGGATAACGTGAATAAAGTTTTCCCTGATTTGCAGACTGTCCCTATCCCTGTCGTTATCTTAACCGTTTGCCTGATTGGTGCGGTTATTGGTTTGGTTAACGGTATTATCATTGCTTATCTGAATGTGACGCCTTTTATTACCACATTGGGTACGATGATTATCGTTTACGGTATTAACTCACTGTATTACGACTATGTTGGTGCATCACCGATTGCCGGCTTTGACCCTGCATTCTCTACTTTTGCGCAAGGGTTCTTGAGGTTTGGTGATTTCAAACTCTCTTACATAACCTTCTATGCGTTAATTGCTATCGGCTTTGTTTGGGTGCTGTGGAACAAAACACGCTTTGGTAAAAATATCTTTGCCATCGGTGGTAACCCAGAAGCAGCAAAAGTTTCTGGTGTGAACGTGCCACTGAACCTGATCATGATCTATGCGCTGTCTGGCGTGTTCTATGCCTTCGGCGGGATGTTAGAGGCGGGCCGCATCGGCAGCGCCACCAACAACCTCGGATTTATGTATGAGTTAGATGCTATCGCGGCCTGTGTGGTGGGCGGCGTGTCCTTCAGTGGCGGGGTCGGTACGGTTATCGGCGTTGTGACTGGGGTTATCATCTTTACCGTCATCAACTACGGGCTGACGTATATCGGTGTGAACCCTTACTGGCAGTACATTATTAAGGGTGCGATCATTATCTTTGCGGTTGCTTTGGACTCACTGAAGTACGCGAAGAAAAAATAATCGAATATTGGTCATGACGTTGCCATAAAATAAAAGCCAGTTAGGATCCTCCTGACTGGCTTTGTGCATTTTTACGTCACTTCGTCAAAATTGACGACAGCATTAGACGTGTTATTGCCATCAATTATTCCGCCAGTAGCCCTAATGAGCCGGATTGCGCAGATAGATAATCCAATAGGTCAACCCGACCAATAATCCGCCACCAATAATATTGCCGATGGTCACCGGAATAAGATTATCGATAATAAAGTTGGACATCGTCAGGGCAGGGAATTGATCCGGTGTGGCATTAATGGCATGCCAGAATTCAGGCGAGGCAAAATCTCGAATCACAATGGCTAAAGGAATCAAAAACATATTGGCGATGCTGTGTTCAAAGCCGCTGGCGACAAACATGCCAATAGGCAATAGCATGACTACGATTTTATCGGTCAAAGTATGGCCGGAATAGCTCATCCACACCGCGAGGCAGACCATCAAATTTGCCAAAATCCCCAAACAGACAGCCTCGACAAAAGTGTGATGCAACTTGTGATCGGCTGTTTGCAGCACATTTAAGCCCCATAGACCGTTTGCTGCTGTATGTTGGCTGGCAAACCAAATCAAAGCGACAAAAAATAAGGCACCAATCAAATTACCGATATAGACATTGATCCAATTACAAATCAATTGCCGCCAACTGATTTTACCGCTGGCTTTTGCCACCACAATTAATACGGTAGAGGTAAATAAGTCTGCGCCACAGATAATCACTAATATGAGGCCGAGAGAAAAACAGAGGCCACCCACCAACTTAGCTAATCCGAATGCGACACCTGCTGTGCCGGTTGTGGCGGTAATGTAAAAAACAAAAGCAATTGAGATAAATACGCCCGCTGTCATGGCTAAATAAAACGTTGTCGCTGGATTTTTGGTGGCTTTATATATGCCGACTTGCTCGGCAAGTTTTGCCATATCAACCGGTAATCGTAGGTCAAAGGGATTTTCAATACTCATTGTTAACTCCTGTTGCTTATTTTAATGCTGAAGGGAGTGATAAGATGAAAATTAAATCGTTCTTGTTTTGGCATAGCATTCATGCATTTTTCATACCATGCGTTATGCTGAGAATATTCTTTGATTTTTAGGCTTGATGTCGATATATCTTCAAAAGTCGATATGTATATATTTATATAGCGAAGGGTGAATTGATCGGAAAAACACTAAGATGTAACTGCATGTAACCTGATGTTTTATTTGGTTTTTGATGTAAATGAGACTTGATTTCAACCGAGGGTGTAATTTATTAATCCAGATGAAATTGTTTATTAACCCAGATCAAGCTTATCGCGGGTTAATATATATTTGTTTATTTCAATACATTAAAGTAGTCATCATCCATTTTTGGGCTTAATTCCGTTGGGCTTAATGACATTGGGAATATGATGGATAGCACAAAAAAACTACCCCGTCCCACTTTGGCTCAGGTTTGGCAAGATACGTTGTTCAGGGTATCGAAAGAGTTATTATTGATTCGGGATATCCCTGAATTGGTTAATCAACTCAGAAAGATTTCTTTTTCTTTAGTCCGTTTTCAACGTGTTAATTTATTGCTGCTCAACCCGCTGTATAACCAAATTACGCTATATACCCATGATGATGCCTCTAACACCGTCTTGGGCACGCAAAATATTCTGTTTGCCGAAGGCCCCGGCGGTTTGGCCTGGCAGCAACAAACGCCGTTGCAGACTGACCATCAGCGTATGCAACGGGAGTTTTCCGCGGTGTGTGATTTGGCACCTTATCAGGCATTGGATGCTGGCTGCCATTTCCCCTTGGGCCATGATAACCATTGGTCGGGCTGTGTTGAGTTTATTAAAACCGATGGCAGTGACTTTGATGAGCAAGCGATCACTTTTTTGGGATTGCTGGCTGACGTGGTGGCTATCGCGGTCGATAATATCTCTCATATTCATCGTGCTGAAACTGAGCGTGAAAAACTCCGTTTCGAACGTGATCACTACCGCATACTCGTGGACGTCACCAATACGGTTATTTCTAAGCTGGAGCTAGATGTCTTAGCGGCAGAAGTGTCGAAAGAGATACACCGCTTTTTCAATATTGATTACATCAGTTTGGCGCTGTGTGGTTCTCAAGACGATAAAGATAAACTGCATGTTTTTTCAACGCGCTATCAAACCGGTAAAGCGGTACAGCACCAGCAAACGTGGGTCGATATCGCGGGGACTTTAGCTGGGCAGGTTTTACACAGCCGAGAATTATTGCTGGTTGACCTGGCTGATATTGCCCTCTTGGCACCTGAAGATAAACAACTGGCCAATATGCTGGATGAGGGATTACAGGTGGTTTGCCTGCTACCGCTCTTTTTCGGCCATAAGATGTTGGGCGTATTAAAACTGGCGCAATGTCAGCGCGACCTTTTTACGGATAGCAACCTCAAATTATTGCGACAAATCGCGGCCCGTATTGCCATCGCAGTGGATAATGCCTTAGCTTACGCGGAAATTACCCGCCTCAAAGATTCATTGGTGAATGAAAATCTGTATCTGACGGATCAGATTATTCATAACGAGGAATTCGGCGAGATAATTGGTCATAGTGCCGGCATTAAAGCGGTACTGGAACAAGTCGAAATGGTCGCGTCCAGCGATTGTACCGTTTTGATCCTCGGTGAAACCGGAACCGGTAAAGAGTTAATTGCTCGCGCTATCCATAATTTAAGCCTGCGTAAGAAAAAGCGTATGGTGAAAATGAATTGTGCTGCGATCCCTTCGGGCTTAATGGAAAGTGATTTGTTTGGTCATGAAAAGGGCGCTTATACCGGTGCGGCCTCTCAGCGTATTGGCCGATTTGAAATGGCTGATGGCGGAACACTCTTTCTTGATGAGGTGGGGGATATTCCCCTTGAACTGCAACCCAAACTATTACGGGTATTACAAGAGCGAGAAATAGAACGCTTGGGCGGCAGTAAAATTATTCCGGTCGATGTTCGCCTTATTGCGGCCACCAACCGCGATTTAAAATTAATGATGGTTAACCGCGAATACCGCAGTGACCTTTATTATCGACTCAATGTTTTTCCTATTGTCATCCCACCATTACGGGAGCGCCCTGAAGATATTCCCTTATTGGTGAAATTCTTCACTCAGAAAATAGCCAAACGTATGAATCGCGTTATCGATACCATCCCCAGCGAAACATTGCGCTTACTCAGCCGCTTACCTTGGCCGGGGAATATTCGCGAACTGGAAAATGTGATTGAGCGAGCGGTGATCCTCAGCCGAGGCACTACGTTGAATTTGCAGTTACAAGAGTTGGAATATCACTTATCGCCCCTTGAAGCGGCCAAACCGACACCGGAAAAACCGGTCCGCAAAGCCTTGTTACCGGAAAGTGAAGAGCCAGAGTTTTCAGAATCTGAACGTGCGCGCATTATTCGTGTATTACGTGAAACGAATGGCGTAGTCGCCGGAGCAAAAGGGGCCGCCATCAAGCTGGGGCTAAAACGCACCACCTTGCTATCCCGTATGCAACGACTCGGAATATCAGTCAAAAGTATCGAAGAAGAAGAGAGTTTGGATTAGACGATGATTTGTATTAGGTGAGAATTGGATTAGATGACGGTTGGTCTTAAATAACGGTTTGTCTTAAATATTAGCTTGGCTACTGAACACGATAAGGCGTCCAGTAGCCATTGATTCGACTAAACGACTTCAGCCTCTCTACGTAACCGCGCCTTCAACTGACTATATTCCTGCTGCACATAATTCTCTGCCCAAATCTGATCAGGAATGGCCTCCAGCTTAACCGCGCAATATTTATACTCTGGTGTTTTGGAAATCGGATCCAGATGGTCAAGTGTCAGCTCATTACAGGCCCCAATCCACCATTGGTAGGTCATATACACCGCACCGACATTGATACGCTCACTGACAGAAACGCGAGTAATCACCTTGCCACGCCGTGATGCCACCCAAACCAGCTGTTGATCCCGCAACTGCATTTTATCGGCATCTTGTGGGCTGATTTGCACATAACCCGGTTCATCGGCCAATGTTTGCAACGCTGAACAGTTACCGGTCATCGAACGGCAAGAATAGTGACCCACTTCGCGCACCGTACAGAGTACTAACGGATAGTCCGCATCGACCTGTTCCATTGGCGCACGCCACTCACTGGCAAACAGCAATCCTTTACCGCCAGGGCGGTCAAATTTATTACCGGCATACAACCACGGCGTACCGGGGCTGTCTTCAGTGGTACAGGGCCACGGCACATAACCCAACCCCGCCATTTTCTCGTAGGTCGCACCGTAATACAGTGGGCATAGCTCGCGCAGCTCATCCCAAATCTCTTTGGTATTGTGATACTTCATCGGATAACCGAGGGCAGTTGCCATCAGACTGATGATTTCCCAATCTGGCTTCACATCACCTTGTGCATCAACGGCTTTTTCGAAACGCTGGAAACCTCGGTCAGCGGCAGAATAAACCCCTTCATGCTCGCCCCAAGAGGTGGCAGGGAAAATCACATCCGCTTCGGCAGCGGTTTTGGTCATGAAAATATCCTGCACAATCAGCAGTTCTAACTCGCTGAACGCTTCCCGCATCATCGAAAGATCAGGTTCCGTTTGCAGCGGATCTTCGCCCATCACGTAGTTGGCTTTGATTTTGCCTTCTTTCACTTTGTGTGGGACGTCGGTCAGGGAGTAGCCAATTTTGTTGGATAACGAAGGCACACCCCATGCTTTAGCAAATTTTTCCAGCGTCGCGGGATCGACCACCGGCTGGTAGCCGGGATACATATTGGGCAGAGCCCCCATATCGCAAGCGCCTTGCACGTTATTTTGCCCACGAACCGGACCGACACCGACATTCGGGCGGCCAAGGTTACCGGTCAACAACGCTAAGCCGGATAACCCTTTCACGACATCCACACCTTGGCCCCATTGGGTGACGCCCATGCCCCACAAAATTGTGGCAGAAGGGGCGGCAGCATAGATACGCATGGCTTCGCGGATAGTTTGTGCAGGCAAGCCAGTAATATCTTCGACATACTCCGGTGTGTACTTGGCGACGATGGCGCGATACTCATCGAAACCTTCGGTATAGCGTGAAACATAGTCTTTATCGTAGAGTTCTTCGGTGATCAACACGTTAGCAAACGCATTGACCAATGCCATATTCGAACCATTTTTCAGTGGCAACCACAGGTCTGAAATACGGGCTGTTTCAATATGGCGCGGATCGCAGACAATCACTTTCGCGCCTTTTTCTTTGGCTTTCAGGATACGGCGGGCCACGATTGGGTGTGAATCGGCGGCGTTGTAGCCAAATACCAAAATACATTTGGTGTCTTCAATCTCGCAGATTGAGTTGCTCATGGCGCCATTACCCAGCGTCACTTGTAGACCGGCCACTGACGGGCCGTGGCAAACACGGGCGCAGCAGTCAATATTGTTGCTGCCGGTGACGGCGCGGGCAAATTTTTGCATCACATAGTTGGTTTCATTGCCCGGACCACGGGAGGAGCCGGTGTGCATAATGGCTTCGGGGCCATATTTTTCTTTGATTGCCCGTAATTTGCTACTGGCAAACTCGATAGCTTCATCCCAAGACACCGCTTCCAGCTTGCCGCCTTTTTGCCGACGGATCATGGGCTGTTTCAGGCGCGGCGTCAGCAGCTTGGTATCGTTAAGGAAATCCCAACCGTAATAGCCTTTTAGGCAAAGTTCACCCTGATTGGTGACACCATTCGCGCCTTCTGCGCCGACGACTTTGCCGTTTTCAACCAGCAAATTAATTTTGCAGCCAGAGCCGCAGTAGGGACAAACCGTGAGTGCTTTATGCATGATTATTATCCTTCGTTCTTGCAGCCGTTTCGGCTTAGAAATTCATCTCGTTGGCTTCATCTAATGCCGCACGCATTTGTTTTTTACGCAGCATGGCTTGCATGGTGTCGCGGCCAATCATATGCAGTGCATGTGTTGGGCAAACGGCAATACAGGCTGGGCCAGCCGCGCGCCCGATACACAGGTCGCATTTTTGCGCTTCAGCTTTGAGACAAAAGCCCTGCGAGAGGCCGTTAAACATCACTTCGACCTGTTTAGTCACCACGTTCATGGCACCGTATGGGCAAGCAACGACGCAGGTTTTGCAGCCAATGCATTTCTCTTGCAACACTTGAATGCTGTCGGCCGCGCGAACAATGGCCCCGTTCGGGCAGACATTGGCACAAGGTGCGTCTTCACAGTGACGGCACATAATGGTGGTGCTGACATTCAACCCTTTGACGACTTGCAATCGCGGGGCGAAATTCGCCTTATTCACGGCATCCAACCTGCCACCATTGTGTGCCAGCACGCAGGCAACCTCGCAGGTGCGGCAGCCAATACATTTCTTTGGATCTGCAATAATGAACCGGTTCATTGCTTAATCTCCTTACGGTCCTGTCCCCGTCGTCTCTTAAATTGCAAGGGACGGCTGTTCTGATGTCCCCATGATTCAACTCATCGGGATTCATCTATTCACCCACATACTGCATGGTTTATGCCAACTTGAATATGTGAAGATAAGCAGAGTCAATCTTATTGTTTTAACAGGGTTTTATGGGTTTTTTGCTGCGAGGGGTAGGGCGGGGGAATACTGTCGGTAGCCGTGACGTCGGCAAATTTGACGACGCCACACCGTCACTCAGTCACAGATGCGCAAAGCCGCCGTCACCCTGCCACTGGGGCAACTGTTGATACAGTGTTTCTACTGCATGTTTGACGATATCGGTCATGGGGAAGTAGAACGCCACAAGGGTGGGTTGGATACCCACGAAAACCACCTCGGGGATATCCTCTTTTAGCTGATCAATCAGAAAATTGAGCGGCATATTATGGGTGCTCATGATGAACATCTCAGCAATTCGATCAGGGTCAATGATTCGAATCTCCCCCGGCGCGAGCTCCATGTCGGCCGCATCAACAATAATCAGCCGTGAAGGTTGCATGGCACGAATGCGATGCACCACGTTTTCGGGCGCAGAGCCGCCATCAATCACCTGCCAATCCGCTAAGGGTTGCTCCGTCATGCGCTCCGCCAACAACGGCCCCGCGCCGTCATCGCCCATCATGCTATTGCCCACGGTTAAGACTAAATTTGTCACTGTATTTGGCTGATTCATGGGCGGTTTTCACTATGTTCTTTTTTAGGCATAACGCGTTTAACCATTAAATAAATGGCGGGTTCTTGCTCGATATCGTACAGCGTTTGCAGTAACTGCTGGCTCCAAGGCCGATGTAATGAAGCAGGATCTTCAGCCAGTGGTGCAAACGCTTTTGCCAGCAACTGGGTGTGGGTGCTGTCGATGGTGATTTCACCAAATTTCAGCAGGCCAGCCATTTTGCGGTGAGCCTCGCCTGCGGGTAACTGACTGAACCATTGCTCATATTCGGCCAATGGACATGTCATGATGGCTTTCAGGCAGTCAATCACCCCGACATGGTGGCCGATGGCTAAAGAGTAATACATCACCTGCTGCGCCTGTGCGGGCATGTCGTCATCACTGTCGAGAAACTTTTGGTTTAGCGCGTAAAAAATGACGTTAGCGTCCATCAACATGTCCTCCCGCCAGCTGCATTAACGTTATCTGCTGCAAGCAAGCAAAAATCTCGCTCAAGCGCGGATCATCTTGCTGATTGAGGTAAATCTGACAGCGCTGTTCCAGCCCCTGTAAGGGCTGATTGACCAGCAGTGACAAAAAGCGGTCGGTAATTTCTCGCCCTTGCCGATAACCGGCCATACGGCGAGCTTCACGCTCCAATAACACCCGCAGTGTTAAAGGGGCATCAGGATGGATCAGCGCCACTCGTTCGTCAGCGGCTTCTTGGTGGTTTTCGCTTTTCAGCTTCTGTTCCAGCAGGCCAAGTGCCACGGCAAAACCATAAATGGTGGCCGCAGGGGTCGGTGGGCAGCCGGGGATGTAGACGTCAATCGGCACAATGGTGTCGCTGCCTCCCCAGACACAATACAGGTCGTGGAAGATGCCACCGCCGCAGCCGCAGGCACCGTAAGAGACACAGATTTTCGGGTCCGGTGCCGATTCATAGGCGCGCAGGGCTGGGCTGCGCATGGCACGGGTCACCGCGCCAGTGAACAGCAAAATGTCAGCGTGGCGCGGCGAGGCCACCACTTTTATGCCAAAACGTTCGGTGTCGAATAGCGGGGTGATCGAGGAGAAAATCTCTATTTCGCAGCCGTTACAGCCGCCGCAATCCACCCGATAGACATAGGCCGAGCGTTTGATGTCTTTGAGCAATGTGCTTTTTAACTTCGCGACGGCGGGGTCCAGTGGCACCGGCTGGCTAACATGATGCCCCCAAGCTGATTTTGCTGAATCTGACTGGCTCATGAATGGGTCCCCTCATCAGGATGCTGATTATTGATGGTCTGCTGGGTCATCGAGATATTGCTATTGCCGACGATATTCTGTTTACGCTTACAATCAGGGCAGGTTTCAAAATGAGGCCGTTGCAGCTCGATATTCTCCGCGCTCATGCCGGAGTGAATCAGCAGCGCCATCACGTAATCGACCTCTTTTTTCGGCGCAAAAGGTTTCTGGCACTGTTGGCAGTGGGCGAGAGTAAAGCTGGCACGTTGATATAAATCCGCTTTATTGAATACCGCCAGTTCAAACTCCTGCGACAGAACAATGGCGCGGGTCGGGCAAACTTCTTCACAGCGCCCGCAGAAGATGCAACGACCGAGGAACAACTGCCACTGACGTGTCCCGCTGACGATATCGGTTTCCATGGTCAGCGCATTGGCGGGGCAGGCCATGGTGCAAGCGCCACAAGCAATGCACTGCTCGGCATCATATTGTGGCTTACCACGGAACCCCTGACTGACTTCGAGCGGCTTAAACGGGTATTTCACCGTGGTATCGCCCACTTTCAGGATGGTTTTAAACAGTTTTAACATTCTTCATCCCTCTATTTGAGCGGCGAATGGGTGCGCTCGATGCCATAACGTTCAATCTCTTTGTACGGCACCGTGACGGATTTATGCTTACGCACATCCACCAAGGTGACCCGGTCAGTACAGGAATAGCAGGGATCGAGGCTGCCGATAATCAGGGGCGCATCGGAAACGGTATTGCCACGCAGCATGTAGCGCAGCACCGGCCAATTGGCATAGGTGGCCGCGCGGCAACGCCAGCGGAACAGTTTTTGATTGTCGCCCGTCATGCTCCAGTGAACATCTTCACCCCGTGGCGCTTCTGAGAAACCGAGAGCAAACTTGTAGGGTTGATAGTGGACTTTCTCCTCCAGCAACGGGCCGCTTGGCATATGGTTCAGGCCATATTCAATCATCACCAATGAGTCAAAGAATTCACGGACTCGCACCAACAAGCGAGAGTTCACATCGCAGCCCTCTAAGCTAAACAGTTCTTTGGGCACATTGGCGTAGTTGGCGTAGCTGTGGTCGTGGCGCATATCGCGGGCAAAACCGCTGGCGCGGATCATCGGGCCGACAGGGCTAAAATCGCGGGCGATTTTACGGTCAAGCAGGCCAACACCGACCGTGCGTTGTTCAATGTTGGCGGTGCTCATCAGCATATCCACCAGTTGGCCGATATCAGCGCGCATCTCCGCCACTAATTGCAAGGTTTTGAGGCGATCGGCTTTGAGGATATCGCGACGCACGCCACCAATCAGATTCAGACCGTAGGTTTTACGCGCCCCAGTGAGCATCTCAGCGATGGTCATGGCTTTTTCACGCACGCGGAAGAACTGCATGAAACCGGTATCGAAGCCCACGAAGTGACAGGACAGCCCGATATTGAGCAGATGGCTATGCAGCCGTTCGACTTCCAGCAAAATGGTACGGATCATCTGCGCCCGCGGTGGCACGATAATGCCCAAGGCATTCTCAATCGATGAGGTATAAGCCACGCTATGCGTAAAACCGCAAATGCCGCAAATACGGTCTGACAAGAAGGTCACATCGTTGTAGCCCATACGGGTTTCAGCCAGCTTTTCCATGCCGCGATGAACATAGAACAAGCGGTAATCCGCATCGATAATGTCTTCGCCATCCACGAACAAACGGAAGTGACCCGGTTCATCGGAGGTAATATGCATTGGGCCGATAGGGACGACACGGCTGCTGCTGCCTGCTTCATTCTCAAACTGATAGGTTTCCGTATCGCCGGTCGGGGTGGGGCGTTGGCGGTAATCCATGGTGTCTTTACGCAGCGGATACAGATCGTCTGGCCAATCATCGGGCAGCACTAAACGCCGCTCATCTGGCAGACCCACCGGTTGTAAACCGTACATATCACGCACTTCGCGCTCACCCCAAACGGCGGCAGGAACGCGTGGTGTCACCGCAGGGAACTCAGGCCGTTCGGGGCTGATGAGCGCTTTGACGATAACCCAGCACTTATCGCCATAATGTTTACCGGTGTCTGCGCCGTATTGTTCGCGGCCTTCCATCGACAGCACATAATAAATCGCGAAATAGCCATTTAGGCTGCGTTCATCGTTACCGAACAACACCGATAACCAACCGCCTTGCTGGTAGTAAAGGTGTTCTACCACATCCGGCAGGCTGTTCAGCTTGATGGTAATGGTCAGTTGATCGTGGGTTTGCCATTCTTCATCGAGGATAGCCGACGGAAATTGTTCACGCAGGCGAGCCACATAAGCGGCACCGAGTTTTTCACCGCCCTGTGGTTGGCCTGAAACTGAAGTGGCTGAAATAGGCGTTTCGTGAGTCACGTTACATCTCCTGACGTGTCGGGGTAAGTTGCAGGGCGGTATGCGTATCTGCGACGGAAGGGGCTGTTGGTGCCGGTGAAATGGCTTTCATGGGGGACAGATGTTCCCACGGCAACATAAAGGGTTGTTCAATGGGGCTGTCATTCTTGAGCACAATTTGCGCCGCATCAGTCAGTAAACGGGTCACCGGGGTGGGGATATGCACGCCGAGTAGCAACATCAGCAGTAAAAGCAGTGCCATAGGTGCCGTGGTGAGTATGCCTAATTCGCCTTTACTGACCGCTTCGGGTGGCGTCCCTAATACCGTACTGGCAATCATGCGTACCAGCCCTGCTAAAACCAATGTCAGCAGCAGGAGCAGCACAATCACCAGCCCGATATGGCCCGCTTTGATGGCCGCAGCCACCACCATAAATTCGCTGATAAACACGTTAAACGGTGGCATCCCTGCCAGTGCCAGCGCGCCCCCTGCCAATAGCACAGCGGTGAGGGGTGCGACACGAATAATGCCTTTGATTGCCCCCATATCCCGTGTGCCATATTTCAGCAATACGTTACCGGAGCCGCAGAACAGCAAGGTTTTTGCCAAGCTGTGATTCAGGGTGTGGAACAGCGCGGCTAGCACACCGAGTGGGCCACCAATGCCCAGTGCAACAGCGATTAACCCCATGTTCTCGACGCTGGAATAAGCCAGCAAGCGCTTCATATCGCGCTGCGCCAGAATAAAGAACGCTGAGACAGCGACGGACATCATGCCAAACACCAACAGCAACATTTGCGGGAAGTATGGCCCGATGGCGGTACTGATAATGATGTAATAACGGATGATCACCAGCAGGGCACAGTTGAGTAGCACGGCAGATAATAAGGCGCTGGTGGGGCTAGGGGCTTCACTGTGGGCGTCGGGCAGCCATGAGTGCATCGGGAACAGGCCCGTTTTGGTGCCAAAGCCAATCAGGATAAAGACAAACGCCAGATGCATCAGGCTAGGATCCAGCTCTTTGGCATGCTCTGCGACCACCGTCCAGAAGATAGCACTGCCCGGATCGGCCAACACATTGGCGGCGTTGGCATACACCAACACGGTGCCATACAAGCCGAATGCCACGCCAACCGTACAGATAATGATGTACTTCCACGCCGCTTCCAGTGACGAACGTTGACCGTATAACCCCACCAAAAAGGCCGAGCTGAGGGTGGTGGCTTCGATACCGACCCACATTAGAATCAGGTTGTTACTGGTGACCACCAGCAACATGGTGAACAGAAACAGATGGAAGAAGCCGTAATAGTTGCACAGTGTACCGACCGTGATTTCACCGTTATTCACTTCATGGCGCATATAGCCGAGGGAATAAACGCCGGTGATAAAGCCGATAATGGCCAAAATGGCTAAGAAGAGTGCGCTGAGGCTGTCAATATGCAACCAGTGGTGCGCCGCGAGAATCTCCCCGTCGAGCGCCACTCGACACACCACCGTCAATGCCACCACCAGCAATAAACTGATCCCGACGACATGCACCCAAGTGGTTGCCGCGCGGGCTGCATTGCCCAAAGCACGCGAGGCAAAAGCCAGCAGTGAGGCTATCAGAGGTATCGCCAGCAGTAACAACAGCAGGTCCATATTACTCATTTCATTACCCCTTGAGCGCCGTCAGTTGTTTAACATCCAGCGTGTGCAGCGTGCGGTAAATTTTGCGCGCCATGAACGTCATCACAATCACCGCGAAGATGGCATCGGTGGCGATACCAATCTCCACCAACTCCGGTGCGCGAAAAGCGAGTAGTGCCAGCATCAAGTGCGCGCCATTCTCCATCAGGCAGTAGCCAAAAATATTTTTCAGAATATTGCGCTGGGTGACGATGCACAGCAGGCCAATCAGGAAATGCCCTAAGGACACCGCCAGAGCCGGTTTGAGGGCGCTCACCATCGGCAATTGCACCGGTTCGACCACAAAGTAACTGAGCAAAATAATGATGGCGGCGATAAAGATCAGGCTAGCCGTGCCTATCACACCACCGTTGGCTTTGGGGTCTT
The DNA here is from genome assembly GCF_003048255.1 of Yersinia massiliensis. Lineage (NCBI taxonomy): Bacteria > Pseudomonadati > Pseudomonadota > Gammaproteobacteria > Enterobacterales > Yersiniaceae > Yersinia > Yersinia massiliensis. The sequence goes on from NZ_CP028487.1 coordinate 1,691,606, forward strand.
CCATCTGGCGAAACGCGCGATACATAATCCACGGCACCAGAACCACTTTGGTGATAAATGCCGTTAACGACCACATGTACAACTCGTGGGCGTGCAGCGTTTCAGCCAGCACCAGAAAAATCAGCACCAAGACCAGTGACTGCAAGGCATAAAACAGCGCCGAGGTCGCGGGTTTCTTCACGATGATGACAAGCAGCGAGGTAATGATCAGCAGCCCTGCGAGATTGTTGACGAGTAATGTTCCGGTCATTTTCTACTCCCTTATCCGAGCCAAGCGACGGCAATAAAGCTTGAGCACACTGACATGATCACCAGAATCACCAGCACCCCTTGCATCGCCAACGGCAGCGGTTTAGCACTGGCGACTTCTTCTGATGGCTTACCGGGTACGGTTTGCCCGAACCAGTACAAGAACCAGCCGAAGCTCGCCACCGATTCAATCAGCGCCAAGACCAGCAGCGGGATCAGGAGCCAATGTTCGTGAGAGAGCGAGAAGCCAGCAGCAAAAATGGGGAATTTACTGAAGAAGCCGTTGAAAGGCGGTACACCGGTGATAGCCAGTGCTGCGACACAGAACCCGACGCCCAGTAGCGGCATCTTGCCCATGATGCCTTTGAGTTTCGGCAACATGCGGGTGCCACAGCTGTAGCTCAGCGCACCGGCGACCAAGAAGAACAAACTCTTGGCAAATGCATGGTTGAAGATGTAAGCAATGCCGCCTTCAAAGGCTAAGTTGGAGCCATAGATAGCCAGTGACAATGCGAAGAAGATATAAGACAGCTGAGTGATGGTGGAGTAGGCCAGCAGTCGCTTCATATCTTTTTGCGGCAAATACATGAAGAAGCCATAAATCAGCGTAATCACCGCCATCACCATCCCCACGGTACCGATAATCTGCGGCACATCTCCCGCTGAGTAGATGGCGCGGGCGAAGATATAGACACCCACTTTGACCATCGAGGCAGCATGCAGATAGGAACTGACCGGTGTCGGTGCTTCCATCGCATCGGGTAACCAGATATGCAGCGGCAACTGGGCTGATTTCCCCCAAGCCGCAAACAGAATGCCGCCGAACACGATGATTTTGGTGGTGTTATCCAGTTGCGCCAGCGCCGTAAGCGCAAAGGTGCCGGTGTTGACCAACAGCACCGCCGCCGCCAGATACAGGCCAATGGCAGCTACGTGGGTCACCAACAAGGCTTTGAGCGCGGAACGTAAGGATCGCTGGCTCTGATAGTAACCAATCAAGCCCCACGAGCAGCCGCCGGTAATTTCAAAGAAGAACAGTTGGCCCAGTAACGTGGAGGAGAGAACCAGCCCCGCCATGGCACCGATAAACACCAGTAGCAACGCGTAATAGCGGTTTGTGCCTTCGTGCGGATGTTCCCGATTGCCCAGCGTGAGATAACCGGTGGAATAGATACTGACCAGCAGCCCAAGGAACACCACGGCAAAAGCAATCAAGGTGCTGATGCGGTCGATGGTCAGGCCAAATAGTGCCATTTCGCCGTAATGAATCAGATTAAAGGTGACATCTACCTTTCCACCGCCTAAGTAGGCGTAGGCCAAGAGTACCGTCCCCAAGGTGGCTAGCAGGGCAAAAAAGGTACAGGACCATTTCGCCATGCGCTGGGGTAGACAGGCGGTGAAGATAGCCCCCGCAAACGGGATCAAAATAGTCGCAAGGGCTACATGTTCCATGAGGGCTATGTTTTCCATAATGGCTAAGTTCATAAGACCAATGTTCATAAGAGCCATGTTCTCCATGATGGGGTGATTAGCGCCTTAAAGACCCGTGAGATAGAAAACGAGGGATAGGGCAGCGACGCCAAACCCCAACCAAGTAACATGAGAGGTCAACAAGAAACGCCCTCGGGCAATACTGTTTTCCACCACAGAGGCGAGGGTAAACACCACCACTAATTTGATCACGCAGGCGACTAGCGCCCATAGCATGCCGGTTCCGCTCAGCACCGCCAGCTTGCCAAACGGGATAAACACGCCGAGGAACAGTTGCGCGACAACCACTTGTTTCAGGCTAATGCCCCATTTGACCAACCCCAGCGAAGCACCGGAATATTCGGTTAATGGCCCTTCTTGGAGCTCTTGTTCAGCCTCGGCGACATCGAATGGGATTTTGCCCATTTCGATAAATACCGCAAAGCCGCAGGCCAGCAGCGCCAATGCCGTGGCGGTTGGTGATTGCCAGTGGCCTTCAGATAGCGCAGTGCTAATGGTGCCGATATTGGTGGAGCCAGCGATTAACCCCACGACCAGCAGCGAGAGGATCAGCGTGGGTTCGACGAGCACGCCCAGCGTTAACTCACGACTCGCGCCGATACCTGCGAAGATGCTGCCGCTATCCAAACCAGCTAACGAGAAGAAGAAGCGGAATAGCGCAAACAGATAAAGCAGAGCGATCAGATCCCCTGCGACACCAAAGGGTGACGCCAAGGTGAAAATCGGCAGCGCCATCGCGATCAGTAGCATGCTACCCAACAGCACATAGGGCATCAGGCGGAAGATGACGCCAGCATTCGCCGGTGCTACATCTTGCCGCTTCAGCAGCTTGGCTAAATCGCGGTACTCTTGCAGCACACCCGGCCCACGGCGAGAATGCATTCGGGCTTTCACCATGCGGGAAATACCGGACATTAGCGGTGCCAGCGCCAGCATGAAAAGCGCCTGCCCGAAGGCGAAGGCAATCATAGAGACTGCAGGCATATCAGTAGTTGGCATTGCTCGTCTCCTTAAATAGCCGCGACAATCAGCAGGACCACCAGTGCGGCGACCACATACAGACAGTAGAGGCGGAAATCACCCTGTTGCAGCCACTGAATACGCTGGCTGAGCCATTGGATAGCGCGGATAAGCGGGGCCACAACGTGGTCGTCCCATACCGGTTCCACTTTGGTGGCACCATTAACGGAATGCTCCAAAGCCGTTTTCATCATCGGCGCGGGGTCCAGTTTTTTACGCATACGGTAGAGCGGGGCAAACATCACCCGCAGCGGTTGGGTAAAGCCCCCAGCCGAAACCGTCATGTCTTGCTCGTAGGCATAGCCACAGGCCCAAGGATCTCCGCCATGACGAAAGGTCAAGCGGCTGCCTTTGTAGAGGTGGGTGACCAGTAAAATCACCAGCGGCAAGAGAAGTAAGCCGAAGAAGATATAGAGGGTGGACAGCATCGCTTGCGTGCTGTGTTGTGGGAACAGCACGGCCCCTTGGGCTACCTGCAACGTCGGTGCTGGCGAGGTGGTAATCAGACTAGAGGCGATGCGGGCGATGACGGGCGCGACATGGGAAGCCCCCACGCCCAGTGCGAGGCAAAGTAATGCCAGCAGCAGCATGGAGGCGGTCATCGGCCACGGCACTTCTCGCGCTTGTGCCGCTTTTTCTGTGCGCGGCAAGCCACAGAAGCTAATGCCATACACTTTCACAAAGCACATCGCGGCCAACGCACCGGTGATGGCGAGCATCACAATGGCAATCGGCCCTGCGAGGCGAATAATAAAGCCGCCGTCTTTGGTCATGGTAAACAGGGATTGGTAGGTGAACCATTCACTGACAAAACCGTTAAACGGCGGCAGAGCCGAGATCGCCATACACCCCACCAAAAAGGCCAGCGCGGTATAAGGCATCATTCTGGCCAGCCCGCCCATTTTCTCCATGTCTTTGGTGTGGATGCGATAAATGACGGCACCAGCACCGAGGAACAGTAGCCCTTTGAAGACGGCGTGGTTAAGCAGATGGTAGAGCGCGCCGAGCAGGCCAAGGGCCGCCAATACCGGTTGCTGGCTGGCGATGCCTATCATGCCGACACCAACTCCCATTAAGATAATGCCGATGTTTTCAACCGTGTGATAAGCCAGTAGCCGTTTGATATCGTGCTCTGCCAGTGCATACAGCACCCCTAATACGGAAGACACAGCGCCGAACGCCAGCACGACCACGCCCCACCACAGTTGGCTGGCGCCGAGTAAATCAATGCCGACCTTGATGATGCCGAAGATGCCGATTTTGACCATGACACCGGACATCAAGGCTGAGGCATGCGACGGTGCAGCAGGGTGCGCCCGTGGCAGCCAGCCGTGCAGGGGGAGCATCCCCGCTTTCGCACCAAAACCAAAGAAGGCCAGTAAGAAGATAATCGAGGCCATGATGGGCTGCGGGTTGGCTTGCCGGAAGGCGGCGAATTCCAGACTACCGCTGAGGCGATAGAGCAGGAAGAAGGCAATCATGATGAGCACTGAACCGGCGTGGGCAATGAGAAAATAGAGCAGGCCCGCGTCGATAGCATCGTCGTCTTGATCTGAAATCACCAAGAAGTAAGAGGCTAGCGACATCATTTCGAAGAAAACGATAAAATAGAAGGCGTTATCGACGACCACCAAGGCCACCATCGAGGCGATGAACAGGTTCATAAACACCCCCATTCCCCACGCCCCGCGCCCTTTGTATTCCTGCACATAGGCTAATGAATAGAGTGCGGTTATCACGACCAACAATGAAATCACCAGCAGCATAAAGGCCGCCAGTGGATCAAGGCGTAGGCTGAAGGCGGCGAAGGGGAATGGCCCCGCTGTCACGAAGGTAATGATGCCGCCGCCCAGTAATGTGGGGGCAGCGGCCAATAAACCCGCGATACCGCCGAGCAATGAGGCCAGTCCAGAGGCATAAATTGCCAGTGTTTCGCGCCGCGCCAAGAGCAGGGAAAGCAGTGCACCCGCGAGATAGAGCAATAAAGAGAGCGACAATAGCTCAAGTGAATTCATCATCTTTTTTGCTCCTCGTGAGAGATGGCGGGCGAGGTGTCCACAGTCATAAAGGGCAGGTCATTAGCAAACCAACTGGCCGCGGCCATGCGCTTAGCCTGACTCGCTTGTTCAATGCTGTGCTCATCAACCAGCATTAAGGCGTTGGTTGGACAGACCCGCACACATTCCGGCCCTTGGGGTTGGAAGCTGCACAGGTCGCATTTCACGGCCACGGTGCGCACGCCCGCCGTCCAAGCCAAGAAAGGATTCATATTGGCTGGACTGAAAGGCACATCGGACAGTTCGGTCATGGGGATGTATTCAGGGAAAGTTTCCGGTACGGCTAAGGGTTTGCTGCCTGACGGTGTGATCGCGCCAAATGGGCAGGCGATACCACAAAGTTTGCAGCCGATGCAGGTGGTTTCATCTAATTCAACTGCGTTGTTGGTCAGGGTGATGGCATTAACAGGGCACACCCGCGCACACCACGCATCTTCACAGTGACGACAGAGAATCGGTGCCGTAACCGTGGCGTTACGCATTACGGTCAATCTGGGATGCTCTTGTAAACCTTCGGCTTTATGTACTTGGCTGCAAGCAGCCATGCAGGTATTGCATCCAATACAAAGCCTCGGCTCCGCAATCACAAAGCGGTTCATAGCCATACCCTCCGGGACAAAAATCTGGTGACAGTCAGGCAGATAGAAATCATTTCCCAGCCCTGAAGCATATTTTGTGCCAGCCCGAAGACGGTAAAAGAAAAAGCCGCGTGAAAGCCCGTCTGCTGTGCGTTAGCGGGATGACAGATAAATTGCGGTGACGTAAAAGGCAGGAAAAACAGGCTGATTGCGGCGGTGACGTGTCGACATTAGTGACGAAAACCAAGCTGGTGGGTGACACTTCGACAGTGATTATTCATTCAGCAAATTTGATACGGATTAACTGTTATTTATTCCTATATTTATCATTAGGTTAGCTTATGCGGTATATCGCTAAATAGTGGGGTATTGCTGGCATCTTCTTTGCATTGCTTTGACAGAGCAATGATCACCGGAGCAAAACAGTTATGCATGAGATCACTTTGTGCCAAAACGCGATAGCGATGATGGAGCAACAGGCTAGGCAACATGGCGCGCAGCGGATTACGGGGGTGTGGTTGGAAACCGGTGCATTTTCCTGTGTCGAACCGCAGGCATTGGCGTTCTGTTTTGAGTTGGTGTGTCGCGGCACGCTGGCGGAAGGTTGTGTCTTGCATCTTAGTCAGCAGCAGTCGCAGGTGTGGTGCCATGACTGTCAGCAGAACGTGAATTTGCTGAGCAGTAAAGTGACTCGTTGTCCGTTGTGTGCGGGGAGTCATTTGCGTATTGGCGCGGCAGACGATGGTGTGATGATTAAGCGGTTGGAGGTGGAATGACGCTGTTTTTTGTGGTGAGCATGGTGCGATTAGGCGGTTTGGAGGGCAGATTATGTGTATAGGCATCCCTGGGCAAATTGTGGCATTGGATGGTTCGCAAGCGGGAACGGCTTGGGTGGATGTCTGTGGTGTGCGGCGTAGCGTCAATATCATGTTGGTGGCCGAGAATGAGGCAGCGGGTACGGCCTTGATAGGGCATTGGGTGTTGGTGCATGTGGGGTTTGCCATGAGCCGTTTGGATGAGGATGAGGCGTTGGAGACGTTGCAGTTGTTGCAGGAGATGGGGGAGGTTGAGGCGGATGTGAGGGGGTTTTTGGGGCAGGGGGAAGGGGTTGTATAGGTTGATGGTGGGGAGGTTGGGTTATTGGGGGGGCTAGGTGGTTTGTTCGGTTGTTAGAGGTTTGTGGTTTGTTTGGCTTTTGGTGGCACAACCGCCAAAGGGGGCAGCGGCCCCCTTGTGGAATCCCGCGCTGTGCGCGAAATATTACTGCTTTCGCAGTGCCCTCCTGCAGTTTGCAGGCTGTTCGAACCGGTGCTGACTCGCTCCCAACTCGACAGCCCCTTTCGCCGCGTCCATGCGGCTCATTCGGCCTGCAATCTTTGTCGGTAATAGTTTCTGATTGCGCTTGAGGTCAAAGGCAAGGTCAAAGGCGGAATCAAGGCAAGGGCAAGGGCGAAATCAAGGGCAAAGGAAAAGGCAAAGGGAGGGATGGGGTAAGATGTGGGGTGAAGGCTAGATTGGAACTGTGGCATAACCCAAAACTTATGGTGTGAGTTTTGGGTTATGGGGTGGTGGTTTTCTGCTTTTCTTCTGCCAGTCGGTGTTCTAGCTCGACGAGTTGTTCGGGCGAGACGGCGGGGTAGCCTTGGGCGTCGTCCGGTATGACGTGTACGGCCGGAATGGGGATTAATGGGCCGAGGAAGCGGGGTTCGCGTTTTAGTAAATAAAGGTCTGTTAGTGCGCCAAGGCGGGCGAAGATTTCGCGTACTCGGACACTGAGCATATCTTTAGGCGATGGCACCGCGAAGCATTGAGCTTGTATTCCCATGTGTAGGGCGATAAACAGTGCTCGTTCGCAGTGGAAACGTTGGGTGATGATGATAAAGTCATTGGTATCAAAGACTTTACGGGTGCGGACGATTGAGTCCAATGTGCGAAAACCAGCGTAGTCCAGTACGATATCGGCCGGTGCGACACCTGCGGCGATTAAGTCTCTGCGCATGGTCATGGGTTCGTTATAGCTTTGTAGGGCGTTGTCGCCACTGAGGAGTAGGTAGCTGACTTTTCCGCTGTTGTAAGCGTTGATCGCGCCTTGAATGCGGTATTGATAGAACTGATTAATCCCACCCGTACGATAATATTTGGCTGTGCCCAATACCACGCCAACTTGGCGGTGGGGCAAATCTTGTAGCTCATCGTAGATGAATGGGGCTGTTTTCCAACTGATCCAGCGATCGAGCGCAATAGCTGTGACCATCAGCAACCCTGCGATGGTAATTAAGCTAATAATCAAGCGTTTCCACATGCTTTTGCCTTTGATGCATTCAACTCACTGGTGATAATGATTAGGCTACTTTACCTGTCGATGTGGTGCAAGCCATTCTCTACCCTTCGGCCTTGCCGTTACAGGGGTGTTAGCTGCTCGCACTCACCCGAATCACTTACCTGTGTAAGCTCATCGGGATTCGTTTATTTGCTGCCTACCTGTAACAGCAATGACTCGGGTATTACCCTTTGGCCTTGCCGTTACAGGGGTGTGAGCTGCTCGCACTCACCCGAATCACTTACTTGTGTAAGCTCATCGGGATTAACAATGCGCCTGTTGCGGTGCGAACAAGCCGATCGTAAAGACGCCGTGAAATCGTCCCTGATGGCTCGAGCCGCGCCATCCTAGGCGCGGACGCTCTACTCTTCCGCTTGTTCTCACCGTTCGTGATCGGGTCATTGGTGTTTGTCAGCAGTCTGTGGGTATCACCTTGAGATTGCTGACAATGTGCCTGTTGCGGTTCGCCTTGCGGATAAGCTTAGAACGATGTGCGCTTATAGCTGCGGTACTGTGGCTGCCAATAGTTATGCTCAATGGATTTGGCGAGTGCTTCCTCTGAGGTCACAATGGCGACGCCTTGTAGCTGTGCGGCCTTACCGACTTGCATGGCGATCGTCTTGGAAACCGCCTGAATATCATCGATATTGGGCAGCAATGCCCCTTCACCATTCAGCGCCAGCGGTGAACAATCCGCTAATGCACGGCTGGCCGCCATCAACATACCATCGGTAACGCGCTTGGCACCGGATGCCAGTACGCCTAGACCAATACCTGGGAAGATATAGGAGTTGTTACATTGAGCGATCGGATAAACTTTTTCTTTGTAGCTGACCGGTGAGAATGGGCTGCCTGTCGCGACTAACGCTGCGCCATCGGTCCAGTTAATAATATCTTCTGGCCGTGCTTCAACTCGTGAGGTTGGGTTCGACAGCGGCATCACAATTGGGCGTGGGCAATGTTTGTGCATTTCGCGGATCAATTCTTCCGTAAACAGCCCAGGCTGACCTGACACGCCAATCAATACCGTTGGTTTGGCATTACGCACAACGTCGAGCAGTGAAATTGAGTCGCTGGTCAGATTCCATTGCTGCAATGCATCGCTTTTTTGCACCAATTTACTTTGGAAATCCAACAAGTTTGGTAGCTTATCCGTTAACAGGCCGAAACGGTCAACCATAAAGACGCGCCCACGGGCTTGCTCTTCACTCAAACCTTCCGAAATCATTTGCGCGATAATTTGCTCTGCAATCCCGCAGCCCGCAGAACCTGCCCCGAGGAAGGTCACGGTTTGGTCGCGTAACTGGCTGCCAGCAGCATGGCTGGCGGCAATCAAACTGCCCAGTGTCACGGCTGCGGTGCCTTGAATATCATCGTTGAAACAGCACAACTCATCACGGTAGCGGTTTAGCAGTGGCGTGGCATTGTTCTGAGCGAAATCTTCAAACTGCAACAATACATTTGGCCAGCGGCGTTTTACCGCCTGAATGAATTCATCCACGAAGGCATAATATTCATCACCAGAGATGCGCGGGTGACGCCAGCCCATATACAGTGGGTCATTCAGGCGTTGTGGGTTATTGGTGCCGACATCTAATACGACTGGCAAGGTATAAGCTGGGCTGATACCACCGCATGCGGTATACAGTGATAGTTTACCGATAGGAATACCCATACCGCCAATGCCCTGATCGCCAAGGCCGAGAATACGTTCACCGTCAGTCACCACGATCACTTTTACATTCTGCTTGGTGGCGTTTTGCAGCATATCGTCGATGTGATCACGATTGGGATAAGAGATGAATAACCCGCGCGCGCGGCGGTAGATGTCTGAAAAGTGTTCGCAGGCTTCACCAACCGTTGGCGTGTAGATAATGGGCATCATCTCGCTCAGATGCGCTTCTAACAGGCGATAAAACAGGGTTTCGTTCGTGTCTTGGATGTTACGCAGATAAATATGTTTATCGTCGTCGTTTTTGAAATCCTGATACTGGCGGTAAGCACGCTCAGCTTGTTCTTCAATGGTTTCAACCGTTTCTGGCAATAATCCATGCAAGTTGAACTGGTTGCGCTCTTCATCGGTAAAGGCGCTGCCTTTGTTCAGGAGAGGAAATTCTAACAAGATAGGGCCGGCGTAGGGGATGTACAGGGGACGCTTACTTTCGTATTCAAGTTCCATGAGTTTTACTCTTAGACGTTATCAGGTAGTTGCCCCGATCCTAAAAGATAAGAGAAATATGTACAGCTTTTGTTAGTTAAATATATCTGTCACCGATAGAAATGCGAGTTATCTAGCAGATTTAGAGAGTTAAGCTGGGAATGTAATGTTTGATGGGTCTGGGAATATAATGTTTGATGAATCTGGGGTTAACGATATAACCCCAGAAAATTGGCTTTTATTGGCTTAAAAAAGTGACGCGATCAACATCCGTACAGCTTAATGCCGCCAGTGTTGCATTCGTGGCATCCCACTGACTTAAAATCGCTTCATTACCTTCAACCAGTACCGCGCGGCGGATGGTCCAGCAATCTTTGCCGGAAAGATTCGCCAGAATTAATGCTCCTTGCAGCGGCGGTAAACTGGGGTTAAACGCGGCATTTTCTGCATAACGACCAATGTAAATCGAACCGTCTGCCAATTCCACCGCCACACCGCTGTGTGCCAGGCTGTATGGTGCATGGCTGTGGTTTGCGCCATCAAGTGCCGCTTGCGTCAGTGGATCCGTTTCTGCCAACGAGTAACCATGATCCACCGCATCCATTAACAGGGTAGTGATCGCCAGATCTTTGGGGCCGAAGGCATCGGGCAGATATTGGCCTAACGTCGACACGGGGCGACCTGGCAAATGAATATGCAAGTCAGTGCCACTGTTGAGCTCATTCATAAACTGGCGGCAGTGACCGCAAGGGGTGTAATTCACCGTAATGGAAACTAGGCTGGCTTCACCGCGTAGCCATGCATGGGTGACCGCACATTGCTCGGCATGAATGGTTTGCTGCAAAGGCGCGCTGGTGAACTCCATATTGGCGCCGAAATACAGATTACCGCTTTTCCCGCGCGCAATGGCACCGACCATAAAGTGTGAGATTGGTGTTAATGCGCAAGCTGCCGCGAGGGGTAATAACGCAAATGCCAATGCGTCGTCATCTAACCCGCTGATGTCCTTAACCGTTTTCACTTGTTCGGCAGTCAGCATGGCAGGGAAATCGTTTGCGCTCAGAATAGGTTCAAGTGCGGATTGCAGTGCCGTGGGCAACTCAGCCCAAGGGGCATGAAAACGTGCTTGCATGGGTTTTCTCCAATGGTAACGGGACGCTATTTTAGGCAGCTTAGAATACGATTAGAGTGATTCGCGTCACGTTATATATGAAATTTGTGCAAGTTAAATGACTAATGAGAGATGTATCTCAAATTTATGGCCGCAGCAGAGGGGTTATCCGGTGCTGATGGCATTCGATCAACCGAATCAATACCATCAGCCGAATAAATGTAGCAGCACAGGGAATAAGAATGGGGCGATCAATGACGTGATGATCCCGCAGATAACCAGTGCCAATGAGCTGAACGCGCCTTCTTGGTAATCCAATTCAGCACAGCGAGCCGTGCCGAGTGCATGAGAAGCGGTGCCCATTGCCAAGCCTCGTGAAGCTTTGGTACTGATTTTGAGTGCATTCAGCAGGGTATGACCAAACACCGCCCCCAAAATACCGACAAAAATCACGCATACCGCACTAATGGCGGGCAAGCCGTGGAGGGATTCAGCCACGGCCATCGCGATCGGTGTGGTGACCGATTTAGGTAATACGGAAGCGGCAATTTCAGGCGTGGCACCCATCCACAAGGCAACGGCTGTCCCGCTGACCATGGCGGTGATGCTGCCGACAAAGCAGATGGTGATGATGGATTTCCATCGTGCGCGAATTTGATGTAATTGCTCATACAGCGGGAAAGCCAAAGCGACGACCGCCGGTTGCAATAGGTCATTTAGGATTTTGCTACCCGCAAAATAATTGGCGTAGGGCATATGCGTCACTAACAACAATGGAATGATGACAACCATTGATATCAATAATGGATTTAACAGCGGCATTTTAAGCCAACGCGCCAGATAGCGAGCGGCAAAGAACACGATCAGAGTGAGTGGCAGCGACCACCATAAATTGTCGATCATTTATCGTCCTCCTCATTGGTAGGAGAACCGATCACTTTGCGTTCACGGTGGACGAAATGTGAGCTATAAGCCACTACCAGCATCACAATTAAGGTGCTGACAAAACAGGACACCACGATCGGCCCGAATTGTTTTGTGAGTTGATCGTAATATTGCATCACGCCAACCCCAATAGGCACAAATAGCAGTGCCATATAGCGGATCAGAATACGGCAACCGGGTTTTACCCAGGTCGAAGGCAAGATTTGTGATGAGAGCAGGGTAAACAAAATCAGCATGCCAATGATGCTGCCGGGGATCGTGATGGGTAGCAGTAAGGCCACGAATTTACCGATCCACAGACACAGGTAAATAATGGCGAAAGCTCGCAGATACTGTAAGCAAAGTGAAGTCACATTGCGCATAGAAAGGATCCTGAGTAACGGAATACATTCATCATACAATTAACTGTGATTATGTGCTAGCAATCACATTATGAATAATATGCTCATCATATTGTACATCCAGCATCTTGGCAGCGATGAGATAGGCTCGGATGCCTGATGCGCTTGAGAGGCTTATGTTTTAACCAATAGACGTTTTAACCAACAGACGTTTTAGCCAATTGATAGCCGCGATAGAAAAAGGCCAACCCTAAAATAGCGGCCACAATCAGCATATAGAACATCATCTGTGGTGCGGCATAGGCTAGCAAGAAACCACAAAGTACCGGATTGATGGCCCCACCAAGCTGACCGAGGTTCTGTGCCCCATAGTAACTGCCTTTGAGATTCGCGGGGGCAATAAAATCGATAAACAGATATTCGACTGGAATAACAATAATCTCACCTAATGAGAAAATCGCCATGGCCAGCATCCACAAAGGGATTGAATCTTGGGCAGCCATAAAACCAATCAAACCGATGATAAAGAACAGGGTGCCGAGCATCAACCAACGCATTAAATTTTGCTGATTCATGTTACGGCTCAATAGGTATTGCAAGGTAATCACAATGACGGCGTTCACGGTCATCACCGCGCCAATCACTTTATAAGCGAATTGAGCATCAGAAACGGTAATCAAATATTGCGATAAATAGCCGGAGAACTGACCAAAGACAATTGCGCTAAACATGCCGCCAACAGTGAAGTAAATCAGCCGCTTATCATGCCGCAAGATACGGAATGTTTGGCGAAAATCAGGTGCCGGTTCGGTCAGCATGGGTTTTGTGACTGACATATCGGTGTGGCTGATTCTGAATTTTAGGACGAGAGCAACTAGCAATGCCAGTGCGCCTGAAATGAGAAAAGGCACTTGTGGCCCGAAATTGACCACCAATACCCCTAGCGCTGGGCCGACCGCCCAACCCACGTTTACTAGCGTGTAGTTGGCTGAAAAGGCTTTGATGCGTTCGTTAACCGGCAGCCAGTCGGCAAAACAGGCTTTAATGGCGATACCATAGACGGAGTAAGCCGAATGGAGCAGGGCGAGAATCAAGATGATCCAAGCAGGGCGCTCAATCCAAGGTAGCGTGAAGAAGGTGGCGGCAAACAGAGTGATGGCCACTAAGATTAGCTGTTTTTTGTTGAATTTATCTACCAGATAGCCGCCATACAGGCTGGTGACAATACCCAAGGTTAAACTGGCCCCAAGCACAAGCCCCACCTTGTCTGGAGCTAGCTGAAAATGCTCCGCGAGATAAATCGTAATAAAGGGCAATGTCACGGCTCTGCCAATGGTTAACACCAGCGAAGCAATCAGTAGATTGGTAACACGCGATGGAAATCCTTTCATGACATTTTCTTATTTTTAATATTGGATGATTAGACTATTTTGGCGGGGTATTTTAATAAAAAATGACACGCACACAGTCAGCCGACAGCAGCTCAGTCACTTACATTAGACCATTGTGGCAAGAAGAGAAGAGGCAGTGAGAATTTTTTTGTAAACAGCAGGTTGGCCTGAGTCAACCTGCAACATAAGGTGATTAAATAACGAGTCATCTAGGCACTCAATAATTAACCTAAGTACTCAATAATGGAAAGCCCGCCATTGTAATCAGTGCTGTAGATAATCCCCTGAGCATCCACAAAGACATCACACGACTGAATGACTTGCGGTCGACCGGGCCGTTTATCCATCATTTTTGCGGGTGCCGCAGGGACCAACGCACCGGTTTCCTTTGGTTGGTAGGGGTTGCTGATGTCATAGGCGCGGACACCGGCATTTTGATAGGTCGCAAAAATCAGTGTTGAGCTGATGAAACTGCCCGGACGGTTTTCATGCAGGTTATGGGGACCAAAATGCGCGCCTTTCTTCACGTAATCCCGTTCATTGGGGACAGGGAAGGTTGAAATGCTGATCGGATTACTTGGCTCGCGGATGTCGAATAGCCAAATATGCTTCTCGCCATCTTCCTGATTATCGAGTACCGCTTCATCCAGTACCACAAGTAAATCTCGGTCCGGTAGCGGCAGTGCGGTATGGGTACCGCCACCAAAAGGTGGGCTCCAATTACGATGACTAATTAGTTGGGGGGCATATCGGTCGCTGACATCCAAGAGGGTTAAACCGCCATCACGCCAACTGCCATAGGCGGTGTCACCACTGATAATGGCATGATGCAGTGCGTAGCGTTTCCCCTCTGGCCAGTGGGCTTGTTCACCCGCGGCGGTATGCATACCGGGCAGCGCATAGCGGCCAGCCACCTGCGGATTTTGCGGATCAGCCAGATCGATCGTCAGGAAGATATAGTCACTGTAGCCATCAAGCAGCGCGGAAACATAGGCCCAACGCCCACCGACGTACCAAATGCGGTGAATGCCGATACCCTCTAGGGGCAGAAAACTGATTTCACGCGGTTTATCTGGCGTCGAAATATCAAAAATACGTAAACCAGCACTCCAACTGCGCCCGTCCTGACGCGTGCTGACGGTCTGTGCCACCGAACGGGTGTAATACACTTTTTCTTCGGCAAAACTGGCATCGGCGAATAAGTCGCGGGCATTAATCACCAAAAGCAGATCATCATGGGCCTGCAAATGCACATTCCAGGTATTGGCAGGTGCGGCGATAAAACCAGCAGGACGTGGGTTTTTTGCGTCCCTAACATCAATAATGGATACCCCTTGTGACACCATATGGCCGACATAGGCGTAACCACGGTGCACCATCACCTGCACACCGTCTGGTTTGCCTCCTTGGTCGCTATGACCAATCAGCCGCATATTGCGGCTGTATTCCGGTGTCGGCAAAACGCCTTGCGTTGCCATCTATTTCACTCCAAATCCATCGGCCGTCTTGGCCCTTGTCATTCATTGCATGCTTGATGACGATGATTGGCTACCGCAACTGATGGCGGTAGCCATCGGTCATTACTGCGCGTTTTTGGCCGCGAGGGTGGCAAACCAAGGCGAATTAAAATCGTCTGACTGACCCCAACCTGGAATGATTTTACTCAAACCTGCCACGTTAACGGGGCCGGGTTGGCTGGCGAGCAATGCCTGTGGAATAGATGCTGCGCGGAACTCATAGCTGGCAGGTGTTTCTTCCCCAGCAATTTTCTTGGCCACCAAACGCAAGTTCACGGCACCGATCAGTTTAGGGTCAACGGCGACACTCACTTTCCATGGGCTATTCGCTTCACGCATCAGTTGCAGATCCTGATTCGAGATATCGATGCTGTAGAGCTTAATTTCGGTACGACCATTCTCCTGTAAGGCTTTATACGCGCCTTGTGAGAAGGCATCCCAAGTGCCCCAAATCGCATCAATTTTGCCTTTCGGGTATTTCGCCAAGACTGCGCCGACTTTATTGGCGGTATCACCCTGAACATCCGATGAGACGGCACCGATGGATTCTAGCTCGTTTATGCCAGGGTTCTGTTTGAGCAGCGCTTGATAGGCGGCTTGGCGACGTTCCATTGGTGGGAAACCAGCCACCCATAGCTTGATGATATTGGCTTTGCCGTCAAAGTCTTTGATCAATTGCCCGAATGATTCATTGGTGAGAGAAGCATCATCTTGCTGAGTCACGGTTAAGCCCGGGATCTCGCCTTGAATTGCAGTGTCAAACACTGAGACGGCAATGCCGCTGGCTGCAATGCGTTTGACCAACTCTGTTGAGTAAGGGTCACGGCCCTGAGACAGGATAATGCCGTCGTATTTTTGGCTGATGGCCTGATTAACAAAATCCTGAAAACGTGCATCATCACCGTTACTCAAGAAGGTATCAATTTTGAACCCAAGCTTCTTGCCCTCTTTCAACACGCCAGAGAGAAATTGGGTCGTGTTGTCGTCAGAACCTAAATTACGAATGACGGCGATTTTGATCTGCCCTTGATGCTTAGCAATCGCATCGGGGATGGGGGCTAGCGTGGCGGTGTCCGCAGCAAATACCGGCAGCGCCGTCAGCAGGCTCAAGGCCAGTAAAGGGGAAGCAATCTTTTTCATCCGGAACTCCGTCATGGTGTCGATAAGTTATGCAATGTGTGTGTTGCTGTTGTTGTGGCTATTTTTGTTATAGCTATAGCTATCTTTGTGTCTAGACGTCTATCTGTCTAAGTACAGCATCATAACCATAACTTTTTTGATAAGGAATTAACTTTGTTATGAATTTTTCGATCGCGTTATATCTTTTAGTTTGGATGGCTTAAAGGCAGGGGGCTGAAAGGGATGTGGGGAGTTGAGCGAGCGACGGAATACAGCGAAACAAAGGTGGCAGCAGAGCAATAAAAATGCCGATGAGGTTTCCCCCATCGGCACTGTGAACAATCACGTTATTCTATTACTTCACTTGCATGCCTGGCTGAGCACCACTATCTGGGCTGAGCAAGAAGATATCCTTACCGCCAGGGCCAGCAGCCATCACCATGCCTTCAGAGATGCCAAAGCGCATTTTACGCGGCGCAAGGTTGGCAACCATCATGGTCAAACGGCCTTCCAACACTTTCGGATCCGGATACGCTGAACGAATGCCGGAGAAGACTTGGCGCGTTTCGCCACCAATATCCAGTGTCAGTTTCAGTAGCTTATCTGAGCCTTCGATGAATTCTGCTTGCTGAATCAGCGCGATACGCATATCCACTTTTGCAAAATCATCAAAACTGATCACGTCCTGAATTGGATCATCAGCTAAAGGCCCTGTTGCCACGACGGTGGTAGCAACCATATCTTCTTTAGAAGAGGCGACCATATCGTTCACTTTGTCTAAATCGATGCGGTTAAACAGCGCCTTAAAGGCATTCACTTGATGGCCGAGCAGTGGCTGCTCAATGCCATCCCATGTCAACTCGGTATTGAGGAATGCCTCAGTACGTTCATTCAGGGCTGGCAATACCGGCTTCAAGTAAGTCATTAACACGCGGAACAAGTTGATGCCCATCGAGCAGATCGCTTGTAACTCGGCATCACGACCTTCTTCTTTCGCCACGACCCACGGTGCTTGCTCATCAATGTAGCGGTTGGCAACGTCAGCCAGCGCCATGATCTCACGGATCGCTTTGCTTGATTCACGGCTGTTATAGGCATCCGCAATGCTGCTGGCTGCATCGGTAAAGGTTTTATACAGCGCAGGATCGGCCAGTTGATCGGCTAACTTGCCCCCAAACCGCTTATTGATAAAGCCCGCATTACGTGAGGCTAAATTCACCACTTTATTCACGATATCGGCGTTAACACGCTGGACGAAATCTTCCAGATTTAAATCGATATCATCAATGCGTGAAGAGAGCTTCGCGGCATAATAATAACGCAGACAATCCGCATCTAGGTGCTTCAGATACGTCCCTGCTTTGATGAACGTACCACGGGATTTCGACATTTTTGCGCCGTTGACCGTGACATAACCATGAACAAACAGGTTAGTTGGCTTGCGGAAGTTACTGCCTTCTAACATGGCTGGCCAGAACAGGCTATGGAAGTAAACAATGTCTTTACCGATGAAGTGGTAAAGGTCTGTTTCAGAGCCTTCACGCCAGAATTCATCAAAATCCAAATCACCCCGTTTGTCGCACAGATTTTTAAATGCACCCATATAACCGATAGGGGCATCTAGCCAAACGTAGAAATATTTGCCAGGCGCATCAGGGACTTCAAATCCGAAATAAGGTGCATCTCGGGTGATGTCCCACTGTTGCAGACCTGATTCAAACCACTCCTGCATTTTGTTGGCAACTTGCTCTTGCAGTGCACCGGAGCGAGTCCAAGCTTGCAGCATTTCGCTGAAGGCAGGCAGATCAAAGAAGAAGTGTTCTGATTCACGCATCACTGGCGTTGCACCGGAAACCGCAGACTTCGGATCGATAAGCTCCGTTGGACTGTAGGTTGCGCCGCAAACTTCACAGTTATCGCCGTATTGATCTGGCGATTTACATTTTGGGCAGGTGCCTTTGACAAAACGATCGGGCAGGAACATGCCTTTCTCAGGATCATAGAGCTGAGAAATCGTGCGATTCTTGATATAGCCATTCGCCTTCAAACGGCTGTATATCAGGCTCGACAGTTCACGGTTTTCATCACTGTGGGTGGAGTGATAGTTATCATAACTGATAGCGAAACCGGCGAAATCCTGTTGGTGCTCTTGGCTCATTTCGGCGATCATTTGCTCCGGTTCGATACCCAGTTGCTGAGCTTTCAGCATGATAGGGGTGCCGTGGGCATCATCTGCACAGATAAAATGAACCTGATTGCCGCGCATTCGCTGGAAACGGACCCAGATATCTGCCTGGATGTGCTCGAGCATATGACCGAGATGAATAGAACCGTTAGCGTATGGTAGCGCGCACGTCACCAATATTTTTTTCGCGACTTGAGCCATAATGGGAAATTGCTTTCTTTATGTCGATTAAAGGGTCTTTGATGTTA
Organism: Yersinia massiliensis; assembly: GCF_003048255.1. Taxonomy (NCBI): domain Bacteria; kingdom Pseudomonadati; phylum Pseudomonadota; class Gammaproteobacteria; order Enterobacterales; family Yersiniaceae; genus Yersinia; species Yersinia massiliensis. The sequence continues at coordinate 1,710,336 of NZ_CP028487.1, forward strand.
ACCGATATGCTGGTTTGTCGCTAGGGTAAGGCAGCAGGCATCTTGTCTTAAGTCAAAAGGGGTACGATTTCGCCTGTTTTCAGTTTATTTGGTTATTAACCTTGGTCGTTATGTGGCCTGAACCTGTTTTCTCTCTATTCGGCCCACACAGGCGTGGCTGAGTTCTGGTACACTATTGATATTATCCATAGGTTAATAACGATAAATTCAAGGAGCCGGGATGAGCCCTAAATCCCCCGAACAAACCACCGCGGATCAACTGCAATCTCAAATTTCTAAGGTGCTTACTGCCTTTACTCACCCAACCTTGCAAAAGGATCTGAGTGCTCTGCGCGCTATCCATCACTGTGCGTTATTAGACAATGTGCTGCACATCGAACTGGTGATGCCTTTTGCATGGCAGTATGGTTTTGACGTATTGAAAGAGACCGTTAGCGGAGAATTGCTGGCACTGACGGGCGCTAAAGCGATTGACTGGAAGTTGTCTCACAATATCACCACGCTGAAACGCGCCAATGACCAACCGGGCATCAAAGGCGTTCGTAATATCCTAGCGGTGAGCTCGGGTAAAGGTGGCGTTGGGAAATCCAGCACAGCGGTGAATCTGGCGTTGGCATTGGCAGAAGAGGGAGCCAAAGTCGGTATTTTGGATGCTGATATTTATGGCCCATCCATCCCGAACATGCTGGGTACCATGAACCAGCGGCCAACATCTCCCGATGGCAAGCATATGGCGCCTATCATGGCTCATGGCTTAGCGACTAACTCCATTGGCTATTTAGTGACTGATGAAAACGCCATGGTGTGGCGCGGGCCGATGGCTAGTAAAGCATTGATGCAGATGCTACAGGATACGTTATGGCCAGATTTGGATTATCTGGTGATTGATATGCCACCAGGCACCGGTGATATCCAATTGACGCTGTCACAAAATATTCCCGTCACCGGCGCGCTGGTGGTCACTACACCACAAGACATCGCGTTGATTGATGCGATGAAAGGTATTGTGATGTTTGAGAAGGTTCATGTGCCGGTATTGGGTATTGTTGAGAATATGAGTATGCATATTTGCAGCAATTGCGGTCATCTGGAGCCTATTTTCGGCACGGGGGGCGCAGAGAAATTGGCACAAAAATACCATTGCAAACTGTTGGGCCAAATTCCACTGCATATTTCGCTTCGTGAAGATCTCGATCGCGGTGAACCGACAGTTGTCAGCCATCCTGACAGCGAGTTTGCGGATATCTATCGCCAACTGGCCTCTAATGTGGCAGCTGAAATGTATTGGCAAGGTGAAGCCATTCCAACGGAAATTTCATTCCGCGCGGTGTAAGGTGGCCGATGAATAAGTCCCGATGAGCTGACAAAGGTCAGCGATTCGGGCGAATGAGAGCAGCCAACACCGCTGTCATTTCAAGTACAAAGAGTCTACCCAAAGTAATTGGAATGACAGGTAGGCGGCCAGTGAATAAGTCCCGATGAGCTGACAAAGGTCAGTGATTCGGGCGAGTGAGTACAACCAACACCGCTGTCATTTCAAGTACAAAGAGTCTACCCAAAGTAGTTGGAATGACAGGTAGGCGGCCAGTGAATGAGTCCCGATGAGCTGACACAGGTCAGTGATTCGGGCGAATGAATGCAGCCAACACCGCTGTCATTTCAAGTACGCAGGGTATGGGGCTGGCATCATGCCGCCGAACTCCCTATAATTAGCCCGCCCGAAGCACCTCGCGTGCTTTGTCCCCCCTCACACTTCGTAATCAGGTCTTTAATTTTATGACTGACAAAGCACACCAGTGCGTCATTATTGGGATAGCCGGTGCCTCAGCTTCCGGAAAAAGTCTTATCGCCAGCACCTTGTATCGTGAATTACGCGATCAGGTCGGTGACCAACATATTGGTGTTATCCCAGAAGATGGTTATTACAAAGACCAAAGCCATTTGTCCATGGAAGAGCGGATCAAAACAAACTATGACCACCCTAGCGCCATGGATCACAACTTATTGCTGGAACATCTGCAAGCGTTGAAAGCAGGCAAGTCGGTCGAGTTGCCGCTGTACAGTTATACTGAGCACACCCGCAAAAAAGAAACCGTCCATTTAGAACCGAAAAAAGTCATTATTCTGGAAGGGATCTTGCTGTTAACCGATATTCGCCTGCGCCAAGAGATGAACTTCTCAATTTTTGTCGATACCCCCTTGGATATCTGCCTGATGCGCCGCATGAAGCGTGATGTTAATGAACGGGGCCGCTCTATGGACTCTGTCATGGCTCAATACCAAAAAACAGTCCGCCCAATGTTCCTGCAATTTATAGAACCATCCAAACAATACGCTGACATTATTGTTCCTCGCGGCGGTAAGAATCGAATTGCGATCGATATTCTAAAAGCGAAAATCAGTCAGTTCTTTGAGTAACGTTCGTCTGGACCTTTGCTTATTTATATGGCAGCTTTCCTGATATGCAGCCGTAACACATGAATTTTGATGGAGATTTTAGCAATGAGACTGTGCGATCGTGACATAGAAGCTTGGCTGGACAGCGGTAAATTAGGCATTGATCCACGTCCACCGGTAGAACGTATCAATGGAGCCACGGTCGATGTTCGTTTAGGGAATCAATTCCGTGTTTTCACGGGCCATACGGCAGCATTTATTGATTTAAGTGGCCCGAAGGATGAAGTCAGCGCGGCGTTAGAGCGGGTGATGAGCGACGAAATCAATTTGCCGGAGGGGGAAGCGTTCTTCCTGCATCCGGGGGAGTTGGCGCTGGCAGTGACGTTTGAATCAGTCACCATTCCTGATGATTTAGTGGGCTGGCTGGATGGGCGCTCCTCTTTGGCTCGCCTTGGTTTGATGGTTCACGTGACGGCGCATCGTATCGATCCCGGTTGGCAGGGCAAAATTGTGTTGGAGTTCTATAATTCAGGTAAGCTGCCATTGGCGCTGCGCCCTGGAATGCTGATTGGTGCGCTGAGTTTTGAACCACTGTCTGGTCCTGCGGCCCGCCCCTATAATAGCCGTCAGGACGCAAAATATCGTGGCCAACAAGGTGCTGTCGCCAGTCGAATAGATAAAGACTAGCCATTTTACTTGCTAATATTTTAGCTTGTTTTGACTTTTAGCTTGTAGTGACAAGAGGACGTCATGAGACGATTGCTGACAACGTTAATTATCCTGCTGGTGGTCATCGTCGCAGGAATGAGCGCATTGGTATTGTTGGTCAATCCTAATGATTTTCGCGCTTACATGGTCAAACAAGTTGAGAGAAAAAGTGGTTATCACCTGCAATTAGACGGTGATTTACGGTGGCACGTTTGGCCACAACTTAGCATCATTGTTGGCAGAACCGCACTGACGGCACCTGGGGCAACATCCCCCGTCGTCAGCGCTGAAAACATGCGCCTTGATGTCAAACTGTGGCCGTTGTTGTCACATCAACTCGATGTGAAACAGGTCATGCTGAAAGGGGCGGTTATTCGCCTCACCCCTGACAGTGAGCCTCAGCAGCAGCCCAATGCACCTGTTGCCCCTTCTGGTAGCCCGCCTGTTAATGAGCATCGTGCATGGAAGCTCGATATCAATAAAGTTCAGGTTGCCGATAGCTTGCTCATTTGGCAACGCACTGATAACGACCAAGTTAATGTGCGCGATCTGAATCTCGAACTTAACCAAAACGATCAGCGCCAAATCAATGTCACCCTGTCCAGCCGTGTTAACCGCAACCAACGGGATGTCACGTTCTCCATGACGGCCGATGCCGACATGCGCCACTATCCGCAGCAATTCAGCGCCAATATCAGTCAATTTAGCTATAAATTGGAAGGTGCGGATATTCCTGCCGGTGGTGTAAGTGGTGAAGGGACATTGCAGGCAAGCTATCAAAGTGACATTCAGCAGGTGTTGCTCAGTAAGCTCAGTTTCTCAGCAAACAACAATCAGCTAACAGGGAGTGCGAAAGCAACGTTGGGTGATGTGCCCGATTATGCTGTCAATCTCGCGGCCGATAATCTCAACCTCGACACTATTTTTGGCTGGGAACCGAAAAGCGCCGCTGCTAGCAAAGATGCTGCCTCCAAACCCTCTACGGTAGCAGCACCGGTTATCGCGGCTCAGACAGAGGATGATGTAGGGCAAGATTTGCAAGCATTACGCGACTTTAGCGCACAAATCTCGCTCACGGCCAATAACTTGGTTTATCGCGCAATTGCCGTTAATCAATTAAACCTGCAAGTTTCAAACCAGCGCGGGGACGTGCAAATTAATCGCTTGACGGGCAGCGGGTTAGGCGGCGATTTTTCGTTACCAGGATCACTGGATGTGACGGGTAAGAAAGTGCTAGCCAGTGTCAATCCCGTCATTAATCATATGGAACTGGGGCCAGTATTACAGGCGGCGGGGTTGCCCGCCCTCATGACCGGTAAATTCATGCTGAAAGCACAGCTGTCAGGGGATGGCCTCAATGTCGAGTCATTCAACCGCCGCTGGAAAGGGGATGCGCAATTCAGCATGAATAATGCTCGGCTAGAGGGGCTGAATATCCAGCAGCTCATTCAGCAAGCCGTGACTCGTAGCTCTAGTGATGTTAAAGGTCAGGATCGTTATGAGCGCTACACCGAAGTTAAACAGTTACATGCTGATCTGGCGCTGAACCGAGGTGCGATGAAAGTCAGTAATCTTTTCGCAGACTCAGAACTGATTTCCATTAAAGGCAGTGGCACACTTAATTTACCGGCGCAGCAGTGTGATATGAATCTGGCTGTACGGGTGATGCAAGGCTGGAGTGGGCAAGATAGCCTGGTTAAGATGCTGCAAAATACCGATATTCCGTTGCGTATTTATGGCCCTTGGACTCAACTCAGCTACCAATTAAATGTCGAGCAACTACTGCGTAATGAGTTACAACAGCGTGCTAAAAGAGCACTCAATGATTGGGTCGATCGCAATCAGCAAAATCGTGGTCGTCAGGACCTGAAAAAGCTTATCGATAAACTTTAATGACCCCATCATCTCCGATAAGCGCAAAGTGTATCGGAGATGATGGCTCCATCTTGTTATTACACTGTTGTATTTTTGTTCGTCATTATCGTTGTTTTAAACATAAAATTCTCTCTGCTGCTCACAATCTGATATTTCTTTCTAAAATCCCTGTGAATAATTGATAGATGTCATAAACTCGCCGATGGACTTTGGGCAGAGTGCAGAGCGATTTCTGTATTTAAAGAATATTGACTTTATTAACAATAAAAATGAATTACACCTGATGTTATTAGTGTGCTGCGAACCATAATCGCGCTACTACAACTCAGACTATACACAACTCAGACTATACATAAAAACAGGCGAATTTTCGGTGAGAGAGGGGATATGTTGGATCTATTAATTGGGGTTATCGTGGCCATCGGTGTTGGCCGCTATATCATTAAGGGCTATTCAGCAACAGGCGTGCTGATGGTAGGTGGTTTACTGCTATTAATTATCAGCGCCTTGATGGGCAAAAATATTTTGCCAGCCAGTGCGACGTCGACAGGCTGGCGCGCCACCGATATCGTTGAGTATGTCAAAATCCTGCTGATGAGCCGTGGTGGCGACCTTGGCATGATGATCATGATGTTATGTGGCTTTGCAGCTTACATGACCCATATCGGCGCAAATGATGTGGTGGTTAAGATTGCATCCAAACCACTGCAAATGATCAATTCCCCATATTTATTAATGGTTGCGGCTTATATTGTGGCCTGCTTAATGTCACTGGCTGTGTCATCTGCCACAGGGCTGGGTGTGCTTTTGATGGCCACACTATTCCCTATTATGGTCAATGTCGGGATCAGCCGTGGTGCAGCAGCAGCGATTTGCGCCTCACCGGCAGCAATCATTCTGGCACCAACCTCAGGTGATGTGGTGTTGGCGGCCAAAGCCTCTGAAATGCCGCTGGTCGATTTCGCCTTTAAAACCACGTTACCCATTTCTATTGCCGCCATTGTTTGTATGGCGATTGCGCACTTCTTCTGGCAGCGTTATCTGGATAACAAAAGCCAAGAGAAGCACGAGATGATGGACGTTAACGACATCACCACCAATGCGCCTGCTTTTTATGCCATCTTACCGTTCACGCCGATTATTGGGGTGCTGATCTTTGATGGTAAGTGGGGGCCGGAACTGCATATCATCAGTGTATTGGTGATTTGTATGATGCTCGCGGCAGTGATTGAGTTTATCCGCAGTTTCAGTGCGAAAACGGTGTTTGCTGGTCTTGAGGTTGCTTATCGAGGAATGGCCGATGCGTTCGCAACGGTTGTCATGCTGTTAGTGGCGGCGGGTGTATTCGCGCAAGGGCTGAGCACGGTTGGCTTTATCAGTGGCTTAATTGGGTTGGCTCAATCCTTTGGCACGGGTGGTATTGTCATGATGCTGGTATTGGTGGTGATCACCATGCTGGCAGCAATGACGACAGGTTCAGGTAATGCGCCGTTTTATGCGTTTGTGGAATTGATCCCAAAACTGGCGGCTCAAATGGGTATCAATCCGGCCTATCTGGTTATCCCAATGCTACAAGCCTCAAACTTGGGGCGCACATTGTCGCCGGTTTCTGGCGTAGTGGTCGCGGTCGCGGGTATGGCAAAAATCTCACCATTCGAAGTGGTGAAACGCACCTCTGTCCCTGTACTCGTCGGGTTGGTCGTGGTGATTGTAGCAACGGAAATTCTGGTGCCAGTGCACTTATAACGGAGCTAGGCTCCTCCTTGATCAATCGATAAATAAAAAGCCGAGTTGCGATATGGACTAATGCCATAAAGCAACTCGGCTTTATTTTTCCGCGTTACGGGTCGTTTCCCATAACTAAAAATTACACTTCGTAATCTGGGTCCGGCACTTTTAGCGGGGTTATTTTCACCTTTAAGATACGGTGGCTGCTCACCTCTAGCGGTTCAAACAGATAATCCCCTATCTTCAATTGTTCACCCACTTGCGGTATCCGCTGGGTGTACTCCATCAACAGTCCGGCCAAGGTGTGATACTCGCGTTTATCATCAATGGGCAGTGGCAGATAAAGCACCAAATCTTCCAGTGGCATATAACCATTGGCAATCCAACAGCCATCTTCTATTTGTTGAATATCATGGCGAGCATCCAATTCTTCACCGGCGACCGGTAGGTTACCTGCAATCGTTTCCATCACATCCGTCAGGGTAACCACACCTTCGATAGAGCCGAACTCATCGACGACAAAAGCAAAGTGGGTTTGTGCTTGGCGGAATTGTTCCAATGCCATCAACAGCGAGACTTGCTCAGGGAAAATCAATGGCTGACGAATCAGCGCCCGTAAATCAAGTTTTTCGCCCGAGAGCTGCTGTTTCAACAAATCAATGACGTGAATAACACCCAAAGGCTCATCTGTAGAACTATCTTCCGTCACCACAATTCGGGTATGCAGATTTTTGGTTAACAACTGAGTGAGTTTTTCCGGCGGATCGTTAAGGTCTAGATACTCCACATCATGGCGTGAGGTCATGATACTACTCACCGTGCGCTGGGCCAGCCCTAAAACACGCTCAATCATCCGGCGTTCTTGATCATTGAAGACCTCTTGTCCACCACTGCTACCATCGGCTATTAGGTTGGCAGTGTGGTTATCCAACTCAACTTCTTCGTGTTTACCACTGAGCATGCGTAGTACGGCTTCTGCGGTTCTTTCACGTAGAGGTCGAACCGTTGATAAGAAGCGCCGGCGGTTGAATTGAGCAAATTGATTGAGCGATTCAATAATGACGGAGAAACCAATCGCAGCGTATAGGTATCCCTTCGGAATGTGGTAGCCAAAACCTTCGGCCACTAAACTGAAACCGATCATCAGCAAGAAACTCAAACACAAGATGACAATCGTTGGGTGAGCATTCACGAAGTGGGTTAATGGCTTACTGGCTAACAGCATCAAACCAATCGCAATACAGACAGCCGCCATCATCACGGCGAGGTGATCTACCATACCAACCGCGGTAATCACTGAATCGAGCGAGAAGATGGCATCAAGCACCACAATCTGCGCCACTACAGGCCAGAAGCGTGCGCCTTTGCGTTGCTGGTTTTGCTGGTGGTCCTTGCCCTCAAGTCGCTCATTAAGCTCCATAGTGGCTTTGAAGAGCAGGAATATCCCCCCGATCAGCATAATCAAGTCACGGGCACTGAATGGATGTCCGGAAAGGGTCACTAATGGGGCAGTTAATGTGGCTAACCACGAGATACTGGCTAATAGCACTAAACGCATTAACAATGCGCACAGCAAACCGGTAACTCTGGCTTTATCTCGTTGATGTCGAGGCAGTTTTTCAGCCAAAATGGCAATAAATATCAGGTTATCAATACCCAACACAATTTCGAGCACAACCAGCGTCGCCAGCCCTGCCCAAATAGTAGGATCTGCGATCCATTCCATATTTATAATTACACCTTATCTCTGCGACTTCTGCTATTAGAGAGAATAATGAGCCTATAATATCAATTTTACAAATTTATATATAGGAAATGGATGATATTCTTGATGAAAATAGTTCTATTAAGAAATTGAGTGTAAGTCATTTAAAATATTGAAATATAACAATAAAATATCAATCTGGGTTAAGAAGATGGTCTAATGAAACTAACAGACATTTCCTAGTTAAAGTTAATATTATATAATGAATAATAAGTGTAATTAATTCCATGAGAAAATTTTCTCAAAGGAATAACGTGTCAATATTTTAGCTATACTCAAAAAAGCCGGAAATATGACCAAATAGCTATTGGTAGCTGTAAAGCCAAGGGCGGTAGCGTTGTTAAATCAGATAGATTCAATAACAATTATTCTATACGTAATGATTGTTATTATCATTTATGCATTTGCACGTATGGCTTAACGCATTCAAAACGCAACAATATCGTTATTAAGGATAAATGATGTTACTTCCAGTGATTATGGCTGGCGGGACAGGAAGTCGTCTGTGGCCGATGTCAAGAGAACTTTACCCAAAACAATTTTTACGCTTACATGGGGTAAATTCAATGCTGCAGGAAACTGTAAACCGCTTAGAGGGGATTTCAGGTAGAGAACCCGTTGTCATTTGTAATGAGGAACATCGATTCTTGGTCGCAGAGCAATTGCGCCAAATTAATAAGCTATCCCATAATATAATATTGGAACCTGTTGGTCGTAATACCGCGCCGGCCATTGCTTTGGCTGCACTAAATGCTATTTCCCAAGGTGATGACCCAATAATGTTGGTGTTAGCAGCCGACCATATTATCAATGACTGTAATGCCTTCCAGCAAGCGGTAAGAGATGCACTTCCTTTTGCTGAAAAAGGCAGTCTCGTGACCTTTGGTATTGTACCAACCGGCCCTGAAACGGGTTATGGCTATATACAGCGAGGTGACGTGACGGTTAGTGAGCTTTCTGAAGCATTCAAGGTTAAACGTTTTGTCGAAAAACCTGATATAGAGACGGCAGAGCAATATATACGTACGGGTGAGTATTATTGGAATAGTGGCATGTTTATGTTCCGCGCCAAACGTTATATTGAAGAACTGCAGAGGTTTAGGCCGGATATACTTGAAGCCTGCAAAACTGCAATGAAAGATACAGATGCAGATAATGATTTTATCACCATCGATCGTGATAAATTTAGCGCATGCCCTGATGAATCGATCGACTATGCTGTTATGGAAAAAACGAACAGTGCTGTTGTCGTGTCTCTGGATGCCGGTTGGAGTGATGTAGGATCTTGGTCGGCGCTGTGGGATGTCAGTAATAAAGATAAATTGGGTAATGCCATTACAGGCGATGCCTTCCTGCATGACACACAGAATTGCTATATCAATACTGATGAGAAATTAATTGCGGCAGTGGGTGTCGATAATTTGGTGATTGTGAGCACTAAAGATGCCGTTTTAGTGGTTGATAAATCTAAAGTACAAGATGTTAAAAAGGTTGTTGAATACCTGAAACAAACTAAGCGTAGCGAATATCGGCGTCATAGAGAAACATATCGACCTTGGGGACACAGTGATATCGTAGTTAATGAGCAACGCTTTAATGTTAACCGAATTACAGTGAAACCTGGTGGTGCATTCTCTATGCAAATGCATCATCACCGAGCAGAACATTGGATTGTTTTATCGGGTACGGCAAAAGTCACTATTGGGGATAGAACATTCTTAATCACTGAAAATCAATCGACTTTTATACCTATTGGCTCACTTCATATGCTTGAGAATCCGGGGAAAATCCCACTTGAATTGATTGAAGTTCAGTCAGGTTCTTATTTGGAAGATGACGATATCATCAGAATTAAAGACCACTATGGCCGCTGCTGATTTAGAGGAAAGAATGGATACCCTAACGTGTTTTAAAGCCTATGACATCCGTGGTCAGTTGGGTTCAGAATTAAATGAAGACATTGCTTACCGCATTGGTCGAGCCTTCGGTGAATATTTAAAGCCTAAAACAGTTGTTGTCGGTGGTGATGTTCGTTTGACAAGTGAGCCCTTAAAGATGGCCTTGGCAGAAGGACTGATGGATGCCGGAAGTGATGTCTTGGACATTGGATTAAGTGGCACGGAAGAGATTTATTTCGCTACTTTTTATTTAGGAGTCGATGGCGGAATAGAAGTGACAGCTAGTCATAATCCAATAAATTATAACGGTATGAAATTAGTTAGAGATAATGCTAAGCCGATTAGTGGTGATACTGGCTTACGTGATATACAAGAGTTGGCTGAAAAAAATAACTTTAAGTCGGTCGATAAAAGTAAAAGAGGTAGCTACAAAACAATTTCGATACTTAAAGAGTATGTTGATCACTTAATGAGCTATATCGATTTTAAAAACTTCACTCGCCCACTAAAATTAGTTATTAACTCTGGTAATGGCGCTGCTGGGCATATTATTGATGAAATAGAAAAACGTTTTATTGCTGCGCATCTACCCATCGAATTCGTAAAACTTCATCACCATCCTGATGGTAACTTCCCAAATGGTATTCCCAATCCGCTATTACCTGAATGCCGAGCTGATACTGAAAAGTCAGTCATTGAATCTCGCGCAGATATGGGGATTGCATTTGATGGCGATTTTGATCGCTGTTTCCTGTTTGATGAAAATGGAAAGTTCATTGAAGGTTACTATATTGTAGGGTTACTGGCTGAGGCCTTCTTAAAGAAAGAACCCGGTGCCAAGATAATTCATGATCCTCGCTTAACCTGGAATACGATTGATATCGTTGAAAGTTCAGGCGGTATTCCAGTCATGTCGAAAACGGGACATGCTTTTATCAAAGAACGTATGCGCAAAGAAGATGCCGTGTATGGTGGTGAAATGAGCGCACACCATTATTTCAGAGACTTCGCATATTGTGACAGTGGAATGATTCCATGGTTGCTGGTTGCGGAGTTATTATGTGTGAAGCATAAATCCTTGAGTCAATTAGTGGGTGATCGTATTCGAGAGTTTCCTGCGTCAGGTGAAATTAACCTCAAACTAAAAGATGCTAAAGACAGTATTACTAAAATTAGAACTATTTACGAACTCGACGCTGCTACTATTGATTTAACAGATGGAGTTAGTATCGAGTATAGTGACTGGCGGTTTAATTTAAGAGTGTCTAATACAGAACCAGTGGTCCGCTTAAATGTTGAGTCTATGGGGAGTATGGTACTAATGCAGAGTAAGACAAAAGAAATATTAGCACTGCTAGGTGGAAAATAATTGTGAAAGAAATGTTGCAAGCCATCTATCGCTACAGAGGCTTTATAATTGGTTCGTCTAGACGAGAGTTTCAGTCAAGATATCAATCTAGTATACTTGGACCTCTTTGGCTCATTATTCAACCCTTATCATTGATACTTGTATATACAATTGTTTTCTCTGCAATAATGAAAGCTAAGTTACCAGGAAATCCAAGTAATGTAGCATACAGTATTTATCTTTGTTCAGGGATTATACTGTGGAATTTATTTTCAGAGGTTATATCAAAAAGTGTGACAGTTTTTATACGACACGCTAATCTAATTAAGAAGATCAATTTCCCCAAAATATGTTTGCCTGTAGTAATAATAGCTACCAGTACTATTAACTTCCTCTTAATATTTGCTATATTCTTTATCTTTCTTGTGGTCTCGAATAGTCTACAAGGATTGTCTATATTATTTATTATTCCTGTAGTGCTACTGACTCTTCTATTTTCTATAAGTTTGGGAATGATTATAGCTGTGCTCAATGTTTTTTTCAGGGACGTTGGTCAGTTCATAATAGTTATACTCCAATTTTGGTTCTGGTTAACACCAATAGTATATCCTGTTTCTATTTTACCTGTATGGGTTCAAAATATCATTCACTTTAATCCGTTAACTGGTTTGGTTATTTCCGCACAAAGAATATTTGTTGCTGGTGAAGCTCCCCTGTTAAGCAATTTACTGCCTGCAGTAGTAGCAATAGTGATATTTTCTATATTGGGATTAGGCTTATTTAAAAAATATGGAAACGATATGGTAGATGAATTATGATTAGTTCAGTATCAGTAAAGAATTTAGGTAAGGCCTATAAGCAATATCCAACAAAATTAAGCAGACTTAAAGAATGGATATCGGCAAAAAAATACCACTCTCTCAAATGGGTTCTCAGAGATATTAATTTTAATATTAATCCTGGGGATTCAGTTGGAATAATAGGTATAAATGGGGCGGGAAAGAGTACATTATTAAAATTGATTACCGGCACTGCAACTCCTACGGAGGGTGGCGTTACAATTAGAGGTCGTATAGCTGCTCTATTAGAGCTTGGTATGGGATTCCATCCAGATTTTACAGGCAGACAAAACGTTTTTATGTCTGGTCAACTTCTAGGCTTAAGTGTACCTGAACTTGAAAAGTTAATGCCAGAAATAATAAAATTTTCTGAAATAGGGGATTATATTGATCAGCCTGTCAGAGTGTATTCCAGTGGGATGCAAGTAAGGCTTGCATTCAGTGTTGCCACTGCGGTAAGACCTGATGTACTTATCATTGATGAGGCTCTTTCTGTTGGAGATGCCTACTTCCAACATAAAAGTTTTGAGCGTATCAAAGAATTTAAAAAGCAGGGTACAACCTTGCTTATTGTATCTCACGACAAGCAAGCGATTCAAAATATCTGTGATAAAGTTATTTTAATTTCTAATGGTCAGAAAATAATGGAAGGAGAACCTGAAGCCGTTCTCGATTATTATAATGCATTATTATCTGATAACAGCGGAAAAGTGAATGCGTCACAAAATATTTCTAATGGAAATATCCAAACTATTTCTGGAAATGGTGATGCTACGTTTGTACACGTCAATATTACTGATGTAAATGGTAAACCAATAGAAGTTATTACTGTTGGTCAGCGCGTCATTTTGAATGTCGCGCTAGCCGTAAATAGAGATTTAAAAGATTTATGTGTAGGTTATTTGATCAAAAATAGATTAGGAGAAGAGATTTTTGGCACAAATACTTATTATCACTCTAAAGTAATAGATAAAGTAATGGCGGGCGAGACTATACATTATAAATTCACGTTTGATGCAAACATAGGTGAAGGAAATTATTCGGTTTCCGTCGCTGCTCATATGGGGCATAACCATTTAAGTAAAAATTATGAATGGAAGGATTTAGCATTTGTATTTACTATTGTTAATACATCTAAAAATAATTTTGTTGGTTCTTCTTGGATACCCCCAACTGTAGAGTATTGCAAATAATGGCTGATTTTTATCGTGCATTTGAAGATAAATATAGAGGTTCGCAGGCTTCAATTAAAGAAAGATTAATGGTTTATTCTCCTTTAATTGAAAGGATAAAAGAATTGCATGGAGGATTAACTTCTTTAGATCTGGGTTGTGGTCGAGGGGAGTGGATGTCACTTCTGAGAGATCTTGGGGTTGAAACTTTTGGTATCGATCTGGATGATGCGATGCTCGAGGAATGTAGAATTAGGAATTTCTCAGTTAGAAATGTAGATGCAATTTCCTTTTTAAACTCTTGTGAGGCTGAGAAGTATCATATAATCACTGCATTCCATTTTGTTGAACATATAGCATTTGATGACTTATGTGCCGTTATTGATAATGCTATTCGTGTACTTAAACCGGGTGGAATTTTGATTTTAGAAACACCAAACGCTGAAAATATAATCGTCGGGACAAATAATTTCTATCTTGATCCCACACATAATAAACCTATCCCTGCTCTTTTACTCAATTTCTTATGTGAGTATTATGGGTTGGAAAATAGTTATATCATGAGGTTGCAACATCCACAAGGATTAATGGAGAAAGCGAATTTTGGCTTATATGATGTCATTACAGGGGTTAGTTTTGATTATTCAGTTATTGCACAGAAAAAAGACATAAATGCTATTGAAGTTAATATAGAAGAAATTTTGGGTGGCAAATCAGGGTATAATTTAGAAAAGCTATCCAAATTATATGATAAAAAAACCGCGGCAAAATTTGAAGAAAGTAGAGAAAACTATAATTTATTAGAAGAGAAAGTTAAATTATTAGAGAATAGCCTACAAGATGTTCAGTTAGAATTTAAGCGTCTAATTGAAGACCGAACGAAAGAATTAGCAATGCTTGAAAATAGAATTGAGCTTATTTACAAAAGTAACTCATGGAAATTCACAGCACCGTTCAGATTTATTTCTTCAAAAATAAAGAAACAAAGTACAAAAGAAATAAGTAGTAGTACTAATGTCAGGCTTGCTTCTGTTAGGGGAAATAAATATGCTATTAAGGCATATTCATTATTGAAACAATTAAGCCCTGGCAGTGCTGGTTTTTTGAAATTGAAATATGATGAAGTAATCTTTAATACGGAAGTAAGTAATTTCAATAAAAATAAAAAAGCGCAAGAAAAACTTGCGATAGCTAGTAAAAATAAAACAGCTGATAACCTCAGTGAACTTAATCATTTCGACTTGGTTTCAGAAGTAAATCATATAAATATGATATCGACTGATAGTTATATTAATTACCTCCAAGATGTGATTAAAAGTAATGGTTTTCAACATTTAAACGCTAGTCTTCCTGTCGGTACGGATACTTGGATTTTAAAAATTAAAGAAGCATTGTATCTTAATAAGCCCCTTGAAGAATTATTCTCTGAAAATAATGAGAATATAGCAGCAGCAACTGCTTTGTATATTGTACTGCTAAATAGAATGCCTGAAAATGATATAGTTAGAAGTAAGCCAATAAGACATTTATGTATGGTAATACAGCAAAGTGAAGAATATAAAAAAGCTTCTGGGAATAATTTGAAGAATTGGTGTAATTTATGATTTATGTTAACATTACGAGTACTTTCAGTAGTAAACGTAAAACTGGGATTCAGCGTGTTGTTGTTACTTTAAGTGAGTTTCTGTCAAAAAATATAAATTACAAATTCATCACTTATGATAATAATAGTTCAGAGTTCAAATTAATTAGTGATTACGAATGTATTAGCCACGCTATATATGATGACGAATGTAAGCTACTCACGCTTAATTTTAATGAACTGAATCAGGGGGATATATTTTTCGATATTGATGCTGCTTGGAGTGATGGTGTTAATAGAAAATTTCTCTATGAAATTCTCAAGAGGAAAGGTGTAAAAATATACAACCTACATTATGATAGTGTGCCATTAGTTAATTCTGCTTGGTCTCATCAGAATACTGTAATAAGTTACATTGAAGCATTCTATGCTAAAATTGCATATAGTGATTATATATTCTCAATTTCTAACTTTGTTAAAAAGGAAATTGATGATTTTAGTAGAGATTTTATAGGTGTATCAAAGGATGGATCAGTAATTGATTTGGGTCCACTACCTGTACATGAAGAAATAGATATAACAAAATTATCTCAGATAGATAAAAAACTTGCACATGTACTAAAAAATGACTTTCTTCTTGCTGTTGGCACTCTTGAACCAAGAAAAAACTATCCGCAGTTACTTTCCTCATTTCTAAAAATAGATAATGGAAATACGAATTTAGTTATTGTTGGCCGTAAGGGATGGAATATTGATGAGTTTGTCGAGGAACTTACTTCTCATCCTAGATACAATAAAGATATATTCTGGCTCAATGATGCTAGCGATGAAGAGTTAGCATTTTTGTATAAAAGATGTCGAGCTTATATCACGACATCTCTTTATGAAGGCTATGGCTTGCCAGCGATGGAGGCATTATCGTTTGGCGCAGCGACAATTGTATCTAATGGCGGGGCTTTGCCGGAAGTTGTCGGTCAGTCTGCATTTGTTTTCGATCTAAATAATAATATAGAACTTGAAAAAGCACTCACCGATGTTATCCATTCAGATGATTTTTACTCTGCACTAAAAGATAAGGCAGAGGATTTTCAGTGTACCTCATGGGATACTGTTGCGTGTTCCATTATATCTAAAATTGATGAGCTAGAGAATTGCGCTGCTAATTATTCTTTCGAAGAGAAGGTTAATCAAGCGGTTTATATTTCTATAGATATAAATAAATTTAAATTAAGCATCAAGTCTTTGAAAGACAAGATGAAATTCATTGATGAAATTGTTGTTTTAACTAAAAAAGAGTATGTAAGCGATTTTGAAGCTGAAATTTCCAATCTAGGTTTCTCACCACATGTTTTTTGTGACGAAGATATTCTTGCCGATATTGGTCTTAGTATATTAGATCACCAAGAAAGAAATACGTTATTGAGGAAAGAGCTTTATAAGCAAGTAGTTATAAAAGATAACTTCATTGCATCTGATGATGATTATATCGCACTTAATTACATAAATGAGGAATACTTCAGAAATAATAGCGTTCATAACTGCTATTATTATTATAATTCGCTAGAATCTTGGCTTGGTAGCTACCCAAGTCGAAGTAGTTATGACCGCGGTCTTTTAAAAACAGCTCAGTTACTTAAATCCTATGGCTTTAATACGAAGGCTTTTTCATCACACATGCCGCAAATAATAAATAAGAAACTAGTGAACGAGATTTACGGTAAATATTTGGCTAGTGATAAAAATAAAGGGGTAGATGAATGGAGTGTTTATTTTAATATTGCTACGTTCTATTTCCCTAATAATTTTTCCATTAAAGAGTATAGATGTTTTTCTTGGCCAGGCAATCCATCTGACTGGCCTTGTGATGTCATTCCAGTAGAGTTTGATTTTCAAAACTATTATGACTCATTAGATAATGGATTTAATGAAATCGTAGATGACCCTGATAGAATTCTTGAATATAAAAAGGGTCTAGAACAAGTTAAAATGACTGAAGTGGAAAAAATGAATGAGAAAGTGAGGCCGATTTGTTTACTCATAGATGTAAATGAATTTTCATTCATGCAACCATCATTTGAACTTATCTCCGGTCCCATTCATCTTCGTCGCATTATTGTACTCAATAAGTCAAGTGAACATTTTGATATAGAAATGCAGATAATTGACTCTGGTTCAGTGAAAATTAGAGAAGAGTATTTTAATACTAGAAATAGTAGTTGGATTCCTCTATTCCCACCAAATGAACCGGGTGTATATTTTATGGAGTGTAAATTGCTCCAATCTGGTAAAGTGATAAGTACAGCTAATGTTGAGTTAAGTGTCGCATCTAATTAGAAATTAAAGGATATACACATGAAAGCGGTAGTAACTGGTATTACAGGTCAAGATGGCGCATATCTCGCTGAGTTATTACTTGAGAAGGGCTATGAAGTTTATGGTACCTATCGTCGTACAAGTTCTGTTAATTTTTGGCGGATTGAAGAGCTAGGTATTGATAAACACCCGAATTTGCACTTAGTTGAGTATGATCTTACCGATCTGTCTGCCAGTATTCGCTTGTTGCAGACAACGCAAGCTACTGAAGTTTATAATCTTGCAGCGCAGAGTTTTGTTGGTGTCTCCTTTGACCAACCAGCAACAACAGCGGAAATAACCGGTATTGGTCCACTGAATTTGTTAGAAGCTATTCGTATTGTTAATACCAAAATTCGCTTTTACCAAGCTTCTACTTCTGAAATGTTTGGAAAAGTTCAGGCAATACCGCAAGTCGAAGAAACTCCATTTTACCCTCGTAGCCCTTATGGTGTCGCGAAACTTTATGCTCACTGGATGACGATTAATTATCGTGAGAGTTACGGTATTTTTGGCTGCAGCGGCATTCTTTTTAACCATGAATCACCTTTACGTGGGCGCGAGTTTGTTACGCGTAAGATTACGGATTCAGTCGCCAAAATTAAGTTAGGCAAGCTAGATATTCTAGAGTTAGGGAATATGGATGCTAAGCGTGACTGGGGTTTTGCCAAAGAATATGTAGAAGGTATGTGGCGTATGCTGCAAGCAGATACTCCTGACACCTTTGTTTTGGCAACTAATCGTACTGAAACTGTGCGTGACTTTGTTTCTATGGCATTCAAGGCTGCAGGTTTCAATTTACGCTTTGAAGGAAAGGATGAAAATGAAATTGGGATTGATACTGCAACTGGGAAGACATTAGTTAAAGTTAATCCTAAGTTCTACCGACCCGCTGAAGTTGAATTGCTAATCGGTAATCCGCAAAAAGCCAAAGATGTTCTGGGTTGGGAGCCTAAAACAAGTTTAGAGGAACTCTGCCAGATGATGGTTGAAGAAGACCTTCGTCGTAACCAACAAGGTTTTTCATTCTGATGAATTTAAATGGCAAACGTGCCCTGATTACCGGTATTCAAGGGTTCACGGGCCATTACATGGCAGCGGAATTATCCGCTGCCGGTTACCGGGTGTTTGGATTAGGATCACAACCATCTGTTGAACCTGATTATTTCCAAGTCGATTTACTTGATGCGGAAAAGCTCAGCGTAATTGTTGAGCAAGTCAAACCTCATCTTGTTGTTCATCTTGCTGCTATCGCTTTTATTGGTCATGGTAATCCGGCGGCTTTTTATGATGTAAATGTTGTGGGAACTAGGAATTTATTGGCTGCTCTGAGTACTGTTGCCAATAATATCGAAGCAGTATTACTTGCTAGTAGTGCGAATGTTTATGGTAATACACAAGAAGGTGTATTGAGCGAGACATCAGCGGTAAATCCAGCCAATGATTATGCGGTGAGTAAATTAGCTATGGAATATATGGCTAACTTATGGTCAGAAAAATTACCGATTATTATCGCTAGGCCTTTTAATTATACGGGTGTTGGACAATCAGCAAATTTCTTACTGCCTAAAATTGTTGCTCATTTTAGACGAAAAGCGAGTGAAATAGAGTTAGGTAATCTAGATGTATGGCGTGATTTTACAGACGTTAGGGCACTTGTTAAAGCTTACCTAGGTCTATTAATAGCCAGACCTATCGGTGAGACAGTGAATGTTTGTTCTGGTAGTGCCTACTCGTTACGTGAAATCATTGGGTTGTGCGAGAAGATAACGCTGCATAATATCTCAATTCGTGTGAATCCAGATTTTGTTCGCGCCAATGAAGTAAAAATACTGTGTGGAAATGCGGGAAAATTACACAGTATTGTGAAGGATTGGAAAACCCCCCCTTTGGAGCAAACGCTTCGTTGGATGTTGGAAGACAAGTAATGCGAGTCATTTTTGGCACTGATGCTATTAAGCACCCATTAACGGGTATTGGTCGCTATACATTTGAATTAGCAAAAGAATTACAAAAAAGCCACGAGCTATCAGAACTTTTATTTTTGCAAGGGAGAAGAGTATTTCAAGTACTCCCTACTCTCAGTCCTAGTCACAGTATCAGTAATGCCGTCGGGATCAGGAACATAGCTAAAAGTAGCAAGGTTTTAAGTGAGCTTTACAGATTTACGGCCCCATGGCTTAAAAAATTGGCGCTCAATAAATATAGTGATTTTATTTATCATAGTCCTAATTTCTACTTGCCCCCGAAGGTCAATAAAGCTGTTGCAACCTTTCACGACCTTTCAATATTCACATGGCCCCAATGTCACCCGAAGGACCGTGTACGATATATGAGAAAGGAGCTGTTGTTAACTTTAAAACGTGCAAATATTTTAATCACTGACTCAGAATTTACCCGTAAAGAACTGGCTGAGTATTTTGATTATCCTATCGATAAAATTGTATCCGCACCTTTAGCCAGCAGTGGTGATTTCTATCCAAGGGACTATACTAACTTGCAGAGCTTAATGGCTGGGTTAGGACTGACCGCTGGGCAATATACTTTATTTACCGGTACTATCGAACCAAGAAAAAATATTGCAACTCTACTGGATGCTTATGAGCGATTGCCTATTGAGCTTCGTTCTCAATTTCCGTTAGTTGTTTGCGGTTTTCCTGGATGGAGTAGTCAAGATTTACATAGACGCTTTGAGCTCGCTGCGCAGCAAGGTTGGTTGTTATATCTTGGCTATTTGAATTCAGATGACTTGCCTTTACTTTTCGCGGGTGCAAGGACATTTTTGTTCCCATCGCTTTATGAAGGTTTTGGTTTGCCTGTGCTTGAAGCAATGGCATCTGGTGTACCAGTTGTCTGTTCTAATGCTGCCTCATTGCCTGAAGTCTTGGGCGATGCTGGCTTGATGTGTGATGCAATGGATGTGGAAGGGCTAACAACTGCTATTATTAGTAGCCTTGTAGATGATGACTGGCGGGTGAAATCAATCGCAAAAGGTTTGATAAAAGCTGAAACGTTCTCATGGAGTCGATGCGCCCAAGATACAATAAGAGCCTATAAGCAGGTATAAAATTATAATGCTAAAAGTATTGCATTTTTATAAGACATATTACCCAGATTCTTTTGGCGGTGTTGAGCAAGTTATTTTTCAGCTATGTGAGGGAGGGGCAAGTAGGGGAATTGATTCAACGGTACTTTCTTTAAGCCGGCGTGGCACAATCACAAATCAGAAAATAGGTTCACATACTGTTTATTGTTCGCCAATAAATCTAGAAGTAGCTTCAACGCCTTTTTCCTTTCAAGCCCTAGAAGACTTTAAAAAACTTGCTCAGCAAGCGGATATTATCCATTACCACTTTCCATTCCCATTTATGGATATGGTTCATTTTGTCGCGAGCTTAAATAAGCCTACAGTAGTTAGTTATCATTCTGATATCGTAAAACAAAAGAATATACTGAAACTGTATTCGCCGCTGATGAACCGATTTTTAGGTGATGTTTCAAAAATTGTTGCTGCTTCACCAAACTATGTTGCCACAAGTGAAACGTTGAAAAAATTTGCCGATAAAGTGTGTGTTATTCCTTACGGTTTGGATGAGAAGTCATATCCAGTTTCAGATCCTGAACGTTTGGCATTTTGGCGTAACAAGTTTGGTCAGCGTTTTTTCTTGTTTGTGGGTGCCTTCCGTTATTATAAGGGCCTACATATCCTAATTGAAGCCGCTAAAAACTCTTCTTATCCTATAGTAATTGTAGGTGCTGGTCCGATCGAGTCCGAGCTAAAAAGGCAAGTGCTAGCACTTAATATAAGTAATATATCCTTTTTAGGAGCAGTGTCCGACGAGGATAAAGCCGCGTTGTTGTCCCTCTGCTATGCGGTGGTGTTCCCCTCTCACTTACGTTCTGAAGCTTTTGGTATCACTTTATTGGAAGGCGCTATGTATGGAAAGCCTTTAATCTCTAGTGAGATAGGAACAGGTACAACCTTTATTAATATTAATCAGAAAACGGGGTTGGTCATACCGCCATCAGATCCAATTGCACTGAGAACGGCGATGGATCAACTCTGGAATGATGTTGAATTAGCTGCGAAATTTGGTGATAACGCTAGAGCTCGCTATTTAGAGCATTTCACCTCAGAGAAAATGGTTTCAAGTTATATAGAACTATATAATGATATTGTTAGTATCTGATAACTTAACTATTAAATTTTATTTATCTCCTGAGATTTCGATTTAAATGTCATTATATTTTCATTAATAAGCACATATTAAATTGCAAACAATTCGCCACATTTTTATGACTGTAATCAGGTACATTTTGTTGTAAGCTTTGATCCCAATAGATGAGATTTTGGAAGCACTCGCCTATTTTTTAAGGATGCTGAATTACACTAAGCAGTTTCACTGCTTAAATTTGGAGAATTATAGCAATGAAGTCTTTGAAAGCAGTCATTCCTGTTGCTGGGCTTGGTACGCGCATGTTGCCAGCGACCAAGGCGATTCCGAAAGAAATGCTACCCGTGGTCGATAAGCCACTTATTCAATATATCGTGAAAGAATGTGTTGCTGCGGGTGTAAAAGAGATTGTTCTCGTCAGCCACTCTTCCAAAAATGCGATAGAAAATCATTTTGATACCTCATTTGAATTGGAAGCTGCGCTGGAGTCGCGTGTTAAGCGGCAGCTTTTGAAAGAAATCAAAAATATCTGCCCACCTGATGTAACCATCATGCAAGTGCGTCAAGGCCACGCAAAAGGGCTAGGGCATGCTGTGCTCTGCGCACAGCCGATGGTGGGTGATAACCCGTTTATTGTTTTGTTGCCAGATGTTTTACTCGATGATGCAACAGCTGATTTAACGAAAGAAAACTTGGCCAGCATGATCAAACGTTTCGATGAGACTGGGCGCAGCCAAATCATGGTAGAGCCAGTGCCAAGAGAAGATGTATCCAAGTATGGTATTGCTGATTGCGGCCATGTGGATTTAGCACCGGGTGAAAGCACCCTGATGACGGCTGTGGTTGAGAAACCTTCAGTGGACGATGCGCCATCGAACCTTGCGGTAGTGGGGCGGTATGTGTTGTCGAAAGATATCTGGCCATTGTTGAAGAAAACCCCTCGTGGTGCAGGGGATGAAATTCAGTTGACTGATGCTATTGCGATGCTGATGGAGCAAGAGCCTGTTGAAGCTTTTCATATGACGGGTAAATCTCACGATTGCGGCGACAAATTGGGCTATATGAAGGCCTTTGTCACTTATGGCGTGCGCCATAATACCGAAGGTGAGAATTTTGTAGCCTGGCTAAAACAGCAAGTTATCTAGCTTCAGCTTTGCGGTTGAATTGAAGAAATTTAAATTCGCTCAAGAAATTTGTAGGTTACTGATGACTAAATTGAAAGCAGTTATCCCAGTTGCGGGCTTGGGCATGAGAATGCTTCCAGCCACGAAAGCCATTCCAAAAGAAATGCTGCCTATTGTTGATAAGCCTTTGATTCAATATGTCGTTAACGAATGTGTTGCTGCTGGTATTAAAGAAATCATTTTAATCACCCATTCATCTAAGAATGCGGTAGAAAACCATTTCGATACTTCTTATGAATTAGAAGCCATGCTGGAAGCGCGTGTTAAGCGCCAGCTATTGGACGAAGTACAATCTATCTGCCCACCGGGCGTGACCATCATGCATATACGCCAAGGCCACGCTGAAGGTCTGGGCCATGCGGTATTATGTGCCAAACCGCTTGTTGGGGATGCGCCGTTTGCGGTATTGCTGCCAGATGTGCTGATTGATGATGCGAAGTCAGACTTAACGCGAGATAACCTTGCACAGTTGGTCAAACGCTTCGAAGAGACTGGAACAAGCCAAGTTTTAGTGCATGCAGTCGATCCTGATGCGTTATCAAACTATTCCGTGATTTCATGCGAGAAATCTGTGCTGGCAGCGGGTGAGAGCAGC
Organism: Yersinia massiliensis; assembly: GCF_003048255.1. Classification (NCBI taxonomy): domain Bacteria; kingdom Pseudomonadati; phylum Pseudomonadota; class Gammaproteobacteria; order Enterobacterales; family Yersiniaceae; genus Yersinia; species Yersinia massiliensis. The sequence goes on from NZ_CP028487.1 coordinate 1,733,954, forward strand.
CGTATCAAAGCCATGGTGGAGAAACCACAAAGCCCAGCCGATTTAAAATCTAATTTATCGGCTGTTGGGCGCTATGTGCTGTCTGCCAGTATTTGGCCGCTATTGGAAAAAACCAAACCAGGCGCTTGGGGCCGTATCCAGCTGACTGATGCCATTGATGCTTTGGCAGGGGAAGAGCCTGTTGATGCTGTTGCCTTGACGGGAGAGTCATATAACTGCGGTGAAAAGCTCGGTTATATGCGAGCCTATGTTGCTTATGGTTTGCGCCATCCGCAGCAAGGTGCTGAGTTTAAGGCGTGGCTGAAAGAGTTTGTATCCTAAGCCAGTCAGATTTGATATCGGGTCGAGAAGAAAGCAATCTACGGATTGCTTTTTTTTGTGCCTAAAAGCCAGAAAAGAGGTATTACGCTGCCTGTTCACACTTTTTAAGCAAACGTATGCGCACAGCAACTACTCAGTTGTGCTATCTATCGCACCAATCACTACCCAGTGGACATAATCCTGAGTTAACATGTTTCCCACATCAAAAACCTGTTGGCCTCAGGGCCGGTAACAGGTGTCATCCTTCAGACAGGAGTTTTTTAATGTCCAAACAACAGATTGGCGTTGTTGGTATGGCGGTGATGGGCCGTAACCTGGCGCTCAACATCGAAAGCCGTGGTTATTCCGTCTCTATCTTTAATCGCTCATCAGACAAAACTGACGAAGTCGTTGCTGAAAACCCAGGTAAAAATCTGGTGCCGAGCTATACCGTTGAAGAGTTTGTTGATTCACTGGAAAAACCGCGCCGCATCCTGCTGATGGTAAAAGCGGGTGAAGCGACGGATAAAACTATCGCCTCACTGACGCCGCACCTTGATAAAGGTGACATTCTTATTGATGGTGGTAATACCTATTACAAAGACACCATCCGCCGTAATCGCGAACTTTCTGCACAAGGCTTTAACTTTATCGGTACCGGTGTTTCTGGTGGCGAAGAGGGCGCATTAAAAGGTCCTTCAATTATGCCTGGTGGTCAGAAAGAAGCTTACGAGCTGGTTGCCCCAATTCTTGAGAAAATTGCTGCGCGCGCAGACGACGGTGAAGCCTGTGTGGCTTATATCGGTGCTGACGGTGCGGGTCATTACGTCAAAATGGTTCACAACGGCATCGAATACGGCGACATGCAGTTGATCGCAGAAGCCTACTCACTGCTGAAGCAGTCACTGGGCCTGAGCAATGAAGAACTGGCAAGCACCTTTGCTGAGTGGAACAAAGGCGAGCTAAATAGCTACCTGATTGATATCACAAAAGATATTTTCACCAAGAAAGACGAAGCTGGTATTTATCTGGTGGATGTTATTTTGGATGAAGCTGCCAACAAAGGCACCGGTAAATGGACTAGCCAAAGCTCTCTGGACTTAGGTGAGCCACTGACTCTGATTACCGAATCTGTTTTTGCCCGCTATTTGTCTTCCCTGAAAGATCAGCGCGTTGCAGCATCTAAAGTGCTGACTGGCCCTAAAGTACAGCCTTTCGCAGGTGATAAAGCGGAGTTTATCGAGAAAATCCGTCGTGCTTTGTATCTGGGTAAAATCGTTTCTTATGCCCAAGGCTTCTCTCAGCTGAAAGCAGCGTCTGACGAAAATAACTGGGATCTGCATTACGGTGAAATTGCCAAGATTTTCCGCGCAGGTTGCATTATCCGCGCTCAGTTCTTGCAAAAAATCACGGATGCATACGCAGAAAATCCGAAAATTGCTAACTTGCTACTGGCTCCGTACTTCAAGCAAATTGCTGATGAATATCAGCAAGCGCTGCGTGATGTCGTGTCTTATGCGGTACAAAACGGTATCCCAACGCCAACGTTTTCTGCTGCGATTAATTACTACGATAGCTACCGTTCAGCGGTGCTGCCGGCCAACCTGATTCAGGCACAACGTGATTATTTCGGCGCGCATACGTATAAGCGTACGGATAAAGACGGTGTGTTCCACACCGAGTGGTTGGATTAACAGCGTCTTTACGATCTGAGTATTTTCCTGCTTTCGTCACTGATAACGAAAGCAGTATTGTTTTGATATATGCTCAATAAAAAACGCCTTCGGTGATAAACCGGAGGCGTTTTTATTTGCCAGCAAGAAAGCCTTCGACAATTACTTCTCGTGGCGTTCCCGCAGGCGACCAATGACTTTGCTCATATCCAAGTCCTGATCCTGCAACAGCACTAACAGGTGATACATCAAATCTGATGCTTCGTTAGTCAGCTCTTCGCGGTCATTTACGGTAGCGGCGAGGGCCGTTTCGACACCTTCTTCCCCCACTTTCTGGGCAATGCGCTTAGTGCCACTGGCATAGAGTTTGGCAGTATAAGAACTGGCCGGATCGGCTGACTTACGTGATGCTAGCAATTGCTCTAACTGATACAGGAAACTCCAGTCACTGGCCGCAGGCGCGAAGCAACTGTTAGTGCCTAAATGGCAAGTTGGGCCGATAGGATTGACCAGAATCAGCAGAGTATCATTGTCACAATCAGGGTAGATATTGACCACATTGAGAAAATGACCCGAGCTTTCGCCTTTGGTCCATAAACGCTGCTTAGTGCGAGAGAAAAAGGTCACTTTACCGGTTTCTTCTGTCACTGCGAGCGCTTCGCGATTCATATACCCCATCATCAGAACTTCACCGGATACGGCATGTTGAACGATGGCTGGCATTAGGTTGTCGACTTTTTCCCAATCCAATTGGTTCATTTGTTGTTCTGTTAACACACTCTTATCTCCACGCCTTGTTCAGACAAATACGTTTTCAATTCGCCGATATTAATGATTTGCTTATGGAATACAGAAGCTGCCAGCGCACCGTCGACATCCGTATCACGGAAAGCGTCGAGGAAGTGTTCTGGGGTGCCAGCACCGCCTGAGGCGATCAGTGGGACATGGCAAATCGCCCGCATCTGCTTCAACTGACGCAAATCATAGCCGTTACGCACTCCATCCTGATTCATCATGTTCAGTACAATTTCACCGGCACCCCGTAACTGGACTTCTTTAATCCAATCCTCGGTTTGCCACGTAGTGGCTTTAGTCCGCTTTTCATCGCCGGTAAATTGATAAACTTGATAACTGTTACTTTCTGCGTCATGCCAAGTATCAATACCCACCACGATGCATTGTACGCCATAGCGATCAGCCAGTCGGGTGATTAACGTGGGGTCGGCAAGGGCGGGTGAGTTGATGGAGATTTTATCTGCGCCAAAGGTCAATATCTGACCCGCGTCTTCCACACTTTTAATGCCACCTGCGACACAGAAAGGGATATCAATCACTTCCGCAACCCGTGATACCCAGCTTTTATCCACTACTCGGCCATCGGAAGATGCAGTGATATCGTAAAAGACCAGTTCATCAGCGCCTTCTTGCGCATAACGCTGGGCCAGTGGCACGATGTCGCCAATAATCTCGTGGTTACGGAATTGGACGCCCTTGACCACTTGGCCGTCTTTCACATCCAGACAAGGAATTATACGTTTTGCCAGCATGCGATCGCCTCCTTCACGTTAAATTTGCCGTCCAGAAGTGCTCGACCCACAATCACGCCTTGCACACCGCTGCCACGTAAACGGGCAATATCATCCAAGCAACCAATCCCGCCAGAGGCTTGGAACGCCACTTGTGGGTAACGCTGGCAGACTTCCTGATACAGCTCAACATTGGAGCCACTTAAGGTGCCATCGCGGGAGATATCGGTACAGAGCACGTGTTTTAGGCCGAATGGCAAATATCGCTCGACGATCTGCTCCAAGGTGGCATCGGAGTTCTCCTGCCAACCACTGATAGCCACTTGCTTACGACCTGCATCATTAATTCGCACATCCAGCGCCAGCACAATGGCGTCTGGGCCGTAACGCTCAAACCACTGTTGCACCATTTCAGGCTGCTTAACGGCTGTAGAACCGACGACAACCCGTGTTGCCCCTGCTTCTAATAGCGCGACCACGTCTTGCTCATTGCGGATACCGCCACCGACTTGCACCGGAACATCTACGCCCGCGAGCAGCTCACGCAATAGCGGGATCTGGCGGGCTGCGGGGTCTTTGGCACCGGTCAGGTCAACCAAGTGTAATACCTGAGCACCTTGCTGCTGGTAGTCCTGCAAGCGTGGTAGCGGGTGATTGCCATAATCACGCTGCTGACCGTAATCGCCCTGATGCAAACGCACCACTTTGCCTTCGATGAGATCCAAAGCGGGAATAATCATGGTGTTTACATCTCCAGAAAGTTTTTCAGCAATTGAGCACCCGCTGCGCCGGAACGTTCCGGATGAAATTGCACGCCAAAGAAGTTGTCTTTTTCGACTGCGGCGGTAAACGGCTCGCCGTAATTGGCTTGGGCGATGGTATTTGGGCATATTGGCATTGCATATCCGTGCACAAAGTAGAAATAGGTTCCGTCTGGGATACCACGGAACAGATGATTCCCCGCTTGCGCGGTAATCTGATTCCAACCCATATGCGGCAGTGGTAAACCAAAGTCGGTCATCTGTTTCACTGGTGCATCAATGATACCAAGGGTGTTGATGCCACCACTTTCCTCGCTGTGGGTCGCCAGCAGCTGCATCCCAAGGCAGATACCTAATACCGGCTGGGTACAGCTCTTAATCAGCTCAATCAGATCGCGTTCTTTTAACTGATCCATGGCCGCATGTGCCGTCCCCACGCCTGGCAGAAACAATTTATCAGCACGTAACACGATTTCTGGGTCACGGCTGATAACCGGCGCATAACCTAACCGCTGCACTGCATAAGTGACAGAGGAGAGGTTGGCGCAACCGGTATCCAGAATCACCACATTCATCACAACACTCCTTTGGAGCTTGGCAGCGTATTGCCCTCAACACGGATCGCTTGACGTAACGTTCGGCCAAAGACCTTAAACAGGCTTTCTACCCGATGATGATCGTTACGACCTTTGGTTTTCAGGTGTAAGGTGCAGGCCATGGCATAAGAGAGGGAACGGAAGAAGTGTTCGACCATCTCAGTGCTCAAGTCCCCAACACGTTGGTAGTTAAATTCTGCTTTGTATTCCAGATGCGGACGGCCGGAAATATCCAGCGCACAACGTGCCAAGCACTCATCCATTGGCAGCACAAAGCCAAAACGACCAATCCCACGCTTATCCCCCAGCGCATTGTTGATAGCCTCGCCTAATGCCAGCGCAGTATCTTCCACCGTGTGATGGTCATCAATATACAGGTCACCACTGACCTGTATATCCATCCGGAAACCACCGTGAGTGGCGATTTGATCCAACATATGGTCGAAGAAGCCGACACCGGTTTTGATCTTGCTGCCGCCTTCGCGGTCCAACCAGACATTCACGTCAATCGCCGTTTCTTTGGTGACGCGATTCACGTGAGCATGACGGTCACGTTCGGTCAGTTGCTTGGCGATTTGTGACCAGTTAAGGCCGTCACGCTGGTAACGTAAGCCACTGATGCCCATGTTTTTCGCCAATTGCAGGTCTGTTTCACGGTCACCTATCACATAGCTGTTAGCACTGTTCATCACGCCTTCCGCGAGATAGCGCTCAACCAACGCCGTTTTAGGTTTACGGCAAGCGCAATGGTCTGCGGGTAAATGTGGGCAAATCAAAACTTGCTCAAAATGAATCCCCTGAGAGCTGAAAATCTGCATCATCAGGTCATGAGGGGGATCGAACGTTTCCTGAGGGAAGCTGCTCGTGCCCAAGCCATCTTGGTTGGTGATCATCACCAAACGGTATTCTGCTTTTTGCAGTGCCAGTAATGCAGGGATCACGTCTGGCTCTAGTGCCAGTTTGTCCAACCGATCAACTTGATAGTCTTCTGGTGGTTCGGCTATTAAGGTGCCGTCGCGATCAATAAATAGAAATTTCTGGCTCATATCGTTTCCTTACGCAGGCTGGCAATATTGGTATTGTTCGGGCTATCAACACCGGGCAGGGGAGCAAGGGCTGCAATCACTCGCTCACACTCCTGACGGGTGCCGATGGTAATGCGCAGGCAGTTGGATAACCCCGGCTGCTTATTTTGGTCACGCAGAATAATGCCCTGATCCCACAGCGTTTTGAACACGCTGCTAGAGGCGGTCATACGCACCAATAAATAGTTACTCTCGCTGGTAAACACCTCTTCAACGCAGGCGCAGTCTTGCAAAGCATTTTTCAGCCATTCACGATTAGCTTTTACTTCGTTCACCCGCTGGCGCATTTGCTCTAAACCTTGAGGGCTGAGCGCTTGTGCCGCGATATCGGCCACGGGGGTGGATAGCGGGTAGGGGGCAATCACTTTGAGCAGCAGTTGGATAATATCGCTATTTGCCAAGGTAAAGCCACAGCGAAGACCAGCCAATGCAAAGGCTTTCGATAAGGTACGCAAAATGACTAAATTCGGATAATCTTTTAGCCAACTGCTCACAGAGGCTTGCGGGCAGAACTCAATATAAGCTTCATCGATAGCCACAATCGCGCGGCCTTGCGACAATTCCAATACTTCACGTAGGTCGGCTGGGTTGATTAGATTGCCCGTCGGGTTATTGGGGCTACAAATATAAATCAGCTTGACCCGATCGAGGCTGTCTTTAATCGCCGGTAAGTCGAGTTGCCAATCTTCTTTGGCTTGCACGGTACGTCGTTCTACCCCGAAGGTTTCGGCGCTCACGGCATACATGCCATAAGTGGGTGGGCAGAATAGAATGGCATCTTGGCCCGGCTCGCAAAACGCGCGGATCAGTAGCTCAATTCCTTCGTCAGCACCACGGCTCACCAATACTTGCTCAGGTGCTAAACCGGCGTAAGCAGCATAATGCTCAATCACTAACTTGGGCTGGCACTCAGGGTAACGGTTGAAGGTTTGTGCCGTCAGTTGATATTCAGTGGCCAGCGGATACTCGTTGGCATTAAGCCAGACGTCGCCATTGCCACCTAAACGGCGGGCTGACATATAAGGGGTCAACGCGCGGACATTGGCGCGGGCCAAATCAGTGATGTTGGCAGACTTGCTCATGCTTGATCCTCATTAGTGGCTGTCAGGGCAGCGACGCGTAGGGTAACGGCGTTTTTGTGGGCGGTCAGTTGCTCGGCCTGTGCCAGTGTTTCGATAGTCGGTGCCAGACCCAGCAAGCCCTGTGGGGTTAACTGTTGCACGGTCATGCGCTTAACAAAATCGGCTAGACCCAAGCTGGAATAGGTTGAGGTATAACCATACGTCGGTAACACGTGGTTGGTCCCTGAAGCATAATCACCGGCAGATTCCGGTGACCAATCCCCCATAAAGACCGAGCCAGCATTATCGATTTGGTCGATAATCGCTTCTGGCTGACGTATTTGCAGAATCAAGTGTTCTGGGCCGTACTCATTACTGATATCGATACATTGCTGCAAATCTTTGGTGATGATCAAACGGCTGCTTTCCAGTGCTTGGCGTGCAATATCTGCCCGCGATAACACCGCCAGTTGTTGTTCAACTTCCACGGCGACAGCTTGCGCAATAGCGGCATCTGGCGTTAACAATACCACTTGTGAATCAGGCCCATGTTCGGCCTGAGACAATAGATCAGAGGCAATAAATGCCGGTGTGGCACCGCTATCGGCGATAACTAACACTTCTGATGGACCCGCAGGCATATCGATTGCCGCGCCATCAAGGCGTTGGCTAACTTGGCGTTTCGCTTCGGTGACATACGCGTTGCCCGGCCCAAAGATTTTATTCACTTTCGGTACCGTTTCGCTGCCAAAGGCCATCGCAGCAATGGCTTGCGCGCCACCAATCTGGAACACTTCTTGAATCCCGCACAACTGCGCTGCATACAAAATTTCATCAGCAATCGGTGGCGGTGAACATAAAATGACACGCTGGCAGCCGGCAATACGCGCGGGGGTACCGAGCATCAGCACGGTAGACAGCAGCGGGGCTGAGCCACCGGGGATATATAAGCCGACGGAGGCTATCGGGCGGGTGATTTGCTGGCAACGCACGCCCGGTTGAGTCTCAACATCCACCACTGGCATTTTCTGCGCGTTGTGGAAGATTTCAATGTTGCGTACCGCTTGCGCCATTGCTTGCTTGATATCATCGTTCAAACGCGCAGCGGCAGCGGTTATCTCTTCTGCACTGACACGGATATCGGCAACTTGCACCGCATCAAAACGTTGACTGAAATCACGCAGGGCACTATCACCCTCGTTTTTGACCCGATCCAGTATCTCGCTGACCGCGCTAGTAATTCGATCTGATGCATTAATGGCTGGGCGGCTCAGCAGCGCTTTTTGCTGTTCTTCACTGCATTGCTGCCAGTCGATTAGGGTATTGAAATTCGTCGGCTGCATCGGTTACTCCATCATTTTTTCAATCGGTAACACCAGAATGGAGCTGGCACCCAGCGCCTTCAGTTTCTCCATGGTTTCCCAGAATAGCGTTTCGCTACTCACCATGTGCATGGCCACGCGACTTTTATCACCCGCCAGTGGCAGAATCGTTGGGCGCTCGGCACCCGGTAACAGGGTGATGATTTCGTCCAAGCGCTCGCTTGGTGCGTGCATCATGATGTACTTGGATTCACGCGCCTGAATAACCCCCTGAATACGGGTCATCATGCGGTCAATCAGGGCTTGTTTCTCGGCAGGCATTTCGCCATCACGCTGGATTAAACAAGCCTTAGAGCGGTAAATGACTTCGACTTCACGCAGGCCATTTGCCTCTAGGGTGGCACCGGTTGAAACCAAGTCGCAGATGACATCGGCCAAACCGGCACGGGGGGCAACTTCAACTGAACCGTTCAGTAAGCAAGACTTAAAGCTCACGCCTTTTTTATCCAGATACTGTTTTAAGATGTGTGGGTAAGAGGTGGCAATACGTTTATTTTGCAGGCATTCCGGCCCGGTGTATTCGGTATCCAGTGAGGCAGCCAATGACAGCCGGCAGCCACCGAAATCCAGACGGCGTAATGTGAAGTAACGCGGGTCTTCGCCTTGAGCACGACGGCTGAGTAACTCTTCTTCCAGTACGTTTTCACCAATAATACCCAGATCAACCACGCCATCCATCACCAACCCTGGGATATCGTCATCACGGACACGCAGGATATCGATAGGCATGTTTTCCGCGAAAGCAATCAGGCGTTGCTGCTGTAAATTGATTTTAATCCCACAGCGTGACAGCAGTTCGTGGCAATCGTCACTCAGGCGGCCTGATTTCTGCATCGCGATGCGTAAACGTGTTTTATCCAACATGATAATCCTCTTAATTTATTAATTTTCCCTTGCGAAGGTAATGCCGCAAGGTGATTAAATCTGAATAACAAAAAAGCCCTCGGAAGATAATCTTCCGAGGGCTTTCTCTATTGCGTTCTACCGCCACCTGGAAGATTCGTTAACCGTCTTCCAGCACACATCGGCCTGCAAGACTAGTCAGGATGATGGTGATGATGGTGATTAAATTGAACGCGATTCATGATAATTTCTCTATTTGGGCTTTTTGAGCAAATCAAAATAGCCATATTTGGAACGTGCCATAATTTCTGTCAATCAACGTAAACCATCATGCGGTGGCGGCGCAACCTTTTTTTCGCCTGATGAGTTTATTTCACCGAGGTGGATTGCGGCTTATCTGTGGTGAATCATTTTATTTATGGCGATTTTCACTTTATTTAATGTCAGTTTAAGCACAAAACTGTTACGTATTGGCATTATGCCGATGAATGAAATGAAAGGCATAATGTCATCATCGTTAGGGCATAACGCTGCTAACCTCATTGTGAGCGGGGGCTAACGGGCGTAGATTATCTGTATGGTACTTATTTGTGGTAACTAGTTTTGCGGTATCAGTTTTGTGGTATCAGTTATCGATATGAGTTATCGATAAAAATGGCTGGAGAGCAAGCGAGATGAAAAAAGTCGCCATTATTGGATTGGGCTGGTTGGGTATGCCATTAGCGCAATCTTTAATTCGTCGTGGCATGCAAGTGGTTGGTAGCAAAACCACATTGGATGGCGTTGACGCCGCCAGAATGAGCGGTATTGATTGTTACCTGTTACAACTGACGCCGGAGCTGATTTGCGATCCCGATGATTTAGCCCAGTTGATGGCAGTCGATGCCCTCATTATCACTTTACCCGCCAGCCGGACGACAGAAGGTGGCAGGGACTATTTTCAGGCGGTACGGCAAGTGGTCGACAGTGCGCTAGCTTTTGGCGTCCCGCGCATTATTTTTACCAGTTCCACCTCCGTTTATGGGGAAACCCGTGGGCGCATTAAAGAAAGCTCCCCTCTGCAACCGGTCACGACGGCGGGGAAAACCCTCATGGAGCTCGAACTTTGGTTGCATGATCTGCCTAATACGTCGGTGGATATTTTACGCTTAGCCGGTTTGGTGGGTGGCGATCGCCATCCAGGGCGTTTCCTGGCGGGTAAAACAGACGTTAAAGGCGGTTCACTGGGGGTCAATCTGGTGCATCAGGAGGATGTTATTGCGGCCATTGAGTTGCTGCTTCGTTTACCTAAAGGTGGGCATATTTATAATCTGTGCGCGCCGATGCACCCGAGCAAACGTGACTTCTATCCTGCCAGTGCGAGGGCGTTAAATCTCACGCCACCGGTATTTGCGCCGGAAGATATCGAGGAGCCAGCACGTGAGATTGACGGCAGCAAGATTTGCAGTGAGTTAGGTTTCGAATACCTCTATCCCGATCCCAATCGTATGCCGTTAAATTAAGCTAACCAAAGGGAAATGCCCCTGCCTAGGGCTTTCCCTTTGATTGACGGCATGTCACCGTTTTTGATGAATATAAGTCAGTGCCAATGCCATCGCCAGTACCAGCCCTTTGATGATATCCATCGCATAGTAGGGCACTGACAACATCACCAGCCCGTTTTGCAACACACCGAGGATCACCGCACCAATCAAGGTGCCGAAGGCATTGGGTTTACCGGAGCCAGCCAGTGAGAAACCGATATAAGCGGCGGCCACCGCATCCATCAAATAACCGCCGCCAGCGTTGACTTGTGATGAACCAATACGAGATGCCAATAAAATCCCGCCCAACGCCGCCAACAGTGAGGAAAGCACATACGCCAACACTCGATAGCGTACCGTGCGGATACCCGCGAGCCGTGCAGCTTCAGGGTTGCCACCAATGGCATACATGCGCCGACCATGTTTGGTCAGGGACAAGTAGAGCTGCACCACGATGGTGACCACCAACATAATCAGCACAATCACCGGTACTTGCCCTAATGCGGAGAACATCTCAGGAATGACGCCTTCCGCCATATCGCCGCTAGGCAGCAACATATTTTGCGTGATAGAGCCGCCGCGACTGTAGGTCATGGCGACACCTTGGATAACAAACAGGCTGGCGAGGGTCGCTAGCATGTCTGGGATCTTCAGCACGACAATCAAAAACGCATTGAACAGACCGACCAGAGTACAAATCAGCAACGTTAGGACAATCGCGCCCGTGGTACCAAAGCCGTACCAGACAAACAGCGAGACCACGATGGCATTCGCCAGCGATGCGGTCGATCCCACAGATAAGTCAAAACCACCAATGGAGAGTGAAATCGATACCCCGATAGCAATCACGGTCACGATCGCAATTGAGCGCAAAATATTGATGATATTATTGGGATCGAGAAAGTTATCGGTGGCCAATCCAAATAACGCGATCAGCGCCACAACGGTGAGTAACATCCCCCATTTGTAGAGAAAATCAAACAGCTGGTGACGCCAAGGTTGTGCGTCTGGTAGGGGTAGATCTTTGCTCACTGAGGGACTCCTCCCGTTGAATAAAGTAATAATGTCTCTTCATCGACCTCTGCGGCGTTCAGTTCAGCGACGATACGCCCGTCCCACAGCACACAGATACGATCACATAAACCGACCAACTCGGAGAATTCGCCGGAAGCATAAATAATGCCTTTGCCTTGTTGAGCTAAGCCATCAATCAGATGGAACAAATCCTGCTTGGCTTTGATGTCCACGCCTTTCGTCGGCTCATCAAAAATCAGCACGTTGGCATCCCCTCGCAACCACTTGCCAATCGCCACTTTTTGTTGATTTCCCCCTGACAGACGGGCCAGTTTTTGTTGTGGTGAGGAGGTACGCACCCCAAGGCGTTGAATCAATGTTTTAGCCCAATTCAACTCTTGGCGGCGGCTAAAAATGCTCCAGCGAGAAAAGCTGTCATCGGCGGCGACACTGAGGTTCATCGGGATACTTTCGTGGATAAAGATACCTTCTTTACGCCGCTCTTCTGGCACCAAAGCTAACCCTTGAGCCACTGATTGGTCTGGTGAGCGCGGTTTCCACGGCTTACCTTGTAATTCGCCGTGATCGACGCGGCTGGTGGTCGCGCCAAACAACGCTTTGCACAATTCGGTTTTACCGGCACCGGCTAAGCCGGCAATGCCTAAAATCTCACCTTCGTGCAACGTCAGTGAGATATCTCGCAACTTGTGTTGGTCATGTAACCCGCTAACAGATAAGAGCGTTTTATCGCTGACCGCTGCCCGCCGTGGAGGAAAAATGTCATCCAAGGTATGGCCGAGCATTTTCTCCACGATCTGTTCACCGCTGAGATCGCCCATCACATCATGGCTGACACGGCGGCCATCTCGTAAGACGGTTAATTGATCGCAGATCTCGCGCAGTTCATGGATGCGATGCGAAATGAAAACGATCGCCATCCCTTCGGACTGCAAGCGGCGCACCACACGGAATAACCGTGCGCTTTCAGCTTGATCCAGTGGCGCTGTCGGTTCATCCAAAATCAGGAAACGGCATTGATGGGAAAGGGCGCGCGCCAGTAACACCTGCTGTTTCTCGGCTAACGTGCAGAGTTCTAGGCGTTGGCGCACATTCAATTTGAGATCGAGCTGTTCGAGCAGGGCTTCTGCCTGACGGTAAAGTTGCGGCCAGTTCAACAGATGGCCTCGTTCAGCGAGGGTATCCAGCATAATATTCTCCGCCACGGATAGCGTGGGGATCAGCGCCACATCCACCTCTTGTTGCACCACGTGGATGCCATGCTCTTTTGCCTGCCGAGGTGAGTGAATATCGATGACTTGACCATCAATCGCGATTTCGCCGCGATAGTGACTATGTGCGCCGGAAAGAATCGCCATCAGGGTCGATTTGCCTGCGCCATTCGCGCCGACCAACGCATGAGTTGAACCACCTTCTAAGGTGAAGTCAACGTGCTGTAAGGCGTGAAATCCAGAAAACGAGATAGAGATATCGCGCATCTCAAGGCGAGAGGGAGTGTTGCTGGACATAAATTTCGATGGCTGCCCTATACAGTGTTTAGCGAGGTAGGCAGTCAATAATGCTGCTCAGATCATTCTTTTTTAACACAGTTTCTATTATTCGCAACAACCTAAAATGGTTAAGGTATATCAAAAAATTATTAAACATTGCGGGTATAGCCCTTAAGATGAGAAAAACTTCGCTCAGACTTTCATTAATTTTGCTGAGACTTTCATTAATAAGGAACGCGCCATGAGCACGACTGCCATCCGAGTGCAGGTGGGGCCTGCTAACTATTTCTCTTTTCCAGGGGCTATCGACAAGCTGAGCGAGTTTTATCCTCAGTCGGCACTGGAACATGCATTGTGGATTTACGGTGAGCGCGCACTGGTGGCAGCCAGTGATTATTTACCGGCGGCATTCCACGAGGAAAGCGCCGTCCGCGCGGCGTTCACCACGCATTGTAGCGAGTCTACCGTCAATGATTTGGTCCAAAAAGGCGGCAACGATCGGCAGGTGGTGATTGGCATTGGCGGCGGTGCCGTTTTGGATACCGCGAAAGTGGTGGCGCGCAAATTGGGCGTGCCTTTGGTGGCTATCCCGACCATCGCCGCCACTTGCGCCGCTTGGACGCCACTGTCGGTTTGGTATAACGATGCAGGGCAGGCACTGAATTTTGAGATTTTCAAAGACGCTAACCACTTGGTGCTAGTTGAACCGCGCATCATATTACAGGCGCCAGTTGAATATCTGTTAGCCGGTATCGGCGATACCTTGGCGAAATGGTACGAGGCCGTGGTCCTTAGCCCGCAACCCGAAACCTTATCGTTGACCGTGCGTTTGGGGCTACAGGCGGCCTTGGATATCCGCAATGTACTGCTGCAACAAAGTGAGGCAGCCTTGCAGGCGGTTAAGCAAGGTGAATTGACGCAAGATTTTCTCGATGTGGTCGACGCCATTATTGCCGGTGGTGGCATGGTCGGGGGGCTGGGTGAGCGGTATACCCGTGTCGCGGCAGCTCATGCCGTCCACAATGGTTTAACACTGCTCCCGCAAACGGAACATTTCCTGCACGGCACTAAAGTGGCATACGGGATATTGGTGCAAACTGCACTGCTGGATCAGGAAGAGGCGCTCCAATCGCTGATAGTTGCCTTCAATAAACTCGGCCTGCCTACGCATCTTGCTGCCTTGGATGTGGATATCAATGACCGAGAAGGTATTGAGCGAGTGATTGGCCGAATTCTGAAACCGAGCGAATCAATCCATTATTTACCGATAACGCTAAATTCAGACAAATTATGGGCGGCGATTGAACGGGTTGAAACAGCCGCTCAGCGTGGGCGTAGCGCAGGAATAGGTGTTTAGATCAACGCGTAATAAGAATATTGTTTCTCATGGTTTAACACCTTGTTTTTTACCCCCGAGTTAGGGCAAAATACGCGCCATGCAATAACCGACGTTTAAACGCGTCGGTTATTTTTTTGCATTCATGTTTTCACAAATAAAGAGGCCGGACATCGATCCGGATAGATAAATAGGTCCGCGAGCGATTATTCACATACGAAAGTCGCCGTTATGAGGAAAGAACGATGGGGCAATTATTTTCATTGGCACCGGTGCCCACCGGTATGCGCTGCACATGCAGCGATTATGGCGCAGCAGGTATGTTCAATACCCGTTACTCCGCTCTCGTTACCCCACTTACGTATCCCAGGCAGATACGAAGTTTCCCCGTCACCTCTGGCCGTTGCACTACACTTGCAACACGAGTCAAAGGTATGGGGAGGCTGAATCATGACGCATAATGCTGCTATTGAAGTCGGCACCAACCAAACTGGCACCAATAACCGCGTACAACTCAGAAAAACACTCACGTTAGTCCAAGTGGTGATGATGGGTTTGGCGTATTTGCAGCCAATGACTATTTTCGATACTTTCGGCATTGTTTCCGGTCTGACTGATGGTCATGTCGCGACCTCTTACGCCATTGCATTGATTGCCGTGCTCTTCACCGCAATTAGCTATGGCAAACTGGTTAAGCGTTTCCCGTCTGCGGGTTCGGCTTATACCTACGCCCAAAAATCCATTAGCCCGAATGTCGGCTTTATGGTGGGTTGGTCATCTCTGCTGGACTATCTGTTCATGCCGATGATCAACATTTTGTTGGCAAAAATTTATCTTGAAGCGATTTTCCCTGGTGTGCCGTCGTGGATTTTTGTTGGCGCACTGGTGAGCTTGATGACGCTGTTCAACCTGCGTGGCATCAACGTGGTCGCTAACCTGAACACCGTGATTGTGGTGGTTCAGGTCGCTATCATGGTGGTCTTTATGGGCCTATTGATCCATGGCGTTTATCAAGGTGAAGGGGCGGGTACGCTGGTTAGCCCACGTCCGTTCTATTCAGAAAATGCCCATTTGGTGCCGATGATAACGGGGGCCACGATACTGTGCTTCTCATTCCTTGGCTTCGACGGTATCAGTTCGCTATCTGAAGAGACCCCAGATGCTGGTAAGGTGATCCCGAAAGCGATTTTCCTGACCGCATTAATTGGCGGCGTGATCTTTATTGTCGTCTCTTACTTCTTGCAGCTCTATTTCCCGGATATCACGCGCTTCACCGATCCTGATGCGTCACAGCCGGAAATCATGCTGTTTGTGGCAGGCAAGTTCTTCCAGTCAGTGATTCTGTGCTTCTCCTGTGTCACGGTGTTGGCGTCCGGTATGGCCGCACACGCTGGGGTTTCACGTTTGCTGTATGTGATGGGCCGCGATGGTGTATTCCCAGAGAAAATCTTTGGTTACGTACATCCGAAATGGCGCACACCGGCCATCAACGTTCTGTTAGTGGGTGGCGTGGCATTGTCTGCTATCTCCTTTGATTTGGTGACAGCAACGGCATTGATTAACTTTGGTGCGCTGGTGGCGTTTACCTTCGTTAACCTGTCAGTGATTTCGCAGTTCTACATCCGTGAGCGCCGTAACCGCACGTTTAGGGATCACTTCAGCTACTTGATCCTGCCAATGATTGGCGCAGGAACAGTGGGAGTACTGTGGATGAATCTGGAAAGCAGCTCAATGACGTTGGGGCTGGTATGGGGTGCTATCGGTCTGCTGTACATGATCTGGAAAACCCGTGCTTTCCGCCAAGCGTTACCGCAATTCACCGGTGAATTGGCACAATAACGCGTACTGATAGTGCGATATTGAATCGCGGTATTACGCATCGAGAACGGAGCCTGATGGCTCCGTTTTTTTATGGCTGATTTTATGGCTGATAAATCCCCATAACTTGAGGGTGAGAAGTGAGGATAGGCGGAGGAGTAAAGCGTCCGCGCCAGGGATGGCACGGCTCGAGCCTCCAAGGATGGATTCACGGCGTCTTTACGATCGGCCTGTTCTCACTTCGAATCGGGCAGCGTTTTTCACCGTGATGGAGGGGGCACCGTGATGGAGAGTAGTGGGTTAGCTGACTAAGCCTCGCGCATAATCAAACAGCGCCTTCAGCAAGGCTAATTTCTCTTTATCGCTTTCGTACTGGTTATAGAACTGCTCCAGTTGCATCACATAGTCTTGCACGCGTTCTGGACTAAGCGCTTCGCGACGATGCTCTAGCCAGCGTTTTTGCTCGCTGTCTGTCAGGGTGTTGGGGTAATTGCGCGCGCGGAAACGGAACAGCAGCGCTTCCAAGCGTGGGTCTTGGAAGGTCAAGTCCAGTGCGGGCAGATTTTGTGGATCAGTTTGCAAAATGATCTTCATGGTGGCGCGGTCAGCATCACTGAAAAAGCCATTATATAGCTGTGCATCCACATCATCAGACACAGCGAAAGGCTCCGCCTCAGCAAAGAGTGCGACCACTTTCTCGCGAACTTGCGGGTTTTGCCGCAACAGTTGCAAGTTTTGCAAGCAGCGCTGGCGGTCTATTCCGAGCCGTTCGGCATTCTCTGGCAGCAGGGTTTTGGCCGGTGCCAATACGGGGCATTTATTAATATGCACTAACTTCAGTGGCACGGCGGCCTCTTGAGCATTGAGCTTATCGCGGCGCGTATACAAGCGTTCACGTAATGTATCGCTATCTAGCTCAAGCAATGGCGACATATCCCCCGCCAAATCGCACATAATCACCGCGTTTTTATTGTCAGGATGCCAAGCTAACGGCGCAACCCAACTGGTATTGCCCCGTGCCGCACCAAACATACCAGACACATGAACCAACGGTGTCATTTCGGCGATATCAATCAAGGCATTGATTTTATGCTTACTGCGGTGCTGATAGAGATAATCAAACAGTCGCGGCTGCGCTTGCTTGACCAGCTTTGCCATGGCGATGGTCGCATGCACGTCAGACATCGCATCATGGGCCTGTAAATGTTCAACGCCGTTGGCTTTGGTGAGATGCTCCAATTTAAAACTTGGCAAGCCATCTTCATTCTCTGGCCAAACAATGCCATCAGGGCGCAGGGCATAACAGGCGCGCATCACATCCAATAAGTCCCAACGGGAATTGCCCCCTTGCCAGCTATAGGCATAAGGGTCATAAAAGTTGCGATAGAAAATATTGCGGCTAACTTCATCATCGAAACGAATATTGTTGTAGCCAAGGATACAGGTGCCGGGGACGTTAAATGCCTGATGGATCTGACGAGCAAACTCGGCTTCATTGACCCCATTGGCGAGGGCATGTTGCGGGGTAATGCCGGTGATCATCACCGCTTCTGGTTGCGGTAGGTAGTCATCTGCTGGTTTGCAGTAAATCACCAGTGGCGTTTCGATAATATTAAAATCGAGATCGGTACGGACACCGGCAAACTGTGCCGGTCTGTCCAGTGCGGGGCGCTGACCGAAGGTTTCATAATCGTGAACGTAGAACGTTGGCTGCTTATTTTTATCTGACATTAATCGGTTTAACCCTTAATCCACAATGGTCATGCCTCAGCAATGACCCGTTTGAACCCGTCCCCCTGTTGGCGGGGGATCGCTAGCGCCCCATGACGTGGGGCGTAGAATAGCATTTCAAACGCCACGAAACGCGTACTTTGTCATAAGTACCGAGCAATCAATAGGGTATCCAATCACTCAGCGGTTAATCACTCTCTACATATGTTTGAGCCACCCATAAAGAAAATATAATTTTCTTTATCAACGGAATCATTATGAAATAATTATGTTTCTACCAAAATGTGCCGATCTCACTAATATTTATCTGTCGTTTACTTAGTGATTTATACAATTATCCTACTAAATATTATGGTAGGACGCATAGTGAAAACACTTTTATTAACCGGCGCCACAGGTTTTTTGGGCGGAGCGGTGCTTGAAAAATTATTGTTGGAAAATTCAGATTTTAATTATTTATTATTAGTTCGGGCCAATACACCGGAGCAGGGGCTAACCCGTATTCGCGAAAATTTGGCAAAATTTTATTTGCCGGAAGGGCGGCTAAATAAAATAATGACGCGTCATATTTTATTAGGTGACTTGGCGGAGCCAGAAGGTTTTCTTGATGATCCGCGTCTTGATGATGTCACTCATGTTATTAATTGCGCTGCTGTCGCGTCATTCGGGAATAACCCTTTAATTTGGAAAGTAAATGTCGAAGGTACCTTAGCCTTTGGGAAAAGAATGTCTGAGGTGGCGGGGTTACAGCGGTTTATCCACGTTGGGACGGCCATGTCTTGCACCCCTGATGCAGATACGGTGGTGAATGAGCAGGCATTATTAGCCGAAGATGATGCGCATTTTGTGGAATACACCAAATCTAAATCAGCCATTGAGCGTCAATTAGCTGAACAATGCCCCAATATGCCCCTGGTATTTGCCCGTCCATCTATTGTGGTAGGACATACTCGTTTGGGGTGCCAGCCATCTAGCAGTATTTTCTGGGTATTCCGTATGGCATTAATGCTGCGTAAATTTATGTGCTCATTAGATGACTATATTGATGTTATTCCGGCTGATTATTGCGCCGATGCTTTATTGTGTATTTTGCTGCATCCTGACTTACCCGAAAATATTTATCATATTTCGGCGGGCGAAAAACAGAGCGTCAGTTTTGCCGAAATAGATCAGGCGATGTCATTAGCCACCAGTCAGAACCCTGTGGGCACGGATTATCGACAGGTAGAATATGGCGTATTGGTACAGATGCGAAATCAACTGAAAGGCATATTTGGTCCCTGTAATGAGCGGCTCATGCTAAAAGCCATGCGCTTATATGGCGCTTTTGCCATGCTAAACGTGCGCTTTAGCAATGAACGGCTATTAAGTTTGGGGATGCCTCAATCTCCGCGCTTCACTGATTATATTGCCTGCTGCGTGGAATCCAGTGTTGGCATGACCATTCAGCAGCAAATGGCCGTTGATTTTAAGTAAGCTAAACTCCCCACCTAACCGACTGGGTGGGGGTATTCTTTATCCCGCAGACTCATGATAGAGAGTTCATTCATCACTTCTGATGACGGTAAATCCAGTGCCAGCCGGCGATATCTCAGCTAGACTTAGCCTTTGGTATCTTACTGTATGTAGGTACATTGTGCGGCTAAATAAAAAAATCTCACCACTGGATAACCTGATTTATACCCACTACCGCATTACTCACGCTTTGCGCATTACACTGGCGTTTGTACTCACTTTCCTGATTATTCGCTTACTGGCGATACCTGAAGGGACTTGGCCACTGATCACGCTAGTGGTGGTGATGGGGCCGATATCTTATTGGGGAAATGTGTTACCCAGAGCGTTGCAACGTATTGGCGGCACCGTCTTTGGTGCCATATCGGGCCTGATTGCGCTCTATCTTGAATCCTACTCACTGGCATTAATGCTTGCGTGGTGTGGCGTAGTGATGTTTGTGTGTGGCTACCTCACCTTAGGAAAGCAGCCCTATATGGCGCTGCTAATTGGGATTACGCTGGCGGTGGTCTGTGGCTCTGCACCGGGGGATATGAACACGGCATTGTGGCGCAGCGGCGATGTGATTTTCGGCTCCTTACTGGCGCTGATTTTTACCAGTATTTATCCACAGCGTGCTTTTACCCATTGGCGCATGCAAATGAGTGATAACCTGCGCGCCATCAGCCAAATTTACGCCGCCTATCTGTCGCCCAATGTTATTGAACGTCCACGCTTAGAGCCTAAATTAAAAACAGCGTTGAGCCATTCGGTGAAGATGCGCACCTTTATCGCGCCCGCCAGCAAAGAATCCCATATCAACAAAGACGTATTTGAGGCCATCCAGACATTAAGCCGCAATCTGATCTGCACGTTGGAATTGCTGGTGGATGCCTATTGGTCCTCGCGTGAAAGCCATTTCATCATGCTCAATGCCAAAGGTCTGCGCAATACACAGCTAATGACCATTCGCACTCTCAATACGTTGAGTGACAGTTTGCGCGATGGATCGCCTGCACGTGAACGAGAAGTCACGCAAGAGTTGAGTGAGATTGCCAGCGAATTAAAATCACTGATGTTTGCTGTCACACAGGAACAACAGGTTGAAACGCCGATTTACGGCTATGTTTGGTTAAGTCTGGAGCTGACCAAACAGCTTGAGGAATTAGACGATCTGATTAATATGACCTTGCGCAGATGATCATTCGTGGCTAATCAGGCAGATGATATTTCTGTCTGGCGGGTAAAGCAGGTAAGATAAGCCAAGCCAATGAATCTTGTCATCAGGCATAGCAAAGCGGTATGGTTCAGATAGCCTGGTCACCAGCAATTGAATTTGTGTAAAACTTAAGTGAAGGTGTAAAAATGGATAATGCAATTAAGCCAACTTTCCAGGACGTTTTGGAGTTTGTGCGTATGTTTCGTCGCAAAAACAAGTTGCAGCGTGAAATCGTTGATAACGAAAAGAAAATCCGTGATAACCAAAAACGCGTGCTGCTGCTCGATAACCTGAGTGATTACATCAAACCAGGGATGAGCATCGAGGAAATTCAGGCCATCATCGCTGATATGCGTACTGCTTACGAAGATCGTGTTGATGAATACACCATCAAAAACGCGGATCTGTCCAAAGAACGTCGCGAACTGTCGAAAAAACTGAAAGCGATGGGCGAAGTTAAGTAATTAGGGCCTGCTTCAGACCGCTAACAACTTTTTGACTCGATCTGAAGCGGTAGGGTAGGTGGAAGAGTAAAGCGTCCGCGCCAAAGATGGCGTGGCTTGAGCCATCAGGGATGATTTTACGGCGTCTTTACGATCTGCCTGCTCTTTCCGTTGTAGGGATTTTGTCTATAAGAAAAGGCTGGCAATCACTGCCAGCCTTTTCTTTGGGCCGCAACACGCGCTTAGCGTAAGAAACGAAACGCGGGAAGATTGACCCCTTTAATAAAGATAAACGCCAGCAGCAACGAACCCCACAGCGCCATCGTGATATAGCTACTCACACCCATAATGTTAAGCCCGCTTTCCAGCATTTGAAGCAAGAACAGGGCTAGCGCAATGCCGACAATCTTACCGAAACCGCCATCGGGATTCACGCCACCCAGCACCGTCGCCAAAATGGTGATCAACAACAGCGATTCGCCGTAGGATGCTTTAGCTGAGTTCAGTTTTGACATCATCAACAGCGCCGCCACTGCACACAGAAGTGATGAAATGATGTAGACCCAAATCAGCGTGCGGCGGGTATTAATACCAGAGAAAAAGGTCGCTTTTTCATTGGAACCAGACAGATAAATTTGGCGGCCCAGCGGCGTCTTAGCCAAAATCACCCAGATAACCAAT
Source organism: Yersinia massiliensis (assembly GCF_003048255.1). Lineage (NCBI taxonomy): Bacteria > Pseudomonadati > Pseudomonadota > Gammaproteobacteria > Enterobacterales > Yersiniaceae > Yersinia > Yersinia massiliensis. The sequence goes on from NZ_CP028487.1 coordinate 1,755,948, forward strand.
GCCACCGCAATGAACAAATACAGCGGTAATGGCACACCGAGAAAATGGCTGCGATCCAATGCCAACACATAGTTCGGGAAGTTAGAGATGGCGGAACCTTTGGAAATCAGCACGTTCACGCCTTTTAGTAGCGTCATAATGCCCAAAGTCGCCAAAATAGGGGAGACGCGCACCACCGAGATAAGCACCCCATTAATCAGCCCGACCACTAACGCGACCGAGGCACCGGCTAACAGCATCAGCATCATCGAACTGAACGTCGGGTCCAGATGCGTACAAACCCACGCCATCACCAATGCACTGGCATTGGCGGTTGCAATAATCGACAAGTTAATCCCGCCGGTCAGCATCGTAATGGCCATCGCGAACGTGAGTACCCCCGCGACAGGAATTTGCGAAGCGATAGACTGGAAGTTGGCCGCAGACCAAAATACCTGTGGGATCAGCACGCTGAACACCACACTGACCAACACCAGCAGAGCAATTAACCAGCGTTCGGTATGATCACGTTGCGTTGTTTTCGACATGATTATATCCCTACCTTATGACGTTGGCCCCAAGCGGTCACACTGATACTGATGACAATCACCAGACCGATAACCACGGTATGCCAGTACGACGAAATACCGAGTAAATTCAAACCGTTTTGCAATATCGCCAGCAAAATCACCCCCAGCAATGTGCCGGTCAGCGTACCGCGACCACCGACAATACTGGTGCCCCCGAGCACCACTGCGGCTAACACCGTCAGCTCGTAACCCAGTAAAGAGTCAGGCGCAACGGTTAACACGGTATAGGACTGCACGACGCCCGCAATGCCCGATAAAAAGCCCATGTATCCATAGACAAAAAGTTGCAGTTTCAGAATGCTAAACCCCATACGGGATGCCGCTTCCTGATTCCCACCTAATGCATAGATTTGGCGGCCAATGCTGGTACGCGTCATCAACAATGCCGTGACGATAATGGTGGCGAGCAGTGTCAGAATCGGCAACGAAAGGCCGTAGTCATAGCCGTCGGCGGCGGTAAAGGAGAACAGCATCGGCCCATGTTCGAACCACTCTGGGTAGGTATACAGCCAGACACCGCGGCTGAGATACAGCAGTAAGCCGTAGAAAATATTCAGGGTAGAAATAGTGATAATGATCGACGGGACACGTAGGCGATTGACCAATAACGCGTTAATCAGCCCCAGTAACAAGCCTATCCCCCCCGCGAGCGCGAAAGCGACCGGGAAATTACCCCCAAATTTCACAATTAGCGTCACCATGACATATTGCGAAATAATGGTCATGGCGGGGAATGAAATATCAATACCGCCAGAGATCAGCACGATAAATAACCCACACGCCAATATTGTCAGCATGGCGTAGTTATTGATCAGATCGTAAATATTGGCGAGCGTCAGAAAATCGGGGCTGGTGAATGAAAGATACGTCGAAATAATCAAAATAGTGAAGGCCAGCATCACTTCATGGCGCTTCAGATTTTCTTTATTAAATAAGCCGGTGTGACCGCGATTAGCTTTATTAGGCACCGATTTATTGACCGCATGGGGATTAGCCATTTACTACCTCCGCAATGGCTGCTTCGCTGCTGTTGCTTGGCAAGAATTCTTGCACCAGTGTCCCAGCCCGCATCACTAAAATACGGTGACTGTTAAAGTACGCTTCGTCTATTTCATCACAGACCATCAAGACGGCAATGCCGCGAGCGGCTAATGCATTGATGATGTTGTAGATACCGGCTTTGTTAGCAATGTCGACACCAACCGTGGGCGAATCGAGGATCAATATTTGCGGATCCGTCGCTAACCATTTAGCAATGGCAATTCGCTGCGCGTTACCGCCGGATAAGGTATTGACGGGCAAATCGCTGCTACCGATTTTAATCGACAGGTGTTTTACCATGTCTTCCACCAACGTATCCACCCGTTCCGTGCGCATCAGATGAAAGGCATTTTTAAGCCGGTGCAATACGGTGGCGCTGATATTATCGCGAATGGATTGCGCCATAATGAGCCCCGTGCTCATCCTGTCTTCCGAAACATAACCAATACCGGCGGCAATCGCGTCACGGTTACTGGCGAAGTACATCGGCTTATCATTGACACGAATGGTGCCTGACTCCGGCGTGGTTAAACCGAATAAGCTGAGGCACAGTTCGGTACGCCCTGCACCGAGTAATCCCACCAGCGAGACAATTTCACCGGGATGCAAGGTCAGAGAGATATTGTGATATTCGTTGCCGCGAGAAAGCTCTTCCACGGCTAACACCGGTGGGCGAGTGGGGATAAACGGCGGCAGCACCTTAAAATCAAACTTCATACCGGTCATCAGCCAAGCTAAACGTTGGTCATCCACTTCGGCGGCAGGATAAGTCCCCACCCAATCGCCGTCTTTCAACACCGTGATCCGGTCTGATATTTCCAGTACTTCACTGAGTCGGTGGCTAACAAAAACGACGCAGATGTTGCGTGATTTCAGCTCATGCACCACGCGCAGTAAGCCATTCACTTCTTGGCGAGTCAGGGATGCCGTTGGCTCATCCATGACAATCAATCGGGCATCTTGTGCCAGTGCGCGGCAAATAGCGACCAACTGTTTTTGAGCAATCGGCAAATCTTCGACTAATTCGTCCAGATCCAAGTGAGCGTTAATGCTGCTGATCACCCGCTCTGCGGTGGCACGCATTTGGCGTTTATCCACCCACAGATGATGGTGATAATGATTCATGGCGATATTCTCAGCCACGGTTAAATTCGGGAACAGCGACAAGTCTTGATAGATAACCTGAATCCCCAACCGGACAGATTCAATGGGGGTCAGGGTAGAGTAGGTTTTGCCATCAATGGTCATGGCGGCATCAGCATCGGGTTGGTAGACGCCGGAGATAATCTTGATCAGTGTTGATTTGCCACAACCGTTCTGCCCCGCGAGACAGTGAACCTCACCCGGTAGCAGGGTCATCGCCACCTTATTGAGCGCCTTGACGCCATAAAAGGTTTTACTGATATTTTCCAAGGTAATGAATGGCTGCATAAATCCTCTAACACCAAATGTCATGAGTAGCAGAGCCGAATAACCGCTCCGGCTCTGCGATTTTTCAGTGAATCAATACAGAGAATCCACGTTATCTTTGGTGACACGCAACACATTATGGAACTGGATCAAACGTTTATCTTGATCAACTTCCGCTTTACCTACCCCTGGGACATCCATACCGGTTTCGATTTTCTCGCCTTTCAGCACTTTATCGGCGACCGCGGTCAAAGCATAACCGGCAGAACCTGGGTCATAAGTCACGCCCATCGCGATATCACCACTTTTCACCAGCGAAGCGGCTTGAGAAGGGATCATCATGCCAAAGACATGCACTTTGTCTTTCGCGCGTTTTTCTTTCACTGCACGGCCAGCACCGATTGGGCCTTGTGAGCCAAAGGCAACAATGCCTTTCAGGTCACTGTGGGCTTTCATCAAGTCCAGTGTGGTACGACGTGAATCGTCAATGCTCTCAGCAACAGGCATGCGGCTAGTCACTTCGAACATATCCGGATAATGTTCTTTCTGGTATTTCACAAACAGATCGGCCCACAAGTTATGTTGTGGCACGGTCAGGCTGCCGACATAAATCACATAACCGCCTTTACCGCCCATGGCTTTCGCCATTTCTTCCACGTTATCGGCGGCGAATTTTGCGTTATCGATGATTTCGATATCCCAGTTAGCACTTGGCTGTCCTGGGGATTCATTGGTTAATACCACGATACCGGCGTCACGGGCTTTCTTAAAGACGGGCTCCAGTACATCGGCATCGTTAGGCACGATACTAATGGCGCTCACTTTCTTAGCGATTAAATCTTCGATAATTTTAACTTGTTGCGGGGCATCGGTACTGGATGGGCCGACCTGATAGGCTTTGATACCCAGATCTTTACCGGCACGTTCTACACCTTCACCCATGCGGTTAAACCACGGCATACCGGCGATTTTCGAAATGTTAACCACTTCGATTTCTTGCGCCAGCGCGCTGCCCGAGCATACCATCATGCTAAACAGACTGGCTGCCAGTAGGGTTTTTACACTCAGTTTTTTCATCTAATAAGGCTCCCGGAGCTATGTAGGTTACGGTTATCGTTGTTCGGTATTGGTGCAATATTATGATGCTGGATACATGTGTTTTATTTATGTTTTTAAAAAAATGAAGATTTAACAGGGCGTAGATTTTACATCTGCACTACATTTCCTGTTGCTTGACTCTAATCCTTCGGCAGCTATTTTCCCCATATCACTGAATGCTATTTATATGGATTAAATGGCTGCTTTCCCTGTTTGTGATTGAGGTCAACATTTTGAGGCGAAATTTAAAGTGCGTTGCATCAAAATGGTGGGTGGAAGGGGAATAACAACGCTAGAAACATGGACAATTTGGTTCGGATGTTTCTTAATTAGTCTGCTAATTTTTTGTACTCAGCAGCGATAACGGAGATTAACGCACTCCCCCTGACACCATGGTTAACAGGTGTTGGTGCGGGTAGTTTTGGGTGATGTGGTGTTGCTGTAACTGCCAGTAGAGCTTTTCGACGTCATGGCGTTGGCGGTCTAGCAATAAACCGACGACGCTACCGCTGTGGGCCACGTTCAGCCCGTATAAATCCAGTGATTCGACTAACGTCATCAGCGCGGCGAAATCGGGTTTCACCAGTAAACGCTGGCTGGCTTGTGCACTGAGCGTGGTGGCTTGGCCCAGTAGCGAACAATCGCGCTGTTCGGCGGCTTGGGTAAAGAGTTGCCATGCCTGCGCCAGTGACGCGGCGCTTGCCAGTAAAGCCGGTTGGCGATCTCGGCGGTGGTAATCTTCAGTATTGAGGATCTGCGGGCTTTCCAACAGCAAGATATCCACGGCAGGCTGCCAATCATAGGATATTTGCGTCGCGGCAGTTTGGTGGTCAAACAGCGTTAATTGCTGAAATAGTGTACTGTCGGTCGGCTCCAAGCTCACACACAGGGCCGCGAGGGCAGCCTCATCCAGCGTTTTCCCCAGATGACGAGCGGTGGCCATTGCGGTGGCGGCGATATCGGCAGTGCTACTGGCCAGCCCTTTTGCCACCGGAATGGTGGAGTCAAAACAGATATTCAAGCCACGCGCCATATCAGCAGGGTGATCGAAGTAAGCCAAGACGGCCGCCAGCATTTGTCGCATCCGCGGCCGCTCATGCCCATTGGGTACACCGTCGCTCACCGACACGGTACTAAACCAATTGACGGGGCAGGAAATCAGCTTCTCGCCCCCCAGAATCCAGCCTTGGATTAACTCGCCACAGGACGCAGGGCAGCGGGCTTCAGCCATGGCCGAGAACCTGCTGCAACGCGGTGATCAGCCGCTGATTATCGGCAGCACTCTTAACCGCCACACGATAATGGTCACGGGTTAATGCGGGGTAGTTAGCACAATGGCGAATCAAAATATGATGCTGTAATAACGCCTGTTGCAGATCGATTTCTGGTTTCAGGCAGCGCAAGAAAATATAGTTGGCCGCCCCTTGCCAGACCCGCAAAGCAGGCAGAGAACACAGTTGTTGGTATAACCAGCGCTGCTGCTGTGCTAACCACTGATGTGTGGCTTGAATATATGCATGATCATCGAGAATGATTTCACCGGCCAGCGCTGCAAAGGCATTGATGGTCCAAGGCTCGCGCAGCTGTTTCATCTGCGCGATAGCGACTTGATCACCACTGAGCAGATAACCGAGTCGTAACCCAGGGATAGCGAAAAATTTGGTCAGTGAGCGCAGCACGTATAAACGCGGGAACGCCGCTAATTGTGGGGTAAGCCCCGTTGCCTCCGGCAGAAAGTCGATAAAAGCTTCATCGACAATCAACGCAATTTGGTATTGATGGCAGCACTGCACAATGGCTTGCAGTAGCGCGGCATCCGGCATCAGCCCTGTGGGGTTATTCGGTGTCGCCAAGAACAGGCAGTCAGGGCGCGATTGAGCCAGAACATCCAGCAAGCGCTCATCAGGCTGGAAGCCATCGGCTTCACTCATCGCATAATCACTGATCTGGCAACCTACCCGTTGCAGGGCGCGGCGATATTCAGCAAAACCCGGTGTGAGCAACAGTGCGGTGCGCGGTTGCAAGTGGTGAACTATCGCGTAAATCAGTTCGGTGGCACCATTGCCCGCCATGATGTTTTCTGGCTGGCAATGATGGACACGGGCTAACGCACTATGGAGTTGGCGATATTTAACATCAGGGTAGCGTTCCGCGCGGTTAAGCTGCGCCACAATGGCTGTTTTCAGGGATTCTGGCATCCCCAAAGGATTAATGTTGGCACTGAAATCAATGATATTTTCTGCATCTGTCCCGATTTTCAATGCCATTTCCAGCACATTACCGCCATGCTCACTCATTGCTGCCTTATCCCCGTCGTTAGCTCGTGTGCGCAGAATATCATACCCATCGCTGCGAACTACAACGCCAACGACAGGGGGGAGATCAACGAGGGAATTGAGCTGAGCGATAACGCTTCTGGTGTGAATGCCAGAATGTCGCGCAGTCGGACCACATCACCAATCACAATCAGTGCAGGGGCCGATAAGCCCTGCGCAGTGGCTTGATCAGCTAAAGTGGTCAATGTGCCACTGGCCACTTGTTGCTGTTGGTGGCTGGCATACATCACCACGGCAGCTGGCGTGGTTGGCGCTTTACCGGCGGCAATCAACTGCTGGCAAATGGTCGCCAATTGCGTCATTCCCATCAGGATAACCAGCGTGCCTTCCAGCTTCGCTAACGTGGCCCAGTCTTGTGGTTCGTTACCTTGGCGTAGATGACCAGTGATGACATGGAAACCGGAGGCATAATCACGGTGCGTCACCGGTATCCCCGCATAGGCTAATCCACCAATGGCGGAGCTGATCCCGGGCACCACTTCGAACGGGATTTCTGCCAACGCCAGTGCTTCAGCTTCTTCTCCACCGCGCCCGAACACGTAAGGATCGCCGCCTTTGAGCCGCACCACATTCAGGCCACGCAGGGCGCAATCCACCAAGATCTGATTGATTTCAGGTTGCGGCACCAAATGGTGATTGGGGTTCTTGCCCACATTGATCATTTCGCAGCCGTCAGGGGCTTCAGCCAGCAGTTCAGCACAGACTAACCGGTCATACACCAGTGCTTCTGCCTGACGAATGGCATGCAATCCTTTGACCGTAATCAGCGCCGCATCCCCCGGCCCCGCGCCCACCAGCCAAACTTTTCCACTTTTCATCTTGCTTCTCACTGTATGGCGAGGGCCGGTTGTACCGGCAGGGTTTGTGCCACGCGCATGACATCACGGGCAATCATCAATTCTTCATTGGTGTTAACGATGGCAATTTGTACCGGCCCCGTTTCTTTTTGGATAAAGAACTGGTTCTTCTGATTTTTCTCTTCGTCCAACTCGATACCGAGAAACGCCAGATCGCGGCAAATCTGTTGGCGCGCATGACGAGCATTCTCGCCAATACCGCCGGTGAAAATCAGTGCATCAATGCCACCCAGTTGCACGATATAGCTGCCAATCACGGCGCGAATACGTTCAGCAAACAGTTCAAGCGCCACTTGCGCGCGGGTATCGCCGTTGTTGGCCGCCTGTTCCACATCACGGTAATCATGCGAAATGCCGGAAACCCCCAGCAAGCCTGATTGGTTATTGATCAGTTGATTGATTTCGGCGGCACTCTTGCCTTCCGTTTGCTGAATAAACGGCAAGATGGACGGATCGATATCGCCGCTGCGGGTGCCCATCATGATCCCAGCCTGTGGGGTAAAGCCCATGGAGGTATTGACGGAGCGCCCGTTGCCGATGGCGCACAGGCTGGAGCCATTGCCCAAGTGACAAGAAACAATGCGCAGCGATTCGAGTGGCCGCCCCATGCGTTCGGCGCAGACGCCACTGACATATTTATGGCTGGTGCCGTGGAAGCCGTAACGGCGAATACCTAGCTCTTCATAGTAGCGCCACGGCAAAGCATACAGATACGAGGTCTGGCTCAGGGTTTGGTGGAATGCGGTATCAAATACCGCCACGGCGCTGGCATGGGGCAGGGCCTGTTGGAACACGCGGATCCCCAAGGCATTAACCGGATTATGCAACGGGGCCAGCACACCCAACTGTTCAATTTGAGCCAGCACATCAGGAGTGATGAGCACAGAATCGGCAAAAGCTTCGCCGCCATGAGCGACGCGGTGACCGACGCCAGTGATTTCCGCTAGCGAATCGATAATATTGTGCTCGATAAGTGCGTGCAGCAAATGTTCTGCGCCTTGGCGGCAATCGGCAATGGGCAGCGTTTCCCGCCATTTCACATCACCGGCACGCAGGTTAAACACCGCATCATCCATCCCGATGCGCTCAATTAATCCTTGGCATAACACCTGCTCATCCGCTTGACCGGTTTGCGCATTGAACATGGAAAACAACTGAAATTTCAACGAAGAACTGCCGGCGTTTATCGCCATAATCTTACCGGGCATGCGACTCTCCAGAATGATTCAAATAAGTCATAAGGTCAGTTAATCCCTCGCCGGTTTGCGCCGAGGTGATAAAGATATTTTGTGCGCCTGCTTGCTGCAGGCCCTCTGCCGCCCAATTCAGTTGGTCGGGGTGGCTCACGGTGTCCGCCTTGCTGATGATGCCAATCACCGGTTTGTTGAAAACCTGTGCCAACATTGGGGCAAACCAGCTCTGCGTGGCATCGGCGTTTTGCACCAAACCCACCACATCGGCTTCACAAGCACTTGCCAGTAACGCACTGTACAAACAGCGGTTTTCCAGATATTCGCCCGGCGTATCGATGGCATTGTCTTGCCAGATAATGGACTGAGTTTTCTGGTAATTGAGCGTCTCGCCGCGTAAACGCTGGATCAGCGACGTTTTACCGCACTGGCTAGGGCCAATTAACATGATGCGTTGCATGGCATCAGGTCCGCGTCATCGGGCAAGCGGTGAATTTCATCATGTCGCCTAAGGTATGAATCACCTGTTTCAGCGCATACTCCACCGCAGAAACATCGCCGGTAAACACCACGGCACCGGTAAATCGGTCGATAAAACCAATCTCTACCGCGCCCGATTTGGTGGCGATATCACTGGCAATAATCGAGGCTTCACTGGGCGTGATGGTCAGAATGCCAATGGCGCTGCTGACATCGTTTAGCCCCAGCTTTTTATAAAGCGCCTTGTTGGGGTTGGCGATAAGGTGCGCGAGGGTGATCTGTTTACCGGGAACATATTCCTGAATGACACGCTCGGGTGTGCTGCTGTTTTCCATCATGCCTCCTGAACTAACTGACGCCACAGCGCCTCATGGGGACGGGAGATCACGGTGCTGTAAACCAGTAATCCCTTCTCACCGGCACACTGGCTGGCAACGTCAACGGCGGTTTGCACATCGGCAATATCGCCACTGAGTACCTGATAGCACTTGCCCCCGATACCGAATGCCATATGGATGCGCACCAGCGTGACATTGGCGGCTTTCACCGCGCGGTCTGCCGCGGTAATACAGGCTGCGACACTCCATGTTTCCACCACGCCTGCCGCCTGACGGTTTTGAACCGTATTGAGGCCGCTGATCGCCGGTAATACTGAGGGGTGAAGATTCGGTAAGACGATGCTATCGACCAATAAGTGGCCGCTGTGTTTTTCACCATTTTGCACGGACTGGCTAACGGCCCCGATATCGCCGCCGACCATCAACAAATACTTGCCAGGGCAGAGGGTTTTACTGACCAACAGGCTGACGTTGGCGCTTTTCAGCATCAAGTCACAAACCTCCATCCCTTTGGCGATACTGCTTAATTCAACAATTCCAATGGCTTGAGACATGCTCATTCCTCTTCATGGTCGCAACGCAGGGTAATAGCGTGGGCGCTGATATCCGTGACGACGCCGCGAATACTGGCATGCACTGGCGCACCCAACGCGTTAGGGGGGATCTGCCCAATCAGTTGGCCGCGCTGGACCTGTTCGCCGACCGCCACGACAGGCTCGGCGGCGGCACCAATGTGCTGACGTAACGGGATAACCACTTGTTGCGGCGCAACGTCTAAATCGATAAAGGGAGCGGGTTGATACCAGTCGGTCAAATCCAGCCGCGCAATCAGCCGTGATATCGGCACCATGCGGTAATTGGCCATTGGATCGGCCTCACGCAGTTCCCCTTGATAACGTGCTCCCTGCGCGCGCAACTGTGTTTTAAGCAGCCGATTAATGCGCATTGGCGAGATATCCACCGGACAGGCATAGCTTTCGCATAAGCCGCATTCCGAGCAGGTGAGGGCGCTCAGCAAGATATCGGGCGTCGCCACCTGTTGATAAATAATCGCCCGTACCAGTAAATGCGGCGGCAATTCATGCCCAATAAGGTGACGGGGGCAAAGTTCGGTACACATCCGGCACTGCTCGCACACCGCGCGGGCAATGGCGAGCACATCCTGATCACTGCGTGCGCGGCGAGTGATCAACAAGTGATCCGCGGGCAGCACCAATAAGCCGCCGGTGGTTTTGGTCACCGGTTGATCGAGATCATGCAGGGCATGACCCATCATCGGCCCGCCATTGATATAGGCCGGATTGTCGATAGTTGCGCCGCCAGCCAATGCCAGCACTTCACGTAGCGAAGTCCCTAGCGGCACGGTCAGGGTTAAAGGCCGTGCCACCGCACCGTTGACGGTCAGTGTGCGGCGGGTGACGGGCCATTGCTGTTCCACGGCACGCGCCACATTGAGCAAGGTTTGGACGTTATTGACCACCACGCCGATGCTCACTGGCAGCGCCGCTGGCGGTACACGGCGACCCGTTGCCAGCCAAATGGTGATTACTTCATCACCGGCGGGGTACACATCAGGCAAAATATGCAGCCGAATTTGCGGCGGCAGCAACGGCGTGAGCGCTGCAATGGCCGCGTCATATTTGGCTTTGAGCGCAATAATGCCTTCGCGTGCGCCGGTGGCGACCATGCCATAAATCACGCCCCGCACCAGCCGCGCGGCTTCCCGTGGTATCAATTGCTGATCCACTTTCAGCATCGGTTCACATTCGGCGGCATTAACCAGAAAGATTTCAGCTTTCGCTTGCAATTTCACCGCGGTGGGGAACCCCGCGCCGCCGGCACCCACCACCCCAGCATCGCGTACCCGTTGCTGAATGGTCGCGGCATCGCATTGCGCCAATTCACCGCAGGCGAGGGGGGCACTCAGTAACGGGGCCAGTGGCATTTGCAGATCACTCATAGAGCGCCTCGACGATGCTACGAATCGCTTTGTCATCTGCCGCACGCGGATTGGTACGCAGGGTGACATCCGCCAGCGCAGCGGTGATGATGTCAGGGATCCGCTGCGTTAACTCGCGTTCGGTGACTTTCATTGCCGCCAACGGCTGAGGCAGACCGCATTGACGCTTGAGCTGCTCAATCTGATGAATCAATTGATTCACCGCGCTGCGATCATCCGCATTTGCGGGGCTGAAATGACACAACTTCGCCAATCGTGCATAACGTTTCTGCGCCCGTGTATCGATGGCGTTAAAGCGAATCACCGGTACCAGCAGCAAGGCATTGGCTAACCCGTGGGCGATATGGAACTGACCACCCAATTGGTGCGCAATAGCGTGATTGATGCCTAGCCCCGCCTGACTAAATGCCATGCCCGCCAGTGTTGAGGCGTTATGCATCTTGCCGCGAGTGATCAGGCAATCACCTTTTTTGCAGGCCGTCGGCAAGTGGCGAAACACCAGTTGCACCGCTTTTTCGGCCAGTGCATCGGTGAAATCACTCGCGCGCGGTGAGACATAGGCTTCCAGCGCATGCGTCAGCACATCTAATCCGGTATTGGCGGTGATAACCGGTGGCACAGTGACCACCAGTGCTGGATCTAAAATGGCGATATCGGGATATATTTCATCGTCAAATAACGGATATTTAATGCTTTTCTCCGGATCGCTTATCACGCACGCGCTGGTGACTTCGGAGCCGGTGCCGCTGGTGGTCGGGATCGCGATACAGGTTTCAATCTCCAGCCCTTGCTGACGGCTAAACCAGACAATGGCTTTCGCCGCGTCCAATGCCGAACCACCACCAAACCCGATCACCACATCAGGATGTAGGGTTTGCATCTGCTCAATCCCCTTCACCACGGTGCTGATATTCGGGTCCGGCGTAATATCGCTGAACAGGCTGATCTGGTTATCCGCAGGCAGCGCTTGTTTTAAGCGATCTAACAGCGGCGAGGTGGCCAGAAAGCCATCACAAATGATCCAGATTTTGCGCTGATGGAAGCGTTGCAGCACTTTGAGGCTGCCTTCCCCGCTATAAATGCGTGTTTGCAGGAAAAAAGTCTTCATACGTCCTCGCTCAGCGAATGGAGAAACCGTTAGTCAGCACACAGCGACGTTGGCGCGCAAAGGTGCGGGCAGACGTGGTGCCTTCGCCGGTTGGTGTGGCGATGGTAAAGGTGGTAAAGCCTTCGCCACCGACACCGATACCGGCATAAGACGGGCCGTTTTTAACAAAAATGGAGGTCTGCAACAGGCGGGCCGCCAGATTCAGGCGCGAGACATTTTGCGAGTGCATGGTCGCGGTATGATGCAGGCCGCCTTCCACCTGCAGCGCCAGCGTCAGCGCGGCATCAAAATCCTTTACCCGCACCACCGGTAACAGCGGCATCAATTGTTCAGTGGTCACCAAGGGATCGTCACCGGCGACTTCAACCAGCAACAGGCGTGGGGCTTTGGCTGGGCAAGCCAGACCGGCGGCTTTCAGCAGCTCAATCGGGCTTTTCCCCACCAGATTTTTATTGGCGTGGCCTTGAGGTGTTAGGCAAGCTTTACGCAGGCTGTCGACATCTTGCGGGTTGCTGATCAGTAACGCATCGAAGGCTTGCATCTGCTGCAATAAGCGGTCGGCGACACTCTCCACCACAATCAGGCTTTTCTCTGCGATGCACGGCAGGTTGTAATCGAACGATGCGCCAGAGACGATATCTTGCGCCGCTTTTGCCAGTTCGGCGGTTTCATCCACCAAACAAGGCGGATTGCCGGCACCGGCACCAATCACTTTTTTGCCGCTCTTCATGCCCATCGCCACAATGGCCGGCCCGCCGGTGATCGCCAACAACGGGATTTTGTCGTGGGCCATCATCTGTTGGGTCGCTTCAAAGCTAGGTTCTTGCACGGTCACCACTAAATTGCGGATGCCACAACTGTTGAAAATGATGGCTTCAATTTGGGCAATTAAATCCAGTGACACGGCTTTCGCGCCTGGGTGCGGGCTGAAATAAACCGCATTACCGGCAGCCAACATGCTGATGCTGTTATTGATGATGGTTTCAGTCGGGTTAGTGCTCGGGGCCACGGAGCCAATCACACCGAACGGTGAGTATTCGAATAACACCATGCCGCCGTCGCCGGTCAGGGCAGTGGTGGACAAGTCTTCAATACCGGGGGTGTTTTCCAGCGCGGCCTTGTTTTTGAGGTATTTATCTTCTTTATTGCCCATGCCCGTTTCGCTGGCACCGCGTTCTGACAGTGAGGCTAACTGGGGTTTGAGTTGTTCACGCAGGGCGCTAATAATGGCGCTGCGAGTTTTCATCGGGCTTTGCTGATAGCGCAAAAAGGCGCTGTGAGCGGCATTAACTGCTTCATCCACGCTGGCAAAAATAGCGCTGGAGGCAGACGCAGTAGCTGGCGTCAGTTGCTCGGTGAGGATAGTGCGAATGAGAGTTTCAAGATCATTGGTATTCATTATTCATTCCTCAGGTGTAAAGCCGATATGGCCGCTTCTGCTATGTGCATATCTTGTTCGACGCTACCGCCGCTGATGCCTAAACCGCCCACCAATTGGCCATCACGCCACAGGGGGTAACCGCCACCAAAACTCACCACTTTGCCGCCGGTGCTGGCTTCCAGTTGGAACAAGTCAGCCCCCGGTTGAACGGCGCTGCTGAGTTGATGAGTGGCTGCTTTGAGGGCAACGGCGGTCCACGCTTTTTTCGGGGCCAACTCGCTGCTGACCAGCAAGGTATCGGGCATACGGTAGGTCATGATGAGATTGCCGTGGCGGTCAGTCAGGGCGACAACCACCGCAATATCTAATGTCATGGCGGCTTCAACCGCCAACTTAACTAACTGATGAACATCGGAAAAACCCAGGCCAGTCGCGGTAGGTCGCGTTTTTGTGGCAGGCTGAGTCTCCTGGGTGGCAGCCAAATAACGGGCCAGCACGGTCTGCGCGGTGTGTTGCAGCTGTTGGCGCTGGTCTTCGTCGCGGGCCAATGCATACAGGCAATCCGATAACCGGTTGAGATACTGCAACAGCACCGAGCGCACGGGGACTTGTTCGGCCAGTTCAATCAAACGTCGTTCACAGCGCCGCGCTAATGTGCGGGCAAAATGTAAACGGCTACCGGCTTCGGTATCGCCGGGCAGAATAAATCCTTTGACCGGTGGCAACTGCGCCATGCAGCGGTCTACCGCCTGTTCGAGTGCGTGGATGTCCTGCTCGCTGATGCTTTTACGCCCAACGGGAGGAACCTCAATGCCTTCGCTGGCTAATTCGGCGCTGAAATAAAACAGTTGATGCTGTACCGCATCAATTAATTGACGGTTCTCTTCACCTTGCATCACTCGGGCGCACAAACTCAGTGCGGCGTTGAGTTCATCCAACGTGCCGTAAGTTTCCACCCGTGGGTGACTCTTTTTTACCCGTTGTCCGGTGAACAGGGCAGTGGTGCCCGCGTCGCCCGTCTTGGTATAGATGCTCATAAAATCACCGTTCTATCTGTCAGGTTATTCAAGGTCAGACAGCGCACTCATCACGACGCGCGCTCATCATCAGTAAGAGCATTCATCAACGATGGCGACAATCGCCAGATCGATGGCATCATTCGGCTCAGCAAACACACGTCTGGCACTGGAGCCGCCCGCCAGTAGCACCAGTTCTCCCTGACCCGCGCCGACGGAATCGACCGCCACTTCATCCGGCGTTTTGCTGTCTGGCGGCAGTGAGCCATCACCGGCGACACGGCGCACCAGCAGCAACTTTTTCCCAATCAGCGTTGGTGACTTTTGCGTTGAGACGACGGAACCTACCACTCTGGCCAGTTGCATGATTTACTCCTGCCTTAACAGTTGAATATGACGGGCTGATACGGTGTCTTGTGCCAGCGGTGTAACCAGCGTATGAGCATCAATCAGCAGCCAGCCACAAGAGAGTGTGGCGATATCGCGATAACCCAGCACACGACCCGCATGCAGGCGCACCGCGACACCTTGGTTGTCACTCAAACTCAGCGGCATACGGCGCAGTGCCGCAGCGGGTAAGGCTGGCAACAGTTGACGATGCAAACTGATATGCACTTTCATGCCCCAAGACCACGCCTCGTTGAGGGCATTGACCGCCGGACATTGGCTATCGGACTGTGCCAGCCGATGCATAAACGCCAGATCCGGCAACATCAAATGCAGCGTGGCATGGCGCACGAATACCCAGGGTTCCAGACCCGCACGCAACTGAGGCAGCAGCAAGGCGTGAACCCTACGTTCGCGCTCGGTCAAGCGCGTAACAATCTGGCTGACCAGTTGTTCGGTTTGGGCCTGAGTCAGTGTCATGATTGCGCTGTCCGTGATGGCATCAAAAGCGTGGCAAACGCGGCGGGATCATCCGCACCTGCTGCATTGGCCTCGTCGGTATCGATGTGCATTTCCAGTTTCATTTGGGGTGAAACGCGAATGGCAACATCGTCCATAATCAGGCGGCGACCACTGCCTTGAATCGCCACTTGTACTCGGTCACCGTGCTTCACTCGGTAGATCAAGGCATCCAGCGGCGACATATGAATGTGCCGCAGCGCCACAATCACGCCATGAGGCAACTCCACTTCGCCGTAGGGGCTGACCAAACGGATAGCGGGTGTCCCTTCCAAGTTGCCGGACATGCGCAGGGGCGCATTGATCCCCAGCGTGCGCGCGTCGGTGCGAGAGATCTCCACCTGACTTTGGCTACGCAATGGCCCGAGAATGCGCACGTTTTTCAGGCTGCCTTTCGGCCCGACCAACGTGACCGTCTGTTCGGCGGCATATTGGCCCGGTTGCAGCAGCGCCTTTTTCTCCAGCAGTGGCTGCTCAGGGAACAGCCGTTGGTAATCTTGCGCCGAGAGATGTAGGTGTCGATTGGAAACCCCAAGCGGGATCGGACGAAGACGCATTTCGTCGAGGATCTTACTGACAACGGGTTCCAGTAACGCTTTTTCCATCAGACTTTTCCTCGTTTACCCAAGTGGATACAACGAAAGCGAGGTTCACCTTTATGGCGTCGGCAAGCGGGATCGAGGCAAAGATTGCAACTCACACGAGGCGCTTGCAGAGCCTCACTTTCTATCCGTTTTTTTTCGAGACTCACCACCGTATCCGGTGCATCATCGGTCGCCGTCTCAGCCGGTTTTGGGGCATCGATTTCTTCGGTTTGCGCCTCATTAATGGCAGGCGCTTCTGCTTTTTTTACTTCTACAACTTCAACTTCTACTTCGGCTTCTAACTCACTGACCCCTTCACTCACCGGCTTATTCACAGGGTCGAGGGTCACTTGCACCTCGACAGTGATCGCCTCGGTGGGGGCTTGCCAATAAGCCATCAAGCTATCTGCCGGACGGGCTAACACCGCACGGGAAACCAGCCCATGATGCTGTTCGGCAAAGGCGGCACCGGTACTGATTGCCGCCTGTACTGAAGCCACATCACCGGTTAGGCGGATTAACATCCAGCCGGAGCCGTTGGTTTTTTCTATTCCGATCAGGTTGACGGATGCGGCTTTCGCCATGGCATCCGCCGCGCCGATAGCCAGCGCTAGACCGCTAACTTCAAGTAAACCCAGTGACGTTTTCACGCTGTGCTCCTCGTCTTACCCTTAGGCGGAGGTCGGTAAAATAGCTTCTACATCGCTGTGTGGGCGCGGGATGACATGGCAGGACATCACTTCACCCACCGCACTGGCGGCAACAGAACCGGCATCGACTGCGGCTTTGACGGCACCAACATCCCCGCGCACCATGACAGTGACCAAACCGGAACCGATTTTTTCGTAGCCCACCAGTTGGACGTTGGCAGACTTGACCATGGCATCAGCCGCTTCGATAGCAGCGACCAGACCTTTGGTTTCGACTAAACCTAATGCGTTGTTCATGAGTTCATTTATCCTTTTTGGGGTTATGGAGATGACTTAAACGGTAAACCTTTAACCAGTCGGGCGGCGTTGTTACCAAGCTGCCGTAATTGGTCATCGTTTTGCGCCCATGCCAACCGGAACAGCGGGTTAGTGGGCGGTAAATGACGAAAATGCACCACCACTTCGTCAGCAGAACAGGCGAGGCCCACCAATAACGGCGAGCGGGTGGCAGCCTGCCATGCACGGAGAATGGCATCGCCTTCTTCGTCTTGTTGCCACTGCCAAGGAATGCCTTCTTCCTCAATGCCCAGCAATACCTGATGCCAAACCGCTGGCGGCGTTGGCGTGGTGAGACTGATCACGATAGCGGGAGCGTCATTGGCGAAATTCATGCATTACGCTCCCGTTGAAAAGCCAGAATCAGACCCGTTGCCACGGCATTACGTGGGCCTTCAACGGCGCGAATGTTGCCGCGGCCCGCCACTAGCTTGAAGTGGGAGAGGGCATCGGTGACCAATTGTGGGACTTCGAAATCCAGTGACGAGCCGCCCACCAGCACCACGAAGGGGATATCGCGGATATTGCCGGTTGGGCTAACTTGGCGCAGGGCTCGCAGCGCATTGGTCACAAACACCCGCTCTTTTGCGGAGCGGCGAATATTGCGAACTTTTTCCAGTGCGTAATCACCCGGTAGCGGCACCAGTCCTTCCGGTTTCACCACCACCAGCCGCGCAAAAACTTCAGGAGCGAGGGGGTGTGGGAAGAACTGAACGCTGCCGTCTTCATGGCGCAGGTGGAACAAACTTTCCACTTTGGCGAGCGGATACTTTTTGATGTCTTCCGCCAGATAGCGGTCTTGGAGATCCAGTTCTGAGGCGATGATCATCGTCACCATATCGCCCGCACCTGCCAGATGCGTGGCAACGATTTGACCTTGGGCATTGATGATGGAGGCATCGGTCGATCCTGCCCCTAAATCGAGGATGGCGAGTGGCCGTCGCGTCCCTGGTGTGGTCAGCGCGCCGAGTATCGCCGCTTCGGCTTCCGCCCCCCCGACCTGAACATCAATACCCAATGTCTTTTCGATTTCACTGGCGATATGCGCCATTTGCAGGCGATCAGATTTCACCATCGAGGCGATACCCACCGCTTGCTCAAGAGAGAACTCGCCCGCCAAACCCCCAATGACATTGACCGGCACTGCCGTGTCGACGGCCAGCAAGTCTTGAATGAAGATTTCATTGGTCGGTTTGTTGGTCAGTTCTGCCATGGTTTGGCGCACGTGTTCGAGCATGCCGCCAATGTTGGTGCCCGCTTCACCGCTCACATTGTCCAAATGACGGAAGCTGTTCACTGCCGTCATAATGGCTTCACTGCCCGTCGCAACATCGACCTGCACGGTGCGGCCATCGGCAAAGAGCACCAAATGACCGGCCGGAATGGATCGCGCTTTAACGTCCCCTTCCGGCGTTTTCACCACCACCGCAGAACGTGTGCCAATTAAGGCGCGCGCCACCGGAACGATGTTTTTGGTTTCTTCGGCACTGAGTTCAAAAACAGTGGCAATACCATAAGGGTTAGAGAGGGTTTCAATCACTTGGCCCGGCATCGCCACTTCAACTGCGGCCAACATGCCCATGGGGATGCGGTCGATATACAGCACTTCATCGACGATCGGCACTGGGTGAGTGAGACGGTTGCTGACCAAGACACCATCATCCCGCTGCAAAATAATCGCGGTGATGCGGTATCCCGCACCCGTTGCCGCATTGACGACCGCCGCCACATCGGCAAAATCAACCGTGGCAGGCACCACTAAAATGTAAGGTTGGGTCGGATCGCGGGTGACCAGTTCATCAATGGTGATGGTTAGCCCCACCCCTAATCCCAACCCACCGGGGGTTTTAGGGTTGTGGCCGATCATGGTGGATTCCGTGATGATGGTTTCAGTAATGGTTTCCATCGCCACATCGCCAATCACCGGCGTTGCCTCGTTAATACGAATCAGACTGATATCGCTCAGTGCGATACCGGCCTTTTCCGTCAACAAGGCCAGCGCTTTGTTGATGCCGAAAATGTTGCGTTGCGTCCCTTTGATACCGGTGGTTTCGGTGAGCGCGCTGGTGACAAACTGCAACTGACCATCAGCTGCGCAAGTAGCCAATGCCACTTCCGTTGATGAGTTTCCGATGTCGACACCGACGATGTAGCGGCCCATATTCTTCCCCTTCACCTTTCAATTTGCAGCGGTGTTGGCTGCATTCACTCACCCCAGTCACTGACTTGAGTCAGCTTCTGGGGATTGTCTATCTGCAATTTGAAATCTATTGGCTATAACAATTAATTGATGAACTAATCGTCGCCTTTGAGCTTCTTACGCTGAACATACAAAACGGCCGCTTCGCGCACGAAGGTGGCGCAAATAGTCGCTTTGTAGTTCTGCTCCAAATCATCCGCGATGGCGTTCAGTTCTTCTTTGCTTGAACGGTACGGACGCAGGGCGTTATAGATATCCAACACCTTGTCATCCGGTACAGCAGTCAGCTCAGCAGCACGTTCAAAGTTCATGGCCAACAGCGGACGACCTGCGTCTTTGGCAATAGAGGCTTGAATGCGCAGGATTTCAGGCGTGATACGCAAATCCTGTGAGGTGACACTGCCGTTCAACACGTTCGCCAACGTCAGATCATCCAGTGTTTTGTTGGTGGCGGTTTTTACCCATTCAGGGTGCTTATTCGCCAACGGATAATCAGAGACTTTGGCATCACTGCGCGTACTGGCCGCCGGTGCTGGACAGGCTGCTGCCGGTGTTTGGCCTTGCAAGCTGTTCATCTTGTTCAGCACATCGCGAACCATGGATTCAATAGCTTCGGAATTCATTGTGTTTTCCTTTGTTAAAGCGCCACCCGGAGTTCCTGAGGATTCTTGCCGGTCACCACATATTTGGTTTCTTTAATGTGCAGAATCGCTGATTTAGCCTGATATTTTGGCCGCGCCATTTGGTCATTCAGGGTCGGAACCGGTTGTGGTGATTCCCGTTTGGCATAACGCGCCGCGTTTTTGCCAATCTGGCGGTAGGTTTCCAGCGTCAACAGTGGCGCTTGTGGGAACAACTCCAAATTGGACAGCGGCGGCAAACCTTGCTGATGAATGACCGTTGTGCCTTTAGATTGAATACCGATAGAGATACCGGAACCGCTCAAGCGGTTACCTTCAACCGCGACAAAGGCCACGTCGGAGGATTTAAAGCAGCGGATAACCCGCGCCTTGATCCCTTCTTCTTCGATACCGGCAATCACTTCACGCAAGATGTTTTTGTGCGGTATCCCAACGATGTTGGCGGTTTGCGACAGACCAAATGCTGGCCCCACCGCAATGATCACTTCATCCTGATTATTGCCAGGGCGGGCTTCACCCACTTCAGTGAGGAAATCGCCAGAGGCCACGGCGGTTGATGCGGCCGCAGGCTGGGACGGTTGCTTAAAGGAGACGGTATTGTTGTCTCCTTGCATTTCCTGCAATACGCCTTCGATAATTTGGCGTAACAGTTTTTCGTTAATATCCACCATCTCGTGAACCCCTTAGCCAAGCTCATTCGGATCAAGCGCGTTTGGAATGTTTTTGATCTCTTCCCAACGTGCACCTTCCAGCCGATAACCCGTCGCTGGACCCGCGTAGTCATTGACGTCATTCACCGCTGACAGGACTTGATTGTCACCTTTGATGATCGCCGAGGTGTGCAGGTAGTCACCGGCAATTTTGGCTTTCTGGATGTTGAGCATGTCTTGCGCCACATCTTCAAAACCGCCTTGTGCCAACGCTTTAACCACTTCCAGACCGGTGCGGTTTTTGCTGATGATTTCCTGAGCGAACTTGATGTCTTCGACGATGTTACGTTCCGGCATATCTTTCGAGCCGTGCGCATAGGTCGCCGCAATCACTTCTTCGTCAGTGATTGGTGGCAAGCCCATACCGGCAAAGACAGCTTGTAAGGCACGCGCGGCTTTATTACGGATCGCCACGACGTCAGCTTCCAACACCGGACGCAGACCGCCGTCGACTTTCAGGTCGCGCTGCATCACGTTGTAGTCGTCAAAATCTTCGGCATCTTCGTTAGAACCCGCGAACATATTGTCGTAGTTCGGCACGGCGGAATAACCGGAGGAGATAAAGTCAGTACCCGGCAGGAACTGCATCAGCAGGCGAGCGGTACGACGCATATCAGAGTGGGTAAAGGTTTGGTCGTTACTGGACGCACATTCCAAGTCCAACGCCGAGCAAATCAGGTTTTCTGCCAAAATGGCGCGAATGCCTGATGGCACAGCAGAAGGCACACCGACGCAGCTTACCGAGCCGTTTTGCAGCCCTTGAACGCCCGCCGCTTTGGTGATGTAAATACAGCGCGCTTCCAGATACAGCATGGATTTGCCTTCGGCGTAGCCCATTTGTACTTCAGAGCCAGAACCGGAGGTAAAGCGCATTTTCAAACCGCGTGATGCATAGGACGAGGCGAGGAAGCCTTTCGACCATGGCGTGTCATCGCCATCGGTAAATACCGGCTCAGTCCCATAAACCGAAATGGTTTCGGCATAACAGGTATGGCCCAACATCCCCAGTTTCAGCTCAGTGGCTTCTTCCAGTGAACATTGTGTCAACACGCCGGGGCGGCCAACTTGCGAACCCACTAACAGTGCAATGGCATTAAACGGCGCATAACGGGCCACGGCCACGGTCGTTTCTTGCTCATCGAAGCCACGGAACGCGCCTTCTGCGGCATCAGCAGCAATCTGCACGGGGTTATCTTTCACGTTAGTGACGTGAGCTTGTTGTGATGGGGTACGACGTGCGCGCATTTTCTGCATCGACATCATCATTTCCACCACGTTCATATGGGAAACCACTTCGACGATTTTGGCCGGTGTCATGGCGGTCGTCAGAGGCACGATGGTGCGGCGTGACACATTCGGATCACACAGCATATTGGCCAGTTTGATGGAGTCCATTTTCATCACTTCTTCCGCGTGCGCGAGGTTGATACCGTAGCGGGCGATAAAGTGATCGATCAGGTCGAAACTGCTTTGTGGCTTGCCATCTAGCTCAGTCACCACGCCGTTTTCGATCTTGATGGAGGGTTTGGGATCGTTCGGGCTTTCCATGGCAATAAAGCCTTCTTCGATCCACTCTTTGACAAAGCCGTCCTGATTAACCGGGCGTTTCGCCAACGCTTCAAATCTTTTCGATTTCATGAAACAGCCTCACTGTGGCGTCAGATATAAGAAGGGCGGTCGTTTTTCGGTTCAGCGCCTAAGGTGCCTAATACCGTTTTGCCAATCTCACGGGCAGAAATCACTGCCTGACGAACTGCGCCAGAATCGCCGGAGATAACCAGAATGACTTCGTTACTGAAGCTGGTGCCTTGTGCCGGTGAGCTGTAAGCCACCACGTCAACGTTGGCAGATTTCACGGCGGTATCAGCCATCAACACGCCAATCGATGCAGGCGCGCCAACAATCACGCCGCAAGAACGGCCCAGCGGTGCACCAAAGGCTTTTTCTAACGCATGGCTCGCACGGGCGCTGTATTGCAGTTCAATGTGGCCGGCTTCATTGGCGTAAACATCGCCGAAAGTCCGGTCCAACTCTTTCAGGGCCACTTCCACGGCACGTTTCACATCAGACACATCGTCACCACCGAAGATAATCAGCGAGCCATGACCTGCGCCGCCTTTGGTATCACGGGGTAATTCGATGCTGACCACTTCGGTATTGGTGGCTTTAACGGCTTCATCAGCCGCCATGATGTGCGGGCCTGCGCCAGTACGCGCGCCCAAAATGCCAATGGAGCGATAGCGTTTTTCCAGCTTCATTGCGTCCAGTAGGGCGGTATCCACGTTGGCGATAACCAGTCCGACGGTGTCACCAATCGCGGTACCAACAAATTCCGTTAAACTGCAAGTTTTCTCAGCCATAGCCGTATCTCGTTGTTTATGGGCGGGTTGCGTAGAAGACGCCGGAGCGTGTTCACTGACTTTAGCGATTACCTGCGCCATGATTTGGTCGACCAGGTCATTGCTCTTCATTCGTTATGTCCCTTTGGTGAGCGGCTTTTCGGTAAAAAAGCCTCGACATCGGTGTGTGGGCGCGGGATCACATGGGTGGATTTCACTTCACCCACTTTGGCGGCTGCGCTTGCACCGGCATCGGTGGCGGCTTTTACTGCCCCAACATCACCCCGTACGATGACGGTGACGAGGCCAGAGCCAATTTTTTCGTAGCCGACTAAGGTCACATTGGCCGATTTCACCATGGTGTCTGCGGCTTCAATGGCGGCGGTCAACCCTTTGGTTTCCACCATTCCTAGTGCTTCTTGTTGCATAAATACCTCGACGAAATATCAGTTACCTTGTTTAGGCTTGAATAGACATGTTCGGAATAGGTGCTGCTGTGTTTAGCGTTCAGTTCGTCATGCTTAAATATTGAATTGTCAGGTTCGTGCTGAGGACGAATATACAAACAAGTGATGAAAAAGAATGGCTGTATTGAATTTACTGGCGGGAATGGTTAGTGACTAAATAACACATTATTGTCATAGAAATAGGATAATTGGGTGTTTTATCAGAAGATTTTACTGTTCTGCCATGACAATAACTGGTGATTGGATATTCAGAATTGAAATTTAGTGAGTGACAGATAACATTGATTTTGATAAACGCGCGCCTGCCCGGTAAATAGAATGCGGTTTGCTTTTTATTTAAAAAAAGGAAGGCTATTTTTAATGAAAGGGGAAATTGAAGAGGTCTTTGGCGCAAAAATGCGAGCCTGATAACAATAACGGAAAGAATAAAAAGCAATAAAGTCATATACGCCAACAAAGTATAAAAGTGCCTATTAACAGGGTATTGCTGGGTATTTTTACTGTCATGATGACAATAATTTGCTATCAAAAGTCTAGTTTTTGTTTAATGAATGCTAAATCACGACAACACTTTTATTTTGTGTCTCTTTATAGTGGTTCAGTCAAGGGCCGTGCACTTATTCATCTATGTGAAGTCAGTGAACACATTTAAGCTGCTCATTAACCTTAAGTTGTTCATTGATGGAAAATAGATTGATCATAATAATCACAAGCAGGGTAACTCTATGAATGACTCACTCAAGGCTCAGTGTATTGCAGAATTTCTCGGTACTGGGCTATTTTTGTTTTTTGGTATTAGCTGTCTGGCAGCACTCAAGGTGGCCGGAGCCAGCTTCGGCTTGTGGGAAATTTGCATCGTGTGGGGGCTGGGGATTTCATTGGCCGTCTACCTGACGGCTGGCATTTCCGGCGCGCATCTCAACCCTGCCATTACCATTGCTTTATGGCTTTTTGCGTGCTTCCCAGGCCGTAAAGTGATTCCTTATTCTATCGCACAGATTGCCGGCGCATTTGGTGGGGCGGCATTGTCTTATTTGTTGTACCACAACTTATTCACTGATTTTGAAACGGCACATCAGATGGTTCGTGGCAGTGTCGAAAGCCTACAGTTAGCCAGTATTTTCAGTACCTTCCCATCACCAGCAATCAGTGTGTGGCAGGCTGCCTTCGTTGAAATCGTGATTACCTCGATTCTTATGGGGCTGATCATGGCGCTGACAGATGATGGTAATGGCGTACCTCGCGGCGCGTTAGGGCCATTGTTAATTGGTATTTTGGTGGCGGTGATCGGGGCATCGACTGGTCCATTAACCGGATTTGCCATGAATCCAGCCCGTGATTTTGGCCCTAAAATTTTCACCTTCCTCGCCGGTTGGGGAAAAATCTCGATGACTGGCGGCCGCGAAATTCCTTATTTCATCGTGCCGATCATCGCGCCGATTATTGGTGCTTGTTTAGGGGCGGCAGTCTATCGTGTTTTCATCGGCAAAAATCTGGCATGCAATGCCTGTAAATTAGAAGATGAAGAAGCTACCCATTAGTGATTGAGCGCCATCTTAATAACGTAACGTCATTTTAGTCCCATGACGTTATCGCTAAGAGGCGAGAAAGAGAGAAGCCAGCGTGTTTCCTCATCTTACGATGACAACCCTAAAGTAGGATGAGGAAATTTCGTGATCTATTTCGGTTAATGAACGTATTGTCGTCCCTTATTGATGGTGATTCTGATAAAGTGAATTGTTATTTTTTCATTTTTCTTCAGGGTTAACCTTCACGGGGAAATAGATTTTTGACCTTAGCGAATGGGAATGAAAATACAACAATGCATTAACATATTAAATAAAACAGGGATGATTTATCGCAACAAAAAACTTTATAACAATAAATTAAAATTCACTGAGAGGTTTTATCATGATTTCTGCCAGTTCTCTAAACTCAGAGCTCATAAATAAAATCGCGCAGGATTTTGCTCAGGCAACGGGCCTCGCCGTCGTTGTGGTCAATATTCACGGTGAAGAGATTTCCGACTTATTCAATTTCACACCATTTTGCCAATTGATGCGCCAAGATCCGGTTAATCATCTTCGCTGTCGAATGAGTGATCGTTGTGGTGGCCTTGAAGCCTCTAAATCCAATGAGCCTTGTATCTACCGTTGCCATGCTGGGCTAACGGATTTTTCTATTCCGCTGGTGATTGCCGGCCATCTGGTCGGGTTCGTGTTGTGCGGGCAAGTGCGGTTGCACTCGGATGTCTATCTGATTGATATCCTCAATGTGGATAACCACTGGCAGCAGAATCCCGCGTTGATGGATGAATTCCACAATGTCCCGATCATGGATTTCTCGCGGGTGATTGCCTCTGCGGACTTACTGAAGCTGATCGTTGAGAACTGCCTGAAAAAACACCTTAACTTTGTGGTGATCAATGACAACATGGGCAGTAAAGATCCCGGTCGAGCGCGGCCTGTGCATCCTCACGACAGCAAAATGAAAAAAGTTTTACGCTACATTGATACCCATTTGTCGGAAGAGCTACGCTTGGAAGATGTGGCGAGCAAGGTGTATCTCAGCCCCTATTATTTCAGCAAGCTATTCAAAAAATATCAGGGCATCGGCTTTAATGCGTGGGTAAACCAACAGCGAATGGCCAATGCTAGAGAGATGCTACAACACAGCGATTGGAGCATTGCCAGTATTGCCAAGAATCTGGGTTTTTCGCAAACCAGCTATTTCTGCAAGGTGTTTCGGCAAACTTATAATGTGACTCCACAGGTATTTCGTTCGCTCTCTTCTGATCGTAACGAAATGGAATAGACAATATTGATTTAATATTATTCAATTATGTAGTCAGTTTTGATTTTCTATTTTAAATTGTCATCGAAAAATTAAGTTTTTAAAAAAATTAATGACAATAATTTGTTATTCTAGAAAATGATAATTCAAGTGTAGTTGTCTGTTTTTAAATGGTAATTTTGGTGTTGATGACAATAATTTCATATGCGCATGCAAAAAAATCATCATCAAAAAATGAAATTCACCATTTTTTATGAACAGAAAGGCGTATATTAATTTTATGGCACGCTAATAAGATACTCATTCATAAATGCACTGTTATAACAGTGTAAATAAAGAGATAAAATAAATAACGAAATAAGAAATTTTATATACCGAAATGGTCATGTTATGCGCTAAAGCATAACTGGGAAGGGGGTGACAATCCCCCGCAGCCCCCGCTGCTGTGATGCTGACGACCCCGCTGTAACCACTGATCCACCGGATTGGGAAGGTGCGGGAGAGGATGACGCTAAGCCAGAAGACCAGCCAGATCGGTAAACGATATTCAACTCCTTCGGTGGGAAGCGGGTTGTCATCAGATGCGCGCAGCGGCGACGATGCGTTGGCGCACCTTTTTGACACTGCAGATCCCGCTTGAAATGGCGGGATTTTTTTATGCAACGGTCTGGCAAACAAGCCTTTATCATCGCAGGAACCGGTAGCGGATGCGGTAAAACCACCGTGACGCTCGGTCTGCTGCGCGCGTTGATGGCGCGTGGGCTGTCGGTACAGCCGTTCAAGGTGGGGCCTGATTACCTCGACACCGGTTGGCATAGCGCAGTGAGCGGTGTGATGTCCCGCAATCTTGATGCCTTTATGTTGCCGGTTGAAACCTTAAATGGGCTGTATAACCAGCATATGCGCCATGCCGATGTGGCGGTGATTGAAGGTGTCATGGGGCTGTATGACGGTTACGGCACCGATCCCAACTATTGCAGCAGTGCCGCGATGGCGAAGCAATTGGGGTGTCCGGTTATCTTACTGGTGGACGGCAAAGCGGTATCAACCTCGGTGGCGGCTACCGTGATGGGTTTCTGCCAGTTTGACCCTGATTTGGTGATTGCCGGGGTGATCGTCAACCGCGTTAATTCTGATAGTCATTACCAACTGCTGCGCCACGCTATCGAACACTATTGCGGTATCCCTGTGTTGGGCCGTGTGCCAGTGATGGATGATGTCGCCTTGCCATCACGCCATCTCGGGCTGGTCCCTGCGCAAGAGCGCGATGGTTCGAGGCCAAATCAACGTCTGCAACCTGACAGCGATCCGCGCTGGCAACGGCTGGCGCAGCAAATCGAGGAAACGATTGATCTCGACCGGCTATTAGCACTGACCCAGTGCGCGACGTTGCCAGCAGGAACCCCACCAACATTGCCGCCGCAAGCACTGGCTGAGGGCCTGACATTGGCGCTAGCCGATGATGAAGCCTTCAATTTCTATTACCCCGATAACCTTGATTTACTCGAGCAAGCTGGGGTGCGCATCCAACGTTTCAGTCCACTTCATGACCGCCAATTGCCCGATTGCCAAATGATCTATCTCGGTGGTGGCTATCCGGAAGTGCACGCCGCCAAACTGGCTGCGAACACCGCCATGCACAGCGCGTTACGGCAAGCCCATCACCAACAAATTCCCTTGTATGCCGAATGTGGTGGCTTGATGTATCTGGGCGAAGGGCTAACGGATGCGGATGCGCAGCACCATAGGATGGTCGGCATTCTGGCCGGTGAAAGCCATATGGGAAAACGCCTGACGCGTTTTGGTTACTGCCAAGCACAGGCGCGTACTGACACCCTTTTAGCCGCGCAAGGCGAGACGCTACGCGGCCATGAATTCCATTACTCCGATTTCACCAGCACCTTGACACCGGTCTTTGACAGCAGCAAGTGGCGTGATGGTGTTGCCATTCAACGCTGGCACAGCGGTTATCAAGTGCAACGTACCCAAGCCAGTTACCTGCATATTCACTTCGCCCAACGTCCCGGTTTGCTCAACGGTTGGCTAAATGCCGCTCGGAGTCTGCTATGACACTCGCGGCGTGGTTTGTGGCTTTTCTGCTCGATAGCTGGCTCGGCGACCCGCCGCACTGGCCGCATCCGGTGCGCTGGATTGGCAACATGATCACGGTATTGCAACGGGCGATTCGGTCGGTTTGCCGCAGCGAGCGTGCGCTGAAATGGGGCGGTGCATTGTTATGGCTGGTGGTGGTGGGCGTGACTTGGGGCGTGAGCTGGGGATTTTTATGGCTGATGACCCAGATTCACCCTTGGCTCGGTTGGGTCGCGCAAGTGTGGATGATTTACACCTTGCTGGCTGGGCGCTGCCTGAGTGAAGCGGCGCTGTTGGTCTATGACGCGCTGCAACACGGCTCACTGGCGCAAAGCCGCGAGAAACTGTCATGGATTGTGGGGCGGGATACCTCCCAACTGGAGAAACCGCAAATGACGCGTGCCGTCGTCGAAACGGTGGCAGAGAACAGTGTCGATGGCGTCATTGCGCCACTGTTTTTCCTGCTGTTAGGCGGTGCACCACTGGCGATGGCTTACAAAGCGGTCAACACCCTTGATTCGATGGTGGGCTACAAAACGCCAAAATACCGTGCGATCGGTTATGTGTCGGCACGTATGGATGATCTGGCGAACTGGCTGCCTGCTCGCTTGAGCTGGCTGTTGCTCAGTGCCGCAGCATGGTTCATTCAAGCCGATTATCGGCAAGCGTTGCGCATTGGTTGGCGTGATCGCTATCAACACTCCAGCCCCAATTGCGCGTGGTCTGAAGCCACCGTCGCAGGTGCGCTGGGGGTGCGTTTGGGTGGCCCCAATGATTATTTTGGCGAGCGAGTAGAGAAACCCTGGATCGGTGATGCGCAGCGCGAAGTGGCGTTGAACGATATCCCGCGCAGCATCCATTTAATGCTGATGGCATCACTGCTGGCCCTATTGCTGTTTGCCCTGATTCATCTGCTGCTGGTTGGCATTTAACAAGGATAACCTGATGAACTATATACAGAACCCGCAGCAAATCGAACAAAACAGCTTTGTGATTATTGGCGATATCATTGCCGAACAGCGGCCAGAGTATCGTTTTGCCAGCGCGATGCACGAAGCGGTGATCAAGCGTGCTATTCACACCACCGCCGATTTTGACTGGCTGGATATTCTGCATTTTTCACCGCAGGTATTGACCCACATTACCGAGGGCCTCAAGCGAGGTTGCACGCTGTACACCGACACCACCATGGCGATGTCTGGCATCAATAAAACGCTGCTCAAGCAGATGGGCTGTGAATGTCGCTGTTATATCAGTGACCCTCGAGTGGTCGAGAGCGCGCCACAACAGGGTATCACGCGCTCGATGGCGGCGGTTGATGTCGCGCTGGCAGAACCGGGTGAAAAACTGTTTGTGTTTGGCAATGCGCCCACCGCGTTGTTCCGCCTTCTCGAGCGGCAAGCGACGCCTGTCGCGGTCATTGGCGTGCCGGTGGGGTTTGTCGGGGCCGCAGAATCCAAAGAGGCATTAGCCCAAAGTGACCTGCCTTGTATCGCCGCACTGGGGCGTAAAGGTGGGAGCAATGTCGCCGCAGCCATTATTAACGCCATCCTCTACCAATTACGGGGGGCGCTATGAGTGACACTGTGGTGAGTCATGAGCAAGCCAATGATGTTGAACAACAACAGTTGTCATTAGACAGCATTTGGCACAACGGCAAGCAATACCGCAAAGGCTACACCACCGGTTCCTGCGCCACGGCGGCAGCAAAAGTGGCAGCATTGATGGTATTGCGCCAGCAAGTGATTGATCAGATTTCCATCGTCACGCCTTCCGGCATCACCTTGAACCTGAATGTTGAGCAGCCGTTGATTGAGGGCCGGCAAGCCACGGCCGCCATCCGTAAAGATGGCGGTGATGATGTGGATGCCACCCACGGCATGCTGATTTTTGCCCGTGTCACGGTTTTTGAATCGACTGACGACCTACCCCAACAGACTGACATTACTTTACGCGGCGGCGAAGGGGTCGGCACGGTCACTCGCAAAGGCATTGGCTTACCCGTGGGCAGTAGCGCCATTAATCGCACCCCACAGCAAACCATTGAAGCCGCAGTGCGTGAAGTTATCGGCCCGTTACGTGGGGCGAGCGTTGAAATCTTTGCGCCGGAAGGTGAAGAACGGGCCAAGAAAACCTACAACGGGCGGCTGGGTATTCTCGGTGGCATCTCCATTATTGGCACGACAGGTATTGTGACGCCAATGTCAGAAGAGAGCTGGAAACGCTCATTGGCACTGGAGTTGGAGATGAAGCGGGCGGCGGGGGAAGACCGCGTGATTCTGGTGCCGGGTAATCATGGCGAGCGCTTTGTCCGTGACCATCTGGGCCTCGATAGCCAGCGGGTGGTGACCATGAGTAATTTCGTCGGCTACATGTTGCAGGAAACCGTACGGCTGGGTTTTCGTCGCGTGTTGTTGGTTGGGCATCCCGGCAAATTGGTCAAAGTGGCTGCCGGTATCTTCCACACCCACAGCCATATTGCCGATGGGCGCATGGAAACGCTGGTGGCGAATCTGGCGTTAATGGGCGCGCCTCATGCGCTGCTACTTGAAGTGAATCAGTGTGATACCACCGAAGCCGCAATGGAGCTGATTGCCGAGCAAGGCTGGCAGCAGGTCTATACCCGTATTGCAGAGCGTATTTGTGAACGCATCAACGAGATGGTGCGTTTCTCGGTGAATCCGCCGCAGTGTGACGCCATTTTATTCTCTTTCGACAATCAAGTGCTGGGTAGCAGCCGGCCACTGGATGAGATTCTGGAGGCGCTACGATGATAACCGTCGTGGGCATCGGCCCAGGAGATACCCAATACCTTACCCCCCGTGCGCAGCAGGCGATTTCACTGGCAGAAGTGTTGGTCGGGGGCAAGCGCCATCTGGCGACTTTTGGCGGGCATGGCCGTGAAACACGCTTGTTAGATGCAGATTTACTGGGGCTACTGGAATGGCTTGATAGCCAAAAAAGCCGAGACATCGTGGTGCTGGCCTCTGGCGACCCGCTGTTGTATGGCATCGGCAAACTACTGGCGGCGAATTTCAGCCCCGACCAATTACAGATAATCCCCGGTATTAGTGCGATTCAATACCTGTGCGCCAAAGTGGCGTTAGACATGAACGACCTGTTTCTTACCAGCAGCCACGGTCGCGAACCGGATTTTGACTGGATTTTCCAGCACGACAAAGTCGCTATGGTCACCGACGGAATTATCGGCCCACGCGCCATTGCGAATGCCCTCTGGCAACGCGACCTCGAGCGCACCTTGATCATCGGTGAAAACCTCTCCCAGCCCAACGAACGTATTCACCGCTTATCGGTGGATCAAGTGGCGGCCCGTTATGACATGAATGTGGTGGTGATCCTCAATGAGAGATGAGTTCTTTATTCGCGGACAAAATGCGCGCGGGCAAAAAGTCCCGATGACGAAAGAAGCGGTGCGCGTGTTAGCTCTGGCACGGCTGGAACTGAATGATGCCCGTCATCTGATTGATGTCGGCGCGGGAACGGGGAGTGTGGCACTGGAAGCGGCCTTGCAATTTCCCCATTTGCGAGTGACGGCCATTGAACGCAATCCGGCGGCGCTGGCATTGATTAGCGAAAATCGCCAGCGGCTGGCGTGTCACAACGTGGACATTATCGCCGGTGTGGCCCCACTTCTTGTAGAAGATCACGCCGATGCCATTTTTATTGGCGGTAGCGGCGGTCAATTGACCGAACTGATTGATTGGGCACTGATGATGCTCAATCCCAATGGGCGCTTGGTGTTGACCTTTATTCTGCTCAACAACCTCAATGACGCTCTGAGCCACTTACAGACCTGCGCGGTCAGCCAGCTCGATTGTGTGCAATTGCAACTTTCCAGCCTCACGCCACTGGGCAGCGGACACTACTTTAAACCGAATAATCCTACTTATCTTATTTCCTGCCACAAGGAGGCGCGCCATGTTTGAGCAGCCAAAGAACGTTCCCGCCGATAACGCCAACACGCCTTTCTCCCCTGTTTGGGATAGCCAAAAAGTCTGGTTTGTCGGGGCGGGGCCGGGTGATAAAGAGCTGATCACCTTAAAGGGCTACCGACTGTTGCAACAGGCGCAGGTGGTTATCTATGCCGGTTCACTGATCAATACCGAATTGCTGGAGTACTGCTCGCCAGAGGCCGAGTGTCACGACAGTGCGGGGCTTAATCTGGAACAGATCATCAGGCTAATGGTGGACGGTGTCCGCGCGGGCAAATTGGTGGTTCGGCTGCAAACCGGTGACCTTTCGTTGTACGGCTCTATTCGTGAGCAAGGCGAAGTCTTGGGTGAGCATGGCATCGGCTTTGTTTCTGTGCCGGGGGTCAGTGCATTCTTGGGGGCGGCGGCACAACTGGGCGTGGAATATACCGTACCTGAAGTGGCGCAAAGCCTGATTATCACCCGTATTGAGGGGCGCACGCCGATGCCACCTCGTGAGCAGTTGGAAGCCTTTGCTGCGCATCAAACTTCAATGGCTATTTTCCTCTCCGTGCAGGAAGTGGATCGCGTCGCCGAGCGCTTAATCGCCGGCGGTTATCCAGCCGATACGCCGGTGGCGGTGGTGTACAAAGCGACGTGGGCGGAAAGCCGCACGGTGCGCGGCACCTTAACCGACATTGCTGAGTTGGTTCGAGCCGCCGCGATCAATAAAACAGCGCTGATTCTGGTGGGGGCCTTCTTAGGCGATGAGTACCACTACTCCAAACTTTACGATGCGGGGTTTAGCCATGAATATCGTCAAGCCTGAGTCGATCGCGGTCTTTTGCCTCACCCCCGGTGCGGTACGTTTGGCGCGGCGGTTGCAAACCCATTTGCCGCTCACCTGTTTTACCAGTGAAAAACTGTTGGAGACAGGGTTTCAGCCCTTTAACGGCACTTTTGGCGAGACGATCCGCGAGGCATTTAAGCAGTATTCCGCCTTGGTCGTGGTGGGGGCGATCGGCCTCACTGTGCGGGTGCTTGCGCCGTTGGTGAACGACAAAATGACCGATCCGGCCGTGGTGGTGATCGATGAACGTGGGCAGCATGTTATCAGTTTGCTCTCCGGCCATGTCGGCGGTGCCAACACCCTGACTCGTTATTTAGCGGGGATTCTAGGGGCAGATCCGGTGATTACCACTGCCACTGACGTCAATGAAATGGCGGCACTAGACACCTTGGCAAACCAACTGGATGCCGAAATGCAAGATTTTCGCCATGCCGTCAAAGTGGTTAATCAGATGCTGGTCAGCAACCAAAAAGTAGGGTTGTGGTGGGACACACCGATGCTAGCGGAGCGTGAGCGTTGTGACACCCGAGGCTTTATCCCCGTTGATTCGCTGGACGATTTACCGCCGCTGGACGCTTTAGTCTGCATTTCACTGCGCGATAGTTTGCCTTTGTCTGACGATAAACAGCACGCGATGCCGGTCTACAAATTGGTGCCGCGCCGCGTGGTGGCGGGGATTGGCTGCCGCAAAGCCACATCACTGCAAACACTGGTCGAACTGCTGCAACAGCAAATGGCCGAAAATCACTTCGATATCATGGCACTACGGGCCATCGGTAGCGTCACTATCAAAAAAGACGAGCCCGCACTCCACCAATTGGCTCAGTGCTGGCGCGTGCCATTCGAATTGTTCAGCGTGGGCGAATTAAGCCGCCATGAACAACGTTTCCCTGCTTCTGAATTTGTCCGCCAAACGGTGGGTGTCGGTAGCGTTTCACAACCGGTCGCTTGGCTGATGAGCGACGGTAAATTGGTTGGCAATACTCTGCGTCAGCAGGGCGTCACCATCACTCTGGGAGTATCGCATTAATGTTAACCGTGATTGGCATTGGGCCGGGCAGTGAATCGATGATGACGCAGGATGCCATTGCGGCGATCCAAGCGGCGGACATTATCGTCGGTTATAAGACTTACACCCATTTGGTCAAGTCGATGACCATGGATAAGCAGGTGATCAAAACCGGCATGTGCAAAGAAATTGAGCGCTGTCAGGCCGCCATCGATTTGGCGTTGGCGGGCCACAACGTGGCGCTGATCAGCAGCGGCGATGCCGGTATTTATGGCATGGCGGGGTTGGTGCTGGAGTTGGTCACGCAACAAGAATTAGCGCTAGAAGTGCGCTTAGTGGCGGGGATTACCGCCAGCATTGCAGCTGCGTCCTTACTGGGTGCGCCGTTGATGCATGACTTCTGCCATATCAGCCTGAGTGATTTGATGACGCCGTGGGAAGTGATTGAAAAACGCATTGTTGCCGCTGCGCAGGCCGATTTTGTTATCTGCTTCTACAACCCCCGCAGCCGTGGCCGTGAAGGGCATTTAGCGCGTGCGTTTGAATTAATGCAGCCGTGGAAAAAAGCGACCACGCCGGTTGGCGTTGTGAAAGCGGCGGGGCGTAAAAAGCAGGAAAAATGGATCACCACCTTAGGTGAGATGGATTTTGAGCCGGTGGACATGACCAGTTTGGTGATTGTGGGTAATCAAGCCACTTATTGCCGCAATGGGCTGATGATCACGCCTCGTGGTTATTCACTTTAACAGGGCAGTCGCTTTAAAAGGACATTCAATATGACGAGCGACCATCCACCCGTCCATGTGTTCGGCGGCACCAGCGATGCGCGATTGATTTGCCAACAGCTCGATGCGGCTGGCGAGCGCTATAGCTTGTCGGTTGCGAGCGATGCCGGTCGGCAACTGGCCGGTGATATTGGCGGTGAAATTTTGGTTGGGCGGATGGATGCAGCGGCGATGGCGGATTTTCTGGTCGCGAGACAGGTGCGTTGGGTAATTGATGCCTCACACCCCTATGCCAGCCTGCTCACTGACAATGTGATCACCGCTTGCGAACAAGCTCAAGTGCCGATGACCCGCTATCAGCGACCGAGCGAAATTGACGCATTGCAGCATCCGCTATTGCACAAAGTCGATAGCCTGACGGCAGCCTGTGCGGTGGCACTCAGCTTAGGGCCACGCGTCCTGCTCACCACGGGCAGCAAACAATTGGCTGATTACCAGCGTGGGTTAACCGGAAAAACACTGTTGGTGCGCGTGTTACCCACGGCTGACGTGCTGAATCAATGCGAGGCGCTGGGATTGGGGGTGGACAATATTATCGCGCTGCGTGGGCCATTTAGCGCTGAGTTCAATCATGCGCTGTATGTGTTTTGTCAGCCAGATGTGGTTATCACCAAAGAGTCGGGGGCGCAGGGCGGTTATCAGGAAAAAGTCGCGCCCTGTTTGGCGCTGAATATCCCCTGCATTGTGGTGCGCCGACCCGATGCCGTGGTGTTGGGGCCGAACGGGCAGCAAGTCACGTCATTAGCCGAATTTAGTCAACACCTGACGCACTGGCAGCAACAACGAGGACAATAAAATGAAAAAAGCACTGTTGGTGATCAGTTTTGGCACCAGTTATGAACAGACCCGCCAGAAGAATATTGATGCCTGTGAGCAGCAATTGGCCGCTGCCTACAGCGATCGTGATGTGTTCCGCGCCTTCACCTCGGAAATGATTATCCGCAAGCTGCGCAAACGCGATGGGTTGCTGATCAATAACCCCGCCGAAGCCCTTAAACAGTTGGCTGAATTGGGGTATCAGGATGTTGCCATTCAATCGCTGCATGTCATTAACGGTGATGAATACGAAAAAGTCGCCAATGAAGTGCGCGCGTTTGGTGAGCATTTCCACCATTTAGTCCTTGGCACACCGCTCCTGAGCAGTTTTGCGGATTACCAGCAATTGCTGGTCGCGCTGCAAGCACAAATGCCGCCCCTCGCCGCCGATGAACGAGTGGTGTTTATGGGCCATGGGGCGAGCCATTATGCCTTCTCGGCCTATGCCTGTTTGGATCACTTAATGGCCTCGCTGAATTTCCCTGCTTTGGTGGGCGCGGTCGAAAGCTACCCAGAAATCGGCCATATCATCACTCGCTTGCAACAGCAGGGGGTGCGCAAAGTGCATTTGATGCCGTTGATGCTGGTGGCTGGGGATCATGCCATCAATGATATGGCTTCTGACGAGCCAGACTCATGGCGTTCACAGTTGGAAGCCGCAGGTATCAGCGCCCAATCATGGCTGCAAGGGTTAGGAGAAAACCCCTTGATTCGCCAAATGTTTGTGGAACATCTGGATCACGCCTTACAGCAAAAACAACAGGAGGCAGCGTAATGAGCGGCAGACTTTATGCCTTGGGCGTTGGCCCCGGAGCCAGTGATTTGATTACGGTACGTGCCGCACGGTTGATCGCCAAATTGGATGTGCTGTATGCCCCCGCAGGGCGCAAAGGCGGTGATAGCCTCGCGCTCTCTATCGTGCGCGAATATTTATCGCCCACCACGGAAATCCGCACTTGCCACTTCCCCATGAGTGCCGATGACAGCGAAAAACAAGCGGTCTGGGATGACGTGGCACAGCAGCTACAAGCTGAAGTCGCCAAAGGGCATCAAGTGGGCTTTATCACCCTTGGCGATGCGATGCTATTCAGCACGTGGGTGTTTTTGCTCGAACGTATTGGCCGCCCAGATTGGCTGGAGATCGTACCGGGCGTGACCTCTTTTGCCGCCATTGCTTCTCGCGCGGCATTGCCGTTAGCCATGGAGCAACAGTCGCTGGCGATTATGTCCTGCACCGCACCCGAGGCAGAGCTAGAGCGGGCGCTACGGGATCATGATTGCGTGGTGCTGATGAAAGTCTATGGCCGCTTCGCCCGTATTCAGACGCTGCTGGCCCGTTTAGAGCTGTTCCCCCATGCGCTATTGATGTCGGAAGCCTCATTGCCGGGGGAGGTGTGCTGGCGACAGTTGGACAGCATCGCCGCTGATCAGTCTTTGCCCTATTTTTCGACCATTTTAGTGAATAAGCAGCAACGCGTTAATGAATAACCGGCGAGTGAAATTGACCGCTAATTAACTTAAAAATACTTCCCCCATCTTCTTGCCATGCCGCAGGGTTAGCCGCGGTGTCTAGGTGATGCGGGGATGAGGAGTCATTCGTGGAAAAACAGCTTAAGAAACTCTCGTTCACAGGACTTGCCATGGCAATCCTGCTGACCATTGCCCCCAATGATGTTTTTGCGATGCATATCATGGAAGGCTTTTTACCGCCGATGTGGGCGTTGGCGTGGTGGGTGTTGTTCCTACCCTGCCTGTTTATGGGCTTGGTACGCTTAAAGCAGATTGTCTCAGAAGACAGCAACCAAAAAGTGTTACTGGCGCTTTGCGGTGCCTTCATTTTCGTGCTGTCAGCCCTGAAAATTCCGTCCGTGACTGGCAGTTGCTCGCACCCCACCGGTGTTGGGCTGGCGGTCATTCTGTTCGGGCCAGTGGTGGTGGCAGTCTTAGGGGCGATTGTCTTGCTGTTCCAAGCACTGTTATTAGCCCATGGCGGGTTGACAACACTCGGCGCGAACGGCATGTCAATGGCGGTCATCGGGCCGGTGGTGGGTTATCTGGTTTGGAAGTTGGCCTGTAAAGCGGGGCTGCGCCGTGATGTCGGGGTGTTCCTGTGCGCGATGCTCGCGGACTTAACCACTTACTTTGTCACCTCGGTCCAACTGGGGCTCGCCTTCCCCGATCCGCAATTTGGTGTCAGTGGTTCGATTATCAAATTTATGGGCGTGTTCTGCCTGACTCAAATCCCGATCGCCATTGCTGAAGGTTTGCTGACAGTAATGATTTATGACCAATTAACCAAACGCAAGCTTATCCAAGCGGAGGCACATTAACATGAAAAAGACTCTTATCTTGCTGGCGATGGTGATCGCACTGGTGATATTGCCGTTCTTTATCAATCATGGCGGCGAGTATGGCGGTTCGGATGGTGAGGCTGAAACCTTGATTCAAACCACGGCACCGCACTATACGCCGTGGTTCCAGCCGCTGTATGAACCGGCCAGTGGTGAAATTGAGAGTTTACTGTTCACCTTGCAGGGGTCTATTGGTGCAGCGGTGATTTTCTATATCTTGGGCTACTACCGGGGGAAACGCGGTGAGCATGCTGGGGATTGATAAACTCAGTTACCAAAGCCGCTGGCGGCAGGTTGATCCCATGGGAAAGCTGGTGTTGTATGGGGTTTTCCTGCTGTTAGCGATGTTGAGCCCGCCCATGTACCAAGCACTGCTGTTGGTGTTTATCGCGGGGCTGACCTGCTATTTGCTGCGGGTCGGTCTGCGCCGTTACCTGCGCTGGCTCGCCATACCGCTCTCTTTCTTGTTGGTCGGGTTGGTGACGATTGTATTGTCACTTTCCCGTCAGCCAGACAGTTTGTGGTGGGGCGTACAAATGGGTCATTGGTGGTTGGGTATCGATAAAGTCGGCTTAACCACAGCGAATCAAACGCTGTGGCGCAGTTTGGCGGCGCTGGCGGCGACATTCTGGTTTGTGCTCAATACGCCCTTCCCGCAGTTGATTCAACTGTTGAAGCGTTGCCATGCGCCCCGTTTGCTGACAGAACAAATTCTGCTGACTTGGCGTTTTATCTTTATTTTGATCGAAGAGGCGGCGGCTATCCATCAGGCGCAGTCACTGCGGTTTGGTTATATCTCACTGCCAACCGGTTATCGTTCGCTGGCCATGCTAGTGGGGATGTTGTTTACCCGCGTAATGATCCGCTATCAACAGATGGTCATTTCGCTGGATATGAAACTTTATCAGGGTGATTTTCACCTGTAAGGCAGGATTTGATGTTAGCCACCCAGCAGTTAGGTTTCAGCTATCAAGATGAACCGGTATTGCACGATCTGACCTTGGATTTTAGTCAGCACGCGGTCACCGGCGTCTTGGGGGCCAATGGTTGCGGCAAATCCACGCTGTTTATGAATCTGACCGGCATTTTACAACCACAGCAAGGGGCGGTGTTATGGCAAGGCGAACCGCTCAGTTATCAGAAAGCCAGCCTACGGGCGTTGCGCCAACGCGTGACGACCGTGTTCCAAGATCCGGAACAACAGATCTTTTACACCGATATCGACAGCGATATCGCCTTTAGTTTGCGCAATCTTGGCATGCCAGAGGCGGTTATTGCTGAGCGGGTAGAACGGGCGTTAACCTTGGTGGATGCGCAGAGTTTTCGCCATAAATCTATCCAACATCTGAGTCATGGCCAGAAAAAGCGGGTGGCGATTGCCGGTGCATTGGTGATGGAAGCGGAATACCTGCTGTTGGATGAACCCACCGCTGGACTCGATCCGGCGGGCCGCCAGCATATGATTACGATCATTGAACGCATTGTGGCAGAGGGAAAACGGGTTATTCTATCCAGCCACGATATCGATCTGATTTATCAGGTTTGTGATTATCTTTATGTTCTCTCTCAGGGTCACCTGATGATTGCGGGTGACACCACTGACGTTTTCATGCAACAAGATAAACTGCGTGCCGCTGGGCTGGTTCAGCCTTGGTTGGTCAAAATGCACACTGAATTGGGGTTGCCTTTGTGCAAAACCGAAGAACA
Source organism: Yersinia massiliensis (assembly GCF_003048255.1). Taxonomy (NCBI): domain Bacteria; kingdom Pseudomonadati; phylum Pseudomonadota; class Gammaproteobacteria; order Enterobacterales; family Yersiniaceae; genus Yersinia; species Yersinia massiliensis. Next base: position 1,795,899 of record NZ_CP028487.1, read on the forward strand.
ACTTTTCGCGTTGATGCGTCAGCGTGAAGCGGAGGAAGCGCGATGAGCGAATCGCCATCTGGTCTATCCATTATGGTGCAAGGCACGGCATCTGATGTCGGCAAAAGCGTATTAGTGGCGGGGTTATGTCGTATTTTTAGGCAGGATGGCTATCGCAGCGCACCCTTTAAATCGCAAAACATGGCGCTGAATTCAGGCATTACGCTGCAAGGTGATGAGATGGGCCGCGCGCAGATTTTTCAGGCCGAAGCGGCGGGTATAGCCCCTGATGTCCGCATGAATCCGGTGTTGCTCAAACCGACCAGTGACCGCAAGGCGCAAGTGGTACTGATGGGGAAAGTCGCCTGCAATATGGATGCGGTTGAATACCATCAATACAAACCGCAATTGCAGCAGCAAATCAGCGAGGTTTACCACAGCTTAGCCCGCGAGTATGACGTGATGGTGCTAGAAGGGGCGGGCAGCCCCGCGGAAATCAACCTGCGCGATCGCGATATCGTCAATATGGGCATGGCCGCGATGGCAGATGCGCCCGTCTTGCTCGTGGCAGATATCGATCGCGGCGGCGTATTTGCGTCTATTTATGGCACGCTGGCGTTGTTGCATCCCCATGAAAAAGCGCGAGTCAAAGGGGTGATCATCAATAAGTTCCGTGGTGATATTGCGCTGCTCAAGCCCGGATTAGAACAGATTGAAGCCCTGACTGATGTCCCCGTGTTGGGCGTGATGCCGTGGTTAGACATTGATTTGGAAGATGAAGACGGTGTGGCGCTGCAAAATGGTAAATATAACGATGCCACAGAAAAGGCGCTGGATATCGCGGTGATTCGGCTGCCGCACATTGCCAATTTTACCGATTTTAATGCGTTGGCAGTCCAGCCAGATGTGCGCTTACGCTATGTTTCACAGGTCACCGCTTTGGGTCAGCCGGACTTGATTATCTTGCCCGGCAGCAAGAATACCCTCGGTGATTTGCAATGGCTGCATGAAAGCGGACTGGCGGCGGCTTTACTGGCGCAGCACCAAGCTAAATCGATATCTCAACATTCGCAGCCGGTGCCGGTGATCGGCATTTGCGGCGGTTATCAGATGCTGGGTAGACGCATTATTGATGGCGTGGAGTCGGGCCTCGAACAGATGGAGGGGCTGGGTTTGCTGGATGTGGAAACCCAGTTTGCGCAGGATAAAGTCACCACTCGGGTCAGCGGGCATTGCCGAGTGGCGCGATCAGGGATGCTGGCAAATTGTGATTCGCTGCCGCTAGAGGGCTATGAGATCCACATGGGTGTTTCCCAATTGGGGAGCGATGCCACGCCGTTTGCTTGCCTGACCTTGCGCAATGGGCAAGCGGAGCAGTGGGTGGATGGTGCAGTGAATAAAGACGGCAACGTATTAGGCAGCTATATTCATGGCCTGTTTGACAGCCACGATTTTACCCGCGCGTTGCTCGACAATTTACGTCAACGCAAAGGGCTGGCGGCGTTCGATGGCGTGACTGTCGACTACGCACAACATAAGCAGCAACAGTTTGATCTTCTGGCGGCACAAATGCGTCAGCACATTGATATAGAACGTATTTACCAGCTCATGAAAACGCATTTACAGGAGAGCGCGCAGTGATTTTGATTACCGGTGGGGCGCGTAGCGGGAAAAGTTCGCTGGCTGAACGCTTGGCGGCGCAGACCTGCGATCGCGTGTTTTACATCGCAACCTCGGTGGTGACCGATGGGGAAATGGCTGAACGAGTGGCGCTACACCGCGCGGCCCGCCCGCCACACTGGCGCACCTGGGAAGGGTATCGGGATCTCGGTGCGGTGGTGGAGCAACAGGTTGCCCCCGGTGAAGCCGTGATGCTCGAATGCATTACCACACTGATCACCAACCTGCTATTTGAACAGGCTGGTGATACGCCACCTGAGCAGATGGACTTCACGCAGCTTGAAATCGGTATTCAGCAACAAATAACCGATCTGCTGGCCGCCTGCGCCCGCAGTCCAGCGCCTATTTTCCTTGTCACTAATGAGTTGGGAATGGGGATCGTGCCGGAAAATCGGTTAGCTCGGCATTTTCGCGATATCGCCGGCCGCGTTAATCAACGATTGGCGGCAGCCGCAGATGAGGTGTTTTTAGTGGTTTCGGGTATTGAGGTAAAGATTAAATGAGCCTGCGGTTATTTCTCGCCACCTTACAGTTTATGACTCGCATTCCTGTGCCTGAGCGCTGGACACAAGGGCTGGCGATGGATCAATACGAGCGCGGTATTGTCGGCTTCCCTTTGATTGGCCTGATTGTGGGGCTGATCGGCGGCGTGGTCTTTACGCTGTTGGCCCCTTGGTGCGGTGTACCGCTGGCGGCGCTGGGCTATGTGTTGGCGCTGGCGTTGGTGACCGGTGCTTTTCATCTCGATGGGCTGGCCGATACCTGTGATGGGGTGTTTTCCGCGCGTAAGCGTGAACAGATGCTAGAGATCATGCGCGATAGCCGCCTCGGCACCAACGGCGGGTTGGCGCTGATCTTTATTGTGGTGGCAAAACTGCTGGTGGTAAGTGAACTGGCGCTACGTGATATGCCGATGCTCGCCACACTCACGGCGGCCTCGGTCGCGGGCCGCACGATCATTGTGTTGCTGATGTATCGCCAGCGTTATGCCCGAGAAGGCAATGGGCTGGGCAATATCTATATCGGTAAAGTCACGGGTAAACAAACCGCCGTCACCTTGGCGGGTGGCGCGATATTGACGCTGTTACTCGGTAAGGGGGCAGCCGTGCTGGCCTTGGTGATCACCATGGCGGTGGTCTGGCTATTGGCGACTTATCTGCGCCGCCGTTTAGGGGGCCAAACCGGTGACACACTGGGTGCGGCGGCTGAAGTAGGTGAACTGGTGTTTTTGCTGGCGCTGCTGTGATAGCGCATCGCGCTGAATCCTCTCAATCTTGGGCTAACTTATGCGACTTTTTCTGGTACGTCATGGGCAGACCGACGCCAATTTACGGGGCGTCTTTTGTGGCCTGACCGATTTGCCACTGACCTCGCTGGGCGTACAGCAGGCCGGTCAGGTCGCGCAATGGTTAGCGGATGTCGATTTCTCTCATGCTGTGAGCAGCCAATTGCTGCGTGCGCGCCATACCGCCGATATCGTATTGGCGGGGCAGAGTGGCCTGAGTGCCGGTATCGACGCACAACTGAACGAAATGAATTTTGGTGAGTGGGAAATGCGCCATCATCAGGATTTGCAACGGGAAGACCCCGATGCTTGGGCCGCTTGGGTTGCCGACTGGCAGCAGGCTAGCCCTACCGGTGGCGAGTCTTTTCCGCAGTTTTCTGCCCGCGTTGAAGGGGCGGTTGAGCAGCTCAAATCTTTGAAGAATAATGATAATAATCACCTCTTGGTCGCTCATCAGGGTGTATTAAGCCTGATGTTGGCTCGCTTGCTGGAGATGCCTGCAGCGGCCATGTGGCACTTTCATTTTGAACAGGGTGCATACAGTGTGTTGACGATCCACGATGGGTTTGCCACGCTGCGTGCGTTTAACAGTCAGGCTGTTTGGCAGCCTGCGACACGAGATTAACCACATGCAAAAACTTTCATCGATTCTGGCGAGAATTCCCCCTTTAGACAGCAAAGCAATGGCGCGCGCTCAAGTGCGGCTAGATGGCTTGCTTAAGCCCCCCGGCAGTCTGGGCCGTTTAGAAAAATTGGCGGTCCAACTGGCGGGGATGCGCGGGTTATATGGGCATCAGGTCGATCGCAAACAAATTATTGTGATGGCGGCTGACCACGGCGTTTACGATGAAGGCGTGGCGATTTCACCCCGAGCGGTCACCATGGTGCAGGCGCTCAATATGGTCAAAGGGGTCACCGGCGTTTGTGTGCTGGCCGCCAATGCGGGTGTGGAGGTGAACATTGTTGATGTGGGTATCGACAGCGATACTTTACCGGGTGTGTTGGACATGAAAGTGGCCCGGGGTAGCGGCAATATCGCCCGTGAAGCTGCGATGACACGTCAGCAAGCAGAAGACTTGCTTTTCGCCACTGCCAGACTGACCTTGCAACAAGCGGCAGAGGGCGTGAAAGTGTTTGGTGTTGGTGAACTGGGTATGGCAAACACCACGCCCGCGGCGGCGATGGTCAGCGTGTTGACTGACAGTGACCCCGAGCAGGTGGTGGGTATCGGGGCCAATTTCCCCAGCGAACAACTGCACCATAAAGTGGCGGTTGTGCGCCGCGCCATTGAAACCAATCAACCGGATGCCAGCGATGGTATTGATGTATTGGCGAAAGTCGGCGGCTTTGATTTGGTTGGTATGACCGGTGTGATGCTCGGCGCGGCGGCGGCTGGGTTACCGGTGGTGCTGGATGGTTTTCTCTCTTATGCCTCGGCGCTGGCAGCCTGCCGTATCGCCCCCGGTGTACACGCCTATCTGATTCCGTCACATCTGTCGGCAGAGAAAGGTGCCGTTATCGCCCTTCAGCACCTGCAACTCGAGCCTTATTTGCAAATGGGTATGCGGTTAGGTGAGGGCAGTGGTGCCGCGATTGCTATGCATTTGGTCGATGCAGCCTGTGCGATGTACAACAATATGGGCTTATTAGCCGAAAGTAATATTGAGTTACCGACGTCTGGTGCTTGATGGTTGGTTCTCTTTCGAACTCGCGTTGCAAAGGGGTGAGACGTCTCTTTGCAACGTTGGCGAGACACCTGATTTTTTACGCGATGAACGATCAGATAATGTTATTATCCCCATGCGCATTTAAATAACAAATTCAAATGATTGGGTAAATGGCATGCAAAAGCTTCTCTTTTCTGGTCGTATTAATCTGAAGATGATTCGCTATTTCCTCGCCGTATCAGAAGAGTTGCACTTCGGAAAAGCCGCTGAACGCCTTCATATATCGCAGCCCCCTTTAAGTCTGCAAATCAAAGAGTTGGAAGAAGCGTTAGGATTCCCTTTATTTATACGCGATAGCCGTAATGTGGTGCTCACCTTGGCCGGTGAAATGATGCAAGCCGAAATGAAAGAGGTGTTTGAAAACATCGAAAACTCATTAAGCCGTGTCTCCTATATTGCGCGCCACGAACAAAGCCACTTGAATATCGGCATTATTGGGTCAGCACTGTGGCATCAGCTATTGGAAAAATTTAAGCATTTTAAAACGCTGAATCCTCATACGACGTGGTCATTGCATGAATTTCCCCCCAGTAAGCAATTTGACGCGCTATTAAATAAAAAACTTGATATTGGGTTCTGGCGTTGTGCAGATTTGGAGCAGAACCCCGCACTGATTTACCAGCGAGTAGAAAAACAGCGTGTTAGTGTCGCAGTGTCATATGAGAGTGAGCTAGCCGAGTACGATGTGCTCTCGCTGAAGGACCTCTCCGGTCAGACCCTGATCTTTCTCACTTTTACGCATTCAGGCTATTCGAAAAATCTTTACAACTGTTGCCTAAGCGCAGGTTGTCAGCCGCAGGGTATTTATCAATTCGATGAGCCACAAACTCAGTTGGCATTTGTAAACAGTAACTTGGGGATCGCATTAGTCCCTGAAAGCATGCAGGAGATACCCTGGCCGAATATTAAGTTTATTCCGCTGCAAGAGTACCTTTCTGCTGACTTGTTTGCGGTTTATCCCCCAGATAATACCTCTCCCGCGTTGGAACGATTACTCGAATTATTCTGAGTCATTCGAATCATGAGTTAGCATGACTTAGCTTTAATTAAAATCACCATGGCAATAATCACTAATATTGCGCCGCTGGCGATTTCACGCCATTGGATGACCTGACCCAACAGCATATTAGTGATAATGACTGATAGCGGAATAAGGTAAACATATCCTGATACTTTGGCCGGTGACAGCACAACACAGGCTTTTTGAAACAGGAAAAAACTCAGCGCAGTGGCGAAGGTCGCCAGATAGAGAATACCACTCCAAGTGATGATGCTGATATGCCGCCACTCAATCTCGGGCAACTGAAAGGCAACAAAGGCGGTCAGTAAAACCGTGGCGCAAATTAAACTCCATCCCGTCAGCACTAATGCTTGCTCACCGCGATGCAGTTTTTTTACCACGATGGGATTCAATGCCATACCTAAACAGCCAAATAGAAACAAATAATCAGAAGGGATTAACGATAATTGTAAAACCTGCGACAAGTCACCTTTAAAAATAATTAATAGCGCGCCTAAAATCCCCATTAATAATGCAATCAAGACTGGCCATGTCGATTTAGCTTTGATTAATACCATACTCATGATTAGGCTCATCAATGGGACGGTGGTATATAAGGCGCTGGAATTTAATGCACTCGTGGTTTGCAGTGAAATTATCATGCAAGCGAAATAGAGCAGAGGTGGCAGGCTAATTAATGTATAGCGGCCTAAATCACGATAAGTTGGTCGCTTTAATCGCCTTTGTACCACCATTAATACGATAAAGAGTAGGCTAGCGATGGCATATCTCATCCATGTGATCACCATGGGGGGTAATGTCGTGCTGATGGTGGCGCTAGCAATAAAGGACCCGCCAAGCAGGGCGGTAAACCCGAGCATCTGCAGATGTGCTTTAAGTATTTTCGTTGTCATGTGCGCCCCGATTATCCTCTTATGATCAACGATAATTGCGTGGAAACACAGGTCAAACCATTACCTTTTCAGTATGGATAATCGGAATTTTAGTATTGGTCGTGCCATAACCCACTCCCTATGATGGGTATTGATTATCTCAGTCTCTACCTATTTGTTATTTAACCAGCTTATTTGCTCAGTATTAAATAAAAAAATTAAGGATTATTATTATGACAAACGTAAATACAACGATAGATACGGATTTCAGTGAGTTACCCTTTCAGGCCGTCGATTATATTCAGAAAATAAAGCCCGGGTTTAAACCTCAGATCGCATTTATATTAGGCTCAGGTTTGGGTGAGCTGGTGGATCAAATCACGAATGACACCACAATTAGTTATGCCGATATTCCTGGGTTCCCAGTGAGTTCGGTGCATGGTCATGCGGGTGAGCTTGTTTTAGGTCATCTATTTGGTGTTCCTGTGATGTGTATGAAAGGCCGTGGGCATTTCTACGAAGGGAAAGGCATGAGCATCATGACCAATCCCGTGCGTACCTTTAAATTAATGGGCTGCGAGTTTTTATTCTGCACCAATGCGGCCGGTTCATTACGCCCAGAAGTCTTACCGGGTTCGGTTGTTATGTTAAAGGATCACATTAACACCATGCCGGGAACGCCATTAGTTGGGCCGAATGATGATCGCTTTGGTCCACGCTTCTTTAGTCTCGCCAATGCTTATGATAAAGACCTGCGCGCAGACATGGCGAATATTGCCCAACAACTTGATATTCCTCTGACTGAAGGCGTTTTTGTCTCTTATCCGGGGCCTTGCTTTGAAACACCGGCAGAAATCCGCATGATGCAAATTATCGGTGGTGATGTTGTCGGGATGTCTGTCGTACCTGAAGTTCTGTCTGCGGCACATTGCGGCTTAAAAGTCATTGCATTAACCGCGATTACGAATTTGGCTGAAGGGCTATCTGATGTGGTTCTTTCCCACGAACAAACCTTAAAATGCGCCAAATTAGCTTCCGTTAATTTCACCAAACTGATTGAAGCGTTCTTAAAGAGCAAAGCGACTGCCTGATTCAGATTATCTCTATCCGCTGTACTTGGTTCCCCATCATGCCCAGTACAGCGGAAACTCGTTAAAGAGGGAAACCCTACAAATTTAATTCGCTAAAAATATTCCCTCGACGCATTCGTATCATGGAGAATAAAAATGATAATAAAAAAACGGCTTAAAGTAATGTTCTTCCTACAGTTCTTTATCTGGGGTGCCTGGCTGGTGACATTGGGTGCCTACATGATGAATACACTGAATTTCACCGGTGCGCAGGTGGGGTTAGTCTATGGCGCGAAAGGGATTGCCTGTATTTTAATGCCAAGTATCGTTGGCATCATTGCTGACCGATGGGTTAAGGCCAATATTCTCTATGCCTGTTGCCACTTATTAGGGGCGGGTGCATTATTTGTCGCGGCTCAAATCTCAAATCCTCATTTCATGTTTTTTGTGATGCTATTTAATGCGATGGTTTATATGCCAACAATCGCGCTAGCGAATACCATCTCATATATCTGTTTAGAAAAAGCGGGGCTAGATACCATCAAGGATTTCCCGCCTGTCCGTGTTTTTGGCACTGTGGGTTTTATTTTTGCCATGTGGGCCATTAGCTTATCGGGATTCGAATTAAGCAATATTCAACTTTATATTGCTTCTGGTGCGGCACTGGTTTTGGCGATGTATGCATTTTCATTACCCAGTTGCCCGACCTCAAATGTGAAGAAGGACGGTTCGTGGGTCACTCTTTTAGGGCTGGATGCTTTCGTTTTATTTAAACAAAAGAAAATGGCCATTTTCTTTTTATTTGCCATGTTATTAGGGGCATCACTGCAAATTAGCCATACTTTCAGCAGCCCATTTTTACATGATTTTGCCAAAAATCCGGTTTTTCACGATAGCTTAGTGGTGCAGTATCCATCCATATTATTGTCAATGGCACAATTTGCAGAAGTCTTTTTCATTCTGACGATCCCCTTCTTTTTATCCCGCTTTGGTATTAAACGCGTGATGATGATCAGTATGGTGGCATGGACATTGCGCTTTACTTTGTTCGCCTACGGGGACCCTTCCGCATCGGGAATTGTATTATTGCTATTATCCATGCTGGTTTATGGTTGTGCTTTTGACTTCTTTAATATTTCCGGCGCAATTTATGTCGAAAAGGAAGTAGACCGTAATATCCGAGGCAGTGCGCAAGGCTTATTTATGACGATGGTTAATGGCGTTGGCGCTTATGTCGGGGCGATATCCAGCGGACATGTCGTGGATTACTTTACAGTAGAGGGAGTGAAGGACTGGCACAGTATTTGGTTATCTTTCGCCGCTTATACCCTGGTGCTACTCGTGATTTTTGTCTTTGTCTTCCAATATAAGCATGACCCTTCTGAAATGCAGGATCGCCAATTGTCACATTAGTGATGTGACTGATAATTTCGGTGGCACTCAGAGAGAGAGTGCCACCTTGAATTCATGATAAGTGATGAGCCATCAGTCATTCAAAAATGAATAATGGTTAACCGCGACTAACGCTTATTCTGAATGCCTTTCACGCTCAGATTATTATTATCGACTTGCGGCAAACCTGTGGTCGCAGAAGTGGATAACAGCCCTGTCTCGGCGTAGCTGAACAGCTTCTCACGGGTATCGGTAATATCCAGATTACGCATTGTCAGTTGGCCGATACGGTCATCTGGGGAGAAGACAGAATCGCCTTTCTCCATGGTCAGGCGCTCTGGCTTGTACGTCAGATTGTCAGACACGGTATTGAGGATGGAGTAGTCATTACCGCGACGTAATTCCAGTGTCACTTCACCAGTGATTTCACTCGCGACCCAACGCTGGGCGGAATCACGCAACATCAGCGCTTGTGGGTCGAACCAACGACCTTGATACAACAGGCGGCCCAACACACGGCCATTAGCATGATATTGCTCGATGGTATCTTCGTTATGAATACCGGTCAGCAGGCGCTCGTAAGCAATATGCAGCAGTGCCATTCCTGGGGCTTCATAGATGCCACGGCTCTTCGCTTCAATAATACGGTTTTCAATCTGGTCACTCATGCCCAGACCATGACGGCCACCGATGCGGTTAGCTTCCATCATCAGCTCAACGCTGTCGTCGATGGTTACGCCATTCAGTGCTACCGGATAGCCACGCTCAAAACGAACAGTCACTTCTTCCGCTTTGACCACCACATTTTCGTCCCAGAATTTTACGCCCATAATCGGATTAACGATTTTGACGCTGGAGTTCAGGAATTCCAGATCTTTAGCTTCATGGGTCGCACCCAACATATTGGAGTCAGTTGAGTAGGCTTTCTCCGTCGACATTTTGTAATCGAAGCCCGATTGAATCATAAATTCAGACATTTCATGGCGGCCACCCAATTCATCAATAAAATCAGTGTCCAACCATGGCTTATAAATTTTCAACTCAGCATTAGTCAGCAGACCGTAACGATAAAAACGTTCAATATCGTTACCTTTATAGGTGCTGCCATCACCCCAGATGTTCACGCCATCTTCTTTCATGGCGGCGACCAGCATCGTACCCGTAACGGCACGGCCCAGTGGAGTGGTATTGAAGTAGGTCACACCGGCGGTGGTATTGTGGAATGCGCCACATTGGATGGCGGCGATCCCTTCAGCCACAAGCTGTTTACGGCAATCGATCAAACGGGCTTTCTCTGCACCGTACTCCATCGCTTTACGCGGAATGGCATCGTAATCTTCTTCATCAGGCTGACCCAGATTGGCCGTGTAAGCGTAAGGGATCGCCCCTTTTTTCTGCATCCACAACAGCGCTGCACTGGTGTCTAAACCACCGGAGAAAGCAATACCAACACGCTGATTAATAGGAAGGTGTTTGAGAATAGTTGTCATCAATTAAATCCTGTATGAATTAGGTCAGTCTGGCAAAGGTATCAATGCCTACATTGATAGCGCAAAACCGGTATTCGAGTCAAAGACATTTTGCATATTTATGTGTATTTATGTGCATAAGTATTTATTTTGTACTTTGGCGAAATTGCGTTTCATTTAAATTAATTTGACGTTCTGTTATGATACCGGCGTCGATTTTTTATCGCAGGTAACACGTTAAAATTTAAAGCGGAAAACCGCCATTGTAAACCGGCGTATCAGGATATTTCACCAGTGTGGTGAAAAGCGCGATGGGAGGCAAATGGACGGGGTTTCAGGGACTGTAAAGTTGAAAATCTTGCGCGAAAGTGCGTGGTACAAAAAGCGTAAATCCTACCGAGTGTTATTCTGGCGTGAGATAACGCCGTTGGCGATTCCGCTGTTTATCGAAGGGCTGTGCGTCTTATTGATGGGGGTATTCAGCACATTGCTGGTCAGTTGGCTCGGAAAAGAAGCCATGGCGGCGGTGGGCTTGGCAGACAGCTTCAATATGCTGATTGCCGCTTTTTTTACCTCTGTGGCGCTAGGAACATCCGTGGTGGTGTCATTCAGCCTTGGCCAACGTAAGCGCAAACAAGCACAAACCGCCGCTCGAGAGTCCATCTCTCTGCTGGTCTTAATTTCCCTGCTTTTGGTGCTGTTAGTGCACTTTGCCGGTGAGGGCATTATCAATCTGATGGCCAGTCAGGCCGATCCTGCCGTAAAAGATATGGCACTGACCTATCTCAACTTGACGGTCTGGAATTACCCTGCCATGGCGATAACACTGGTGGGATGTGGTGCCATGCGCGGCGCAGGTAATACGCGCTTGCCGATGTTTATTAATATCGCGATGAATATCCTCAATATCGCCATCAGTAGTGTGCTGATCTATGGCCTATTCAGTTGGGATGGGTTGGGGTTTATTGGTGCCGGTATCGGTATCACGATTTCTCGCTACCTCGGCGCGATAGTGGTGGTATTGATGCTGATTTCGGGTGCCAACAATACGCTGCGCATTCCGTTCAAAGCCTATTTTATGCCCTTTACCTCCGCCATCATGTTAGAAGTTTTGAGCATTGGCATTCCCGCCAGTGTTGAATCGGTGATGTTCAGCGTGGGTAAACTGATTACCCAACGCTTTGTGGCGGGAATGGGCACTGAAGTGATTGCCGGTAACTTTATTGCCTTTTCGATTGTGGGACTCATTAACCTACCCGGGAATGCGCTGGGATATAGTTCAACCATTATCATTGGCACACGATTGGGCAAAGGTCAGATTTTGCAGCCGATCCGCCAGATTAAGCATATTTTCTGGCTATCCACTTTAGGGGTGTGTTTCATCGCACTGCTATCCATTCCCAGTGCCGGATATTTGGCCTCGTTGTATACCGATGAACCGGGCGTGATCAACGTAGTGAAACATCTGATTTGGATAAATGCGCTATTTATGCCGATTTGGGCGGCGGCTTGGGTGTTGCCATCAAGCCTGAAAGGGGCGAAGGATGCCCGTTATACCATGTGGGTCGCGTTGGCGGGGATGTGGGGGTGTCGCATTATCGCAGGCTATATCTTGGGAATAACGCTGGGTTTCGGTGTCACAGGCGTATGGATGGGGATGTTCCTTGACTGGATAGTGCGCGGTGTGCTGTTTTATCGGCGTATGTCAACAGGCCGCTGGCTGTGGCGTTATCGTTCCATGGATTAATGTATTCGAGTCCTTACAACGTTTTTTTCTCATTTCTCTTCAGCGAATGATTAAGCATTTTCCACCGATTGCCGATAAATATATAAGCAGAATGTTATTCCTTATTTTCCGAATGACTTAATTCGCCTTGTTATCATTTATCAATCTTCATTCGCGTTGGGGAAAGTATGGATAATTTTCAAAAAGAGATAGAGGAGAGAACCAATCTCACCTCATCAAACCGGTTTGAGCTGTTGTTGTTCCGCTTGGGCGAGTCGCAAGACGAAGATAAATCCGAGCTGTATGGCATCAACGTGTTTAAGCTGCGTGAAATTGTGCCGATGCCAACGCTGACCAAAGCGGCAGGTATGGCTTCCCCTATGATGGGTGTGGCGAATATTCGCGGAGAGATTATTCCCGTGATTGATCTCCCTGCCATTGTCGGCTGTGAACCAAAAACCGGATTAAATATCCTGTTAGTGACTGAGTATGCTCGCAGCACTCAGGCATTTGCGGTGGAGTCGGTTGATGACATCGTCCGCCTTGAATGGAGTCAGGTATTGGCTGCGGATGCCGGTGTAAAGAGCCGTAATATCACCAGTATCGCTCGGTTAGACAACGATACGGCCAGTAATCGTCTGGCGTTGGTGCTGGATGTTGAGCAGATCTTGTATGACATCATGCCCTCCCATCGTAATGTCCAAATCGACAGCGAAAAAACCAAGGCGTTTGATCTGAAACCGGGGGCTGTCGCTATCGTGGCGGAAGATTCTAAAGTGGCTCGTTCGATGTTGGAACAAGGGCTGAAGATGATGGACATTCCCGCCGTGATGCATATCACCGGTCTGGAGGCATGGAATAAGATACGCAAAATGGCCGAAGAGGCGAGGGCAGAAGGTCGACCTATCTCGGATAAAATCGCCTTTGTGCTGACCGATTTGGAAATGCCTGAAATGGATGGCTTTACGCTGACGCTGAACATCAAACGCGATGAGTTCCTGAAAAATATCCCGGTGATTATTCATTCATCTTTATCGGGCAGTGCGAATGAGGATCATGTGCGTAAAGTCGGTGCGGATGCTTATGTCGCAAAATTTGAAGTGAATGAATTGGAAGCGGCTATTCACAGCGCGTTGGATTCTAAGAAAGCGATCAATTCATAATAGCCATCCCTCTGTTAACTCAAGGCCATTGACGTAAAATCAATGGCCTAGATACCTCACCTCACGACCTTTCTTACGCCATAACCTAGTACCCGCTCACCTGCTTATCACTCAATCTGACTCCTTATATTCAATTGTTCTGTCAGCGCCGTTGACTCTTAAATGTTGGTCGTCATATATTATAAATAGATGACACACGTCATTTATTAATCCCACACAAGAGAGCACACTTATGAGCACGACCCCCTCAGTTCTTATTACTGGCGCATCATCAGGCATTGGTGCCACCTATGCTGAACGCTTTGCACGTCGTGGGCACGATCTGGTCTTAGTGGCCCGAGATGGTGGGCGAATGGCGACTTTGGCGACTCATCTTCGGCAGGAATATGGCATTGCCGTGGATGTTTTACCGGCGGATCTGACCCAGTCAGCAGAACTTGCCGTAGTTGAGGCTCGTCTGCGCGATGATCACCGCATCGGGATTTTAGTAAATAATGCTGGCATGAGTATTGCGGGGCGTTTTATCGAGCAGAAAACCGACGATATTGAGCGTTTAGTTGCCCTTAACACCACTGCCCTTGTACGGTTAGCCAGTGCGGTCGCACCCCGTTTTGCGGCGGCGGGTGAGGGAGCCATCATTAATATTGGTTCAGTGGTGGGTTTGGCACCTGAGTTAGGTTTGAGTGTTTACGGTGCCACCAAGGCATTTGTGCTGTTTCTTTCCCAAGGGCTAAGCTTTGAGCTGGCAGAGAAGGGGGTTTACGTTCAGGCGGTATTGCCAGCAGCGACGCGAACAGAGATTTGGGAACGCTCAGGTTCTGATATCAATGCCCATGCGGCGGTGATGGAGGTAGGCGAGTTGGTCGATGCTGCGCTAGTCGGTTTTGATCGCCGTGAATCAGTGACCATCCCTCCGCTGCATAACGTGGAACAGTGGGAGGCGCATCAAAGCACACGGCAAGCCATGTTGCCCGGTTTTGCACAAGAACACCCCGCCGAACGTTATTTATCATAATCATGTACATAGGCTGAAAGGCTGAGTGATACAGCTGTTACGGCAACCCAAAAATAGCAAACCGCTTAAGGATGTTTTAAGCGGTTTTTTTAAATGCAAAAAGCGCCTGCTTTTTACCTACAGCCACTGGGAGTGTGGTCCTTCGCAGTGGTTGCTATTGAGTGGTGACTCGGCTGCTCCAAGGTAGCATAGCAGTGCCAGCCTCGGTTAAAGTTCGGTCACTGCCAGTAATGTTATCCTCCGTGCAACGTACTTAAGCACTGCTTCACGTTGCGCTTCTGGCATGTGGCTTTCAGTGTAAGTATCGATGATCAACTGATGGCTCTTAATCACGTCAGTAAGCCATTTTTTGGCTAAAACCGGATTAATACCTATGCCCTGCGCGAGAAGGATAAAGTCTGCGCCCAAGTATTCCCCGTAGGCTGAATCCAGCCCCGGAGCGCTCGCTGCATCATTTTCCTCGCGCTCAAGGAGAGGTAGAGCTAAATATTCTCCGAAAGCTGCCGGGTAGGGTACAACACTGATAAAGTCATAAACAGGAGCCAGATACGATGAACCTTTTTCGGGGTGTATGATCCCGAAATTACGTAGATGAAAATCATTATTGCCTAGTATGTACGCATAGACGATTCGTAAAAAGACGTCACGCATGCTCTTTAAGCTGCTACTCACGCTCTTGTTCAGGAATTTGGCGGCTTTCTCGTAGCTGATGGCTTTCTTGTTATCGATATTGCCATATTTATCGCCGAGGCCCATCGCGCCATCCAACTGTTCTTGATGCAATCTCATTATATCTGCACCCAGCCGGTCATACCTCTTGATCACAAAAGCCAATTCATCCGATCGGTTATCGTCGCGCTTGAAAGCTATCAGTCCAAATGGCGGGATTTCAAATTTCAGACGTTGCATGACGCACATTGTCGCATGCTCGTTTTCCGCCAGATGTGGGTACTCTTCTGGTGAGGGTTTCAGGATATAGGTACCATCATTGCTGACGACCATCAGTTCCCCTCCCTCCAGGCGAAGAGATAACTTAGGTTGATAGCCTGAAATACTCATCCCTTTCTGACGTTCAGGAAGTTCCTGAATAAACTGACTTCGCGTGAAAGGCAGGCTGAGGGCCACTTCCAAGCGACCAAACAGATGTCTAATCCCTTTTGTTGAATAACCCGTTTTTAACTCTGCTCCTTTAAGCCGGCTTAGATTTATCAGGCAGTGTTCTGGATTCATGATGTTATCTCTTTGAGTACTACAGCCCCGAGTAAGTCGTTACCATTTTGCATCAGTAAGCCGAACAGATCCTTATCGTCAATTTTTTGAATTTCAGAATATCGTTTACGCAGCCAACCCTCTGGGGCCAACCCTTTGAAGAAGGGATGAAGTTCTTGATTAATATAAGGTTCAGGCCTGATAGGCATGCTAAGCGATATAGGACGGCCGGTATAGTTGGCTAGGTAGCAGAAGGCAAAACCTATGTCCTCTTCACTCAAAGTACCTACAGGTTTGTTGTATAGCCACACACCTATTTTTCGAGCCATACTTTTATCCCAAGTTCTTTAAGCAATGTATGAAGATTGATAGCCTTAGCAGAAGATGGCTCAGCAATCAGCCGCTTAAATGTTGAAATAGAGACTCCAATTTGAATAGCCATCTCTTCATAAGTGATTCTTTGTCGTTTGAGCTCACTGACTAGGAGCTGCGGTAGTCGTGAGAACTCTAAGGAACTGAGAGTCGACCTGTCGTCAGGTTCAATCGCATACCTAGCCTTGACCAAGGGTTGAGTACTCAGTGCCCATTCTTCGATCGCTATTTGCTTCTCTGACTCAGGAAGGTTTTCGAGTAAAGACTTAATTTCATCAAGGTTCATTTTTGACACTTCCAAAGATTTTAGCGCCTACATATCGTTATATAGTTGAACTATAGTCCAATAAGGTTCATTTTTGAACCTTTCGTACATGGTGGCGTAAAATCTCCAATTCAAAATGAGTGATATTTGTTAAAAGTGTCATTTTTGATACTTTATGGTGCATTTCGCAAAATACATTGACTGTATGACAGGGAAAATGCTGATAGGCTCAAAAATGAATCTACTGACCTTTCATTCTCCCGATGCGGGAGAGCAGTCCCCGAATTCTGAGAGACACTGATAGATCTTCAGTCAGGGTTTATTTGTAACCAAATAACGATATGGTCACTCGTTGTCAATCAGTACTGATTAAGCTAAGCTGGAAAAATGACTAAACACATAAATGAACATCCCCTGCGGGGACCCTCGGACCACAGCGTCCGTGACCAGGTTGTGGACGCCGCCACTGAACATTTCGGGCATTTCGGCTATGAGAAAACGACCGTGTCTGACCTGGCTAAAGCTATCGGCTTTTCAAAAGCTTATATCTATAAATTCTTCGATTCCAAGCAGGCGATCGGCGAGGTTATCTGTAGCAACCGGCTGGCGATGATCATGGCGATTGTCCATTCAGCGATTGCAGATGCACCCACCGCCTCTGAAAAATTGAGGCGTTTATTCAGAGCACTCACTGAAGCGGGTAGCGATTTGTTTTTTCACGATCGCAAGCTTTACGACATTGCTGCGGTCGCTGCCCGTGATAAGTGGCCCTCTGCGGAAATGCATGAAGAACGCCTGCGGCAACTCATCGAGCAAATCCTTCTTGAAGGACGGAAAGCGGGTGAGTTTGAACGTAAAACGCCGTTAGACGAGGCGACTCAAGCCATATATCTGGTCATGCGGCCTTATATCAGTCCTGTTCAACTGCAATACAATCTGGAGACGGCCTCTGCTGCCGCTACGCTCCTGTCATCGCTGATCCTAAGAAGTTTGTCACCCTGAATTGTGACTATTGACATTATTGGTCACTAGTCTGAGAATGCGGTTACTGTCTTGTTAAATGAAGAAGAGAACCCATGCTCAGGCTCAAACCCGCCACCTTTGTTATTTGCCTGTTGCCGCTGGCACTGATGGCCTGTCGCGACGCGACCAACATCGACGATCCACGCAATCAGCCTCCGTTGGTCAGAGCGGCGACTGTGGTGAGCGCCGCCGATGCCTCTCGCGCTTTCACCGGTGTAGTTGTCGCACGAACGCAAAGCGACCTTGGCTTTAGAGTCCAAGGCAAGATCCTTGAACGTCTGGTGGATACCGGTCAGACCGTAAAACGTGGCCAGCCATTGATGCGTCTGGACCCCGTTGATCTAAGCCTACAAGCGCAAGCTCAGCAACAGGCCGTAGCCGCTGCTCGGGCTCGAGCCAGACAAGCATCTGCTGATGAGGCTCGATATCGCGGTTTGGTCACTACTGGCGCGGTATCGGTTTCTGCTTACGATCAAATAAAAGCGGCGGCTGATACGGCAAAAGCCGAGCTTAGTGCCGCTCAGGCGCAGGCGGATGTGGCGAGGAACGCGACAAGCTATGCCGTGTTGTTAGCGGATGCTGACGGCGTGGTCATGGCAACGTTTGCCGAACCCGGTCAAGTGGTCAGTGCTGGGCAACCGGTGGTCAGATTGGCTCAGGCAGGGCAACGGGAGGCCATCGTGCAATTGCCTGAAACGCTTCGACCTGCTGTCGGAAGCGAAGCTCAAGCCATGCTCTACGGCACCGATAAACAACCGGTTTCTGCGAAATTGCGTTTGCTCTCCGATGCGGCTGATCCTGTGACACGGACCTTCGAAGCGAGATATGTGCTTGATGGCGCTTTGGCGAGGGCACCCCTCGGCTCCACTGTAACGCTCCATATTACCGAGGGTAAATTATCCGGCCAGATGCTACAGGTGCCTTTAGCGGCAATCTATGACGCGGGTAAGGGGCCAGGTGTATGGGGGATTTCAGACAAACCCGCCACAGTGTCATGGCGACCCGTGCAGATGCTTGGTCTTAGCGACGATACCGCCAGTGTGGCTGGCAACCTTAAACCGGGAGAGCGGGTGGTCGCCCTCGGGGCGCATCTGCTGCATGAGGGGGAGGCAGTCCGGTTGCTGGAGCAGAGCGATGCCAATGTGACTGGAGGCCAGCCATGAGCGAGGGAAGGTTTAATCTTTCGGCACTTGCCGTTCGCGAGCGTTCAATCACGCTGTTCCTTATCATCCTGATTACCGTTGCTGGCATTCTGTCGTTCTTCGAACTAGGACGAGCAGAAGATCCCCCCTTTACGGTCAAGCAGATGACGATTGTCACGGCCTGGCCGGGTGCAACCGCACAGGAAATGCAAGATCAGGTGGCAGAACCGCTGGAAAAACGCATGCAAGAGCTCAAATGGTATGACCGCACAGAGACTTACACGCGTCCGGGACTGGCTTTTACCATGCTGTCATTACAGGATGGCACGCCACCTTCACAGGTACAGGAAGCGTTTTATCAGGCACGCAAGAAACTCGCTGATGAAGCCAAAAACCTGCCGGCTGGCGTCATCGGTCCGATGGTCAACGATGAGTTTTCTGACGTCACCTTTGCACTTTTTGCGCTGAAAGCGAAAGGTGAACCGCAACGCCTGCTGGTCCGCGATGCAGAAAAATTGCGCCAGCGTCTGCTGCATGTGCCTGGGGTCAAGAAGGTTAATATCATTGGAGAACAAGCTGAACGCATTTTTGTCTCATTCTCTCATGACCGGTTGGCCACGCTGGGCATTTCTCCTCAGGCTATTTTCTCCGCGCTGAACAGTCAGAACGTACTCACGCCAGCCGGTTCGATTGACACCAGCGGGCCGCAGGTCTTTCTGCGATTGGATGGTGCCTTCGATAAACTGGAAAAGATCCGCGAAACGCCCATTGTCGTTCAGGGTAGGACACTACAGCTTTCAGATGTCGCGACGGTTGAACGTGGCTACGAAGATCCCGCTACCTTCATGATCCGCAACCAAGGGGAACCGGCTTTGTTGCTGGGCATCGTGATGCGTGAGGGCTGGAACGGGCTGGATCTGGGCAAAGCACTGGATGCCGAGACGACCAAAATTAATGAGGGCATGCCGCTCGGCATGACATTTGAGAAAGTCACCGATCAGTCAGTCAACATCAGTTCGTCAGTCAACGAGTTCATGATCAAATTCTTTGTTGCGCTGCTTGTGGTGATGGTGGTGTGCTTTATCAGTATGGGATGGCGAGTGGGCGTTGTCGTTGCGGCAGCGGTGCCGTTGACGTTGGCTATCGTCTTTGTGGTGATGGAAGCTTCCGGCAAAAACTTCGACCGTATTACGCTCGGGTCGCTCATTCTGGCTCTGGGGCTATTGGTGGATGATGCCATCATTGCCATCGAAATGATGGTGGTGAAGATGGAGGAGGGCTATGACCGCATCAAAGCTTCGGCCTATGCATGGAGTCACACGGCGGCCCCTATGTTGGCTGGTACGTTGATCACGGCCGTCGGCTTTATGCCCAACGGATTCGCCCAATCCACCGCCGGTGAATACACCAGCAACATGTTTTGGATCGTGGGCATTGCGTTGATTGCCTCTTGGGTGGTGGCGGTGGTGTTTACGCCTTATCTGGGCGTGAAGATGCTGCCGAAAATCAAAAGGGTGGAGGGAGGGCATGCCGCTATCTACAACACTCGCCATTACAACCGCTTTCGTCGATTACTGACGTACGTCATCGCCCGTAAATGGGTCGTGGCCGGCAGCGTAATTGCGCTCTTTGTCGTCGCAATCTTGGGCATGGGGCTGGTTAAAAAACAATTTTTCCCGACCTCTGATCGCCCTGAAGTTCTGGTAGAAGTCCAGATGCCCTATGGTACTGCCATTGAACAGACCAGTCTGGCGGCGGCGAAGATAGAGGACTGGCTGAGAAAGCAGCAAGAAGCAAAAATCGTGACGTCTTACATCGGGCAGGGGTCACCGCGTTTTTTCCTCGCCATGGCGCCAGAACTACCTGATCCGTCGTTTGCAAAAATTGTGGTGCGGACGGACAGTCAGGAAGCGCGTGAGGCGCTCAAATTCAGGCTTCGCGAAGCGGCGGCAAGCGGGCTGGCACCTGAGGCGAGGGTCCGCGTGACCCAACTGGTGTTCGGTCCGTATTCACCTTATCCGGTGGCCTACCGTGTCATGGGACCGGATCCGACCAAACTGCGCGAAATTGCAGATCAGGTCGAAACAGTGATGCAGGCCAGCCCGATGATGAGAACGGTCAACACAGATTGGGGTCCGCAGGTGCCGACACTCAATTTCACACTCGATCAGGACCGTTTGCAGGCCGTAGGGTTGACATCAAATGCGGTCGCTCAGCAACTTCAGTTCTTGCTGTCGGGCGTCCCTATCACGTCTGTGCGCGAAGACATCCGCTCGGTGCAGGTCATGGGGCGTGCGGCGGGGGATATCCGCCTTGATCCGGCAAAAATAGCGGGTTTTACCCTCGTTGGCTCTGACGGTCAGCGCATTCCGCTGTCACAGATTGGGCACGTCGGCGTGCAGATGGAAGATCCTATTCTGCGCCGACGCGATCGGACACCGACCATTACCGTACGGGGCGATATTGCTGAGAACCTGCAACCGCCAGATGTCTCTACAGCAATACTGAAACAGTTACAGCCGGTTATCGACACACTTCCAGATGGATATCGTATTGAGCAGGCAGGGCCGATTGAAGAATCAGGAAAAGCCACCAGCGCGATGGCTCCACTTTTCCCTATCATGATTGCCATGACACTGTTGATCATCATCCTACAGGTGCGGTCGATGTCGGCGATGGTGATGGTATTTCTCACCGCGCCATTGGGGTTGATTGGGGTTGTGCCCACACTATTGCTCTTCAATCAGCCGTTTGGCATCAATGCGCTGGTGGGACTGATTGCGTTATCCGGCATTTTGATGCGTAACACCTTGATCCTGATCGGCCAAATCCACCACAACGAGCAGCAGGGATTAACGCCGTTTGATGCGGTGGTCGAGGCGACGGTACAGCGAGCTCGGCCGGTGTTGCTGACGGCGATGGCGGCTATTCTGGCATTTATTCCGCTGACGCACTCAGTATTCTGGGGCACGCTGGCTTACACCCTAATTGGTGGGACGTTTGGCGGCACCATCATTACGCTGGTATTCCTGCCTGCAATGTATGCCATTTGGTTCAAGATACGTTCTGACAGCCACCATGAAGCTGAATCGATTAATCTAATCAAGCCTAACTAGACATTTTTTAAGTAACTGCATGGTTGGTTTTCATTGTTTTTGTGACTTTATTTGCATTTTCATGGCGCAATAAGTTTGTTTTTCCGTCAGGTGAAGCTCATCACATTTCTTTAACCTGCTTGTGAGTAGATTTTCTTACGCAATGAAATAATCGATTCAGCAAAAAGGAAGAAAAATGAAAACTAAACTGGCTTTAACGGTACTGGCAGTCATGATTTCGGGGCATGTTTCGGCTAAAACATGGGTGCTGACAAGTGCTGAAGATGGCATGGATAAAGGAAACTGGCAGATTTCGAGTGAAGAGCTGAAAGTAAAGGATAAGACTTTCAGCATTGCGCAGAAAGTGCTGCATGGTGGGAAACAAGAAGGCAGCAAAGTGATTGTCATCAGTAGCAAAGATGGCCTCACCATTACGCTAAGTCCCACTCGCGGCATGAACCTTCTCGGTGTTGAAGGCTTCGGTTCGAAGATGGGGTGGGCTTCTCCGGTAAAAGAGGTGGTGAATCCGGCATTTATCAATCTGGAAAGCCGCAACGGGGTAGGCTGGCTAGAAGGTTTTAATGAAATGATGGTCCGCTGTGGCTATGAGTGGACAGGCCATCCGGTGACTGCTGACGGTCAGCTTTATACGCTGCATGGCAAAGCGGGGAATACTCCTGCCTCACAGGTAGAGGTTGAAGTGGCGGATGCGGCACCGTATGAAATTCGCGTCCGTGGCCTGATAAAAGAAAGCACCTTCAAAAAAGCCGATTTGCAGACCATGACCGAGCTGCGCTATGTGCCGGGTAGCAATAGTTTCAGCTTGCATGATGTGTTAACTAACCATGCGGATTATCCACACGATTACCAGATAATCTATCACAGCAATTTCGGTGCACCGATTCTGGAAAAAGGGGCGCGCTTCTTGGCTCCGATGGCCAGTATCAGTCCGTTTAACGATTATGCCAAAGAAGGCCTGAAGACATGGCAAACCTTTGCCGGTCCGACAAAAGGATTCGATGAAATGGTCTTTAACATCAAGCCACTATCTGACCAGAACCACCAAACACTGGCGGCAGTTGTGAACCAAGCGGGAGACAAAGGGGCGTCTATTCAGTTCGATACCCGTCAGTTGCCAGTGCTGACGTTATGGAAAAATACCGATACCGTCAAACAAGGTTATGTGACCGGTATTGAACCCGGCACTAGCTATGCCTATCCGGTCACCATTGAACGTGAGCAAAAACGCGTTAAGCAACTGCCACCAGGAGCCAGCACACAGTTTGATTTGACCTATACGTTACTGCATAACAAAACGCAGGTTGCCGATATTGAGAAGAAGATTGCGAGTATTCAAGGTGATACCAAAATCAATGAAAATGCCACGCCGATAGCGAAAGAGTAAATCGTCAAACTCAATGCTCCCGGAAATGAAAATCCTGGAGCACTATAATACGGGTCTTTTTACGAAATACCGGTCTAATGCCGTGGCGGAGCGTTATATTTTTGGGCAGTCCGTGACTTGCGGGTAATTGCGGCAGACTAGATTGAGTTTATTCTTCGGCTCGAAACCTTTGTCTAGCATGCATCGCTGAACATCAGCAGCTTTACGTAGCGTCGGCACGTAAGGCACTGAGCCTAAAGGCTGCGGATAACCGCATTGATACATCACCGCCAGTGCTTGTTTGTCGTTTTCAACTTCATGAGAAAAATGTCGCGAGGCTCCCGCTTTACGCCATGAAATCAAGGAAAACGGGCTCACGCCAGAATCGGACTTAATCGGATGAAACCCTCTGTCTGCCACAAAAGGCAGCGCTTCTAGCTGGCTCTGGCTCAAAGGGTGCCCCTGTTCTTGCGTGAGGCAAGCTGGGGTATCGTGATAGACACGAACGCTGCAAATTTTGAATCCGTCTTTTCGGCTAAATCCCATACTCTCCATGCACTGGTAATACAGAACTGACTCATTATCCGTTTTGGGGATGTCGGCTCCGGGGAGTTGCACGCCGCATTTACCCATCGCAACGCGCACACCGTCAATATCCGTATTAGGGCGTTTCCATTGCGTGATATCGGGTGCTGCGGGGCATCCAGTCAGCAAGAATACCGACGCTACCAGCAGAGGTAAAGTGACTAGAGTTGATTTTCGCAACATTAAAATCCTTTATTTATTATCTTTTCAGGCGGCATTCATACTGCCTGTATTGTCCCTCTGCGACAACATTACTCAGGCTTTGATTGCCACTGAAATAAAGATTTTATCGTAATCGTATCGATGTTGGACAGATTCTGGCGAAGTAATTAAAGAAAGTTTCACATGGGAACCGGTCGCCTATAAATGGCGGCCATACTGCGGAACGGAGCATTTGTGCGAATGAGATGGAAACAGTCTCATACACACCTTTTCCACCTAGAGCGCAAATTAGACTTGAGTGCGTCATGAACTCCGTTGCTGTTGCTCGAGTCTCTTGACCGCGCAACGCAGCTTCTTAGCAGACAAAAAAGCAAAAAGCCCGCTTAGTTTCCTAAGCAGGCTTCTTTAATTTGGCTCCTCTGACTGGACTCGAACCAGTGACATACGGATTAACAGTCCGCCGTTCTACCGACTGAACTACAGAGGAATCGTGTGAACGAGGCGAATAATAGCGGGGGTCATGGCGTTTGTCAAAGTAGAAAAACGTTAAAAATGCGCGTTTGCTGAGAGAATGAGCTTATTGACTTGTTTTTCAGCAAACTCATGCCTTTTTAAGCGAGTTATTCCTCTTGTTAAGCGGCTCACATTATTCAGTCTGCTCAAGCTTCGCATCCTCGTCGGGATAAGGTATAGTTCCGCTTTTTGCGAGGTATCAATGCTGACTAATTCATCCATTCGACTGAATAAATACATTAGCGAGAGCGGTATCTGTTCTCGCCGCGATGCCGATCGTTACATCGAACAAGGAAATGTTTTTATTAACGGCAAGCGTGCCACGGTAGGTGTTCAGGTGTTTGCTGGGGATGTGGTGAAAGTTAACGGTCAGACTATCGAGCCACGTAATGAAGAAGACTTGGTGTTGATCGCGCTCAATAAGCCGGTTGGCATTATTAGCACCACGGAAGATGGCGAGCAAAATAACATCGTTGATTTTGTTAACCACAGTAAACGGGTCTTTCCCATTGGGCGTCTGGATAAAGACTCGCAGGGGTTGATTTTGCTGACGAATCACGGGGATTTGGTCAATAAAATCCTACGTGCGGGCAACGATCACGAAAAAGAGTACATTGTCACCGTCAACAAACCCATAACCGATGAGTTTATTGTCGGCTTGGGGGCGGGTGTTCCGATGCTGGGCACGGTGACCAAGAAATGCAAAGTGAAGAAAGAAGCCGCCTTTGTGTTTCGTATCACTTTGGTACAGGGGCTTAATCGCCAAATTCGGCGCATGTGTAAGCATTTTGGCTATGAAGTCACCAAGCTTGAGCGTGTCCGTATCATGAATATCAATCTGAAAGGGTTGCCACAAGGCGAATGGCGAGACTTAACCGATGATGAACTTATCGAGTTATTTAAGCTGATTGAAAATTCATCGTCTGATGAGAAACCGGCAAAAAAACCACAAGCAAAGCCAGCAGCTGCAAAAAAAGTGAGTGTTAGCGGGCCAAAGAAAGTTGAAAAACCTGAGGGTAACGCCGCTTCGCGTAAGCGTTTTGCTCAGCCAGGGCGCAAGAAGAAAGGGCGCTAAATCTGCATTTTTGTCGCCAATCGCTGAAACTCACAGCGTGACGGGCGAAATCCTTTATGTGTCGACCGTGGCGAGCGGATTCAAGTGCGAAGCTCACCACGGTAAGTTGGTTATTGAACGAATATATTTTGTCGTTTAACCGCAGTAAAAAAATGACAAGTTACGGTGTCACCTTCAATAACTGACTGTTTTTAACCTCATTCCCCGCATCATTGAAATAGATATAGTCCAACGCCATATTACCGCTGAGTGAGGTAGGTGGGTGCTCAAACTGGTATTGGCGATCGGCAAATGGCACGACCATCATGTCCATTTCTTGGGCAACCAAATAGCTTCTATTCTTGTCATGTAACTGAATCTGGCCGAAAGAGACGTGATAGGGCGTAGGGTTATGAACCGTCACCACGTATTGATTATTTTGTTTTTTGAGGCTGAAACTGACTTTCTTCATCGCTTCCGGCAGTGTTGGTGTGAGTCCATCAGGGCGATAGAAAATCTTCATTTGGGTGTTCATCGCCATAGCAACCTGAGCGTGAGCATCGCTATCACGCCGTGTTTTGGGGGGGATCTCATACAGATTCAGCCAGTAAACTGACTCTCTGTCCTTGGGAAGGCTTTCTCCCTTATTGATGATACGTAGCCCCTGAGCCCCACCGGGTTGCATTTTGAAAACAGCAGGTAGCACCATAAAGGGAGCTTGGGTCTGATCCGGGGTGCTGTCCACATCCCCATCATCAATCCACGTTTGTACTACGACGGGATAATCATTGGTATTGGCCAGCATCAATGTGCGCTCACGCGATTCAGGCAGATAAATCATGCGAGTCGCCCCAGCGATTAAACCAGCCATCGCCTGCTGACTAAGGCTGAATATCAGTAAAATTAGGCAACAGTATTTCATTGTATTTTCACCAAAACGTATGCAGTTGCATCGATCTTACCGGCCGTCGGAGTGCCATTCGGTAATTTTTTCAGGGTCGCGATGAAGTGATGAGAGTAATCGTTGAAACCGGCAGCACTACTGCCGTTGGCGCTGGCACCGGTTAAGACCGGATACCAACCGGCTGCGGTGGAACCAGCGACACAATTATTGACGCAGCCCCCCCAACCGACAAAATTCATGGCCGCGCCAGTACTATCACTCAAACTGATGCCAACGCCAGTGGCAATACTGTTATCAGTACCGTAATTATCGGACAGCAGATAACTCACGCCACCCGCCGAATTCACTAGCCCTAACCCCTGCGCTTTCAGGTAACCCGGTAAAGAAGTCTGGATACCCATTGCAGTTTGCCCGCTATTAATGCCTGATTCGGTGCCAGACTGGCATTCAATATCGACAGTAATATCGGCGCTACGTGTTTGGTTATCATTGAGTTCATTGACGGTGATGATCGGGAAAACGACATAAGGGGTCACGTTACGCACCACACAGGTATTTTTACGTGTCAGGATAGCGTTCGGTGCGGTGTTCATGCCAAATGCCATATAGCGGCCAGTTCCCCAAGTTTGATAATTGGTCGCTGAATCATAACCCGCTTCCGGTACGGGCATACCGGGGCCTTTGAATACCACATAACCATTAGGCTGATTGCAGGTGTAGCTACCAGAATAATTATCCGCTGCTGGCCCAGGACATCCCCAAGTGGCGGGGCCAGGGGTACGGTCTACTAAGCCGATTTTTTTAAGCTCTGCGCGGATTTGGCTGAAATGTTTGCCTTTGATCTGAATTTTATTACCCACCACATCGTATTTTCGAAGGGGGACTTGCTGCCAGATACGGGTGAATTCAATGCCTGAATCGACATGGATCAGTTTCAATGCGGTATAAGGGAAGAACGTCTGGAAATAGTTACTCCCCATATTCGTGTATCCCCCCACATTACTGTCGCCATTAGTGGCGAAGACTTCGAAAAGACTGTCTTTATCAGCGAGGTCGCATTCATAAATAACGGCTTCAGGGTCGGGCCAGAACCGTGCTGGGACTAAGCTAATAATGCTAGAAGCCAGAATTGAACCGACGGGCTGAATGTGATTGCTCGTCATATTGATATTGCCAAGCTGTAATGACGCACCGTAGTTATCACCGCCGATGTTAGCGCCTTTCCAGACACATTGCGCGTAGCTGGGCAACGCTGTGCACAGTAAAGTGAACGCTAAAAGTAATCCCATTTTCTGCGAGCCAAGTGAGCATCGTCGGTATAGTAAGGCAAAAAGGTTGGTCATAAGATTCATGCTATTTCTCTAATTTAATGCGAAGTCGCGATGCACAAGGCATCAAGCTTATAAAGTTGTTTATCATTTTTAGGTGTTCCTATATCGAAATCTAATTGGCAACGCTCATTTTTGTTATCGCCCCATACCAGAATGAGCTGTCCTTGAGGGGTTTCCGCCCTTAAATATGCTTGGCTAGCCTGTCCGACCATACCGACTTCATGTAGCGAGCTAGAATCATCATGGTCGTTATCGTCATGATGGGTGCTATAAACCACCGCACCCATTGGCACTTGGCTGCCATCTGCGAGCTTGACGGTCATCAGCACCGGATATCCTCGTAATGTGCGAAACGCCACTTTCACCGTTGAACCGGCATAAGGCGCAATTTGCCGTTCGCCGTCACGCAGTTCGGTATTAAAGTCCATACCTTCAGGATCGAGCGTAATCGTGTTGTAGCGATAGGGGGTTAAGGTCGGCACCAAGGCATAACCCATGCTGTCAATCCGCGCGCCTTGCCCATACATCACTTTAGCGCCACTCGCCCCTTTGGCTTCGACTAAGGCAAAGGTGTCGCTCAGGTATGGCCCGAGTGTGACGCCGCCACTATGAACAGCCACTGAGCCTCGTGCACTGGCAGAGCCTTGCCAATAACCCGGGCTACTGGAGGCGCTGCCGCTTAAGCTGGTCACCGGTAAGCGTTTTTGTAAACTCCCACTGAAGGTATTGGCTTTGCTTTGTTCACTGCGGGCAAAGTCCATACTGTAACTGGCCGATTGATCCTCGCCCATCACACCCGATAATGAAGTCTGATAGCTTGCACCGCTGGTTTTGCTGTTCACTGCACCGGCAGAAATATAAGGTGCGCGAGGACTACCACCCAACGGAAATGAGATAGACATCTGCACCACGGTTTCACTCGTTCCCAGCGTCGTCGCACCATTGGCTGCGGGTAGGCCACTTCCTGGGTCGACAAAATAGGTTTCATTACTGCCACCACCGGTTTTTTGCTTTGAAACCGCAATATTGAAACTGGTATTCCGCCACAGGGTATTGGCATAACCCAACTGCAACTGGTTATCGCGCTTGCGGTCGCTTCGGTAATCCTGCGAGGAAGCGGTTAAATAGAGTGAGCCATAGCTATCTAAACCCTGATTAAGCGAAATCTCAGTTCGACTACGCTGCCGGTAAGTATCCGAGTTCCATGTCTTACCATAACTGGCGGCTCGGACACCTAGCACATCGCTCAAGTCTCGATAGCCCTCGGTTGAATAACGATAACCTGCTACCGAGAGAGTGGTGTTGGTCGCGGAAAAAGTTCGGCTGAACGCAGCGCGGGCCATCCAACCGCTTTGTTGCTCATCATTAGGTAAACTGGCATTTGAAAAAGTGGTATCTAGCCCCAAGGCTCCAATATAGTGGGTAAAAACGCCGCCCAGCATGAGGGCTTGATAGCCTGATGCCAGACGTAGACCGGTGTTCGCCGTAATGGCATTACTGACACCACGTTGATAGGTCAGCTCACCGAATACCTCGTGATTGCCCACATCACGAACTTCACCCGCCGCAAAACCATAGCGCGAATAGCCAGGGCGTAATGACTCAGGTACTGAGGAGAACGGCACTTGAAAAGTACTCAAGCTGCCATCGGCCTCTTGAATCTCTACGGTCAGATCACCGCCAAAGTTGGTGGCGGACAGATCATCAAATTCAAATGGCCCCGCCGATACGGTACTTTGGTAGATGGGGCGGTTATTTTGATAAACCGTCACCTTGGCGTTGGTCCTGGCGATACCGCGCACAACCGGCGCATAGCCACGCTGTGATTCAGGTAGCATGCGGTCATCCGTTGAGAGCGCAATGCCGGTAAACCCCATGCTAGAGAAAAACTGACCGCTACTGAATGTCTGGCCAATAGTGGCTTCACTGCCAATAGCGGGAAGTGCACGTTGGCTGTACAGCCGATTTGAGGTCCAGTCGGCTCCTCGATTTTGGTCATAGCGCAGCGAACCTTGCTGGCGAAAACGCCACATACCGGCGTTGAGGCCATTGGTTAAGCTGAGGTAACTTGAATCTGTGGCGCGCTTAATACCATCTTTATTATAGCCCACGTGATATTGGTTGAAGTTGTAATTACTGAAACCAATAGTTTCGCCATAGGTAAGATTGCGTGGGTCGACATAGCCACGCGGCATTTTTTTCACGAATAATTGCGGAACCGATAGATCAAAACGTAATTTGGCGTAATCAAATTGATAATTGCTAGCGGGTAGAATCGCCTTGAAATCGATGCAATCATCTTCCAGATCGGCATCTTTTAGCGCGCTATCTTCCACACCCGCTTGAAGTAACTGTTTGCCGGACAGACAAGGGACAACATCGTCACCTTTCTCGATAAACATAATCTCGATACGATCAACAAATTTGTTGTTCATATAAAGATCGACCTGATAATTGCCAGCTTCAAAACTATTCTTTTTGTTAAACCGAGCAATAGAACCTAAACCGAGCGATGAACCACGTAATAGCGCATCCTCAAACACGTATTCGTCTTGATTATGCTCATCTGCGGCTGACAAACTATGACTGGCTAACAAGCCATGCGCTAGCAAGCAGGGAAGCCAGGGGGAAAACCTCACGGATTATCCCTGGGCCTTAGGGGGTACTGGCTTGTCATTCTCGGGCCAATTACAAAAGATAATGGCTAGGGATATTCGTGCCATAATCATTAACCACGTTGAATGTCAGTTGCTCACCTTTCTTGGCTTTGACCCCATCAGGGAGCGCTAAATCAGTGGTCGAGTTAGGCGGGAACATTTCACTTGTGGCAAACGAAATGGTTTTTCCCTCGCTCACCAGTTTGGCATCACGAAGACTGATGTAATAAGCCGTTGGGTTTTGTACTTTAATTTTATTACTGTCAGTGCTATCCAATGTCACTTGGACTTTTTCACCCAATGTATCGACATTTTCTTTTAAAGCCGCAGGACGATAAAATACTTTGAGCCGATTATTCACGATCAAAACCAGCTTATTATCAGTTTGGGTATCGGCTTTTAACGCGGGGATCTGCAAAAAGTTAAGATAGAACACAGATTCACGATCTTTAGGTAAATTACGTTCAACGTATGACAGCCGGACGACTTGCCCACTCTGAGGTTCCATACGAAATATCTGTGGTGTCAACGTGAAGGGAACATCGCTTTTTGATGGTGAAGATTGATTGCTTCCATCATCCATCCATAACTGAACTAAATTAGGATGGTCATCTTTATTACTCAGTTGTAATACTTTTTCCCGAGTGCCTTCAGGATAAATGATACGAGTCCCTGTCATGACAACACTGGCTTTGGTCCATAAGGGTACGCCGCTAAGCAGCAACAACGAGCAGGCGATTATTTTGTGGGCAGTCAGTGTCATAGTGCTTCTATATCCTTGCTTTGCTCTGGTTTATTTAGGCTCCGTTACCGGTTAGCCGACGTATTCATGAAACACACTCATTTCATGAATAGTCAGGGGTAGGTGATGGCATATTGAGCTGAAGCAATGACACTCCCTGCCGTCGCACGACCTTCTTCCGTAATGTATTGTGCTGCCAGATCTTGTGATGCGGAGGTAGCACCTGCAACCAGTGTAATTCCTGGGACTTCGACGCTGCCCCCAGACATACGAATCGGTGCGCCATTAGTATCAAGCAATTGAATTGCGACATTGAGTGCTGTACCGACATTCCCCAAGTTGCCACCACTCGTCACGTTCATTCCCTGAAAAACCGAACTGATTTTGGTGTCTTGAATGGCAATATTGCAGCCGGTGAGGTTGATCGTGAAATTGGTTTTACCCGCAACAGCATTCACTTGATTTAGGTTGCTTGTGGAGACGGTGGGTAATAGAACGACGGGGGTGTTAGCAGTACCGTTAATATCCACCATGCAAGTTTGTTCAGCGACTTCGCCTTGAAACTTAATTGTATTATTAGAGGTCGCAGCTAACGCCATACTCGGTAGGGTAAGCAGCACCAATGTGACTAGAGTTTTTCCCATGTAATACCTACTTAAATTTATCATTTATAATTTTAGTGAACTAAGCGCTTTAGTATTCAGCAGAATGAGCGATCATTCAGTTGAATAAGATGATTCATTTTTCATATTTTGCTATTCACTTTCTGTGCTGGCCTAGTGTAGAGGGAAATGAAAGTCAGTAGAATGAGAGACGTCCTTGTTTTGCATCTGAAATATCCTACAAGGCATGTAGGAAGAGATCTGATTAAAATTAGAATAATAATTAAGTTGTTAAATATCAATTTACTATAATGAGTGGTTTTTATGGCGATATCATTATTATTCTATCGAAAATTTGATTATTAGTAGGGAGGGAATAAAAAAACCGCCAAAATTTTCGACGGTTTTTTTAGTTTTGAGTGATTGTTAATTTCTATTTTACGGTATTACCACTACCTATTTTTGAGTAATAGGAAACTAACTGAGTTAATAGCAGATTAGCCTCACTTAACAATCTCAGATAATTGACTTTATGAGTAATAACCTTAGCCTTATCATGAGCCAGTAGCAGCGGCTCAAGCTCAATACAACTCTCTACCAGAGTCTGCGCGTCGATCAGTTGCACACTGCCTTTAATTCTGTGCACCAAGCGGGCCATCTCTTCATAAATATCTGCAGGGGTCGAAGAGCTATCCGTTGCCATCAACTTGTTATAGTGCTGTGTCAATGCTTCCGTATCTTGCAAATGACTTTCTAGCAATGATTGTACTAACTGCAACCCTACCTCAACATTTCCACCCGAGAGCGAGTTTAATTTTTCTCTTGCTGCCACAAGAGGGGATTGCGGCAATCTCGGTGTGGCGCTGTTTTTCAATTGCACGGCCTGAGCATTCGCGATAGGGCGAGGACTTTCGTTACTACCACCTTCGTCACTGCCAGAGATTATCTCTTGACGCAGCAGAACCGTCCGTAAGGTATCGATGGTGATCGGCTTAGTCATACAATCATTCATGCCCGAATCAGCACAGCGGCCAGCGCTCTCTTCACGAGCATCTGCTGTACAGCCAATGATGACCATATCTTTGATTGTGGGGCTATTACGAATATGCGAAGCCAGTTCGTAACCATTCATCAATGGCATATTGTAATCGGTGATGACCATGTCAAAGCTATAATGCTGCAATATTTGCCAAGCTTCGGCACCATTCTCTGCGCTCATGATCTGCTCAATACCGATAAAGGCGAGCTGTTGTTGGAGCAACTGGCGGTTAGCGGGCAAATCATCCACCACCAAAACACGTAAGTTTTTTAGCTGACTAAGTTGTTTTTCATCAGCGTGCAGAATATTCGTGTCTTGTGGTAAGTCATCCTCAGTGGCAATTTCCAGCGGCAAGGTAATAAATAGGCTCGTGCCTTTGCCTAACTGACTTTCCAAGATAATTTGTCCACCCATTTTATGGATCAACTGGTGGCATATCCAAAGCCCTAATCCTGATCCACCAAAGCGCGGTGATTTACCTTCGTTCGCCTGACTAAACGGCTGGAATAGGTTTGCCTGTGCAGCCAAAGAAATGCCGATACCGGTATCAGTAATATCGATATTCATGACACCCTGCTTGCTGTCTGTCGGCTCCCAAGTGACATCAACAGAGACACCGCCTTGTTCGGTAAACTTCAGCGCGTTGCCCAGTAAATTCCCCATCACCTGACGGACTCTCAGCATATCAACCATCAGCAAAGGTGGGATTTGATCATCCACCCAAGCAGAGAATCGTAGCCCGCGTTGATCGGCAATAGGCTGATAGAGTGTGAACATCCGTTCTATTTCTTGACGGAAATCAACCACGGCGGGATGAACACTCAGTTGGCCGGCCTCAATTTTGGCAGAGTCAATAATGTCATCTAATAGCAGCATCAATGATTGTGCAGTCTTAGATACGGTGATCAAGGTATCTTTTTCGACCGGTTTCTCACTGCGAATTTCTAACTCCAGTAAGCCCATAATGGCATACATTGGCGTGCGCAGTTCATGACTGATGGTGGCTAGGAACGTACTCTTGGTACGATTAGCACTGTCGGCTTCGACACGTGCGGCTTCCAACTCACGTTCTACCGTTTTACGCTGACTAATGTCTAACCAACCCCCCAGCAAACTGCGTTCAGCGTTATCCAGTGGAATAATCCATAGGAAGATATCCCGTAGCTCTTCGTTAATTTCCAAGGATAAATCGACCATTTGTGGTTTTCTATCCAACAAAACAGTCTGGCAGTATTTGTCTATCTCGCGATCGAGTTGGTTCGTCATCGGCCAGTGGGCTTGCTCATTGTTCTGATTGAGCATGTCATTGAGCTTATCTTGATGCGCAGCCGCAAAGTGGCTGTTATGTACGGCGAGTTCCCCTTGTGCCGTACGAATAAATACAGCGAAGGGCAAGGCATTAATAATAGATTCTTGTTGCAGTAAACGGGTGTGTAACAGCTTAGCTTGACGACGCTTATTGAACACCAAATAGCAAAGATATAACCCAAAGATAAGTAACAGCCCTGAGCTAATTTTCAGTGCTAGCATCAGTAATTCATTATCTAAGTTATCGTTATCAAAACTCACCGGGTTAGGTTTGAATGTGCTCCATTCGCTAAGCAGATTGTCGAGTTCTTCCGGCGGAATAGACTCAATAACTTTATCAACGATGGCTTTTAATTCGGGTAATTTGGGATTGATACCAAATGCCATCATCAGTGGTTCTTCACCTGCCACTGCAACGGTTTTGATTTTAGGGTTAAAATTTTGTGCTGATAAATAGTTAGCTGTCATCATATTTTTGACGATAGCATCTACTTTTCCCTGCTGTAACCAACGCACCAAGGTCATGGTATCAGGGGCTTCGACAAAGGTAATTTTCTGGGCCAAAAGCGGGTTACCCACAATACTGTTGGAGGCACTCCCTGATTGCATGCCCACCCGTTTCCCAGCCAGATCTGCCACATTGTTGATGTCAATGCGGTCTTCACGAGTCAGAATGCCCCATAGCGATTGGGCGACAGGTGATGAATAAAGATTATTGCCATATTGGCCGTTACGTACGGCGACAATCGGCAGCATATCGATTTTACCGGCGATAAAATCACGAACACCTTCAGCCGAATCTTTGGTGTAAATTGGCTCAAATTTAAGGCCGGTTCGACGTGAAATAATATCGATTAAATCAACGGAAAAACCCGCCATTAAGCCGGTTTGACGGTCACGGAAAATCAGTGGTGCGAGATCCAGTGGGGCAACGTAAGTGACGACGGGATGACTCTGAATCCAGCTCACCTCTTGCTCAGTCAACAGCAACTTAGCATCAATATTGTAATGGGGTTTGCTACCAAACCAACGCTGTTGAATATCACCGGTCGCACGAGTCGGTAACAGTTCGATGATCTGATTAATATATTCAATCAGTTTTTTATTACTTTCCCGCGCGAGAAAAGTATAGGGGGCAGGGTGGTAAGGGGCAAAGTTGCGAATCTGCAACGTTAGCAACTGCAATTGGTCAATCAAATAGTTGGCAGATGTGGCATTCGAGACGAATACATCGGCATTACCGTATGCGACAGCGAGCAGCCCTTGTAATTGGTTAGGGTAGGCGACAATTTTGTCAGCATGGTAATTAAATAAAAATTCAGGCGAAAGGGGTTCATTATTAACGATAGCCACCGTTTCTGGATGAGTACGCTTGGTTGGATCCCAATTTTTACTGCGCACTTCAACATGCCGGTTAGTAAAGAAAGCATGGGAAGCGATCAGCCCAGGCTGAGCAGGCATAGGGGTCCCAGCCATTAAATCAATCTGACCATTCTCGAGCGCATTCAAAACTAACCCGTAATCACAATAGCCAATCATCTCGAACGATAATTGGCTCGCATCGCTCATGATTTTCAGATAGTCGGCAACAATCCCTTCAATAGAATTATCATCGCGGTTAACGACAAAGGGTGTGTTGGCATCAACGACAACACCCACTCTCACTGTGCGCCGACTTGACTGGCGCGGGTCGGTAGAAGGGGCCAGCAATAAGTCTTCGCTATAGCTATTGGCGATGCTGTGTATCATTAGGGGTTGGCCTGTGTCACATCCTTGTCGGCCCGCCGTCACAGAAGCATAAAGCTGCCCGCTAAGGAACAGCAGACAGCACAATAAAATACGTAAGGAAAACCAACTACGCAGAAATAACTTGATGCGCCGCAGGCCAAACCAAGCTGAACTACACCAAATTATGGGTATGTGCATAATCAGCTAGCTCAATGACAGAACTTAGCCCTAACTTGGTCAGGATTCGTGTCTTATAGGTGCTGACAGTTTTGTTACTGATAAACATTTCGTCGGCAATTTGTTTATTAGAGAGGCCATTCACCAGATAACGCAAAACATTAATTTCGCGTTCTGACAACAAACGAGCCCGATTGACAGGATCATGGCTAGAAGGCTGGCCTGCTAATTGGGTTAATGCTTCAGATGGAAAGAATGAATACCCACGTAATACGTTCTGTGCCGCAAAAAGAATTTCGCTAATATCTTTATTTTTACTGATAAATCCGTTGGCACCCGCCTGTAATGCACGTACGGCAAAAACTTGCTCATTTTTGGCTGACAAAAATAAGGACTTACCCGTAAAACCACGTTGTTGCAGTTTTTTTAGTAATGAAAAACCATCGAAATTAGGTAATTCAATATCAATGATAACTAAATCAACGGGGTTGTTTTTTAATAGTTCGAGCGCTTCACTACCATCGACTGATTCATAAATTGTTGAAAATTCATTGCTTTGTGATAGCAGTGCGCGAATGGCCACTCGAATAGCTGGGTGATCATCAACTATCATCACTGATTTTGTCATGTTCTCTCCGTACACCGTTATATCTTGGGATTAGCAGGGGTATTTCACTACTTTTCACTTGCATCGAATGACTCCAAATGATTACCCAAGATGAGATAAACATGAACCACTATTGTCGATGCCCAAAGTACTATTTCGGTGATTTTAATCTGTAATTATAGATTATCAAGAAAAGATTCTTGCTCATGTATAGGTTACTGGCCCTAATCAGCCCAATAGCGTATGGCTATGTAGTAAATTGATTATAAACGAATTGGGATTTTTTTTAATGTAATAATAATGGGCCACTCAGTAAATTAGACAGTGAACAGTTAATTTATAATTCTAAATGTAAATATAAACGATTTTTTAAGTCGAGGTGTAGGAAATCTCTATGGCTCAATCTGGTTCATATTCGGGCATAAATATCATGGATATAGGTATCGATTTGGCCGCGGCGTTGTAGATGCAACACACTGGAATTTATAATAATAAAGCTGCGGCCTAAATAGTGGTATTTCGGTCACTATCACTCTCGTGGACCATTTCAAATGGTTGACGTCTACTTTTCGCTGCCTTCCATGCCATCGACAAAGCAAAAATCCCGCTTAAGTTTCCTTAAGCGGGATTCTTTAAACTTGGCTCCTCTGACTGGACTCGAACCAGTGACATACGGATTAACAGTCCGCCGTTCTACCGACTGAACTACAGAGGAATCGTGTGAACGGGGCGAATAATAGCGAGGTATCTGGGACATGTCAAAGGGGAAACAGAAAAATCGGATCGTTTGCTTAGAGTTTGTGCAACTTATTGAGATTTTTAGTTTTTAGCACAGTATTTGCTCAGTAAATGCTAGTTTGATATCCGATAAAAAGGCGGGCAGCCCTGTTTTAAGCTGCCCGCATAAGTGTTTACTCGGGGGTATCAGCCAATACAAACATGCCATAAGGGTGGATTTGCAGGTAATAACTATCACCCGGTGCCGGTTGCAGCTGGGTGGCATTTACTTGCAGTAGTAAGGATTGCCCCTGCCAATCAACCAAAACTTCATATTGTGGCCCCATATAGGCCACTTTATTAATCATGCATCGCTGGCTAGGTTCACCTTGCTGGCTCAATGTGATGGCTTCAGGCCGCACACCGACGGTTGATTGTTGATAGCCTTCGGCGAAACCTTGTGGGCGAGGAATGTGATAACCGAATATCTCAACGCTATCACTGTTGATGCGCGCAGGGAATACGTTGGCGTCCCCCATAAAACTGGCCATAAAGTGAGAGGCGGGTTGGCGATATAAGGTTTGTGGCGCGCCTATTTGCATGATTTTGCCTTTATTCATCACCAGAACGGTATCTGAGACAGCAAAAGCTTCGCTTTGGTCGTGGGTTACATACAGCGACGTGATATTAAACCGTTGCTGCAATTCACGGATCTTATCGCGCATGCTGCGCCGCAAATTAGCATCCAAGTTACTCAGTGGCTCATCAAATAACAGCACTTTGGGTTTGAGAATCAAGGCTCTTGCCAAGGCTACGCGCTGTTGCTGCCCGCCAGAAATTTGATCGACAAAACGGTCTGCAAAGCCGTCTAAATCCACCAAGGCTAAGGCCTCTTGCACGCGCTCGCGGATCTCATCCTTGGGGCGACCAAGCATTTTCAGGCCATAACCAATATTTTCCCCCAGCGACATATGCGGGAATAGGGCATAGGACTGAAAGACCATGCAGATATCCCGCTGCTGGATAGATCGGTCAGTCACATCTTCACCGTCGATAAAAATTTGGCCGCCAGTGGGTTTTTCTAGCCCCGCCACCAACCGCAGAACCGTGGTTTTACCGCAACCTGATGGGCCGAGTAGGGTCACCATCTCCCCTTGAGGGATCGCCAGATTTAATTCGTCAATCACGGTGTTGGTGCCAAAACGTTTAGTGACGTGCTTCAGTTCGACAAAATGCTTTTTATCACCAGCAGTATTTTTGTTAGACGTGTGAGTTTCTTTAATAGACATCGAATTTATAGACATAGAAGTTAGCCTTATCAGTCCGTCATTATTCAGCATTGCTGGCTTTCGAGCGGGCAACACGCGCTTCGCCAACCAGATAATCGAACAGGAAAATGATGGCGAGCATCACCACAATCAGGATGGAACCATAGGCAATCGCAATACCGTATTCCCCATCTTCCACGCGGTTAAGAATGTAAGAGGTGGCGACACGAGTATCCGGCGTCACCAAGAAAACGATGGCGCTAACGGTGGTCATGGCGCGCACAAAGCTGTAGATCAGTGCAGACAAAATCGCTGGTCGCAGCAACGGCAGTAAAATATAGATAACGGTACGTAGTGAACCGGCCCGTAAGCTTAACGAGGCTTCATCCAGCGATTTATCCAATTGACCCAATCCGGCAATCCCCGCACGTATCCCCACCGGAACGTTACGCATGACCATCGAAATAATCACGATAGCGGCTGTTCCCGTGAGGTAAACCGGCGCACTGTTAAAGGCCAGAATATAGGAGACGCCCGCGACAGTGCCAGGAACAGCGAAACACAGCATCGTGCTGAATTCGATGGTTTTTTTACCACGGAACTGTTGGCGTACCACGATATAGGCGATCAGCAAGCCAAAAGCGGCTGTGATAGGTGCGGCAATGCCCGCATACAGCAGCGTGTCGAGGAGTGAAGGCCATGCACCATCACTGAAACCTTGCCCGAAGAGCTGATTAAAGTTATTGAGCGTCAAAGTGTAATCAACGCCCCAATTGACGGTGAAACTGCCGTAGAAAATGCTGCCGTACAGCAACACATTAAAGGCTATCCATACATACAACATGGCGGTGGTGCCCCATACCAATGACACTGGTAATGGCTGAACATCGCCACGAGAGGATTTGCCGGAGATAGTGACGTAGGAGCGTTTCCCAATCCACATATATTGGATGCAGAAGATAAACAGCGAGAACATCAGCAGAATGACGCCCAATGTCGAGGCGGCAGGATAATCCAGTTGTGCGCCCGTAATATAGAAGTAGATTTGTGTGGCGAGCACATCAAAGTTCCCACCGAGCACCAGCGGGTTACTAAAATCAGCCAGCGATTGCACAATCACAATCAAAAATGAGTTAGCCAGCGCGGGTTTCAACAGGGGCAGGAATACCTGCATAAAGGTCTGCCAACGACTGGCGCGCAGGGTATAGGATGCTTCTTCCAATGACGGATGAATGGTCTTAATTGCGCCATCGAGGATCATAAATGACATGGGGGTAAAGGCCAAAACTTGCGCCAGCCAAATACCGGTAAATCCGTACAGCCAGTTGGTATTGGTTAGCCCAAACCAAGTGACCATCAACTCAGTCACATAGCCTGAACGGCCCATCATCAAGGTGACGCCTAAACCGACCACAAAAGGTGGCGTCACAATGGGTAAAATCGAGAAAATACGCCCTAGCAACGCTGAGCGTTTGGCGATGCGCGTTGTGTATATCGCCAGCACCATGCCGAAGAAAGTACAGCCAATGCCGACGGCCACTGAGAGCAGGAACGAGTTCCAAATCACTTGCAGGATATGCGCCTGACCTAGAATAGCCATAAATTGCCATGGCGCAAAAGCCCCGCTTTCATCAGTAAAGATGGGGATGAAAATCGCGATGCTGGGGAACAGAATAAACACGGTAATCAGCGCGATAATGGTCACCAGTGACCCGAGGACAAAACGATCCCCTCCGAGCCATTCTAGGCGCGCCAAGGCCAGCGTGATAATGGCACCCAAGGCGATAAACAGCCCAATCGTCGCAAAGCCAAGCCCACGCCCTAGCCAAGCAGAACTGACCACCACAAATGCGGCACAGAAGAGGGCATAACCGGCATCAAAAAAATGGCGGTGAGGGTGTTCACGGCCCGCTGGTGTAAGGGGGCGAAAGAGTAATACAAGTGGTAGGGCAAACCACAAGGTGCTGATGTTCAGGCTCGACCAACCATAGGCAGCCAATAGCTCAGAACGGCTGGCTTCAAGCAGGCCGTAATCCAAGCTAAAAGCCGGTAACAAGGCAAAAGCGGCCACGGCGAACGCCAACCAATAGAAGATGGCGTCCCGTGTCTGCGGGAGCCGAAGGGTGTGTGTCATGGTGTTCCCCAGAGATAACCTTCGTCATTGACGTTGCACGGTCTTGCTACAACGCCAATGAGGGAGTTATTGAAGTTATTGATAGACGATATAAATAATCTGTGGGCTGCTATTTACCCATCTTCACGTCATTGACCCATCTTGACGTCGTTGACCCACTTGGTGATCAACTTCTTACGCATCTCGGTGGCACCGTAGGTGTCCATGTCGTAGTCAATCAGCTTCAGGTCTTCCAGCTTGAGTGAGTTCGGCGAAGTGGCGGCGGTGGTATTGGTTAAAATCTGGTAGGACTGGCCTTTCTGCCAGGCTAATTCTTGTGCATCTTTTGACAGCACCCAGTCAACGAACAACTTGGCGTTATCCAGATTACGTGCGCCTTTGAGAATACTGACACCACCGATTTCATAACCGGAACCTTCGCAAGGCGAGATTAACTTCAGTGGCGCGCCTTTCTCTTTTTCCAGCGAGTAATCGTGCAAGAAGCCGATGCCAATCGTGGTTTCGCCGCGGGCAGCATTACGGGCTGGGGCTATACCTGACTTGGTGTATTGCGACACGTTAGCGTTCAGTTGTTTCAGGTAATCAAACGCAGCATCCTCGCCCCACAATTGGGAGAAAGTCGCTAACGCCGTGTATGCCGTGCCGGAGCTTTGTGGATCGGCAATCTGGATTTCACCTTTGTAGACTGGATTCGTCAGATCTTTCCAACATTTTGGTTCTGGCAATCCTTTTTCTTTCAGGCGGTCGGTATTCACGCCTATGCCCAGAATGCCAATGTAGACCGCTGATGAATAGTTGCCTTTACGTTTTGCAGGGTCACGGAATTGCGGCATGATCTGGGACAGATTAGGAGACTGGTAAGCGTAGAGCAGATCCATTTCACCGGCCTGCGATTGTGGGTCTAGCGTGCCGCCATACCAGACATCCGCTTGCGGGTTCTTTTTCTCAGCATCGACTTTGGCTAGCGTGCTACCAGAACCATTACGAATAAAGCTGGTTTTGACATCATATTTTTCGCCAAAGGCTTTGGCTTCTTCTTCACACATGGCGTTGGTGGCACTGCAATAAATCACCAGACGACCTTCGGCCTTGGCAACGGTCGTGAAGGCGCTCAGTGCGAGGCCCGCAGCAATCAGTACAGACAGAGGTGCAAGTTTCATAACATTATCCTTTTTATTCTCTGATGGCCCAACGTCGAGTGACATGCAGAGTTGTTGTTGTAGAAATAAATGTTGTTGTAGAGATAAACGCGCTCAGAGGTCTTATTCGACGTACATTTACACTTTATCCGTCGGGGGCACGCGTTTCCCCGCCGGTTCGAACCCTAATCGATTGGTGCCAGTCATCAACAACGGCATCAATAACAAACCCACCCCCGCCGAGGCCAGCGTTAACAAGGCAAAAAATCCTTGCCAGCCAGCGTGTTGCAGCACTTGCGCCAGTGGCCATCCGGCCAATGCTGCGCCGAGATAGGCAAATAAACCGAGAAAGCCAGTGACCGTGCCAGCGGCATCTTTATGGGTATACTCCGTCGCGGCCAAGCCAATCAGCATTTGCGGGCCAAAAACAAAAAAACCGATACTGAAAAACGTCACTGACAGCAAGGGATAGTGATGCACCGGTGCCAGCCACAAGGCGGTCATGGTCAGAAACAGCCCCAGTGCAAACAGCAAAATCATCGGCGCGCGTTGACCACGAAAGAGCAGGTCAGATCCCCAACCGGCAAACAGTGCACCGCATAATCCCCCTAACTCAAACAGCGACAAAGTGGCGTTAGCGCTGATCAAATTCACCCCGTGGCTCTCTGCCAGCCAAATATTGCCCCAGTCGTTAAGGGCGATGCGGATCAGGTAAACCAGCACGTAGGAAACGCCCAACATCCAGATAGTCCGATTGCGCAAAATCGCATCGCGGAAAATACGCCCCATTGGCATCGGTGGGCTTTGCTGCTCTTGCCACTGATCTTGCGGATCGCGCCGCCATTGACCGATGGTAGGCAAACCTTGCTGTTGCGGCTTATCGCACAGTTGCCAGCACAGCCAAAGCCCCAATCCGATACCAATTGCGCCAGGGACGAGCAGTGCCGCTTGCCAGCCATAGTACGAGGCGAGAAACGCCGAGAGCAGAGGCACAGCCGCGCCGCCAATGCTGATGGAGGTATTCCAACACCCCCACCACGTACCGCGTTCATTGCGTGAATACCAAGTACTCAGCAATTTGGCGCAAGGCGGCCAACCCCATCCCTGAAAAAAGCCATTTAAGGTCCAGACCACCAGCAGGGCGGGCAAGGTGTGGCACAGCGTAAACACCACATTGAGCACGCCGGTCATCATCAAGCCGATACCCATGATCCAACGGGCTTGGGTTCGGTCACTGACAATGCCGGAAACAAATTTCGAACCGCCATAGGCCAGATAAAACAATGTGCCGAGTAAGCCGATATCGCCTTTGTCCAAGCCCAATTCCACCTGCATCACTGGCATGGCGTAATTGACACTTTTACGCGTCAGGTAAAAAGCGGCGTAACCCACTACCATCGCAGCCATCAGGCGTGGTCGCCAGTAGCGGTAACGCGCATTGACTTCCTCTGGCGTCAAAGGCTCAGGGGATAACGTCTTAGACGTCGTCGACGATGCAGTCATGGATTCCTCCGGTAATGGGAATGAGTGTAGGGAAGGTGAAAATGAAAAGGATGAGACAAGGTTTTAGATGACTAGGAATAATGCTTATTTATGATGGTTTTTGATCGCGTTCTGTGGACAGGCTCACACTGTCATGGGCACGGACATGGGTGGGTAAGTTCACGACCACCCGAGTGCCCACACGGCGTTGCAGTTGCCAGTCGCCGCCCAGCGCGCGCACACGTTCTTCTATGCCACGCAACCCCAGCCCACTACCTGACGATGGTGCCGCCATGCCCATACCATCATCGCGCACCTCTAAGGTGATGATATTATCCGTCAGACGCAGGCTAACGAGGATATTGCGGGCCTTAGCATGCTTGTTGATGTTATTGAGCAACTCTTGCACCAGTCGGTAAAGGGTAAACACCACTGCATCTTCACCGGGAGTGGGGGGCAGCGCATAATCTAGCTCAAAATTGATCCCTTGCTCAGCAAATGCAAACTCCTCGGCCAGATGGTGCAGCGCATGGTCCAGCGGCATTTCATCCAGCACCGGTGGGCGCAGTTGGCGCAATAACTGGCGAGTGGTTTGGTGGATACGTTGCGATAAATGACTGATTTGATTTGCCGCAGATTGTGCGGCTGGCGTAGGGGTGCTGCGGTTGACGAGCATGGCTTGAATTTGGATCGCGGTAATGTTCTGCCCAATCTCATCATGGAGCTCGCGGGCAATCTCTTTACGCACATCTTCCTCGGTATGCACGAGGCGCGCCATCAACTTGCGGCGGGTCTGCAACTCTTGTTCCAATTGATGACGATAGCGGTGTAAACGCTCGGCCAATTGTTGTTGGCGACTGATGGCGATCCCCAGTGTCAGCCCGAGCAATGCCTGAGTCGATAGAAACAATTCCAGTTCTGCTAAATCATGAAATGCGCCACTGGCTTGGCGTGTCACAGTGATCATCAAACTGCCTAATACCGCAGCGAGCACCCCGCCTTGCCAGCCGAATTTATAAGCCATAAACACGTTAGGCAGAAAGACGAAAATCAACAGCAGGCGTTCCATATTGGGCGCAATCGCCACTTGTACACAG
The DNA here is from genome assembly GCF_003048255.1 of Yersinia massiliensis. NCBI lineage: Bacteria > Pseudomonadati > Pseudomonadota > Gammaproteobacteria > Enterobacterales > Yersiniaceae > Yersinia > Yersinia massiliensis. The sequence continues at coordinate 1,840,034 of NZ_CP028487.1, forward strand.
ACTAAAATCGCGAAAATAAGCGAACACCAAATCAGTAGCGACGTGCGCAGCGGTGGGTCTGGCATCTGCTGGGAAAATAGATTCCGAATATGCTGCTGTTTTAGATATTCATAAATGAGATAAGTAAACGGCACTAACAAGATACCGCCGGTAAAGGTCGCGAGCAGCGTTTGGGTTACAGGCAGAGGCAACCACCAGCCCAGTGCGGCGCCTTGCAGCAGGCTATTACCCGCCACCGCGGTCAGCAACATGAGCAGCCGTTGCCAATAAAGGGTGTAGTGATGCCAAAAACGCTGGGTGAGCCAAGCCGGGAGCAGACTGAGTAACGGTGACAATAGCACCAAGGTGGACGTTTGCAGTTGTTCACTGTGTAGCCACCAAAGCCCAAGGCATTCAGTCAGTAAGAGCACCGGCCAATAGCGCCGTGGTAGCAGAATCATTAAAGCCAGCCGCAGCCCTTGCGGCAGCAGCAAAATGGCATGCAAGCCCTCATCACTCAGGTAAAAGCTGATGGTCCACAATGCCAGCCAACTGAGAGAAAAGAAGATGGCTAAAAACAGCGATAGCCCCACTGAGCGCAGTTGCCACATGTCAGTTACCGGCTAGCAACTGGTGTTGCAGCGCGAAATGGACCAACTCGACCGTGGTTTCACATTGGAGTTTGCCCAAAATGTTTGCCCGATGAACATGCACTGTCTTATGGCTGAGGAACAGTTGGTCGGCAATGGCTTTGACACTGATGCCATTGACCAACAGCTGGAAAATTTCTTTTTCGCGGGGAGTCAGTACCGCCAATTGCTGTGGCTGTTGTGGCATATGCCGTAGCGCGCGCAGTGCATCGGCGCAGAGATAAAGTCCACCCCCATTGACGGTACGCAGCGCCTGTACTAGTTCGTCAGGGCCACAGCGCTTGGTTAAATACCCACTTGCACCCGCATCCATTGCGCTTTGCACAAAAGCGGTGGTGTCATAAATACTCAAAATAATGGCGCGGAAATGGGGCATTTTTTGGCGCAGACGCTTAAGCAAACTTAGCCCACTTTCGTCTGGCATCGAGATATCCATCACCGCGACGTGCACGTCAATGTCCGGCAGATTAGCCCAGGCTTCAACCGCTGAACCGTATTCACCAATAATACGAATATCTTTTTCCAGTGACAGCAACTGAGCAAAACCAGAGCGGACAACGATATGGTCATCTATCAATGCAACATTAATCATGTTTCTTCATTATTGCGGAGCCGATAAAGGCATGATGCTGATCAATCATTAGCTGAGCAATAATTGTTATCAGAAATGTTGGAGGCTTAACAGATGTGAGAAAAATCTGATTAGGATATCGTCAGTTATTGTTGAAAAAAGATGCTGTCGTTGAAAATGTTGCTCATGCTGAAAAATGATACGCCACCGGTAAAGGGGCGCATAACGGAGATTAACAGACTGCTGACGAACACTGATGACTCGATCTGGAACGGTGAGGGCAAGCAGAAGAGCAAAGCGTCCGCGCCATCAGGGATGATTTTACGGCGTCTTTACGATCTGCTTGTCCTCACCGCAACGGGCACATTGTCAGCTATCTCAGATTAAGCTTGTTTGCGGCTACGATAAATCCGTTGGGGGCGGCCAACCTTGCCATAAATGATTTCTGCTTGCAGCGCTTGATTCGCGGCACAGAATTCCAAGTAACGCCGAGCCGTGGTACGGCTTAGCCCGAGCGCTTGAGCAACATTTTCAGCGGTATATTCAGCAGCACTATCACTGAATAACGTTTGAATTTTATCCAGCGTCAGTTGATCGATCCCCAATGGCAGCGCCACTTTTTGCTCACCACGAGCATAAGTGTTGTACATCTCATCTATCTGGCGCTGATTAACCTTAGTACCATCCTGCAAGACCTGATGGCGATGGCTGTAGCGTGCTAATGATTGCTCCAGCCGTTCGTAGGCCACCGGCTTAATCAGATAATCAAACACCCCGTAACGAATTGCTTCAGAAACGGTTTCACTGTCGCTGGCTGCGGTGACAAAAATAATCCCCCCCGTGAAGCCCTGTAAGGTCATTTCACGTAACAGCTCTAATCCATTGCCATCAGGCAGATAGTTATCGAGCAGAATTAAATCAGGCTTAAAGCGAGCCACCATACTGCGGGCTTGCTGCAAATTACCGGCGAGCCAGACCTCATGGCAATAGCTGCTTTGTTTGATAAATTCTGCATGCATCTCTGCCAGTGGTGTTTCGTCTTCTACCACTAAAATATTAAGCCATTCCATGGGATCTCCCCGTCTTTGAGATCAATGCGTCTTTGGAATAAAGACTGTAAATAAGGTGCCGCATGCCGGATTTTCTTCTATCGTGATGGTGCCGCCACTTTGCTGAACATAGGTCGCGACGAGGTACAGGCCGATACCATGTTCATCTGAGTTTTTCGAGCTAACACCCCGTTCAAACAGGCTATCTTGCAATTGTGGGTCAATGCCACAGCCATGGTCAGCCACTTCTAAAATCAAATCATGACCTTCATCAGACAGGTAAATATCCACCTGCTTATCACTGTTCGGATTTTTCAAACTGGCTTCAAAGGCGTTATCCAATAAATTCCCCATAATCGCGGCCAGTTCATTCTCACCCACGTTGGCTGGCAGAGTGCCTAATTGACAGCCGGCAACAAAGTTTAAACTCAGCCCTAACTCCTTAGCGCGATGGTATTTACCAAAGAGTAGCGCCGCAATTTGCCGGTTATCGAAGGCGGTACGTAACATATCAATTAAGGCTTGATGAGATGAAGATTCGGTTTTCACCATCTCCAATGCCCGATCAAACTCTTTCATTTGTAGCAGCCCGCTCATGGTTGACATCCAATTCAGATGCTCATGGCGCACGGTACGTAGATTCTCAACATACTGCTGAACTTGGCTGAGTTGAGCACTGAGCGTATGAATATCATCCTGACTACGGAAACTCACTACCCAACCTTGAAACACCCCCTCTTCTGACCAAATACCAGCGCGGTTGGCTATCGTATTCAAACCATTGAAGGTACAAAGCTCATCCTGACGGTTATCACCGGTGTGATCGAGAAAGAAGTGGTCAGGAGAGACAACCTCACTGACGGAACAACCAATCAATTGCTGTGGCGTGGCAGAGATCCCTAACATCTTACGCGCATTTTGATTGATTGCAGTGATCTTCCCCGCAGGATCAACCGCCAGCAGTCCTTCAAAGACAGCGCCGAATAAGGCTTCTTGTTGGCGTAAAACGCGGGCGATTTCTTTGGGTTCCATCCCCATCATCTGGCGACGAATATGATGGGCAAAAAGCCATGACAACAGCAGCAAGACAATGAGCACGAGAATAAATGAGTGGGTGAGGGGGAGCAGGTAAATCAGCCGCCAATGATCGATTTTACTGATCAAATAGCCGAGAGAAACCACCCCGATGATTTTCCCTTGCTCATCACGGATAGGGGTTTTCGCCCGCATGGCTTCCCCCATCGAACCTTTACCAAAAATAATGTAGCTTTCGCCCCTTTCTAGCGCACCGGGCTTGGTCCATTGCATTGGGTAGCCAATCATCTTGGGATTAGGATGATAAAGGCGAATGGATTGGGTATCACCAATGACCAGATAATCCAGATCGGAAGTACTGCCCAGCCGGCCAACAATTTGCGCCAATTGCTCTTTATCGCGATGTTTAACGGCATTCACCACCGAGTCCATTGAGGCAATAATTTTGGCCTGATTCATCGCGGTCTTACTGACTTGATCCAACAGATATTGCTCAAAGTTGTGACTGAGGAAACGATCTAATGCACCGATAAGCAAAATCGAGACGGTTAATAGCAAGAGAAAAATACGCAGCGGGAAAGCCATATTTTTCAACCGGCTCCATATTGGGTCGCGCCAACTTAAATTATCTGCTGGGGAATGACTCGACACATTACTCACCTTAATTAACATAGTGACCATAGGGACTGGCGCTAACATAAGTCAATTTAGCTAATAATTAAATAGCTAAGAGAAATAAAAATATATATAAATAATTAAGATAATTAAAACCATTAAATAACTTTTATTTACTCTCTTATATGTGAAATAGGTCAATTAATCCGGCTATTTTTATGTTTAGCATGTGTTCGTCAATTAATCCCAATTAAAAGAAAATGGCGAAAAGATATTTTATCGTGTTGATATTATGTGAAATATTTATTTTCGACCTGTAGCTGTTCGTTATTTATTTTTCGATATTTTCCTTGTTTTTTATTTGTTATGTAAACGTTAGAGCAGAGAGCTAATTATGGATGCGGTATTCAGTCGAATTAATCGTTCAGACCATCAACAGATTGCAGAAATAACACGTTTCTTACGGGCTAATGATCTGAATATAGATACCACTGTTGATGTGTTTATTACCGTAAGCCGAAATGAAAAGCTGGTGGCCTGTGGGGGGATTGCGGGCAACATTATCAAGTGCGTTGCCATCAGCGAGGAGGTCAGGGGCGAAGGCTTAGCGCTGACACTGGCAACGGAGTTAGTCAACTTGGCGTATGAACGGCACCATAGCCATCTTTTTATCTATACCAAAACTAAAAACGAAAGTTTATTTAAAAATTGTGGCTTTTATCCTATAGCCGATGTGCCCGGTATTGTGGTGTTGATGGAAAATAGCGCCTGCCGTTTGCAGCGCTATGCGAAACAATTAAGCCAGCTACGCCAGCCTGGGCAGAAAATTGGCAGCATTGTGATGAATGCCAACCCCTTCACCCGTGGACATCAATATTTAGTCCGTCAGGCGGCAGCACAATGTGATTGGTTACACCTATTTTTGGTGAAAGAAGATAATTCCCGTTTTCCTTATGAAGACAGGCTGCAATTAGTGCTCAGCGGCACTCAAGATATCGCCAATCTTACGGTGCACCCCGGTTCGGAATATATGATCTCCCGCGCCACCTTCCCGTGTTATTTCATTAAAGATCAAGGTGTCGCCGATGACTGTTACACCGAGATCGACCTGAAAATATTCCGCCAATATTTAGCACCTGCATTAGGTGTGACTCACCGGTTTGTCGGCACTGAGCCATTTTGTACCGTGACCGCCAAATATAACCATGACATGGGCTACTGGCTGGAAACGCCGTCATTACCATCCCCCCCAATTTCCTTGGTGGAAATTGAGCGCCTTAAATATCAAAACACCGCTATTTCTGCCTCTTGGGTGCGCAAGCTCTTAGCGCAGGGGGATGCAGACACCATTCGCAAATTAGTTCCACCGGCGACCTGCCACTACTTGCAGCGATTGTTGGCGCAACGGGCGCAAAAAACCGCTAACGCAGAAAAAAATGCCCCATCCGCAAAGAATGCCTCACCGGCAAAGAATGCCCCGCCGGAAAAGAATCCAGCCCTGTTTTAGTCGACTGACAAAAGCCGATAAAGCAGGGCGAAAAGATAGGGACTGATTCGTCAGTCCGCCGTCACTGAATTTGAAGACAAGTTAATCAGGTGAAACATGAAAATTATCAGAGAGGCCGTCGCCGGAACACTGGAGTCGAGCGACGTTATGGTGCGCATTGCACCGCTAAATCCGCCCGAAATAGACCTGCAAATTCACAGCAGTGTGGATAAGCAATTTGGTGAAGCCATTCGCTATAGCGTACTGGCGTTGCTGGAACAGCATCAGGTGACTGGGGTGCAACTGATTATTGATGATAAAGGCGCACTGGATTGCGTTTTGCAGGCACGTCTTGAAACCGCCTTGCTCAGAGCCTGCGATGAAAAAATTCTGCCATGGAGAGCGCAGTCATGAAAATTGAAATGAAAAATAGAATGCGCCGCAGCATGTTGTTCGTCCCCGGTGCTAACGCGGCGATGGTGAGTAACGCCTTTATTTATCAGGCGGATGCGTTGATGTTTGACTTGGAAGACTCGGTTATTCTGCGCGAAAAAGATGCTGCTCGTCGTTTGGTTTATCACGCCTTACAACACCCGCTTTATCAAGATGTAGAAACCATTGTGCGCGTCAATGCCTTGGACTCAGCTTATGGTCTGGCAGATTTGGAAGCGGTAGTGCGCGGTGGCGCGGATATCGTTCGCTTACCCAAAACCGATAACGCGAAAGATGTTGAGGATATGGCACGAGAAATCAGCCGTATCGAGTCTGAATGTGGCCGCGAAGTGGGGAGCACCGGTCTACTGGCAGCGATTGAATCCGCGCAAGGGATCACGCAGGCACTGGCGATTGCACAAGCCTCTGAACGCCTGATGGGAATTGCATTGGGGGCTGAGGACTATGTCCGCAATTTGCGTACTGAGCGCTCACCAGAAGGGATTGAACTGCTGTTTGCCCGTTGTTCTATTTTGCAGGCTGCCCGCGCCGTCGGTATTCAAGCCTTCGACACCGTTTATTCCGATGCCAACAACGAAGCCGGTTTCTTGCGCGAAGCCACACTGATCAAACAACTGGGATTCGATGGCAAGTCGCTGATTAATCCACGTCAAATCGAACTGTTACACAACCTCTATGCCCCGACCGAAAAAGAAGTTCGCCATGCTCAGGCGGTGGTGGATGCCGCTGCGGCGGCGGAGGCCGAAGGGCGCGGAGTCGTCTCCTTGAACGGCAAGATGGTGGATAGCCCCGTGATTGAACGGGCGCGGTTGGTTTTGCAACGTGCGGTTAGCGGTTTGCGTGAGGAATAAAAAATGAATAGGCAACAACGAGTAGAAAACTTCAGTCACCGTCAAGACAACGGCCCTGCGTATCAGGGGTACCAAAATGCCTCGAAAGCCAATTTGCAGGCGCAAAAGCCCCGTGACATTAAAATTTGCGATTCATTAGAAAAAGCGATTCGTCGTTCAGGCTTGCAAGATGGCATGACCATCTCTTTCCACCATGCATTCCGTGCCGGCGATTTAACGCTGAATTTGGTGATGGCAGCCATCGCCGCCATGGGATTCAAAAATCTTCGCTTGGCTTCTAGCTCTTTGAGCGATTGCCATTCGCCACTGGTCGAGCATATCCGCAATGGCGTGGTGAGCGAGATCTACACCTCAGGGATGCGTGGCCCGCTAGCAGAAGAAGTCTCACGCGGATTATTGGGCAAACCGGTACAAGTTCACTCTCACGGTGGACGGGTTAACCTGATTGAATCCGGTGAACTGACCATTGATGTGGCGTTTATCGGGGTGCCTGCCTGTGATGAATTCGGCAATACCAACGGTTTTAGCGGCAATGCCTGCTGTGGTTCGCTGGGCTACGCCAGAGTGGATGCGGAATATGCCGATTGCGTGGTGTTGTTGACCGAAGCGCTGGTGGCTTACCCCCATCACCCCGCCAGTATTACGCAGGATCAAGTCGATCTGATTGTGCAGGTTGAAAAGGTCGGGGATGCCGACAAGATTGGCGCTGATACCACCCGAATGACCTCAAACCCACGTGAGTTACTGATTGCTCGCCGTGCGGCGGAAGTTATTGCTGGCTCTGGGTATTTCGTTGATGGATTCTCGCTGCAAACCGGCACCGGTGGCGCTTCACTGGCTGTCACCCGTTTTCTGGAAGACAAAATGTTGCGGCGCAATATCACCGCTGCATTTGCGCTGGGTGGCATCACCTCCACGATGGTGGAACTGCACGAAAAAGGGCTGATCACTAAGCTGCTGGATGTGCAAAGTTTTGACCGGCAGGCCGCGTCTTCACTGGCGCGAAACCCCAATCATATTGAAATCAGTGCTAACCAATACGCCAATTTCAGCTCAAAAGGGGCATCCGTCGACAGGCTCGATGTGGTGGTCCTCAGTGCGCTGGAAATCGACACCCGCTTTAACGTCAATGTGCTGACCGGATCGGATGGTGTTTTACGCGGTGCATCCGGCGGTCACTGTGATACGGCGGTGGCGGCACGTCTGTCTATCATCGTCGCCCCGTTGGTTCGCGGCCGTATTCCAACATTGGTGAGCCAAGTGACCACCTGTGTCACCCCCGGTTCCAGTGTCGATATTTTAGTGACCGATCATGGTATTGCCGTCAATCCGGCTCGACCTGAATTGGCTGAACGCTTGCAACAAGCCGGTTTGCCGGTCGTGACTATCGAATGGCTCTATGAGCGCGCATTGATCTTAACTGGCGTGCCGCAGCCAATCCAATTTACTGATCGCGTGGTCGCGGTAGTGCGTTACCGCGACGGTTCCGTGATTGATGTTGTGCATCAGATACAGGAATAAGCCATGAACATACTTTCTCCTGCATTAGCGGCTAATCGGCCGATCAGTTTGCCGGAATTACTCACTAGTCGAGAGTCACGCCAGCATCGGCAACAAGCTTGGCTGGCGCGCCATCAAGTGAGCTTGATTTCACTCACTTTAGTGGCCCCCGGCGCGGTGAAAGATAACCCCTTGACGCGCAAACTGTTTGCGTTGGCATGGCAAGCCATTATGACGCTAAGCCAACAGCAGCACTGGCCGGTATTACAGCAGGAAGTATTCCCGCTGCCGACCGGTTGCGAAGGCTTAATTGCGGTTGATCTGCCAGCAGAACACGTGAAAGACGCGGCGCTGTTACTGGAGTTAAAGCACCCGCAAGGTCGGTTATGGGATATCGATGTGCTGGATGCCTCTGGTCAGATCCTATCGCGCAGTGATGTGGGTTTACCGCCTCGCCGCTGCTTGCTGTGCCACCGTCCCGCCAATGTTTGTGGGCGAGCGCAAACTCACAGCATTGATGAATTATTGGCTCAGATGGAGTTGATGCTCAATGCCACAACTGCAACGCACTGATGAGTGGCTCTCCTTCACTGCGTTGCCGGTGGGGGAGGTGAATGAGGCGGTTGATTTTGCCAGACACTGGGGCGGGCTGGCTTATCGAGCCATGTTGACCGAGGTGAATCTGACGCCGAAACCCGGTTTGGTCGATCGCAACAACTGCGGCGCACATCGGGATATGGCACTGATCGATTTCTATTACAGCGCCGATGCGATAGCGCCGTGGCTACCGCGTTTTATCGAACAGGGTATCAACCATCACCATTTGTGCGGACAGGCAGCACTGAACAATTTAAGGCCACTGGGGTTGGCATGTGAAAACAGCATGTTTCGTGCCACTGGCGGCGTGAATACCCATAAGGGCAGTGTTTTCTCGTTGGGACTGATCTGCTGTGCACTTGGGCGGCTGAGAGCCCGCGCTGAACAGATCGATGCTGAGGCTGTTTGTCAGGAAGTGGCGCATCTGTGTCGTGGGTTAACGCAACGCGAACTGTGCCAAACCAACCCGCAGCAAACGGCAGGCCAACGTCTGTTTTATCAGCATGGACTGACGGGGGCGCGGGGCGAGGCAGAATCAGGCTTCGCCACCGTATTGACCCATGCCTTACCGGTGTACCGGCGGTTAATCGCCGAAGGTACGCAACCTGATCACGCCTTATTGCACACCTTGCTGGTTTTGATGTCCGTCAACCGCGATACCAATGTGGTTTCGCGTGGCGGTATGGCGGGGCTGCAATGGCTACAACAACAGGCGACAGACATTCTGACTTCACACTCATCGGCAGGGATGGGTTGCCCACTCAGCCAGAGGCGAGTGCGGGAGTTTGACGCCCAATGTATCGCTCGCAACCTGAGCCCCGGCGGCAGTGCTGATCTGCTGATCTTGACCTGGTTGCTGGCGCAGTTCCCTCACCATCCCTCACACAAAAAATAATAACGGTGTTATAGGAGTCTCTTTATGTTGAAGTCGCAAGAGAAATTATGGAAAGCGCTCGCGCCCTTTGTGGTGTTGGCCGTTCTGCTACTTATCCCGACCCCAGAAGGTATGCCACCTCAAGCTTGGCGCTATTTTGCGATTTTTGTTGCCATGATTGTGGGCATGATTTTAGAACCTATCCCTGCCACCGCGATAAGTTTTATTGCCGTGACAATTTGCGTGCTCAGTTCTGACTGGGTGCTGTTCAGTGCTGCTGAAGTGGCCGATGCGAGCTTTAATGGCGGCAAAGAGTCGCTGAAATGGGGGTTGGCAGGGTTCTCGAGCACCACTGTCTGGCTGGTATTCGGCGCGTTCATTTTTGCTCTCGGCTACGAAGCCACAGGACTGGGCCGCCGTATCGCTTTGTTCATGGTGAAGTTTATGGGCAAACGCACCCTGACGCTGGGTTATGCCATTGTCATCATCGATATTCTGTTGGCACCCTTTACGCCATCGAATACCGCCCGTACCGGTGGCACTGTGTTCCCGGTGGTTAAAAACTTGCCGCCACTGTTTGATTCATTCCCCAATGACCCTTCATCACGACGCATCGGGGGTTATTTGATGTGGATGATGGTGATCGGGACCAGTATCAGTTCTTCCATGTTTGTCACCGGCGCAGCTCCTAACGTGCTGGGGATTGAGTTTGTCAGCAAAATTGCCGGTGTTCATATCGGTTGGATGCAGTGGTTCTTGGCCTTCCTGCCGGTGGGCTTAATTTTGCTGATCGTTGCACCCTGGCTCTCTTATGTACTGTATAAGCCTGGCGTGACCAAAAGTAATGAAGTCGCGGCTTGGGCGCAAACAGCACTGGCAGAAATGGGGCCACTGACGCGCCAAGAGATGACGCTGATTGGTTTGGTGCTGCTGAGCCTGAGCTTATGGGTGTTTGGCGGTAAGTTTATTGATGCCACCACTGTTGGCTTACTGGCTGTTTCGCTGATGTTGGCCTTGCATGTCGTGTCATGGAAAGACATCACCAAATACTCCAGTGCGTGGAACACCTTGGTGAATTTGGCCACCTTGGTGGTGATGGCGAATGGCCTGACCCGCTCTGGTTTCATTGATTGGTTTGCTAACACCATGAGTACCCATTTGGATGGTTTCTCACCCAATATGACCGTGGTGGCGTTGGTGCTGGTGTTCTACTTCTCCCACTATATGTTTGCCAGTTTATCGGCTCATACCGCGACTATGCTGCCAGTGATTTTGGCGGTCGGTAAAGGCTTGACCGGTGTACCGATGGAGCATTTATCGATGCTGTTAGTGTTGTCTATCGGGATCATGGGCGTGCTAACGCCGTACGCAACCGGCCCTGGTGTGATTATCTATGGCTGCGGTTACGTGAAATCGAAAGATTACTGGCGGTTGGGCGGGATCATGGGGGTGTTCTATATCACCATGCTGTTGCTCGTCGGTTGGCCAATCATGAGCCTGTGGTACTAATGTGTTCTGAGTGCTGACAGGGCTTCACGCGAGTGGGTAGGCGTCTAATATTGTGGTCGCGAAGGTTAGCAGCTACTATAAGAGCCGATGAATCAACAAGATTAGGATGATGTGTGACCTCGGTATTTATTCGTAACTTTACCTTTGCCGCACTACCCGCTAGCGGTTTGAATGGTCAGCCACAGTTCCACGGACTGTTGGCGAAATGCGATTTTGATGTCAATGAGTATCGGGATGAGCTGTTTGCCGTTTATGGCATCGCCTTTCCCGGTAACTTGCACAAGGCCGTGACGAAACGGCGTGCGGAATATCTGGCGGGTCGTTTTGTGGCTCGCCAAGTTTTGAATATGCTGGAAATTCGTGATTATCCGCTCACAAACGGAGCCGGTCGCGCTCCACAATGGCCAACTGGCCTCATCGGTAGTATCAGCCACAATAGCCAACGTGCATTATGCGCGGCTCAGGTGGTCACCCCCGCTGTTGGGCCATTAACGGAAAGTCGTATCACTCATGGTATTGGGTTGGATATTGAAGGGCTCATTCCGGTTGAAAGGGCGGCAGACTTGTGGCCCGGCATCCTCAGTGAAGAAGAGTATCGCCAATTTCAGCAAGGCCCATTACCGTTCAACCATTTACTGACATTGGCTTTTTCCGCGAAAGAGAGCTTATTTAAAGCGGTTTATCCGCAACTGGGCCGTTATTTTGATTTCCTTGAGGCACACCTCACCGATTATTCGTTAGACACGGGGCGTTTTGAGTTGCAGCTCTTGCGCGGTTTGAGTGATGAATTCCCAGCAGGTCGTTGTTTTAATGGTTGTTTTACGATAACTGACAACGATATTCAAACCTTCATCGCTTATTAATTTTATTATTCAAGCGTTTTGCCTTCAATTTTCATGATTAAAAATTGGATATTTCAAAATAGATCAGCTAAATATTTTGCTACCCGCCATATTTATTTGATAGGAAATCATGAAATATATTGTGCTCACTATTTTTATCCTGTGTGTCGCCTATGTCCATTTTCGAGGGAAAGTTCGGTATAAATTCTGGCGGCAACTTTCAGATCATTCGACATTTGTCTCTCCTCTGAATGTGTTTATGTACTTATTCTCTCGCGTTCCTACGACGCCCTATTTAAAACAAGACCTTTTCCCTGAACTGACCATCCTGCGTGATAACTGGCAGCAAATCAGGGAGGAGGGCAAAGCCTTGATGGCGATCCAGCAAATAAAAGCATCAGATAAGTATAATGATGCGGGTTTTAATTCTTTCTTTAAAACGGGTTGGAAGCGTTTTTACCTAAAATGGTATGAAGACAGCCATCCTTCGGCGATGACACTCTGCCCACACACCACCTCATTGCTACGTGAGCTACCGTCTATCAAAGCCGCCATGTTTGCTGAATTACCCGATGGAAGCCGTTTACCTCGACATCGTGACCCCTATGCTGGCTCTTTACGTTACCATCTGGGCTTAATCACCCCGAATGATGATCGCTGTTTTATCGATGTTGATGGCACCACTTACAGCTGGCGAGACGGCGAAGGGGTGTTGTTTGATGAAACCTACATTCACTACGCTGAAAACCAAAGTGGCCAAAATAGACTGATTCTGTTTTGCGATATTGAGCGGCCGATGCGCTACCGCTGGGCGCAATGGGTGAATCATTGGTTAGGACGTAATTTAATGAGTGCTGCCGCGGCACCGAATGATGAAGGCGATCGTACCGGTGGCGTGAACCGGATGTTTAAATATATCTATGCGGTGCGCAAGGTGGGTAAACGCTTAAAAGCGTGGAATCGCCGAATTTACTATTTGATTAAATGGATCCTCTTTGGTGGCATTGCCGCGCTGATATTTTATGCGCTGTAGTTTCTAAGTTGCAGTCGACCCGCAAGTCTGGGGGCTGCATAGTGGGTTTATCCGCAACCTCAGGAGTGAGTCTTCCACTCACTCCTTTTTTATGGATATAGGGGCATCAGCCTATTCCTCACTGGCTGATGCCCATAAAATTACAGCATAGAAATGATGCGACGCAGCAGCCGAATACGCGGCAGAATAGAATCAATTTGCAGATACTCAGCTGTGCTGTGGAACCCCGCTCCGATAGGGCCAAGACCATCTAACGTTGGGATACCCAGCGCGGCGGTATGATTGGCATCGCTGCCACCTCCGACAGCCTGCCAGGTAATCGGGATACCTTCGGCTTTACCCGCTTCCTCAACCAACGACATCAATGATGATGTGTCATCACTCGCGGCCATCGCGGGTTTATGAGTGACTTGCTCTAATTTGGTGGTTACGCCGTCGAGAAAACCCTTCGCGCACAACTTATTCATGCTCTCGTTGATGCGGTCATACTCTTCGTTTTCCCAGAAACGAACATCCAGCTCGGCGATGGCTCGGTCAGCTACTACGTTTGCGGCGCTCCCCCCTTGGACGACGCCAACATTCAGTGTCGTACCCCGGCTGAGGTCCGTCAGCCCATTGATGGCGATGATAGCGTTTGCCAACGCGGTCACTGCGGAACGTCCTTTTTCTGGATCATTACCGGCATGGGCGGCAACGCCGGTGAAGGTAAGATGGTAGCCCACCATGCCTTTACGGGCTTTGACCAGTGAACCATCTGCGCGTGCCGCTTCACAAACCAGCACCACACGGGAGCGTTTTGCCAGTTCACCAATCCACTCATGGGAGTAGACCGAGCCGGTTTCTTCATCTGGGTTCATGGCGATGGCGATAGAAAGACGTGACTTGTCTACAGCATCCAGCTCGCGAATGGCCCATAAGATGTTGAGTAATCCACTTTTCATGTCGGCGACACCTGGCCCATAAAGGTATTCGGTATCTCGGCTCATGGGGCGCTCAGCGACGGTTCCTGCTGGAAATACCGTATCAAGATGACCCACGAGCAGAACATCAAAATGGGTTGCCTGTGGTTTATTCGTGACCAACAGCCCTGGCCCCACTTTATCGCCCAGAGGAATCTGTTCTGTATTCCAGCCTTCTTGTGTCCACAATGCTTGCATGCGTTCAGCAACGGTTTTGACGCCTTCTAGCGTCTGCGTTCCACAGTCGACGTTCACCAGTGTTGCCAATTCTTCGATATAGCGCTCAATATTCATATGACATCCTGTTCTAGACAATAATTCGCATCAGCAACATGGCTAAAAATGCATTAAGTACGGAAATACCAATCATTAGCGGGATACGTTTGCCGCTGGTCCCGATCACACCCAAGATGCGACCAAGGTATTGCACTTGTGAACCCATCAGATAAATGGCGGGTGCGAGGATAGCCAAGTGTTCGCCGGTAATGATGCCTTTATCAAACAAGCCGATAGCAACACCAATGCCACCCCCCATCGACATCCAACTGCCGATCAATACCGCAGCCGCTTCACCGGGTAACCCAAATAACCCCATTATCGGGGAGAAAATCAGGCCTAGCCCTTTTAGCGCCCCCGTGATTTCCAGCGCTTTAATAATGATAAACGCCATAACGACATTTGGCAGGGTACTCGACGTGGCAATATTCCAGCCTTTACGGGCACCGGCAACAAACACATCGGTGATAACGGGATTGGAATTCGGAGTGCTCATCACGCTTCCCCTTTCGCATCAGTTTTAACGGATGCATCTTTGTCGATAAATTTTAGGATGAGACGCAGGATATTGGCCCCAACGATTTTCATGGTAAACATCACCACAATGCAGGCGCCGATAGAGGTCGGCACGGCGGCGGTACCGTCAACGGCAACTAGCGTAAAGAGAATGGCACCGGAGGAGAAAAAGTTAGTGATCATCGCACCTGCTGAAAACTGAAACATGGCGAAAACATCTTTCTCTTTTTCGGTTATCTGGCCTTCATCCGCTAAGTTGCGGGTGAGTGATGCACCGACATCGGTACTTTGCAGGCTGCCGATCATGGCAAGGCCAGTATTGCCAGGGAGGCCTAACAGTGGGCGCAGCATCGGTGTCAGTAACTTACGTGCTGCGCGTAATGCGCCATAATGCTCCAGCACATTGATCATGCCTAGGGCGAACATCACCGCAGGAATTAGCCCCAATGCGAATAGGAAACCATCCATTGCACCATTACCGCCGGTGCCGCGAAAAGCACTGGTTGCGGTGACCAGTGTGTCACCCTCGAGACTGGCTCGACTGACGACTTTACCAAATGCGCCATTCAACGTGGTGAAATCAAATACGCCATACCACTCTTGTCCTCCGAGTAATCCTGAAAAAAAGACCGCTGCGAAGGCCAGCGCAAAATAGGCACCCGGGCCGACTTTATTTTCCTCTTTGTTTACATCCATTTATTTCTCCTTGATCACTAATGGCTTTAAGTCTGAGGAAAATATAGGGGGTAAGTTATCGTAAGAATATGACCCTAATCATTGAATTATAAGGGGAGCTACTAACATGTGTTAAAATGTGACATGAAATACACTCCCTATTGCCACCGTAATAATTAGATATTTAATTTTTAACGAAGGCTAAACAATTAATACCCAATTATTTTAAGTAATAAAAAGAGAAGGCGGGTGAGGGGAGAATTATCTTATTAATTGGATGATGAAATAAGATAATTCTTGTGGTGTATATTGTGTTGAATCATCCTATTTCGCACTATTCACTTGGCGTCATGCCATGTTGAATTTTGATGTCATCGGCTTCAGGGGAAACTAAAAATTGTAGCAGTGCTTTTGCAGCGGTAGCATCCTCGGAATATTCGGGTATGGCACCGGAAAAACAGGTCGTCAATTGAACTTCCGGCGGTAAGTTTTCAAGTATTTTTATACCGAGTAGAGGAAGCAGTTCGCTCAGTTGTTGAAAACCGATATCTACTTTACCGCTGGCAATCAGCGAACCCACAGAAATTCCTGGGGGAGCAACAACTAATTTTTGACCTAGTTGCGTTTCTTGCCCCCAACGAGTGAATATCTGCTTCAGATGATCGCCACTGGGGCCCGTTGAGCAGCCGATGGATTTTGCCCCCAGTAATACTGTTCTTAATGCCTCCTCGTTACTGATATCCGGCGTGGGGTGGTCTTCATGAACAGCCAGCGCCATTTTACTCAAGGCGATGTTAACCGGCGGGCTAAATTGTACTGAGGTTGCCAATCGCGTAATAGCAGGTAAGGCGAGTATCACGATATCGAACTTTTCACCTACAGTGACTCGCTGTACGGCAGTAACACCGCCTGTGCTTTCAAGCCTCACTTGGGTGCCCGTCAGCTTGGTATAATCTAAGATAAGTGCTTGGAGAAGACGAGATGTGGCCATTGAGCAAATAACCTTTAAGACGTTAACTGCTGCTTGCCTAGAATTATCCATATCACTATTCATCATTTCATTTTTCCTATTAGGAATACTATACCTTCAATGACATGTCACTTATTGACATGACTTTTGTTAATATAGTATTCCAGTCAATAAAATTCCCCGGCGTTGCTATTAATAACAAAGCCTATGCCTGTTGCAAAAGCAACATTCAAATACGTTAATAATGAAGTTGTTAATATAATGATATTATTCAGTACGTACTATTTTAAACTAGTCCGATAAATGTCCACCAAGCATAACCAATGGTTATTGTGATAATGAAGCAGACCATGGCAATGACGGCACCTGATATCCACCATTGTTTAACATCGCTGTATCCTGCGCCAAAAATAATGGGTGCTGCACCACCTCCGTAATGTGTTAATGACCCACCGTAAGAGTTAGTGGCTGCCAGTAATAACGCCAGTGCCATAGGGTCGGCACCCGCCACTTTACCGACGGTGAAAAATACAGGTAGCATGGCAATAGTAAATGAACTCGCGGAAGCAAAGAAATAACGAATAGCGATACTCACAAAGCCAATAACCGTTAGAACAATAAAAGGGTAATGACCAAAATCAATCTTGTCTTGTATCAACTCCGCTAACCAGTCAAATACTTTTGCTTTATTAAGTGCGCTGGCAAGCCCAATGATTCCACCGAACCATAATAATGTATTCCATGCGCCTTTCGTATTGAGGAAGTCATCCCATTTAATCACGCCACTCAACACACATAGAATCATGGCAACAATGGCGATTGCCGTCGCCTCAATTTTAAATGTGATACCAAATACCTGTGACAGAATTGAGGGAAGGGCCCAGCCAAGTAGTGCAGTAATAAAGATCCCGACCAGAATTTTTTCTTTCCTTGTCATTTTCCCCAGTTCTTTTAGCCCCTCAGAGGCAATTCTTTCATTATCGACCTTGGTTATCTCAGGTTTATCAAGCCAGTAGCCAACCGCAGGGACGATAAGTAAGAGTAAAACGCCGGGTACAATCATGGCCAATGCCCAAACACCCCAATCGAGATGAACATCCAAAATACTGTTGGCAAATTCTGCCACGAGCAAATTCGGTGCCATCGCCGTGATGAAGATAAAACTACTGACTTTCATCACGAAGTAGATATTCGACATTAAGTATGAACCGGCTTTTTTAGCTGTTTCACCGGGTTCTGAACCAAGGGCTTTCACCACGGAAAGAATAATAGGGAAGACAATTCCGCCACTGCGCGCAGTATTTGATGGCGTAACGGGGGCAATCACAAACTCAAGAAAAGCCGTGACGTAGCCTAAACGCAGTGTCGTGCCGCCAAAAAGCCTGATCATATGAAAGGCGATGCGCTTACCTAGGCCCGTTTTCACGAATGCGACGCTAATACCGAAAGCCGCGAAGACTAACCAAACCGTCGTTGTTGCGTAGCCCACCAGAATCTGACTGGTGTTATTTAGAAATAATCCTGACAGACCCACGACTGACAGGAGAATAACCGGTTCAGGGAAGGGCCTTAAAATAAGCCCAATGATTGCAGTGATGTAGAAACCAAATAATCGCCAGGCATCAACCTCAAGACCCGCAGGAGGGGGGATGAACCACATCACCAGCGGGACTGCGATCAATATGCCTGTTTTCCATAATTTCTCATTCATAACAGTATCCTTTCGGGTGCAATCAGCAAACTATCTTGCCGCGAATACGCCACGGTCAGTCATTGAGATCAGTCAATGAACGGATGTACTGCAATCCTTTTGCTGAGAGCTTGTCCCGCATTTGATAAATGTCTAAACCCAGTTCGCCGCGAGATAAACGTTGGCGTTTACTCTCTTCTTGGATGAGACGCTGTTGCGCAGCATCGGCAACCCATGCGCCTTTTTGAAGAGGGACAATGACCACGCCGTCATCATCCGCGACCACGATATCGCCCGGATGCACTAACTGCCCCGCACAGATAATGGGCACGTTGACCGAGCCAATGGTCTCTTTCACGGTACCTTGCGCGAAAACTAAACTGGACCAGACCGGGAAGGACATTTCCCTGAGCGTTTGGCTATCGCGTATACCAATATCCCCAACCAGCGCCACCACGCCACGCGCCTGTAATGATGTTGCGAGTAAGTCACCAAAAAAACCGTCGTAGCAAGGGGAGGTGGGCGTGACCAGTAGCACATCACCGGGTTGGCACTGTTCTACTGCAACGTGGAACATCCAATTATCCCCCGGAGAAACCAAGACAGTGATGGCATTTCCTGCAATGGTGACACCTTGTTGAATGGGGCGAACGCGATGCTCAAGTAACCCCATGCGACCTTGCGCCTCATGTGTGGTTGCTACACCAAAAGTCTGGAAACGTGCGAGTAACGCTGGGTCGCTACGCTCAATGTGGGTAACCACAATCCCTTTTCTATTGATGTCACTCATGACAGAACCTCCGTCACGCGAGGGAAAATGCTCTGATACCCTTCAGCGTGAACTAATGCTCTCTGGGACGTAATACCGACATTGCGCTTAGCTTGAACACCACGCTGCAAGGCGACGCGGGTGTAGTATTCCCACAGATGTTCTTGCCCAGCCATGCATTGGATTGCGGCGTACTTTTTATCCCATACTGAGGTGATATCGAGCAGGACATCCGGTTTCCAGCCGCATTGCTCGGGTTGATGTGGTTCGAAACAATACACGGGGGGAGCCCCAATGATATTTTCGCCGGGCCGATAACCTTCTGCTTGGGCAATGATTCGTGCTTCTTGGGTCAGGCTGGCGGCAAGAGGATGATCATAATTATAGGGGTCAGCGAGAGAGTGCGTCAGTACGAAGTGAGGCTGAATTCTGCGATACACATCGGCTAATTTGAATAGCGCCTGTTTGTCGGCCCGCAATGGATAATCGCCAAGATCAAAATATTCGATACTGGCACCTAAAATATCGGCCGCAGCTTGAGCTTCTTCTTGTCGCTGCTCTTTAACCGAGGCTTCAGTCATTTGCCCTTTACGCCAGAGTTTTGCCGACTCGCCGCGCTCACCATAAGAAAGGCAAACAATATGAACTTGGTAACCTTGCTCAACATGCAGGGCGATTGCTCCACCTGCTCGCCAAACAAAATCTGCTGAATGTGCACTGACTACTAGGGCACTTTTAGGGGTAGGACTCGTCATAAACTTCTCCTTTTATCCTGCTTATTCGTCAACGTTATTCTTCCATGATGATGTCAAGGCGGGATAATGCGTTTAGTTGCCATCGCTATGAGTTTTATTTAATGTGGTGAAAGAGGCGGTATTGGTGGGACAGTCAAATTGAAAAAGAAACAGGAATACAAATTATTTAATATCATGCAGATAAGAGCATTCCTGCGAGTTGCACAAACCGGAAGTATCTCTCAGGCGGCACATAATTTATTTCGCACTCAATCTGCGATAACGCGTTCAATTCGTGAGCTTGAACACATTTTAGGCGAGTCGCTATTTGAACGACATTCAGCAGGGATGTTATTGACGGAGCAGGGAAAATCTATTTTACCGCGAGCGATTCAGATACTTGATGAACTCCAGCAAGTCCCACCATTGATAGATGATACAGGCTCCGATTTTTCTGAACCGCTCTGGCTGTATAACGTTATGCGGTTGAAGATTTTTCTGGCCTTGTATCAGCTGCATTCCACCCGCAACGTCGCCAATTCGTTAGATATCACCTCATCTGCTGTCAGTGCAGCGATAAAAACCATGGAGCAAGGTTGTGGGGCCGTACTGTTTCGTCGAACAGCACAAGGCATGATGCCGACCAAAATGAGCAGAAAAATAGCCCCATCGATAAGCCGCGCATTAAACGAAATACGCCGTATTCCAGAAGAAATTGCGGCGATGAAAGGCATCGTCACCGGAACCGTGCATGTTGGTGCGCTGCCGTTGAGCCGTGCGGGGCTGTTACCCAAAGCGATAATTAACGCGATTAATGCCCATGAGACGATAAAAGTCGCTACCGATGAAAGTGCATTCGATAGACTCGTGAGTGAGTTACGCGGGGGAAATATCGATCTGATTATTGGCGCATTACGTCATGACTCGAGTGTTGATGACCTCGATAAAATCAAACTCTTTACCGAAGAGCTGATTCTGCTCACTCGTCCAGCCCATTTCCTGACGGGCCGAGATTTAATGGCGGCAGATTTTGACAATATTAAATGGGTATTACCGCGAGAGAATGCACCGTCGAGGCATTCGTTAATCAAGGCATTTCGCCGTCTTGGCATGGATGCGCCGCAACCTGTGGTGGAAACCGGTGACCCTACGGTGGTGAGGGAGTTGCTGCTGAGGTCTGATATGGTGGCGGTTGTGTCATCTCACCAATTGGAATATGAAATATCGATTGGGGTGCTAACGCCATTACGAATTCATCTGAATGAAACTCATCGCGACATTGGCATCATGAGCCGCAAAGGTGCGCTGCATTCCCCCGCAACACGCGCATTCATTCGTAGCTTGAAAGAAATTATCCCAGGTGGCCCATCTGGAGCGCTTGAATCGCCCTTTTATTTGTAGCAATACTATTTTAATGCGGGTATACAACATCTATGAAAGGTATATGCCTAATATTTAGGGAGAATCATGATTACTTTAGGTGCGCATCTATTATCAACAAGGACAGGATACACGCATCACGGTATCTATGTGGGTGGTGGTAAGGTTGTTCATTATGCAGGACTTGCAAATGGCCTATCAAAAGGTGCTATTTGCGAAACTGCAATCGAAGATTTCAACCAAAATAGGGACGAAATTATAGTCATAAAACACATCGATGAAGATGTGAGATTTTCACCAACAGCCATTGTGAAAAGGGCAAAAGATCGATTAGGTGAGAATGAATATAATTTGATATTTAATAATTGCGAGCATTTTGCAACGTGGTGCGTGACCGGGAAAGCCGAGAGTCAGCAGGTAAAAAAGAAAATACTCTATACGGTGAAAATATCTAGTGCTGGTTACAATACATACCATGCATATAAAACTGCACAGGCCATAAGTGACCCTCTGCTACGTGCTGCTGCATCAATGACTAAGGGGCAGTTAACACGAAATACGGTGATGAGCGCTGCCAGCAACTCCGCGTTTAGTCACCTTACCGCTGCTGCCAGTGGCCCTTCTATTACCCGTGGTATAGCCGCAACGGCTAGTGGTGTGGGTATGACTACTGCTGCTGTATCGAGTAGCGTTGCGGGTTCAAGCGCGATAGCGGGTATCGTTGGTTCTTCAACTGTTGCCGCAGCAGCGCCAGTTGTCCTAGCTGTGAGTGGCGTGGCTCTAGCTGGGTACGGGGCGATAAAACTCTGGGAATGGATAACAGATTAAAAGTCGCTGTGCTTGGTGCGCTTGCATTTTTTTCGTCTTGATTCAGATGATTTTGAACGTAGTCATGTTTATGGGACTTTCACCATTGTTGTTTGAATAATTGAGGCGAGAAAGGAAAAACTGCTATCCAGATCGTAGCAGCCTATTTTTGGATGAATATGACTTGTCACTGCTACCTAGTACAGCCTCAAAAATTATAGGTATAATCTCGTAAATTACTTAATTGGTTTAGAAACGAAAATGACAAAACTTACCTTACAAGAGCAGATGTTAAAAGCTGGGCTAGTGACCAGCAAAAAGATCGCTAAAGTCCAAAGAACGGCTAAAAAATCACGCGTTCAGGCCCGTGAGGCAAGAGAAGCCGTAGAAGAAAATAAAAAGACTCAACTTGAACGTGATAAGCAGATAAGTGAGCAACAAAACAAAGCGGCTTTATCCAAAGAGCATAAAGCTCAGGTGAAGCAACTGATTGAAATGAACAAAATCGTCATTTTAAAAGGCAATATTGATTTTAACTTCACCGATAATAATTTAATTAAAAAAGTCGTCGTGGATAAGCCTACTCAAGCGCAATTGATTAATGGTCGTCTTGCCATTGCTCGTTTAACTATTGATAACAGTGGAGAGAGTGAATACGCAATCATCCCTGCAAGCGTGGCCGATAAAATTGCCCAGCGAGATGCGAGCAGTATTGTCTTAAATAGTGCGCTTAGTCAGGAAGAGCAAGATGAAGAAGATCCGTACGCTGATTTTAAAGTGCCCGATGATTTAATGTGGTAATGAGCGCGCTTAGAACGGACTAGCATGGCGGGCGTTGATCCGCTCTTCGCTGATGGGATGAACAAAATGCAACTCACTGGCGTGCAACATCAGCCGCGGAACCTGTTCAGTTCCTGATATCAAGCGGCCGCCATACAGGTCGCAGCCCAAAATAGGGTGGCCCAACTGCTGGCAGTGGATGCGTAGCTGGTGGGTTCGCCCAGTCTCAGGGGTTAGCTGTACCCGCGTTAACGGTAATAACGTCCTGTCTTCCAATTCTTGATAAATACGTTCAATGACCCGATAGTGGGAGCGAGCGGGCTTACCGTGAATTGCGCAAATCGACATCAAAGGGAACAACGCCGGGTCTTTAGCAATCGCAGCGTCTATCACCCCTTCGTTATCGTCCAAATGTCCGCAAAGTAGTGCACTGTACTTCTTGATCACCGTGCGTTGACTGAACTGTTGGCAGAGAGCAGCATTAATCGCCTTATTGCGGGCAATGGTCATTAGTCCGGAAGTACCAAAATCAAGGCGGTGGACGAGGGTACAACCGGGGAATATCTGCACAAGCCGATGATGCACTGAATCGAGATTTTGCGGGTTTTTCCCTGAGAGGCTGAGCAGTCCAGCGGGTTTATTGATAAGAACCAGATGATCATCCTGATAGAGCGTCTCTATTTGCTCATGGCACGGCGGGGCGATAAAAGTATCGAAAATCTTAGACATCAGACTGCTCGGATGGAGATTGGCAGCGGATAATAACGAATTTTAAGCCAACTGGCGAATCTGGCTGTTTGTCCAATAAAGTGACTGATAGCAATCTGCCAACGTATAACCGCAGTGACATTTTATCGTGATGCTTTGTGAATTATTCTGGGGAGAGGTGAGCGAAAGATGACAAAACAATCAGGATATTAGAATGCCCCCGATGTTTGGAATGACCGATACCCGTTAGGCCTGATAAGTCTGTTGCCAGCCGAAGCTGCCCGAGGCCATTGTGGAACTGGCAGCTTAGTGCCAAGAGCGGACTTTTAGTATTCAATTAAATTGTCATGCCGTAGCCAATTTGTGTCGATCACTTCAAAGCTACATATAGTTCGTCCTGAACGTGTCCCATAGCCGTTTAAGGACTGTCAAATTAAGTGGGGGACGAGGTTTGGCAATATGTGTTCCATCAAACGTTTTAGCACCAAACCATGATCAGTCCTCAGAAAAATGCACAGTAAGGGAATCCAGATTAATAGCCATTTTGCCTGAATCTAACAGGCGATGTAAGCAGGCAATCACAAGTAAACCATTGTTCCCGAACATTATGATTAACGGATTGCTGATAACTCGGGCTCCAGCAAAAGACTCATATCAAAACCAGTTATCCGAAAACCAAACTCTTTATATAATTTTAAAGCCCTTTGGTTGTCCGGTGATACTCTTAGCTCCACCTCATACGCACCCTGACTAGTCAACTCATTCAGGAACGCACGGATAAAATCCCTGCCCATACCCTTACCCTGAAATTCTGGGATAAGTATTATATCTGATAAAAAAGCTGAGTTATCTTCCAAGCTGAACCACAGATATCCCGCAGCCTGGCCGTCATGTTCATAAGTTCTAAAGTGGTTATTTGGAGTATTGATACCCGCTGGCAAAGCTGTTTTAAATGATTTCGACGTCTCTACTTGGGCTTTTTTACGGCTGTACCGATGATTTGTGATCAGGTCTTCAACATAGTCATTTAAAGAGAGGTCCGCCCAGAGGTCAAACTCGTCGCAACGCATGGGCCTATAAATTGACTTAAGGATTTTTGATTGTTTTGTTTTCAATCTACTGTCTCACTCTTAATAATAACGCATACTCAGCACTTCTCTACCGACTTAGCCATCGATCCACTATGAAAAACTGTATCTTATAGCTTTGCCAACTTAACGTAATCTTGCTGACGCCGAAGTCTGCTCCTCGCTCTGAGCAGACATTACTGAGTCCGCACAGCATTGACTAAAAGGGAACGGGTCAGAGTATCTTTATTGCGCAGCTAAATGCACAACTATAATTAAAACGGTTGTTCTTTTAAATGGATGAAATTATGAGTTCACTCAACATGCATTTCAACATTCTAGCCGGCTACAACGCCTGGGCGAATGAACGGTTATATTCCAGCGTTGGAAAGATTGGAGAAGATGCTTACCGTAAAAACTGCGGCGCTTTTTTTGGGTCTATCGAGGCGACGCTGAATCACATGCTAGTGACGGACAGGATATGGAGACATCGTTTAAACGCATTACCTGAAACAGGGTATCGGCTGGACCAGATACTGTTCAACAGTGATTTTCCCAGTCTGGAAATGGCGCGAAGAGAAGAAGATAAAAAGATCGTTGGTTTTATCATGGGATTATCAGAAACCGATTTAGCTGGCATAGTCTCCTACCGGCGGGCTTCAACACCAGAACTTAAGCAGCAGGTAATCTGGTCTGCTCTGGCTCACTGGTTTAATCATCAAACCCATCACAGAGGGCAGGTCCATGCAATGTTGACCCGCGTATCCGGGGAGGCACCCGAACTGGACTTGCTGATATATCAAAGGCAGCTAAACGATAAATATTAGCTTGGCGATTGACCTGCTCCCTGCCGATCAGTATACCGTGATGGTAGTATTGTTTTGCCAACTTCCGCTCTTCGCTCACAGCAGACCTTCATCTCCAAAATCTTGTCCGCCTCGTTCCAAAAACGGATGTTATGGATGGCTCAATTTAGATAAGTTCACCCGCTCGTATATCGATCCCTATATTCAATTTTACTTGCTCCACTCAGTGAATTTTTATCGTTCGCGAAAGTTTTGTTTTCATGAAACTTACATATTTCGGTGCAGACCGAAGTATCAGACTTTCGTTGGTAATAAACTCATTGGAAATTAACAAAGGAGCTGATCAATGATTGCAGTTATTTTCGAGGCAGAAGCATTACCCGAAGCGCAGGAGCGATATTTTCAGCTTGCTTCTGAGCTCAAGCCACTATTGTTAGACACCCCGGGATTTATTTCTATTGAGCGATTCCAGAGTCTGAGTACCCCGGGGAAATTGCTTTCTTTGTCATGGTGGGAGGATGAGAGCTCTGTGGCTGGATGGAAGCAGAATGTTATGCATCTGGCTGCACAGAAAGAAGGTAAACAGTCGATTTTTTCTTTTTACAGAATCCGTGTTGCAAGCGTATTTCGCGACTACTCTTCTGATAAGGAAGCACATCATCATGTTTAATATTCACGTCATTCTCAGTAATACCCCAGGGGCGCTTGGATCACTTGGCAGCGTGTTGGGCAAAAACGGCGTCGGTCTTGAAGGAGGCGGTGTATTTTCAACATCCGAAACAGCACATGCGAATTTTCTGGTTCAGGACGGCGAAAAAGCCCGCAAGGTTCTCACTGAGGCTGGTTTTGACGTCCATAAAGTGTGCCGCCCAGTGATAAGAAAGTTACCTCAGGAACGTCCGGGAGAGTTGGGGGAGATAGCTGAAACAATTGCCAGGAATGGTATCAACATTCTGGTACAGTACAGCGACCACAGTAACCGACTCATTCTGCTGACGGATGATGATACTCATGCAGCTGAAGTGACGCGAAAATGGGCATTACCCTCTGAATGAACTTTCTGAAAACCGAATATGACAGTGAGTCGGATGACTCTCTCGAAAAATCGATGTCTTTGATTGCTTCTGCCATAGCTGATCCGTCAAGGGTCAGTATTCTGTGTGCCCTGATGGATGGACGCGCGTGGACAGCAACTGAACTCAGTGCGGTGGCAGACATTGCCCCATCCACGACCAGCGGGCACCTTTCCCGACTTCTGAACAACGGGCTGGTTGTGTGCCTGACTCAGGGACGCCACCGCTATTACAGCCTCGCAGGTCATCATATTGCCGCATTGCTGGAAAATCTGATGGGGGTTTCCATGCATACCTTCAAATCCCCTACGACCCGAACGCCGACACATTTACGATTCGCTCGCACTTGTTATGACCATCTGGCAGGAGAACTTGCTGTCAGTATTTACGAGTTTATGTTGCAGGAACGATGGCTTGAGGCTGGGGGCAGTGCACTGACGCAAGCCGGAAAATCCCATTTTCAGCGCATCGGTGTAGTTCTTAACCCGCGACCACGACGCAAATCCTGTTGTGCCTGCCTCGACTGGAGCGAAAGACGTTTCCATCTGGGGGGAGAAGCAGGCTCAGCGCTGATGACGTTTTTTTTACAAAAAGAATGGATAACCTGCACACAGGGATATCGCGAAGTGAACCTAACCTCGAGTGGCATAATTGCCATATATCGCCTGTTCGATTTGAATATGGGCTGAACTCAGATGTTTTAGCATTAATTTTTTAGAATTTCAGTGAGGCCTAATGCTCCCTGTATACCTGATGGCAATAAGTCCGCTCCACGCACTAAGCTGCCTGAGGCATTTGCGGAACGGGCAGTTTCGTGCCAGAAACAGACATCATCGGACCACGAAACAGGGCCTTTTAGTCATGTAATGCGTCTATATTACTGGACATTATTGCAGTAAGGTTCTGAGTAATCTTTTCTATGGGCCAATCCCACCACGCCAGTTTTTCTAGCGTTGCTATCGTTTCATCAGTAAATCGTTTCTTAATCACTTTGGCAGGATTGCCACCAACAACCGCATATGCAGGTACATCAGAAGTCACCACCGCACGTGAAGAGATTATCGCCCCATTACCGATCTTTACGCCGGGCATAATCAGCGCTTTATACCCGATCCACACATCATTGCCGATTATAGTATCGCCTTTGTAGGGCAAATCACCGGCTTGGGGCATGGACTTTTCCCATCCATTCCCGAAAATATAAAACGGGAAAGTAGAGAAGCCAGAAAGTTTATGGTTTGCCCCGTTCATAATGAACTGGACGCCTCTTGCGATGGCGCAAAACTTACCGATAATCAGCTTGTCACCAATAAAAGGGAAATGATAGAGAACGTTGCGCTCGAAGTTTTCTGAGTCCTCTGGGTCGTCGTAATAAGTAAAATCACCCACTATGATGTTTGGATTTGTCACCGTATTTTTGACAAAACAAACCTGAGGAAATCCCTTCATTGGATGTTTATTGGATGGATCGGGTCCGTACATACTCCCTCCCGCTATGAAGGATGCTAATTTTTGAAGGCTAACACATCGTAATGTCAGTAGCCCTGTCCATTACTCTATTTCTTTAGGCCCAATTTGACTGCCAGTCGATGAAGATTACCCGGATCTAATTCAAGCTTTCTTGCCGCCTTAGCCCACACCTGATCACAGTCTACATAGACCTGTTGGATATAATCGTATTGAAATTTACGCGTCGCCTCGCTGAGATTCATCGCTGGTGTTGCTACCAAAGTTTTGATTGGTTCTGCATGAACAGCGCTCTCATTTTCAAACTGGAAATGTTGCGAAAGCAAAATAACTTTACCGTTGCGTGATTCGGCCTGCGCGATGATAACGGCACGATATATGGCATGTTCAAGCTCGCGCACATTTCCCGGCCAACTGGCGGCTTGCAGCATAGCGCGGCAGTCAGAACTCAGCGCAATGCTTATCAGACTGAATTTGACCCGACACTTTTCACAGAAATAGCCAGCCAGCAGCACAATATCCTCCCGACGCTCATTCAGCGACGGGACGAACAACGGGAAGACACTAAGGCGATGATAAAGATCAGCCCTGAATTTGCCATCGGTCACCGCTTTACGCATATCAAGGTTGGTTGCGGCGATAATGCGCACATCAACGGTAAGCGGCTTATCTTCCCCCACCCGCTGCAGATCGCCATACTGCAACACACGTAAAAGCTTGGCCTGCAGCGAAAGCGGCAATTCTCCGATCTCGTCAAGAAACAGCGTTCCTTTATCCGCCAACTCGAATTTTCCTCGCCGATCGTGAATGGCGCCGGTGAACGCACCTTTGACATGGCCAAACAGCTCGCTTTCCGCCACGCTTTCCGGCAGGGCTGCACAGTTCAGATAAATCAGCGGTCGCGCTGAGCGATGCGATTGTCGGTGAATAGCCAGAGCGATAAGCTCTTTACCAGTGCCTGTTTCCCCCATTATCAAGACGCTGAGATCGCAGGGCGCAACAACACCAATCTCTTTTTTGAGGTGCGCTAACGCTGCTGAATCACCAATAATTTCAACCTCTTCATTCTCTTCCGGTCGGCGAGGTGACGGTATAAAAGATGAGGCTGGTTTCTCTAAACGCTCCATCAGCAAGGCATTATTCAATGCACCCGCAGTCAGGCTCGCCAGCACCCGTAATTCTTCATCACTGTACTCATCGAACTGAGTGGCATTCATGCCATCCAGCGTCAGAGCGCCGATCAGCGTTTGCCCGACAAAAAGGGGGATGCCGACGCAGGCGTGAACGTGCAAATCGCCTTGATCGGGAATCAATCCATCATAGGGATCCGGTAAATCGCTGTCGGCAGGAAAGCGCACCACATCGCCAGCGCGCGCGATGGCTTCAAGCCGTGGATGAACATCAAGATTGAATCGACGTCCCATCACATCCGGCGCCAAGCCAGCGGTGGCCAGTGGCCGAAATTGCAGATTTTCGTAGCGTAACAGTGCGGTGGCGTCACAGTTTAGCGCGCTGTGGATGCTGTTAATCATCCGCATAAAACGATCGCGTCCGTTCACACCATTCTGAATATCGACGGCCAGTGCCGCCAGCGTTTCAACAGAAAGAGCCATATTGTCACCCGCACATGAATTGTCTTAATGACAAAGGTAGGCATTGTGTTTAACACAATAGAGAATTTTCCGCTAGAGGCAAATCAACGCGTTAACAAATGGCACGGAATATGCCAAATCTGGTTAGATAATTTTGCGAAGGAATATGACGATGCCAGATAGATTCAAGCAAGCCAATGCTAACTTATCTCTTGATAGTCAAAAAAACAATGACGCTGTCAAAAATACATTATACCTAATAGTCATAATGACAATTTCATTTTATCAATTTTAATGAAAAACCTTTGTAATCAATTGATTGAAAAGTTGGCATGCCATTTGTATTAAACCTAGCATGAGCATTATTTTTTTAATTCTTTTCTGAGGTATAAGAATGGCTATTT